>JAEWZY010000003.1 GCA_023394955.1 Bacillota bacterium
AGGTGAAACTCCTCCGGGCTACTCACCTTTATCGGACTTACCAAATTTCAAAAAACAGCGCCGTTTGACCCGTGTTAATGGTCCATTTTCGTAAACGGTTTAGCGCTAAGACCCTCCAAGAGATTAACGAGATAATCTGTGGCGTCAAACCCAAAAAAGACTCTGATGATTTGGACGATTCCGATCCGGATGAGCCACTCGATTCGAGCGGAAAAAACAATCAAGGAACCTTGATAGTCGATGCCACCTGCGCACCGGCGGATATTCGTTATCCGACCGATTGTTCTTTGCTCAATGAAGGCCGCGAAAAACTGGAAGCCATGATTGACGATCTCTATGAACCGTTCAAAAAGCAAATGGAGAAACCGAAGACCTACCGTAAAAACGCCAGGAAAGACTATTTGAACCTGGCGAAAACGAAGAAACCCAAACCCAAAGCAATCCGCCGGGCCGTTGGCAAACAATTACGGTACATCAAACGGGATCTAAAGACTATCGTCAAATTGCAATCAATGAATTCAAAGAGATTATCCCGAAAACAACTTAAAGAACTGGCAGTCATTCAAACGCTTTACCAACAACAAAAAGTCATGTATGATACCAAAACTCATCGGATCGCCGACCGGATCGTCAGCATCAGTCAACCGTACGTCCGTCCGATTGTCCGAGGTAAAGTGGCCTCCGATACCGAGTTTGGAGCTAAAATTGCCATCAGCCTGGTCGATGGCTATGCCTTTGTGATAAACTTAGCTGGGATAACTTTCACGAAGGCGTTGAACTTAAAGCGCTTATCGAAAATTACCGTCGTCGTTTCGGAGTATATCCCAAGTTTGTTGCTGGCGACAAATTATTCCGGAATCACGATAATATCCAGTATTGCAAGAAACACGGCATCCATTTGAGCGGTTGGCCGACCGCCGCAAGAATCTGATAAGAAACGGCGGCGGTTGGAACGTTCCCTTGAAAAGATTCGAAACGCCGTTGAAGGCAAGTTGGTGAAGGGAAACGTTGTTATCAATTGGGCCGGATTATGGCGAGACGCCAAGATACAAGCGAATCAGTGATTATGCTTCAATTTTTGGTGATGAACTTGGAGCGTAAACTCCGGGTTCTTTTGTCGCAATTTTTCAAGGTGCTGTTTAGGTCGCGAAAATCTACCGTTTTTGAATTTGAAGTTGACCTTTAATTGAAAAACAAGATTTATTCAGGAACCCCTAAATAGGTTTTACTGAAAAAGACTAAAAAATTATCAATAGTGAAAAAGAAGGTTATCAAGGGTGTCGGCATCAAAAAGTCCATCCGGACAAAAATGAAACAAAAAAATGAGCTTAATCAAAGAATTAAGCTAAGAGATTTTCAGTAAAGCGAACAAAAAAGATAAGTTTTGATCGAATTTCTTCCATATTCAGTAAAGACACATAACAAAAGAGCAAGACCAAATAAACACTCGAAACTGGAATGCTATCAAGAAAAAAGAGGATATCAATTAAACAGCCAATAAAACTTGAAAGCTTTACGATGCTAGCGATGACCGTTTCCGGCTTGACAATCACGAGGAAAGACTTCCAATCCGGACAAAGTTTCGAGATTAGGACCCATAATTGGTGGGAAGCCGGGGTAGTTCGAGGCTTGGGGATCTTGCGGTCAAGTTCATGTTGCTGGTAAAGCGCCAATTGGTTGCGCAGGGCAATGTTTTAATTTGGAGAGCAATACGTGATTTAATTGTATCACTGATTGTATAAGTTAAAACCAAACACCATTCACACAAAAATGAAATAATAGCTCTAAAATTAATCATGGTGAAAATATGGTAGCATAAATGGGTGATATAAAAAAAGATTGATTTTCTAAATGGGATCCCGCGATGTCAGGCGCCAAAAGTCGCATTAGTTGGCCGCTCTCTTCCCGGAAGTCGGTTTTGATTGCGTTTTCAGTGCAAAGAGACTCGAAAGACTGGGGTTATCAATTCATCAACCCTCTTTGCTGACACAGAACCAACTTCAAAGCAGAGAGGGTGGACGAAGTCCGGGCGAGTTAGTTTTAGGCGAAATGTTATTTTACCCGCTTGATTTCTACTTGAACTTCCTTATCAAGCTCTTTGACCATTTGCATTAATTGCTGGTGCTCCCGGCCATTTTCAAGAAAACGTTGATTTGTTTCGTTTCGGGAGTCGGCTATCTCTTTTTTGACTTCCTTTATTTCACCATGGAGAATTTCCAGCCCTTCGCCGAAAATGCGGAACTGCGCTCGTAAATCTTCGAGTAATATGGCAACTTTGTTATCATCCACCAAAATCCCCCTCCCTAGGATCGGTTAGATATTAATTGTATCATAACTTCCATCGATAGGACAATCCTGATATCCCATGTTAAAGTAACTGCACAGTCAAGGGTTCATTGCTGACACTAATTTGGAAATTGACCCACCCTTTGGCCCATTCGACCGCTTTGCGCCAGATCCACCAAAGCTTTCCCTTTGCCCTCCGGAAATCTCTGACTCAAAGATTCTCCCAATCTTGACCTCGGGGCTTCTCCAAAACCAAACTCCTGCTGATTTACCTTTGAAAAATTACGATATTTACCAATATCGGTAATTCCGATAGCTAAGACAATAATTATCACCGTAATACCGTAATCTGCGATCAACTAAAGGATTTTCCAAAGACAGCCGAAAAGATCAGCGTAATCTTGATTTGAAAGAGATTCTTGATGAAAAAGAAATCCTTAAACGGGCCTAAATTTGGTTTTTGCTTGGTACTTATCCTGACCTGTCTTTGTTTGGGTTTTTTGATTGCAACCCGCTTTTTAAGGGCGGTAACGATTAATACCGCTTCCATTGATCTTCCGGTAGAAGATAACCGCTGGGTAGCATTTTACGATCAGCAACGCAAAGAGTTAATTAAAGTTTTCGTTAGGGTCCGGACCCCTATTCGGGTTTCTCAGATGCCTACCTTACTCCAAAGAGCTTTCGTCCAGAGGAAGGATGCCCGGTTTTATAATTATAACGTCGGGATCAGCGATTTAGCCCCGATATTAATCACGGAAATAAAAGCGTTTTTAGGTTTGTATGAACCCGTCCGTTATCACCGGGGTATCGCCTCGACCTTGGGCTACAACCTCTTTCTGATCCATAAGAAAGACTTGCCTTGCCGGTTCGATGAAGTTATTTTAGCCTATAAAATCGAACGTAAATTCCGCAAAGAAGAAATATTAGAGTTTTATTTGAACAATATCTACTTCGGAGAAGGCGCCTTCGGAGTTGAGGCAGCCTCCAACTATTATTTTGGAAAACATGCCGCTAAGTTACAAACTCACGAGATAGCATTTCTAGTCTGGCTGGCGACGGATATCTTGTCTCCCGATATTTATCGGAAGGAGCATTTGTTACAAGATATTAAAGTAGCTAAATCGGGCCGGGATAAAGTCCTGGATGAAATGGCCAGTGTTGGGCTTGTTACTCCGAAACAAGCCGGGGAATTTAAGCAGAAAGCTTTGGGAGTGGTTACATATTAATAGATTCTGTCTTCTAATCCTGTTTTCCATAATTTTCTAAACCAGGAACATTTCATAATAGGGAGCGTTATATGATATAGTATTCGTTAAGGAGGGTTAAGCATGAAAAAATATTGCCTAGTCGCGCTATTATTTGTAACGATATTATTAAGTAATATCACAGTAGGTTCGGCTGGAGGAACCACCTCCATCCAGTTGGAACGGGAGATCCAGGCGGTTGTTGACGAAATAGGCCAACAACAAGAGCTGTGGGTACCGGCTGAACCCTTGGACTTCGATACCACTCTAAATTGGGAATTTACCATCGCCAAAAAAGGGTTGTCTTCGGAGAAACAAGCTGCTTTCTTTATGATCGAAGAAACCGACGCCGATTCGAAACAATTGCAAAAAAGTACTGTTTCCAATTCGGGAAAGTTGACCATTCCAAAGGGGACTAGGTATAAAATAACGATCAATGCCGGTGAATATTCGGTGTTAATCGCCAAAACCGGAGCGGAAGTTAAGGCCAAATTGAAATATACCGAAGCCCTGATCGAATATGGTCAGGGAGATCAGCCGTATCTTTTTAATTTTGGGATCAAAGGTCCGGCCGAGGTCAAAGACTGGCGTTGGGAATGGGGGAATAACAAGACCTCCAACGGCAGTCAAGTTACCTATCAATTTGATCGGGACGGAAAAGTCCCGGTAGTGGTAACCGGTGCAGGCAGCCCCTTGAATGGAAAGGGGTCCCGAAAGTTTTACTTTGAGATGGATGTTCCGCCTTTAATAGTTCTAAATCCTAAAGTTGAACCTTTAAGCGGCCCGGTAGAGTTAGCGGTAACCGGACAAGTAAACGCCATAGTCAATTATGGACAGAAAGCTTCGTATACTTGGAATTTTGGAAACGGGCCGGTGTTGTCGGGGCCGGAGGCTAAAAATACTTATCTTAAACCCGGAAAGTACTTACTAACTTTAACGGCAAAAGTAGATCAATATAATATCGAAAAAACTTGGTTGATCGAAGCGGCCCCGTTAAACGTCAGCACTAATACGGTGATTACTCCGGCCAACGGACCGGTGCCCTTGGAAGTAAAGGGTTCAGTAACTCCCAAAGTGCTTGGTGGGCCGTCTCAGCTTCAGTTCACCTGGGAGATAGCCGGTGATAAAATTGAAGCCACCGGTTTTACTAAAAAAATTACTGAGCCCGGCGATTACCAGGTTGTTTTAAAAACAGTAGATCGGCTTCATCCGGAACTGTTGATCCCAGATGAAGTCACTATTATAAAAGCAGTAGCGCCACAAATCACCTTAACGCCCCAGGCTTCACTGGCTAAAGGGATTATCCCCATGACAGCCAGTTTCGATCCAGGGTTAAAAGTTCAAGGCTCGCCGGTGGATTTGGTTTATCATTGGGACTTTGGGGACGGGGAAGTTAGTAACGAAATTAAGCCGAAACACATCTATAAAAAAGCAGGAGAATATCTGGTCCAATTAGTGGTTAACGATCGGCTCCATCCCGGCAATTTAGCGTCCGCTTCGCTGCCAATGTCGGTTCTCCCTCCTGAGATGAAGGTTACTGCTCGTTCAAGCGTCACTAAAGGGATAGTTCCTTGCACCGTTAATTTCAATGCCCAGGTAGGGGTGACCGGTTCTCCTAGTGAGCCTTTGTATATCTGGAACTTTGGGGACGGCGCAATCAGTTATGAACAAAACCCGGCCCATACCTTTAGGCGGGATGGAACACATACCGTCTCCCTCGAAATAAAAGACCGGCTTCATCCGGAGAATATTGTTAAAACTACTTTAGAGATCGAGACCAGGATGCCTAAGATCCGTTTAACCGCCTCGGTGACCCCGACTTCCGGTAAAGCGCCGTTATCCATTCAATGCCGGGCTTGGGCGGAGAAAGAAGGGGCTTCTAATCCCAATCTCAAATACATTTGGGACTTTGATGATGGAGAAACAGTTGAGGGTCTGGACCAAAGACATACTTATCAAAAAAAGGGAACCTACAATGTAACGGTGACCGTTGAAGATCAAGAGCTGGGAGTGAAGGAAGCGAAGAGTTTTAAGGTCACGGTGAGATAAACGGATTAAACCAAGCAGAACCCTTGGACCTCAAGGGGTTCTGCTTTCCAAAGAATAGTTTGTAGCTTTAAGGGCATTCGCTACGCTAAACTTACCAGTCATCTAACCCCTAATACCGTCATTAGTTTTGCACCCAAAATACGGTGTAAAATAGAAACACACCCAAGACGGGGTGTGTTTTTTTCTGACATTTCTAATTCGCAGCTTCTATGTTAAAATATCCTTTGAAACATAAGCATAGGAGTATTATCATCATGGATGGTTTTTTTAAACGGGTTTATCAGATTGTCGCCCAAATCCCCGTCGGTAAAGTGGCATCCTTCGGCCAAATTGCGGCGCTCATTGGAGAGCCGCGTAACGCTCGGGTAGTCGGCTGGGCGATGCATGACGCTCCAAAAGAGTTGGGGCTTCCTTGTCACCGTGTAGTCAATAAGGCGGGGAGTATGGGCCCGGGCTATATTTTTGGCCCTGGAGAGCAACGGGTGTTATTGGAGAGCGAAGGGGTCACTTTCAAGGATAATGGATGTATCGACATGAAAAAACATCTTTGGGATCCCTTTGGCGGAGATTAGCAGTATTGGATTCACTTCCTTGTTCTAAACCGATGAGGTTTAGCATACACAATTAGCGTCCCGCAAAATTTGGACAAAGGAGGTGAAATAGATGTTTGCCGACGATGTAATTGACAATGAAGAAAACGTGGCCGAATCCGAAACTGTCGAGAGTGATGTTGAAGCCGTGGAAGTGTTAGAGTCTGAGGAAGAAGAGGCTGAAGAAGCCGAGAAAGTCCAATCCGAACCCGCGGAACAAGAATGAGCATATTTTTTTTTGTGATGATACTGTTTTGAACAAGACCCTTCTTAAATCTCAGGAAGGGTCTTGCGTGTAAAAATGTTCCATTCCTATATATTTGATAGATATAGAACAAGCATACCATTTTTCTAGGTATGCTTGTTCTTTCATTATTCCAAAAGGGATTAGATGCTGATAAAAGTGATGCCGTCACATTTGGGACAAAAGGTTAAAGTGGGATACGAATAATCGACAGTCACTTTTTTGTCGCAGATGATACACTTGTAGATTCCTTTTTTTGGTTTTGAACCGACAATAGGCATTTTGATTCACCTCCTTCCACCAAGGTCTATCATATGTAGCGGAAACTCAGGATAGTATTAATTAATTGTAAAATTCAGACAGCTTCTCCCTGCGTGGTGGGGGAGATTTTTATAAGTAATTTAAAAATAAACATAAAGAAAGTTACAAACATAAAAAACGTTTTACTACGTCTTATAAACCGGATTTCGGGAAAACCGGCAAAATTCAGGGTTTGCTGGATTATATTCAGATAAACGTTTGGTTGCTTCTCGGAAGGTTTTTCATAAAAACTATTTCCAAAATTAGAAAAATCGTTTATAATATAGTTAGATAAACGTATAACCGGGAATTAGAATCGCAACTTATGACGGCGGAAAAACTCATTCCGTGGAGGACGAGATGTCATACCGGCTTAAGGAAGTATCTAATCAAATCGATTGTTTAAAGATCCAATTAAACAAACTATGGGATGAAAAAGGAAGCGCTAACGAAGAAGTTTTAAGGGTTTCGGAAGAAATTGATCGCTTGTTAAATGAATATGACCGCCTCCTGCAATGTGACGCTAAAGTAAGCTAAGCTAATGGCTTAGTTGAAATCGGGGACCAAGATCGCGTTCTTTCCGGAATTTATTAATTTATTGATATCGGCGCTCAATCATTAGAGGCGTTATTGAAAAGAACAGTCATGGGGGCTTGAATCATGAATGTGTGTAAAGTTTTAAATTTTTAATTATATTACGGTGGTAGATTTCCTTATAAAATAACAGGCGGGAGACAACTTGTGAATTAGCCCAAGCTAAAAACAGCCAATTCTTTTAAAGAATCGGCTGTTTTCGATCGAGTCTCATACTAAAAATATTTTTGCACAATTCATGTCCTGCTTAGATAAATATACTGAAATTTTATTATTGAATAAGTCCCATTTGTTACAGTTTTATGAAAAGGAAAAAGTTATTTTATCAAGAATATCTTGTTAAATAGTTCTCTAATTTAAACATGTTGATAAAGAACGTCTATTTCTACACTCATAACCGAGTAGGCGATAGTCCTATCGTAAAAAAAAGAGGTGAAAATCATGTTTAATGTTGACCCCAAAAAATCTTTGAACAACCCTCCTTCGGAATTGATTAAAGAGGCGGTGCGATTGTGGGGGAAGCCGGTCAATAAATTAGCCTGGGAACTGACGGAGCTGGGGGAAAGCAATCAGGCTGATGGAAGAATAAAAGCATTTCATTGTCCGAAGAATGATGTTTGTGAACTTATCGAATTACATAACCTTAAATTTCAGGAAAACGGCCGCAATGTAAAATATGGTATCGGCCGTTGTTTGTCTTGCGCCAAAATCTACTGGGGTAAAATCGACCAGGATTTCACTGATTAAACGGATTCTACACACAAGTCGTTTCTAAAGGTCTAACTTTTTGGCCTAAACATTAGACTTTAACTTGGCGAAATTAGTTTTTAAAAATAACGGAGGAGAAATGAAAACCAACATTAGTTTTCGCGTCAGATACCAAGAAACCGATAAAATGGGAATAGTCCATCATTCAGTTTATTATATTTGGTTTGAAGCGGGGCGGACCGAATGGATGCGGGAACAGGGATTAACCTACCGTGAATGCGAGGCGAAAGGCTGGTTATTACCATTGGTTGAATGCGGCGCTAAATTTTTAAGCCCGGCAAAGTATGATGATTTAGTCGAAGTTGAAACCGAGTTAATCCCTGATGAGGGAGGCGGATTTTACTTTAACTACCGGATCATTAATGTTGAAACTAAAAAACTTTTAGCAACCGGCTTTACTAAACATGTTTGTATTGACCAAAATCATCGAATCAATAAAACTGCCACAAAATATTTAAAGGATCTTTTTAGGTAGTTCTTCATCTCTAGGATCGAAGAGGTAAATAATAAAAGCCATCAAAGGCTTAACATTCAAGACTCTTTCCTCGCGCCCCTATCCCCATGTCTAAAGAAATGATTAGGTCACGGGTTGTTCACCGACTATCTTGCTTAAGAATATCATGTAAGCAAGAAAACTACTTCGCGAGGGATGTCATTGATTTTGCTTAGCTAAAAAAGGTGAAAAACATATTTATTGCTAATACATAATGCTATGAGGCTTACATCTTCTCCGCCCGAGCGAAGTTGGATGGAGGAGGAGAGGCATGTCACCGTTAACGAATGGTAACTGCCGACCTGATCCGGTAGAGAGGTTGAGTCCCCGGGAAAAAGAAATTTTGCCCTTGGTTGCCCAAGGCTTGGATAATCGACAAATTGGGAAAATGTTGTTTATCAGTGAAAAAACCGCCAAAAACTATATTACCAGTATTCGTAAGAAATTGGGTTTGGCGAACCGGACTCAAATTGCTCTTTATGCCATCAGGGAAGGGCTGATTGAATTAACACCGAAAGAATAGAAGTTTATCCCTTAATTTTAATAGGGCCGTAAGGCCCTTTATTCATTCCACCATTTTCAAGGCTTTCACAATATTACATAAAGGGTTATTACGGCAAATACGGAATTCATATTATGCCGAAATGGTTAGGCGGTCCTGGGTTATTACGTTTGACACACCAACGAAAGGAGCAACGAATGCGCTATTTTATCCGGCAAATATCCGTAAAACCGATTATACTAACTTTAATACCATTAGTAGCAGTAATTCTTCTCACAAATAATTCAACCCAAGTTTTGGCAAAAGATTCCAACAATGAACAGATTAATCAATCTCAATGGCGTAATGTTTCAACCCCGTCGGCTGATGATCCCAACCTTAGCGCTGATCGAAAACCCTCCCGGGAGATTAATTTAACTCAGGAGGAAACCAAGATTTTTAAGCTGATAAACCAGGAAAGAGCGAAAGCTGGTTTGCCGCGGCTTGAAATTGACCCCTTATTAACTGAATTAGCACGGGAGAAAAGCTGTGATATGGTCAGCCATAACTATTTCGGCCATTATTCGGAGCGTTTCGGCACCATTCATGATCAATTGGAAATAAAGGCCATCTCTTACTCTAATGCCGCTGAAAATTTGGCGGGAGGTTCCGACATTTTAAGGACTCATCATCGATTGCTCGCTAGCAGGGCCCATCGGAGTAATATTCTAAACCCTAACTTTAAAAGAATCGGGATCGGAATAGTAAAGGGTAGTCCTTACGGGAAGATGATGACCCAGGTTTTTATTGATTGAGAACTTGAGGCATGAGACGTGAGACGAAGGCCATAAGGTGTGAAGAATGCTTGAGGCGTGAGGCATGGATAAATATCTGCTTCACGCTTTTTTGTCTCTCGATTCCTGCCTAATGTGCCATAGTCACAAACTCCGCGGCTAACTGTCACCTACTTGGACAATTGCATATACTGTATTAGAATTTTTGGCCTTTCCTAATTTTCCGGCGCTAATCGCCGGAATACTCGAAAGGAGGTTAGACGATGGGAGTGGATAATACCAATGATGGAACAATGGAGATTCAGCAAGAAGAGAAAGTAAAAAAGCCTAGAAAGAGAAAATCCGCTACCAAAAAAGTAAAAGACCCTGATCCAGGGGAATTGAATATAAATCAGACTCAAGCAGATCCATCGGAAGCAGAAACTGGAGCCGTAAAGAAAAAGAGAAGCGGTCCCAAAAAGAAAAAAGCATCAACCACAAATAGTGAAAAAAGAAGCTCCAAGAAGATTAAAACAGTTAAAGCCATTGCGCTTGCTGAAGATGATTCTAACGAATCCGCTGAACAACAGGAGCTCGAATTACAGCCTACGGGTCGGGCTGAAGTAAGTAAAGTCAAGGTAGAGGTGTTGCCCAAAGTATCGGCAGCAGATATTCAGTCTCAATTAACGCTCCTAAAGGAACCAGCAACCATGAACCTACAGGGGGCTAAAGTACAGACTACCGGATCACAGACGATTAACGCCAGGGTAGAAGCGGTCCAAGAAGCGGTCTTACCACTCAGGGCGATCAAAGTCCGTAATGTCACCGGTGAAATTCGAAACATCGTAACTGAGATTATCCCTAATAAAGTAATAGTTCAAGGCGTAGTCCATGAACAACTCTTTTTTGTAGGGACCGATAACTTAGTGCATCATTTGGCTGATGACGTTCATTTCAGCACCTTCCTGGATGTCCCGGGAGTCCAGCCGGGAATGAACGCTCAGGTCTCGGCCAGAATTGAAGAGATCATCACTGAGATCGCCCCTGGTGGGGAAAGCATTATCAAAAAAATCATCATCGAAGTCTTTGTAAAAGTTACCGAAACTGTTCAAGTTAACTTAGCGACCGGGGATGGGCCAACTTTACTATTAAAAGAAGTGGTTGGCGAAAATACGGCCCAAACTTTAATCGAAGCCGATGTAGCTTTGGAATATCCAGCGATTAAAGTCGATGAAATTACCGGTGATATTCGAAATCTGGAAGTTGAAGTCATTAAAGATAAAGTAATTATTCAAGGCATTCTCCATAAACAAATCTTCTTCGTTGATACCAACAACCTGGAACGCCATCAAATGGAGGAATTGCCATTCAGCTTGTTCGTTGATCTTCCCGGGGCAGTTCCCGGCATGGATGTGCAAGTTCAGTCAAGAATCGAAGCGATTTTCTTTCACTTAGTCAATGAAACTACCTTAAGGCAAAAAGCGGTCCTAGAGTTCTTCGTTAAAGTGACCGAAAACGTCAGACTTCAGGTAACGGTCGGAACCGGGCCTCTGTTTAAAGTCGAAGAGTTTGTCGGTGAAAACACAGTCCAGGATCTCAGTGAAACGGTTATTACTCTCCCGGTAGCCGCGATAAAGGTCAGGGAGATCGTCGCCCAGCTTCGCAATATCGTAACTCATGTAATTCATGATAAAGTAATCGTCCAAGGCATTATTCATAAACAGATCTTCTTTATCAGTACTGAAAATATCGAGCGCCATTTGGCAGAGGATATCCCGTTTTCCCTATTTCTAGATATCCCCGGAGTCGTACCAGGCGATAATGTTCATATCACACCGATTATTGAAGCGATCTTCTTTGATTTAATTTCCCCAACCGGGCTAAGACAGAAAGTGATTTTTGCAATCAACGCCGTAGTTACCAGGACTCTTCAGATAAATCTGGTCCTGGGCGAAGGCAGGCCTCTTTTCAAACTCGAGCAGGTAGTGGGGGAGAATACCAAACAAGTCCTGGTGGTCCGGAGAGAACAGATTCAACAGCAGATAAATGTCACCAGAGTGACGATTGTTTTTCCGGGAGCGGAGGTAATAGGGCAACAACAGATAATTTTAAGAAATACTTTCGAATTACCGGTGACTGCGATCAAGATCAAGGAAATCCAAGCCATCATCACTGATTTAACCGCTAAAGTCATCCTTGACGGAGTAGTAGTTGAAGGCGTAGTTGAAAAGACCATCTTTTTCGTGGACGCCGACAACATCGTCCGGAGCATTACCGAACGGCTTCCTTTTTCGATTCTGGTGAGCGTACCCGGTATCCAACCGAATCAAGCGGTTGAGGCGACCGTTGATATTGAGAATATCTCCTTCAGCTTGGATAAGAAACGCAATGAAGTAACCCAGATTGTAGTCCTGCGGGCCACCGTACGCGGAACGGAAGAACCGCAACCGGGAGTGTCGGTGGTGACCGGTGTAACCGGTCCGGGAATTGTGACTGAGACCATCCGGGTCAGGGCTTTAGTCTTAACCCCGGAAGGAGCGGTCTTCCAAGAATTCGATGTGGTAACCGATGTCCGCGGTCCGGGAGTGATTAACGTAACCAAACGGGTGATTCCGCTGGATGTAGTGAATGACGGCAATCCCAACCCGGTTCCGGTGGAAGTGGTAACGGATGTGCGGATTGCATGAGAAGAAAGAGGCTAATCGGAATGATTAGCCTCTTTTTATGAAATGAACCCCGGTATGTCGGCGGATTCGAAAAAGCAAATCAGGTATCTATAAGATATAAATTGGAGTTCATTAATTTTTTGGCGCCGCTGCTGCAATTTTTAACACAATATAGTATTTCTCCGCTATTTGATCGATTGAATCAACCGTAATTAAATTTTGAAACATTTCATAGTTATTGACGATGGTTTCTAGTAACTTCGGAATCTCAAAAGGCGCCTTAAACCCTAAGCCACCCCAATCTACTATTTCCCCATGGCCTCCGCTATTTAAAAATAACGCGGGCAACCCGCAGGCTAAAGCTTCTAGCAAAGCGTTTGAGCAAGGATCGTTTTTACTAGCGGTAAGATAAATATCATGCTGTTTCAGAATTTCCGCCAATCTTTCGGAATTCACCGGTTTGATAATTTTAATGTTTTTAAATGTTACCGGTGAATTCCCTACAAAAGTATATGAATACTTATTCCAATCCAAATTTTCGTCGATCCATTGGTATACCTCAAAGCCTTTATTAAGATTACTCGACCAACTGGTGGAAATGATCTTTATTTTTCGGTTATTTGAAAAAGATTCTTTATTGGTCCGATTAAAAATATCCGAGTCGGCCGCATTATTAATAATGATCGGATTAATGAACTTATAACCCAATTTAACATTAGCGGTTAAAACATAATTGGATTGCAAGATCGTCATTGACGCCAATTGGCGATTGAGTTTATTACAGAGATCATCCAGTTTCTGATCAATCCCCCGATAAATTTTGATCGGTCCGTCAATGCGATGAACTACCTGAATTTTATTTTTTTGTTTTTCAGTAATAAATTTATCAATCGTGAAATGAACCGAATTAATTAAATAACAATCAATTCTTTGATCGAATTTATTCTCGATCATATTTAACTGTCGTTTGCGGAGGAATTTACATAAGGCAAGCATAAATTGATTTCCACCGCCATATGGTGGCTGAAAAAACTTATGCCAGACGCCGATGGCGAACTTCGCTTTTGATTTGGTTACGGCTCTAATCAATGAATCGTTAGTTGCTGTTTTCGGCTTTTTGGAATTAAGCGACGTTAAAGTTCGGGAATATAGTCTGCGAAAGTTTTTATATTGAGCTTTAACGGTGTGGTTATCCACTAACCTTTGATAATGTTGGGTTACATATTTTCCTAAGGTATCATTGTTAATGTCTTCCTCAATCAACCGGACCGCCCGGAATAAATCGGAGAAAATACAATTACCATCTAAAAGATCAGGGGCAATGCCAACGGGAGTGCTGATGATCTTGGTTTTAGTAGCCGTCGCTTCTAAAATTGTTCTAGGCGCTCCTTCCCATCTGCTGGAGACGACCGCCAAATCCAATAACTGATATAACTCATTAATAACATCCGGTTTTAAAATGTTAATCTGCCAATCATCTTTTTCAACTAAACGTCCTACAAAAGTATAAGGAATATCAAGGAGTGCCAAATGATTACGCAGCCAATGCCTTCTGGGTCCGGCCAATAAAACATGAATATTTTTATTATTTAGCCAAATTTTTTTGACAATTTCTAAAAAAATATCCGGACCTTTTTGAAGTTTTGGCTTTGAAAGATTGCTACCGTCGGAATCGCGATGAAAATTGCCAATGACATACTTAGCTTTAGGGATGTTATATTTTTCCTTTAGCATACTTGGTGAGAGACTAATATTAGAGTAAAAATTTTTAAGATCAACTGTGTAAGGTAAATAAAACGAATCAATTCCCATATTCTTAAATTCAGTTGTCGCTTCCCTTGATTGACTAATAATTCGGTTGACATACGGTAGGATTATTGAAAACTTTGGATCGGTTAAGTAATGAAAAGGCCGATTCGAAATACTACAAAGAATGTATTTTTTTTTGAGAATTTTCAAAGGTAATTGATAAAGACTCTCCCACCAAACAGAGTGAATGAAATCACAATCTACCGGAGAATCAATGATTTTACAGTTTTTAAATGAATGATAAAATGTTTTCAACTGAGCAATCTCTTGATCTACGGCCCAACCGACTTGGTCGGCTCCGGTTAGAAAGACTTTAGCCACTAGTTTTGCCTCCACGATTATGCAAATTTTTTATTAAACGTTGCACGGAATTATGTTCGGCGCTGAATTGCTTGGTGAAATCAAGTAACTCCGGCGGCATTTTGTAATATTTAATTTTTTTATTACTTTTAAGCATTTTTTTAATTTTGGTCCGATGATCATCAATAATACTAGCGTCTTTAATATCCTTTCGGTATAGTCCTTTATATTCAGCGGGTAAATTAAAGTATCCACCCGTTGATTGCCTTTTTTGTTTAATTAATATTGGGTCCGGTAGGTAATTTACATCAGTATTTATAATGAACAGGGTCAGATTTTTTGTTTTCACATCGTTGTAATCACGCTCTCCTAAGGGAGGGTAGGATGGAAACTTTTTTCGATAACTCGCAACGGTCAATTTAAAAAAATCGGTTCTCTCCGTTAATTTAACGGGATTGTCAAACAGCAAGGGTTGCCTTTTACTAGGGGCCACTCGACCGTATGCGTATTGAGAGTTATTCCTAAAGAACAGTTCTTTTTGAATATAAGGATAGAGATGACGGTCTCCCAATTGGTAGCATCTCCCAACGCGCAAAATATCGTATGAGGCTGAATTTTTTAAAATTTTTTTCAGCTCGCGAAATTTTCCGAAGGGAATTATCTCATCCATCAGTAACCGGAAACACCACTCATACCTGCAATTGAGTAAACCGGCATTTAAAGCGTGAGCAATATCGAACCATGAAAAATTTTGGGGCCATGTATAATCAATAACTTTGATCTTCGGATCGGAGAGCTTTTTTAAAAAGCCGGCGATGGATTCGCCTTTACAGGTATGTGGTCGATTCCCTTTCACAACGACCACTTCATCTGCGATCGCCAGCGCGGAGTTGAATGAGACCTGCCACGGTATATAATCATTCCATTCAAACTCATCAATTAAATAAATACAACTCACTTTAGCTTCAGACAAGATATCTTTCCCAGCTTTCTTGTTTAAGTTGGCCAAAGCGATTGGCTAGTGTTTCTCTATAATATATGATCAGCCCCTATCTCCTTGATAATGGTTTAACTCATAACATCCCTTTCCCAACATCGAAAACATCGAACTCTTAGCCGTGTTCAAATTTGAAACCGCAATCAGGGACGATGCCAACGGTGATGAAGGCGCATTTGGCATGAAAATATTTTTTATCGTAATAGATGTTAAAGGCCGCTCTCAAAAGTTCTCTTGGAGGAATAGATTATTTAGCGGAGAGGATATTTGGATAATAGTAAATGTTAATGAACAAGGTGGTGCCCAAGATTAAATTTCCGGATGAAATTGATACTATTTTGGGGTTGATTAACGATAAAGCCCGATCTTTACCGGCTAATGAGGCTTTAAGTTTTGTATTGGAAATAGATAATCTGCTTTATCAGTTAATTGGGGAGCAAGCAGTAAGATATGGGAATGGGATTCATCCCAAGCACTATCATACCAATTACCACCATTTTTTTATCAGCCGGATTCCACCGGACAGCCGAGTGCTTGATGTCGGTTGCGGGAATGGACTTTTAGCTTATGAAATTGCGGCGCAAATACCATGCTCGATGGTTTATGCCATTGATATCTCGCCCCGCGCTATTAAAAAGGCCCGAGACTGGTTTCGAGCGGATAATCTGAAATTTATCCGCGGTGACGCCTTAAAAGAATTACCCTACCAAACGATTGATGTTATAGTGCTTTCTAATGTGCTGGAACATTTAGAGAAGCGGGTTGTTTTTTTAAAAAACCTAGCCCAAAAGTACCATCCCCAAAAGTTCTTGATCCGGGTGCCACTGTTTGAACGGGATTGGAGAGTGCCTGTCAAAAAGGAATTGGGGATTGAATACCGCCTAGATCGAACCCACCGGATTGAATATTTTCAAGAGGAATTTTTTGAAGAAATGAAACAGGCCGGCTTAAGGATTTCTTTTTATGAAATCAAATGGGGAGAAATTTGGGCGGAAGCCGGTTTAAACAAGAAATCTTGAACTTATTAAGCTAAGTAATGTTAATGAACGGTCATTATTGGGAATGGGCAGGTGAGTTAAGATTATCGCTAATAAATATGAATTGTTATTTAGTAGCTTACAAAAAGAAGAGATCGCTATTGATTGCGGGGCCAATGTAGGTGAGAACACCCGCAAAATGGCGAAAAACGGAGCTACGGTATATGCTTTCGAGCCTAATCCATTCGCCTTTGGGGTACTCGAGAGAAATTTTAAAAAATGGCCGAATGTAATTTGCATTAATAAAGGGATTTGGATTTCCGAAGGAAAAATGCGTTTGTACTTTCATGAAAATTCGGATCAGAATGAAATCAAGTGGTCGAGCGGTTCATCTTTGCTGGCTAATAAATGTAATGTTAACCTCAATAAGTATCTGGAGGTTGAGGTCATTAACTTTAATGAGTTTATCAGAAGTATGACTGGTCGAATTAGAGTGATTAAAATTGATATTGAGGGCGCAGAAGGCGAGATTCTTCGCCAAATCATCGCCCAAAAGTTATACATTAAGGTTGACGCGATAATTGTCGAAACCCATGATCATAAAATTCCGGAACTGAAGGAAAGCATGGCGGAAATACGCCGCGAAATCGCCAATCGGAACATCGAAAATATTCATCTTGATTGGATCTGAGCAAAGCCCCTCGCCTTTCCGCGTATGGTTGTGAAAATATGCCGGTTTTTATGATGAAGATGTCTTAAGACTCGGCGTTAAAATGGAGCGGATCACATGAAAATCCTAATAACCGGCGGAGCGGGATTCATCGGAAGCCATCTGGCGGAGGAGTTAGTTAGACTCGGCGCTCAAGTAATCATCTATGATAATTTACGAACCGGAAACATCGACAATTTAACGAACCTTCCCGTAACATTAGCTCAAGAAGATATTTCAAATTATCGGCTGCTCTGCGAAGCAATGCGAGGTTGCGAAGTAGTCTTTCACTTGGTAGCCCTTACAAGCGTAGTTGAGTCCCTGGAGAATATTGAAGA
The DNA here is from genome assembly GCA_023394955.1 of Bacillota bacterium. Classification (GTDB taxonomy): domain Bacteria; phylum Bacillota; class UBA4882; order UBA8346; family UBA8346; genus JAAYHS01. The sequence goes on from JAEWZY010000003.1 coordinate 17,619, forward strand.
ATATATTACAGTTAATTTACACGGCACAATTAATGTTTTAAAGTCCGCCGTTGAAAATAAAGTAAAAAAAGTGATTTACGCCTCTTCGGCGGCGGTTTACGGCGAATCACCTCAACTGCCGAAGACGGAAACAATGCCGTTGAATCCCAATTCGCCATATGCCATTACCAAGCTGGATAGCGAATTTTTCTGCGGTTTTTTTAATGAATACCGAAAACTACCTACGATTTGCGGTCGATTTTTTAATGTTTTTGGGGAAAGACAAACCTTGGATTCATCATATGCCGCCGCGATTCCGATTTTCATCTCAAATTGTCTCAAGGATGAGCCGGTTTTGATTTACGGTGATGGCAACCAGACACGAGATTTTATTTATGTGAAAGACTTGGTCAAAGCCTTTATTTTATTAATGGAGAAAGGCGCCGGGATCTATAATGTCGGATATGGCAAGGCCGTGACCATAAGTAATCTAGTAAAAACGATCAAAAATTATTTAAATTCCCATTCCGAGATTCGTTATGTTCCCGAAAGGCCGGGCGAAATCAAAGATTCCTATGCTTCGATCGACAAGTTGGTCTCATTGGGATTTAGGCCGGAATTTTCGTTGGAGAAGGGCTTGAGCAAGACTATTGAATATTATAAAAAGCATTAGGTCCTTCTTGGTAAATTAAAGAACTTTCCCGAACGAGATATCAGAATTTTCATTGATTACAGGGAGAGCTAGTGATGGAAAAAAATCCGATTTTTATTCCCTTTAGTCACCATACAAACATCGGTGGCCCGGGGACTTTTATGAGAAACTTAAAAACTTATTTGAACACCAAAGGTTTTTCGTACCTTGATAACCCGAAAAAAGCCCGGGTGATTTTTTTCCCGATTAAATATGATCTTGCTGAGCTTAAACGTATTAAAAAAAATAATGGAAAAGTGATTCAAAGGTTGGACGGCATTTATTATCCGGCTAAACATCAGGATCAATATTTGGAACTAAACAAAGCCATCCGGGAGATTTATTTGACTTATGCCGATTTCGTGATTTTTCAAAGCAACTATAGTAAAAAACAGTGTTTTGCCATGTTTGGGGAGATTAAATCCGATAAGTACAAGGTGATCATTAACGGAGTAGATCATAAAATTTTTTATCCCAACATTACTACAGGCAATATTAAAGAACCTCTAAAACTCATAACTACCGGTAATTTTCGGAATATCGACATGTTGGAACCAGTGATTGAAGCCTTGGATCGATTGCAAGCAAAGATGAAACTCAAGTTCATCTTGACAGTGATCGGGCCCATTAGGAATGAAACGCTAAACCGGTTGTTAAACCGTTCTTATATTCATCATATCGGCGCTGCCAGTTTAAACCGGATTGCCGAAAGACTGCGGGACAGTCATCTTTTTTTATATTCTCATCTTAATCCGCCATGTCCCAACTCAGTTTTGGAGGCCATCGCCAGTGGTTTACCGGTAGTGGGCTTCAAAAGCGGCGCTTTGAAGGAATTATCTTTTTTTGCTGAAGGTTTATTGGCCGACGTATCCTCCGATTTGTTTCAAAAGTACGAATCTTTTGATCCTCAAAAACTATTGGCTAAAATCATATTCGCGATTGAAAACTATTCAAAATACCGGCAAATTTTTTTAGACCATAGTCGTTTGTATTCTTTCAAATCTTGCGGTAAGGAGTATTTAAAAGTGTTTGAAAAATTTTTAATGAAACGGGATAAAGTTGAAAATAGCAAGAGAAGGTAGAATGTTTTGAGAAACCCGGCCAACCCAAAAGTAACAGTTTTAATGGCTGTTTATAACGGTTCAACGTTTTTGCCACAGGCCATCAACAGTATTTTGGAACAAACCTTTACCGATTATGAGTTCTTAATCATTAACGACGCTTCAACCGACGATTCGGGAAGAATCATCGCTTCCTATCCCGACCCCAGGATTAAAGTAATTATTAACCGGACCAATTTGGGCTTGACCAAATCCCTCAATATTGGACTCAAACACGCTAAAGGCAGCTTCATCGCTAGAATGGACGCCGATGATCTGAGCCATCCGCAACGCCTTGCAAAGCAAGTTGCTTTAATTGAAAACGAGAGCGTTTGTGGATTAGTCACTTGCGGGATGGAGGTGATCGATGCAAAGGGAACGGTTACTTCCGTTAAAAAACCCGGTTACATCCCGGAAAAAATTTATTCTGAGTTACAGTTTCGAAATTGCATTCCTCACTCTTCAGTTCTTTTCAAAAAAAACCTGGTTCTAAATTTGGGCGGCTATAACCGGAAGTTCAGGTATGCTCAGGATTACGCCCTTTGGATGAAATTGTCCCCCATCGCCAAGGTCAATTCAATAAACGAATATTTGATCAAGTGGAGAAATACAAAGACCAATATCAGTAATTTAAAAAAAAGAGAGCAACAAGAAACTGTTAAAAAAATAGTAACCGCTAATATCCGGGAATTGACCGGGAGGACGTATCCCTATGAGTATATAAGGTTTTTAGGAGGATATACGTATCATTTGAAAGATATACCCAAACGTGAGTACCCAAGATTGATCCGGATGATGCAGGAAATTATCAAGGGAATGCTCCGGAAAGCGCCCCGGTTTTTGGATCGGTCCATGCTAAAGTTGGCGCTCAATGAGAGAATGCACTTAATTGGAAGGAAATTAGCTATAAAATGAAACTAAAATGGGTAGATTTTAATTTTCCCGTTTGACGCTTTTGGCTTGGAGTCCGGTCATTCTTTTGTTTCCGGATTTGTCTTTTGAAAATATAGGCTCATATTCATTACCCCATTGTTTTAAGGTGTTTCGGACATACCACTCCTTAGTGGCGATGATAGCCTCCCGATTGGAGGTTAAATTTCGGCCGTGCATCCGGTAATAATATAGCATTTTGTCAATCCAATGAAAGCTGAACTTAGCGGCTAATTTCAATAACATTCGTTTATCTTCGCTGTAACGGCCTTCCATAGGCCCTCCGACGGGCCAACCACCGACCTCCTTTATGCGGTCCGTTCGATAAAAGCGTGGAATTACAGTATTGCCGGAGAGTAAAAAGTCGTAACGATCTTTGTAAGGCCGTCCTTTTCGCAAAATTTTCTTAATGGTCTTACCGTGTTTGTCTTGATAGACGAAGGTGTAATTACCATGAAAAACCGCCACATCTTTCGGGTGTTTTGCAGCTTCATTCACCATTATATTTAAGGCATCCGGAGCTAGCCAATCATCAGCATCCAGTTGCAAAAGAAAAGGAGTACCGACTAAAGCTAGGCCTAAATTTAGAGATTTTGCTTGGCCCAAGTTTTTTGAGATTCGGACTTTAGTGACCCGCTTATCTTTTAAAGACTCTTCAATCAAGCGATGGCTTTTATCCGTCGAACCATCATCCACTAAAATGAGGTTCCAATCTCGATAGCTTTGTTTAAAAACACTGGCCACGGCTTTAACCAGATATTTGCCGGGATTGTAAAAAGGAATCAAGATCGTAACCTTATCAGCCATTGCCAATAAATCCTTCCTAATACTGATTGCCGGTATCCAGTCCTATCTTAAACAGAACCCGGCTTTGTGATAATCTATCATATGCAAAACAGATTATAGTATTTATGTGCCAACTGGATAATTCTAAACTGATTTTGGCTTTAATGATTTTATCATAAAATTCCCCCAACACCTTCGTGATGAACCGATGGGGTTTTTTCTTTCGCTAACATTTAAAATGTCAATAATATCCGTTTTCACTTCAATTTAGATCGGCTGTAGTTTGAAACAAAAGTTGTCTTTCGCGAGACAATTTTATTGCTTTAAGCATTGATTTATTTCACTTAAGTCCTAGAAAATTACGATTGTAAAAATCATAAGATATATTACTATTTTACGGGATTTAGCTGGAGGAGATGTAATGTTTATTACAGTTATCGGTTGTGGATATGTCGGTTTGGTAACTGCCGCCGGCTTGGCTGATTTTGGGCATCTAGTGACCGCGGTGGATATCGCGCGTGAAAAGATCGATTTATTAAATAATGGCCGGCTTCCGATCTTTGAAGAAGGACTTGAAACGGTTGTAAGATCAGGCCTAAAGGAACGGCGGCTCCGATTTACGGATAATCTTCAGGAGAGTCTCGAAAAAGCGCAAGTGATCTTTATTGCGGTAGGCACCCCATCCCGGGCGGACGGCTCCGCCGATTTAAGCCAAGTGGAAGCCGTGGCTAAAGAGATCGCCAATTATAGCGGGGATTATAAAGTAATCGTCAATAAATCGACGGTCCCGGTGGGAACCGGGAGATGGCTGCAAGAGATGATCCAAGGCGATTCCAAATTAATTTCCGATTTTGATGTAGTGAGCAATCCGGAATTCTTGCGCGAAGGGACCGCCCTTAAAGACTTTCTCGAGCCGGAACGGGTCGTCATCGGGACCCAATCCTTAAGAGCCGAAACAGTGATGAGAGAGGTATATCACAAGCTCAATCAAGATCAGGTCCCTTTTATTTTTACCAATTTAGAAACTGCTGAATTGATCAAATATGCTTCCAATGCCTTTTTAGCGACTAAGATTGCCTATATTAATGAAATTGCCCGGCTTTGCGAGCAGGTGAACGCGGATGTAACGATTGTCGCCAAAGGGATGGGGTTGGATAGCCGGATTGGGTCGAAATTCCTCAATGTCGGCCCGGGTTACGGCGGTTCTTGCTTTCCGAAAGACACTAAAGCGCTAGTGGAAATCGCCCGTCCCGCCGGTGAACGGTTATCAATCGTTGAGGCGGTAGTCGCTTCCAATGAAGCCCAAAAGGAGTTAATGTTCCAAAAGATCAAAGGGGTTGTCGGTGAACTTAATGGAAAGACCTTAGCCGTTTTAGGATTGGCCTTTAAGGCCGATACGGACGACATCCGGGAATCGCCGGCGCTTCCAATTATTCGGCAGTTATTAAAAGCTAAGGCAATAGTAAAGGCGCACGATCCCAAAGCGCTCAAAGAAGCCCGAAAAATTTTCGGCGAATCAGTTAAATATTGTGAAGATATTTATGAGACAGTAAAAGAAACCGACGCTATTATTATAATCACGGAGTGGGATAGCTATCGAAAGCTGGATTTTTCGAAGGCAAGTAAATTAATGAAAACTCCAATTTTAATTGATCTAAGGAATATTTACCAACCCGAGGATCTCCAAAGGGCGGGTTTTAGATATGAAGGCGTCGGAAAGGGGATCAAAAGGGATCATCCTTGCAATACTGAAAGAAGGAGCCGAGTATGAACAGACCAGTTATTTTAGTAACCGGAGGTTCGGGATTCATTGGTTCGCATCTTTGTGAAAAATTGGTGGCTAGGGGAGTAGAAACGGTCAACCTTGATAATTTCTGCGATAATTATGACCCGGCGATTAAAGAACGGAACATATCCGGTTTGCATAATAACCACTTTTACCATTTATACCGCGGCGATATCCGGGACAATCGAATTTTGGACCAGATCTTCGCTAACCATCCTATTGAAATAATGATTCATCTGGCAGCTTTAGCCGGAGTGCGACAATCTTTGGCCAAGCCACGCGATTATGTCTCCGTTGATATCGAAGGCGCCGTAAATTTATTGGAGTATGCGGCAAAGCATCGAATCAAGCGGTTCCTGTTCGGTTCTTCATCGTCGGTCTATGGCGATAATCCGGTCCCTTTTAAGGAAGGTGACCGGTTGGAAAGGCCGCTTTCGCCATATGCCGCGGCTAAAATTTCCGGCGAGATGTTCTGCCGGGCCTACCATCAACTTTATGGTTTTTCCATTGGTTGCTTGCGCTTTTTCACTGTTTATGGGCCAAGGCAACGGCCGGAGATGGCGATTCATCAATTTACCAAACTGATCGACTCCGGTTTGGAAGTGCCGCTATTTGGAGAAGGCGACAGCGAACGGGATTATACCTATATCGATGATATTATTCAAGGGATTTTAGCAGCTATGGAAGTCCCCTATTCTTTTGAGGTTTTTAACTTAGGAAACTCCCGGACAATTTCCTTATCGGAACTGGTAAAAATAATCGGAGACGCGGTTGGGAAAGAGCCCTGTCCAACACGGATGCCCGTCCAGATGGGAGACGCGCCCCGGACCTGGGCTGATCTAAACCATTCCAGCCGGATTTTGGGATATCAGCCCCAAGTTGATATCAATGAAGGCATTAGACGGTTCGTAAATTGGTATCGAAGTCAGAAACTAACTTAGGTTGATAGGGTTGATTTTGAATTTCAGGCTCGTGCGGATAACCGTAATTGAACTGTGATTGAGAAGGATAATTTTAAAACACGATTACAAGCGCCGCTCCGTTGAGGCGCGAGTGCGAAATTGCAACATAAAATTTTAATGCGCCTTAGTTTTGATTAGCCAGTTCTGTTTTCACTAGTTCCAATGCTTTTTCAACTACTTGATCCATGTTGAAATACTGGTAATTGGCTAACCGGCCGATAAACCAAACATTTTTTTCCTTCTTGGCCAGGGCGGCGTACTTTTGATAGAGGGCTTTAGTTTCTTCATTCGGGATCGGATAATATGGTTCACCGCTATCTCTTGGGTGCTGCCGGACGATGGTTGTCAAAGGATGAGTCTGGCCGGTAAAATGTTTAAACTCAGCTACACGGGTGAAATCATAGTCATTGGGATAAGTAACCGTACCAGTCGGTTGATATGTCCCCCCCGGAAGTCCGTCGGTTGAAAGTGTTTCATATTCAAAGTAAACCGACCTGTAAGGGAGAGGCCCATGGAGGTAATTAAAATACTCATCGATGGGGCCGGTAAAAACTAGCCGTTTGAACTTAATCTCATTGAGGATTGAACGGTAGTCGGCATTCAATAACACGGAGATCCCGGGTTGCTGCAGCATACGGGTGAAGAGCGCGGTATATCCGTGTTTAGGTATGCCTTGAAAACGGTCGGTAAAATACCGGTCATCCCGGGAGGTTCGCACTGGAATCCGCAGGGTTACCGAAGCATCCAGTTTAGAAGCATCCAACCCCCAATGCTTATGGGTCAAGCCTTTGAAAAATTTTTCAAACAAATCCCTGCCTACCTGAGAGACGACAGCTTCTTCCGCCGTTTTCACCTGGACTATGGGTTGGCGAATCCGTTCAAAGTATTTAGCCAAATCTTCACTGGATAGATTAATTCCATAAAGCTGATTAACGGTATCGAGGTTGATCGGGAGCGGCAAGAACTTTCCATCGACATAAGCCCGTACCCGGTGCTGATAATAGCGCCATCCGGTGAATTGAAGCAGGTATTCGAAGACTTTCCGTTTATTGGTGTGGAAGGTATGAGGTCCGTAACGATGGGTTAGGATACCGGCTTGATCATAACAGTCATAGCAATTACCGCCGATATGATTTCTTTTTTCAACTATCAGCACCCGCTGCCGGTGTTGACTGGCCAATCGTTCGGCCACAACACATCCTGCAAATCCGGCTCCAACCACCAAATAGTCAAACAAGGTTTATCCCTCCATCAATTGTTATACCTCAAAATGTAATACTTGACTGAGTCTCAGTCATTGGGTTCGGTTGTTTATTCTATGAGAACCAGCTGGTTTTGGTGTGGGAGAAAAGGGGCCGGCCTTTTTCATGAGCCATAGGTTACTAAAAGCCCTGATTCAAGGGACCGTATTATTAAGGGGAGATTATGATTCAATCATCAAAAGCTCTTCTTTTGGAACGGAGAACTAACAGACTTAAAATCATAATATAGATTAGGCTCAATGACAAATTGGCGCTAAGGAAGACCGGTCCGTAACGATAAATGTTGTTAAAGGAGCATATGATATGGGCAATAAATCCGGAAAAAACAAGATCATCCCTAAAAGTGAGATTTCCGCGGCGACCTGCAACTATGCCAGGCCCAACAACGCCAAAGCCTGTGTTAAACGCTTAAAGGATTTAGGACTTACCGAAATAATCGTTTGGAATAATAAAGCAAAACCAATTAAAAGCGCCACTAGGAATATTGTCAGCGCAACCAATGTCGGCTCAATCGGCAGGTACTATATAGGGTTGCATACCCAAAGACCCTATATTTTAATTGTGGACGATGACCACATGTTAACCCAAGCCGGGTTAACCGCCTTAAGGTTATGGGCGGTTAAATACCCGGCTGTTGTTCAATGCGGAGCGGTTTTTAACCCACCTTTCAAAAGATATTTCGATCGGAAGGTAATTAAGTCGCATCAAATAAAAGCCCCTCGAAAGGCGGACCTGGTATTGCCTTACGGCGGATTACTGATTCCTACCGATCTATGCCGGCGTCTTCTCGATCATTGGGCTTGGAAGTTTAAAGAGGCTGTAAGGCCCGGGTTTATCGCTACCGACCTAGCCGTAAGTTGCGCCATTCTCGATCTTACCGGACGGCATGCCGTAGTGGTTCCGTCTAATGGCAGTGGAATGGCGCAACTTAAAGATGAAGCTCCCCATATGGCCCTTAGCCGTCAAAAAGGGGCCAGGGTGGAAAAGACCAAAATTTTGAGATGGATGATCAACCACGGCTGGAAACCTTTGAAAATGGAAAGGACCAGAAAAGGATAGAGGCTGATGTTAAATGAGAAATAAGACCAAATCAGTTTCCTTATCGCAGGTTACGGCGGTTATGTGTAATTATGCGCGCCCTAAAAGCGCCCGGTTGGTTGTAAATAGATTACGCGATCTGGGGCTGACCGAGATCATCGTCTGGAATAACTGCGCTAAACCTATTCCCGGCGCGACTCGTAACCTCAATTCTGAAAAGAACATTGGGGCGCTCGGTAGATATTACGCTGCTTTAGATGGGTCCAGGCCATATATTCTAATCGTTGACGATGATCTGTTACTGACTAAGAAAGGATTGCATACTTTATTAAAATACGCAAACCAGTATCCGGCGGTGGCTCAGGCCGGGTTAATTTTTGGTTCGCCCTTTCAGAAAAGATACCGACGGACCAAATTTTTATCCGATAAAGTAAAAGCTCCCCAAAAAGTCGATGTGGCCATTTCCAACCGGGGAATGATCCTCAAAAAAGATCTTTGTAGGCTGATTCTCGATCACTGGGTTTGGGGTTCTCTGAAAGCGGTTCGCAAGGGGTTTATCACTACCGATATTCCGGTAAGCTGCGCGATTCTAGATTTAACAGGCCAACATCCGGTGGTGGTACCGGTTGAAGGCTGCGGTTATCGCTATCTTCAGGATGAAGCTCCGGAAAAAGCGTCGCGCAATCAAAAAAATTTTATTGAAGAAAGGACTAAAATGCTCAAATGGCTTGTTAATAAAGGCTGGAGGCTTTTGGGCGACTCCGGGAAATCCGGTTAAGTCAAGATTCAATTGGTTACCCAGAAAGGTAAGTTCAGGTCATTATATTCCGATCGAGGTCGAGCAGGATTGATCATTATATCTTAGATTTGTTGGAGGATATTATGGACCAAAAAAAAGGCGAGAAAGCGCCTCTCAAAGATATTTGCGCGGTACTGTGCAATTATGCCCGTCCAAAAAACGCCAGGACTTGTGTCAGACGCTTGTTAGGGTTAGGTATTAACGAAGTCATTGTGTGGAACAATGGCGCCAAGCCCATTCCGGAAGCGACCCGGAATATTATCAATTCTGAGAACATCGGACCAATGGGTAAACATCTCGGGGCTTTAAACACAACCAAAGCTTATATATTAATCATTGATGACGATTATTTATTGACTAAAGCGGGTTTGAGCGCTTTGCGGAAATGGGTCCTGCATTATCCGGCGGTAGCGCAGCAAGGTAGTAGATTTAAACCTCCTTTTAATAATTATAGCAAACGTGATTTATATCTCTCTCAAAAAATTAAAGTCCCGCAAAAGGTAGATCTGGTAATGCCCAATAAGGGGATGATGCTTAAAACCAGTTTGTATAAGTATATTCCCGATCATTGGGCTTGGGGGGCGTTAAAGGTTTTAAGCCCCAAAATTTTCACCACCGACCTTTCCGCTAGTTGCGCCATTTGGGATTTGACCAAAAAGCATCCTGCGGTTGTACCGGTAGCCGATGGTTTCGAAAAGTTACATGACGAAGCCCCTAAAAAAGCTTTGCGCCGCCAGAAAAATATTTTTCATGAAAAATCAAAAATTCTGCGCTGGTTGGTCTCCCATGGATGGAGGATGATGAACGGCAAGTAGTTGAAAGTCAAAAGGAAAAAGTCAAAAGTTAAAAGTTGAAAGTATTTGATATATTCCTTGAGTGACTTTAGACTTTACACTTTCGATATTAGACTTTGGACTTTCAACATCGGACTTTGAACTAACTGCTATGGTTGGAGATTGGAGGATTAAAAATGGACCCAGAGATTATCGCCAAAATTATTAAGCGTCACAAAGCCTTAAACTCGGTCGAGCAAATCCAACCTTTACATAAAGGCCAATCGCCCGAGAAAAAATACATTTTATTCAGTGAGAACCAGGAAAAATTCATCTTGCGAGTGGCAAAGATCGGACGGTTTCATAAGTATCAAAAAATGTTCAATATTATTCGTCATTTTCACAAAAAGGGAGTTAAATGTTTGAAACCGGTTGTTTTTGATAAAACAGCCGGCCGTAAATATTGTTATCTGGTTTTTGAATATATTGAAGGAAGATCCAGCGAATCAATTCTGCCTTATTTATCAAAGAACGAACAATTGGAGATGGGAATCGCCGCCGGCGCGGAATTGAAAAAACTACACAAATTGAAATGTCCTAAAACCCATCGCGATTGGTTCGACAAAAGGTATCCCCAATTCCT
>JAEWZY010000062.1 GCA_023394955.1 Bacillota bacterium
ACGGATTAGCACTATTAGGATCTTTATTGGATCTTTTTGTTAATGATTAAATTATATCAGTTAAACCGGCATTGTTAAAGAGTAGGATCTGGCTATTAGTAGGGTGATCCGTGGTGGCAGAATTGATCATAAGGCACAATGATCGGGCACAATGATCGAATTAGCAGGGATGAACGGGAAAGATCAGGAGGGTTTCTCCTGATCTTTCGGGTAGTCCATGGTCGGCGGGTTAATGTATTCCCGATGGTAGGTCATCATTCCCCAAATGATATTGACTAACCGCCGTTGGACGCATTTTAACGCCTGTCCCTTGGTCTTGCCTTCTCGAAGCTTTTTATGGTAGTATTCGTAAAAGTAAGGGTTAATGATTTTTTTGTTCTTCCCCGCCGTCATGGTGACGATTACCGATAATTTATAGAAGATAGAGTTTAAAGTCCGGTTACCGCGCTGGTTGGCGTATTGAATGTCTTTCTTTCCGGAGGAATAAGTCACCGGCGCGACACCGGCATACCGGGCCAGCTTGGCGGAAGTGGAGAATTTGGCGATGTCCCCGATCTCGGCGATCAGGTTGGCAGCCGTTACGGTGTCGATCCCTCTCATGCTGGTAAGTTTGTAATCGAATTGGTCGAGAAATTCCTCTAAAATTCCGTCGATGTACTCAAGTTCCCTAGTGTTGCTGTTGATCTGGTTAATGGTGGACTTGACCGCCAGATCGCGGGCTTCTTGATAATCGGTGGTAGTATCGCCGTCTTTTTGAACAAAGTCTAAAATTTGCATTGCCTTGCCTGCTCTCAAAGTTTTAGCCGAGTTTTCTTCGAGAAGTTCCGTAAGTTCTTGGAGAGTCACGCCCTGCAGTTTCGATGGCGAAGGGTATTTCTCATAGAAGATTAAAGCGGTTTGACAATCGATATTAGTAAAGAATTTCGAATAGCTTGGATAATGGCCGGTTAGAAAGGAATGCAGGTGGTTTTTGAGCATGATATTCATCTTGACAATCAACCTGCGCCGGGTGACCAGATTAGTCAGTATCCAAAACTTGTCCTGCGGGTTAGCATTGGGAAGTTCATCGAACCGGTTTAAAAGAACCCTGGCGGCGCATTCGGCATCGAAGGAATCCGTTTTATGGAGAATGTTCCGGCTTTTTCGTTCACCGGCTACCAGCGCGGCGTTGACGTGTTTAACCAGATACTTTCTTTTAGTTAGGAATACGGTTAAATTCCTGCCGTATGCGGAAACATCCTCCAGGCCGAAAGCAAAGGAAGTACCTTTTGGTTTATACTTTTGGATTAGGAGAATAAAGCCCTCAAAGGAATTAGGGGCGTTGGGAAAGGTTACTTCCCCCAGCTTTTCATAGAAACAATTCAAGATTACTGCGCAGTGGGTGTCCTTGTGGCTGTCAATACCGACATAGACATACTTCATTTTGGAATGAATCATGTTCCATCGCTCCTTTTTTATTAATTTGTCAAGGTTCATCAAAACCAATCAATTACATCCCTATACGCCAGCGTTATATCCCGGTTTCCCGGAATACCGCATTAACTGAGGAGTTGAAAGGTTTTGCTAAAACTGCCGTCAAAAATGTAAAACCGGAGTTTTACGCTTATGACGGAAGTTTTAGAAGGGCTGAAGGAGTTTTAAACACCCTGTACTTAGCATTAACCTATACCGGGCTGCATAGCAACGATCGAACTTCCGGTATGAAAACAGGTCTACACAGACTGCGCCAGTGGCTCCAAACCCTCTAAAATTCCGGTATCTATCTAATGAGGACTTCCACCTATGAAAGAAGTCCTCTTGTTGTTATGCATCCAGCTTTTCAAGGTCAACCAATAAAATCTTGATTAGTCCGAATTCGTACCGGACAGCGATCACACTGCCGATGATAAAACCGATACTTTCAAGCCAGAACCCCTTAAGATCAATCTGGGAAAACTGCTTTTTGTTGTGGGTTTCCCGCCGGACTTGAAACAGGCCGGAACTGGCTTTAAATGCGCCCTTAACTATGGATTTGTAATCGTTCGAATCTTGTAACCGTAAGGTAATTTTGCCGGTTGCATATTCGGCGGTAACTAATTTACCGTAGGTAAAGCCGATCTCATCCAGCCAATCCCCGGTAAGTTTAATTACCGGCCTACGCCGTCGAGTTGCCTTGGCGCTAGTTACGACTAAAACCCTTGTTCCCATCCTAATCCTCCTTTATCACTCTAAGTACTAACCGGCCTTCGCTTGCTTCCACGGTAATTTTTTTGCCAATCCCGAATCCTAAAGCTTGCAGCCATTTACCCCGCAAACGGATAAAGGGAACTTCCCGGCGGTCGGAGGACGACAGGGAAGAAACAGTCAATAATCTCCTTGTCATTATTGAATCTCCTTTCGTAATCTTGATCTAGTCGATCAGCCGTACCGGTATCCTTTGACTTTTGGCGCGGCGGATCATATCTTTAGTACCCTTGCTTCCTTCCGGGTTTTCATGAAAAGCGACAACCAGATCGGGTCTGCCTTCATCCAACATCGTTTGGTTACGAATCGGACCGGCAGCCTTGCCGAACTTTTGCCAATCGGCGGGAAACTCCAAAAAGGGATAACCTAAAGCACGGGCGGCGCGGGCTGCCAGGGCATCCGCGCCCCGGCAGCCTCCCGCGATCACTAATGAAACCTTGATACTCTTAAGACAGTCATAGATCTTTTGGTAATCGGTATAATCTCTACTGCCACAGACTAAAACAACCACGTAGATCAGCCCACCTTGCCTTGTGTTTTGACATGCTCGCGGATCGCCTCAAGAAAACGACTCCCGAACTTGGTAAGTTTAGCCTCACCGACTCCCGGAATGTTCTTTAACGCCTCCAAGTTGGCTGGTAAACGGCGACACATCTCCTTGAGCGTGTTATCATGGAAGATAACAAACGGCGGGACTTTACTCTCGGAGGAAATCTCTTTTCGTAGAGCCTTAAGTCTCCAGAAAAGTTGCTGGTCTGTCTTGATCTCTTGCGTTGTTGGTTTGGTAGGTGCAACCTCTGATGAAACCTCCTGCGATACGGTCTGTACCTCTGCATCGGATAACTCTAGAACCGGCTGCGCCGAATCCTGGGCTGGTTGGAGTTTAACGACAACATCCCCGAAAACTCCCTCAAACACAATCTTTTTGCCTGAAGCCAAACCCGTAATGGTGGCGCGGTTATCCGTAATCTCGACCTGTAACGCTGAACCGGACTCCTGCGCGCTAATGGTGAACTCTAAGTCCATGATCATAACCTCCTCTAAGCGATAACGGAAAGAACGTGTTCCCGCCCCGCATATCTTGGTTAGAGTTTTTACCGCCGGCCTGCCATATTTGTCAAGTAACTTTTTTTCTTTTTCGGGGATCTTTTTCGATTGTTTAAAACGAGTTTGAAGAACCGGCTATGCGGTGTAAGTAGAGGATAGATAAAAAAAGAATTGAAAAAAAAATAAGAGCCTAAAAAAGGACTCATTGACAAAAGGAATTTTATATTTTTAACTTTAATCTACTATTTGTTTAAGAGAAATATAATGATTTGTTCAGTGGTTATGCATCGTTAAACCTCATCTACGATAAGGGATATTGGCTAAAAGCACAAATTTATTGACAGACCCAGGTTGCCAAAGTATTGATATTGCTACATTTCAAAATTTGATGTTTGAAATAAGCCGAAACTATTTAATATTGTCATATTTAAAATCACGATAAATGGTGTAATATGCAGTTACTTTACCGGATGCTTTTCCTAATAACTTAGAAATCTCTTTATTCTTGATATTTCCATCCTCATCATATGGACAAAAGTAATCTTTACAGTCAATAAATCTTAAACTGGATATTAAACTTACCAATTCCTTCAATTCAGTGGGGATTAAATCATAATTAATAGGATATTGACTGGTAACATCTTTTGCTGCGTTTTGAAGATCGTAAAAAGCCTGTTTTGCATTGTGTAAATTGTCTTTTGCTTTATCATCGGCGACCGCTTCCCAAGGTATTACTTTATTTTTTTCATTCTCCATTGCTAAAGACCAAGAAACATAACTAGATATAGCCGGATAAGTTGAAAAAGAACTCAATATTTCAATATTATTTACGATCCTCATATCATAATCGTATAGTTTCTTATATACTTCAAACCTATAATCCACTTGTTTTATTACAGCTTTTATTTTTTGTTCTTTTAAATCTTTATAATACATATTCAATTGATTAGTAATTGCTATGGAAATAAATACTATACAATTACAAATCAATAAACGGTTTTTTAGTTTTTTATCTTTATCCCAACCAATAAAAACGGAGATAATTGCTGATATTACTAATAATATTATTAGGAATAACATGGTTTTCTCGCTTTCTATTCACGGATATAGCCCGATTCCTTCAGATAATTCTCAGGTAATTGCCGATCCAACTTCTGCCCGTAAAATAGACAACAGGTTTATGGTGAGATATCCCAAACGAAAAGAAAAACCAGATCATTGTTTGACCTGATTTGAATTAGTTTTTAGGGATAATATATTTATAAATGTCTTTTAAAGTAAAGGAAAATAGAGCATAAGAACCATCCACTTTCCAACCATACATATTAGGGTGAGAAAACCTAGGGATCTTTATTTTATCAAGAACTTTAGATTTAGAGATATCAATTATATAAATAAATGCATCACTCATATTTAAAAAAGCCACTATCTTAGCATCTGAGGAAATAGAGAAATCTTCATATATTGAGTAGCTTATTGGTATTTGAACAGATTCGAAAGTCTTTGTTGAAAGATCATACTTTATAATAAAACAATCTGGTTCAACATCTCCAGGATATCTATTTTCTAAAAGGTAAATTACATTGCTATCTTTGACAGGTATTGGATGAAAATAAACCTTCTTAGATTCTAAAACTACTTCTTTTGTACCTTTTTCTATTTCTATTCTATAAATAATATATTTCTGACCTTGCTCACATAAATAAATATATCTTGAATCATATGTCCAAGATAATGATTCAATAAAATCATTAACAGGTATTTTATTTATAACTTTACCCTGAACATCATTAATATAAAGTGTTTTTTCCTTAATATAAGCATAAAATTTACCATTAACATCAAATACAGCCTTAGTTGCATTTTGAATTGTTTTTACAATTTTTCCATCTCGATAGATGTTAGCATAAAATAATGTTTTGTTTTGCTCATCTTTTGTAAACATCGAAACGAAAAGAGTATCGTTTTTATTGTTAAGGGATACATAAGAAACATTTTCTTTATCACCAAATGACATCACTTGTTTCAAGCTAGATTCACTATTAACATTACATCCAATAAGTCCTATTATAAATAATATTAAAAGGAATTGTTTCACAAAATATCACCTCTATTGTTTTACATAGAATTCTACATCTTTATAAGCATCTGCCGTCCAAGACCAAGCCATTGTTTCTTTAGGTGGAGTTTCTCCAGATAATAGATTACTTCTTCCTTGCTGTGCCACTTCTGGACAAAAATCTCCGTTCCTATTGTATCCTCCCTTTCCAGGTGCTACAACAGTTATATGGTCTTTCGTAACCCCAGCAACAAATTTACCTTCATTTGCTAATTTTTGTGCCTCTTCAGCAGATACTTTTTGCCAACCATCCTTGTTAGCTGCCTTATCAGACATATATTTTTGTTGCTCTTCCACAAGCTTTGTCCAACCCGTAGTTGGGTCAACAAAATTATTATGTTTTTCTGGATCGGCCTTATCATTCATTAATTCTTTACTACCAGTAAATAAATATAATACTTCAGCTGCATAAGCGTTACACCAAGTTGGATTTTTATCCTTTAGCCAACTTACTTCCGGATTCCCTTTAAATCCAGCATTAAAGTTTGGATTATTATGTACGATTTTTTCACATAGATAAAGCCGTTCTGCATCATTTAAGGCATTTTTATCAGCAACATCTTTTACTTTTTCAGGGTCTATTTCATCCATTTTATAATTATCCGTAATATCTTTATATGCCATATCCACTTTTTCTTTAGAAACTGTTTGTTGTGAAGCAGCCGGATCATTTTTTTCAGTTTTGCCTGTTGTTTCTGTTGAACCACTGTCTCCGGTTGAATCGCTATTATTGTCATTACTTCCTCCACCAAACCAACTTGAAACAGTATCACATATTGAATTCCAAGTATCACTAACCCAACTTGTAACATCATCCCAGGATTCTCCGGTCGGATCAATTCGAGTAAGGGGATTATTTCCTGAGTACGAGTACAAATTCGGATTATTCGGGTCCGCCACCGGATCTTCCGAGATAAACCTGCCTAAATCCACGTCATACCACCGGGCATTGTAATAATGCAATCCAGTATCGGGATCAAATTCCTTTCCTGTAAAACTATG
>JAEWZY010000035.1 GCA_023394955.1 Bacillota bacterium
CCTTTTTAAAATCATATTGACTTTCGATCAGAGACTGGATATACTAAAATAAATTATTTAATTACAAATTGTTGGTTAATCTTTGTAATATAGATGTTCTTTAAAATACTTGAAACCGTTGAGTAAGAATAGTAAGTATCGGATGTTGATCGTCAGAGAGCTGCAGATGGTGGGATTGCAGTATTACCCGATACCGAATGGACTTGCGAGGGCAGGAGGAAAGGCGGGAGCCCGCTGAGTAATGCCTGACGGAATCTCCCTAACGTTAACCGGGGAGCAGAGATGATAGCTCTGAGACGAGAGGGCTTAATTAAGCCAAACCGGGTGGTACCGCAGAAGTTAAAAATAGCTTCTGTCCCAGTAAATAGAGGGACGGGGGTTTTTTTATTTCAAAACCAAGTGTTTCTTTTTAGAAACCAGTTGAGTAGAGAGGAGAATGAGAATGTCAAAGAAAGTCCCGCACCGAGTTTATCTTACCGAGGAACAGATGCCGAAACATTGGTACAATATCCGTTCGGATATGAAGGAACAACCCGATCCAATGTTAAATCCAGCGACCATGCAGCCGGTAACGGCGGCGGATTTGTATCCGGTTTTTTGTAAGGACCTTGCCGAGCAGGAGATGGACGGGAGCACCCGTTATTTTGAGATCCCCGCAGAGGTACAAGAATTTTATAAAATGTTCCGTCCTTCGCCCTTGATTCGCGCTTACAACCTAGAGAAAGCTTTGGATACACCGGCTCGAATTTATTACAAGTTTGAAGGGAACAACACCTCCGGCAGTCATAAGCTGAATTCGGCGGCCGCCCAGGCCTACTATGCCAAGCAGCAAGGCCTGACCAGTTTGACCACTGAAACCGGCGCCGGCCAATGGGGCACCGCCTTAGCGGAAGCCTGTTCTTTTTTCCAGTTAGCCTTAACCGTCTATATGGTTAAATGTTCTTATGAGCAAAAGCCTTTCCGGAGATCAGTCATTCAAACCTTCGGCGCGGAGATTATTCCTAGTCCCAGTAAGACCACTAACGCCGGCCGCGCCATCCTCGAAAGGGACCCGGAGACCGGCGGCAGTCTTGGCTGCGCCATTTCCGAAGCGATCGAAAAAGCGGTCTCTACCGAAGGCTGCCGTTATGTCCTGGGGTCCGTGTTGAACCAGGTTTTATTGCACCAATCGATTATTGGCCTAGAATCCAAGCAAGCCCTGGAAATGCTGGACGAATATCCGGATATCGTCATTGGCTGCGCCGGCGGCGGCTCCAACTTAGGCGGACTGATCGCCCCCTTTATGCAGGATAAATTAACAGGCAAGGCATCGCCAAAGATTATCGCCGTGGAACCCGCTTCCTGTCCTTCTTTAACCAGGGGCCGTTATGCTTATGATTTTTGCGATACCGGAAAAGTAACTCCCTTGGCCAAGATGTACACTATGGGAAGTAATTTTATGCCTTCTCCGAACCACGCCGGAGGTTTACGTTATCACGGGATGTCGCCGATCTTGTCCAAACTCTACCATGACGGTTATATGGAGGCGGTAGCGGTGGAACAGACCAAGGTCTTTGAGGCGGCGGTTTTCTTCGCCAAGCAGGAGACCATCTTGCCGGCGCCGGAGTCGGCCCATGCCATCCGGACCGCTATCGATGAAGCCTTAAAATGCAAGCAATCCGGTGAAGCCAAGATCATTCTATTCGGTCTGACCGGTACCGGGTACTTTGATATGACCGCTTATGACGCTTATTTGAATGGAACCATGACCGATTATATTCCCAGTGATCAAGATCTGCAGAAGGGTTTCGCTACCCTTCCGGAAATTCCTGAAAATAAATAATGGCTGAACCAAAAAAGGGGGGCGAGAATGTCCCCTTTTTTGGTTTTTAAGGTAATAATATTTAATCACAACCTAAATATTTAGCAATAATTTGCAGATACTGGCGATAAAATGTTAAGACATTGGTAATTGATTTAAAAACAATCCGGTCATCGATTTTCTCGTATTCATGGACCAAAATGTTTCGTAAACCGGTTGAAGGGGCGAGTTTCAAGGCAAAGTCCATTTCAATCACCTGATTGTCGGCCAGCTCAATGAAGGAATTAAAATAATCTTTAGCGGGGCCTTTGGATAATTGTTTTAAAATCATATTATTGATATCGGTGGCGCATTCCACGATTAACTGGATATCCCTTTCAATGGCGCGTTTAGTAACTATTTGTTTCTGGTAATTATCGAAAGTTTGACCAGCGGCAATCTGTTCCAGCTCTTGATAGTAAGAGGCTAATTGTTTGAGCTTTTTACAAATAACCATGTTATCAACCATGCTCAATCACTTCCCGTATATATTCGCCAATTTTTTTTAACTCCGCTTCAAAAACAGGTTTCAGTTCATAACTTTGCTTAATATAAAAAAGGCCGTACCTTTCAAAAAGCCCGGGTTCTCTTTCATAGAGTACCCGTCCCGAACGGGCAACTTCATAACGGAGTAAAGGTTCGGCGGTTCGGAGGTCAACCAAGTCAATCTCGCTCTTGCGGTGAAATAAAATTAATTCCTCAAGCAGAAGAGTTTTTGCTTCATTGGATAACGGACGAGCGGTTAAAAACGCGATATCGATATCGCTTTCCGAGTTATAGTATTCGGTTTGAAAACTTCCAAAGTAGACCAGAAACCTAACCTCGAAGTTTTCGGCGATTTGTTTGATTGGTTTGGAAAAAGACTGAGCCGCCAATGATAGGATCACTCGTTTCAAATATAATTTAGTTTAAGTATATAATAATCTGATTAAGAATGTCTATAACTTGGCTCAATTCGCTTTCTAAGATACAATCAACAATTAAAGACATAACCGATATCATAGAGGAAATTATCTGGATTATCCATATGAAAGGATTTTTCCCACGATGAACATTCAAATTTTCGGTACCAAGAAATGTCAAGACACCCGTAAAGCCGAACGCTACTTCAAAGAACGGGCCATTAAATATCAATTCATTAATCTTGCCGAGAAGGGAATGAGCAAGGGAGAATTAAAAAGCGTTCAGACAGCGGTGGGCGGGTTGGAGGCCTTGGTTGACCGGGAAGGCAAGCAATATCAAAAACGGAATTTAAAATATTTAGTACATAACGTAGAAGAGGAATTACTAACGGATCCGTTGCTTTTAAAAACCCCCATCGTCCGGAACGGGGCCAAGGCCACCGTCGGTTATAAGCCGGAGGTTTGGAAGGAGTGGGAGTAGGCCGGGAAATTATTCGTTCATTAAACGCGACTTGATTTTATGGTACTCATCGATACAGTCCTGACAAATTTGTTGCGCGATAAACCGCACAATTTCGGCTGTGTCCTTCTTTTTTTTAAGGATCTTTAAATCATTAAAGTCGATTAATTTAGACTCGGGTCTTTGTAGTTCTTTATTAGAAATATTATTTGGCATGAATCAACCTGCTTTCTCAAATTACACAACCATATTTTACCATACGGACTTGATCTTTTACAAGTCATTTTTTCAAATTTAATTCCTAAGTCTTTTTTTAAAAATAATTTTTATTTGAACGATTTTAACCCTCTATATTCAGTAAACCCCACCAAATAAAATTATTAAATCAGCGCCAAATTTTAGTGATGCTGTATTTTTATCACTCTTTAAATTTTCGATAGAATAAGGGGGGATTGCCGGTGATTTCTTTAAAAACCCTACCGAAGTGAGTTACACTCCCAAAACCAACCTCAGCGGCAATTTCCACCACTTTTTTTCTGGATTCCAACAGCAATCGCTTTGCTTCTTTAACACGAACATTATTTAGGTATTCTACAAAAGTAAAATTAGTCGTTTCTTTAAAGACTTTACTAAGGTAACTGGGGCTGATATAAAAACGGTTCGCCAAAGAGGTAAGGGAGAGAGGCTCACTGAAGTTCCGATTGATAAATTGAGCTATTTCAGATGTTTTCTCATGGATGGGACTGGGATGTTCGAAAGGAGAAGTATCGCTCATCTTAACCTGCCGCCCCAGCAGAACTAGTAATTGTAATAAAAAACCCTGTAGCGCCAATTGATAGCCGTCATTTTTAATTCGGTCCTCCCGGAGCATTTTGAGGAAGAGATCTTCTAGTAAAGATCGCTCATTGAGCGGTAAATTAATCGAGATTGTTTCAGTGGCGAACAATTGGGCCAGAGTCTCCTTGATCGGATGGTTCGGAGCTAAAAAACCTTCTTGGAAATAAATCAAAACACCTTCGCAATCCGGAGATTGATCGCTGGTGGCTTTATGGAGCACATTGGGGCTGATGATAATTAGATCGCCTTCAGTCATTTTGAAGATTCGGTCATTGATAAAAAAACAACGTTCTCCAGAATAAAGGTAAAGTATTTCGAAAAAATCATGGACATGTTGGCCGTGATAATTTTTCATTCGTTTGCGGGAAATGTGAAAAGCATCTTGTTCATTATTAAAATGAAATTTTGAGTTTGGCATCCGACTCCTCCGAATTCATTTTATCACAACTCCAAGATAAATAAAATATAAGAAAAGTCAAGCTAATAGAGTAAAAAATGTACGGATTTTACACTTATTATTTTGTATAATAATATTAATAGCAAATTACTGTTAGGAGGTTAACGATGGAACGAATTGAGATCCCATTTAACGAACTTAATCTTAATCCGATCAAGTTTTGGAATGACTCCTTGTTATTGACGGCCGGGGAATTAAAGCCGGGGAAGTTTAATTCAATGACCGTCGCCTGGGGAAGCCTTGGTGTTTACTGGGAGGAACCAATGGTTCAAGTAGTGGTGCGGCCCTCGCGCTATACCTATGATTTCATGGAAAAATCCGATTCCTTTACTGTTTGCGCGTTTAATCCCGGATATGGAGCCGCCTTAAAAATCATGGGAACTAAATCCGGGCGTGATACCAATAAAATCGAAGAATCGAAACTGACCCCACGCCCCTCGAAAATGATTGCAGCGCCGGGATATAATGAAGCCGAATTAATCTTGGAATGCCGAAAAGTTTATTTTAATGACCTCAATCCCGCCAATATTGATGAAACGGTTGAAACATTTTATCATGGCCGGAATTATCATCGATTTTATTTTGGCAAAATTGTATCTATACAAGGCGCGCCGATATATCAAAAGGAAAAGTAGCAAAAACTTACTGCGATATATATAACAACAATCTCAAAAAGTTAAGCCCCTAATTGCATCATTAAAAACATCAAAGGAAATCGAAAATTGGCCATTAACTATTCGGACTTGAAGCCGGAAATAACAAAAAGCGAAATTAGGAGATCAATTCTGACTTTTTCAGGACCAATCATCGCCGAACTAATGTTAATGTCGATGATTTCCATGGTCAATCTCTCCATGGTCGGACATCTGGGCGCCTATGCCTTAAGTTCGGTAGGTCTTACCAACCAGCCGGTAATAATAAGTCTAGCGGTGTTTCAATCATTTAACGTGGGGGCGACGGCTTTAATATCCAGGTTTATCGGGGCTAAAGAAGGTCAAATGGCTAAAGCGGTCGTCATTCAGACTCTGCTAATTTCGGTGATTTTAGGTAGTATCTTAGCATTGGTAGGGTTTGTTTTCGCCAAACCGATTGTCTCCTTTTTAGGAGCGCAAAAAGATACTTTAACAACTGCAACGACGTATATGAAGTATATGGCCGTAGGAATGCTTTTTCAGTCGATTCCCACTGCGATTACCTCAATTTTCAGAGGTGCGGGCGAATCAAAAATCCCCATGCGTTATAATATCATTTCTAATATTATCAATGCGGCTGCCGGTTTCATCTTAATATACGGTTTCTGGTTTATTCCAAGTTCAGGCTTGCAAGGCGCGGCGATCGCCACGACCTTAGCGAAGCTGGTTGCCTGTATAATGTCGATAGTTGCATTATTCAAGACTAAGCTGCCGGTGGCAATCTCCTTTAAGGACCATTTTCGACTGGACTTCCAGGTTATTAAAAGGATTATGAATATTGGTATCTCGGCGGCAGGTGAACAGTTGGCCTTTAGGATCGGTTTCATGTTATACGCTAAAATCGTGGCGGATTTGGGTACGGTTGCCTTTGCCGCCCATCAAGTGTGTCTGAATGTAACTCAGTTTGTCTCCAATATAATCAATGGTTTATCAGTGGCCGCCAGTTCATTCACGGGACGAAATCTGGGGGCGAAAAATCCGGAACTTGCCGAAGAGTATTGTCGCCAGATAAACCGGATCGGGTTGGTGTTTTCGGTATCGATTGGGTCTTTGTTTTTCTTAGCCGGTCAACCGATCGCCGGGATCTACACTTCCGATCCCGCAGTGATCTCCCTGGTAGTTATGGTACTAAAAATCGCTGTTTTTATAACGATCCCCCAAAACTATTTGTCGATTGTCGCCGGTTGTCTCCGCGGAGCCGGCGATACTCGTTGGCCTCTGATATCGGCTATTATCGGGATGATAGTGGCCAGAGTCTCACTGGCCGCGTTGTTCGTGATTGTTTTCCATTGGGGACTGGGAGGAGCGTGGTTTGCCGCTGTTTTAGATCAATCGATTAGATCGGTCTTGATATATTACCGATTTAGGACTGGAAAATGGAAACAGATTGCGGTCTAATTAAAATAAACCTGGAAAATATATCCAGGTCTTTATAACGTAATGTAATAAAATAGATAGTGTTTTAAATGTTATAACACCTCAAGGTTTAGCGGGAGCGTCATCTTTAGCCCAGGCCAAAACTGTAAAATCGTTATTATCCATTTTGTAGGAATCTATCACAACCCATCCTAGGCTTTCGTATTTTCCGGATTCGGCGGCGGGGACTTCAACGGTTTCTTTTATATCTTCAGGCTTAATGTTGGCCAAGTAAAACACACCTTTCGCATGTTATTAATATAACTATTCGACGTTGTATTTTGAAAATCCTACAATGAAAGTAAGATTAATTAAAAATTCTGAAATTCTTTTAAGCGAATCCTTGCCCCTATTTTTTAATTCGGCCCATTCGGTCACAAACTAAAGTAAAATTTTCATAATTATTGCTCGGTACCGAAAAAACGCTTCTTGAATGACTGAGTCAAAAAATAATGAATTTAGGTGTACTTTCTTCTACTCCTGGATTTAAATAAGGATATCAAATTTTTTAATGTATTACTACTCTGTTCTCCAATGTTCATGGGGGGGGATCTATTGTTTTTCAGGAGCTAAATCTGGTATAATGAAGAAAATCAACTGTCGGCAAGGAGGAAATTATTAATAAATGCTTCCTGATATCGAAATCGCTAATGCTTGTCAACCGCTACCAATCGGAGCTGTTTCCGAAAAGATTGAAATTCCTGAAGATTATTTAGAACTTTATGGGAGATTCAAAGCCAAAGTTGATTTAGGAATCAATTCATTTTTAAAAGATCGGCCCAACGGGAAGTTAATCTATGTTACCGCAATCACTCCCACTCCCGCCGGAGAAGGCAAAACCACTACCGCAATCGGACTGACTCAGGCTTTAGGAAGACTGGGCCAAAAGGTCTGTCTTTGTTTACGGGAGCCTTCGTTAGGCCCCGTATTCGGAGTTAAAGGCGGCGCAACTGGCGGCGGATATTCTCAGATCTTGCCGATGGATGAAATAAATCTTCATTTTACCGGAGACATTCACGCAATTACCGCCGCACACAATCTACTGGCAGCGGTAATCGATAATCACATTATGCACGGTAACCAACTTCAAATTGATCCTAAAAGAATTAGCTGGCGGCGGGTAATGGACATTTCCGACCGGCAACTTAGAAAGATCATCGTCGGTTTGGGGAAAAAAAGCGATGGAATCCTTCGGGAAACCGGGTTTGACATCTCGGTGGCTTCCGAAATTATGGCCATTTTATGTCTGGCCTCGGATTTGGAGGATTTAAAAGAGCGGTTGGGCAAGATTGTAATTGGATACAATTATCGAAACCAACCGGTGCTGGCCGGGGAGTTAAAGGTTGTTGGCGCTATGACAGTCTTGTTAAAAGAAGCCATCAAACCAAACCTGGTCCAGACTATGGAGGGGAACCCGGTTTTAGTTCACGGCGGGCCCTTTGCCAATATTGCCCATGGTAATAATTCAATAATCGCCACGCGGATAGCTTTGAAATTAGCCGATTATGTCATCACCGAAGGAGGTTTCGGGGCCGATCTCGGCGCGGAAAAGTTCTTTGATATCGTTAGTCCGGTCTCCGGTCTCCGTCCGGATCTTGCCGTATTAGTTGTTTCGGTTCGGGCCCTCAAATTTCACGGTGGCGTCGGAAAGTCGGAGTTAAATATAGAAAACATTAATGCCTTACAAACGGGGCTTTCCAATTTGGAACGGCATTTGGACAATCTCCGCCGGGTTTATCAACTTCCGGTAGTGATTGCCATCAACCGTTTTCCTTCTGATACCGGCGCTGAACTGGAATCGCTTTTGAATTACTGCCGCGAAAAGGGAGTTAAAACCGAAATATCGGAAGTAGTGGCTAAGGGCGGCTCGGGCGGCACCCGACTGGCGGGTTCCATATTAGAGGCGTTGGAACAGGAAACCAACGGTTTTGCGCCTTTATATTCCAGAGAAGATTCGATTAACGAAAAAATTGAAACTGTCGCCACCAGAATTTATGGCGCTGCCGGGGTGGAATACTCCTCCGAAGCGGAGCGAACCATCGCTTTTCTAGAACAGTATGGTTATTCCAAACTACCGGTTTGCATCGCAAAAACCCAAATGTCTTTTTCGGATAATCCCAACTTGAAAGGCGCGCCTTCCGGCTGGAAGTTAAATGTCAGAGAAGTTCGGGTAATGGCGGGGGCCGGTTTTATCGTGGTCATCGCCGGAAATATATTGACCATGCCAGGACTGCCGGATCATCCGGCTGCCGAAGAAATCGACTTGCTTCCGGACGGCAGGATTGTGGGGCTGTTCTAACTTAAGTTAAAAGTCCAAAGTCTAAAGTCCAAAGTCTGTTAGCAAAGTAAAGCCAATAGTCTATCTCAAGATTAAACTATTTTTCGACTTTCGACTTATTATTTATGATCACAATATTATTCATATACGGAGCGTGAATTGATGGATTTAGAAAAGGTGGCGATTCTCGATTGCGGAGGCCAGTATACCAAAGTCATCGATCGCAAAATTAGAGAAATGTCCGTCAAATCGGATATTTTCCCGATCAGTGTCTCTGCAGTGAAATTACGGGATTTCCAGGGTATTATTTTGTCGGGCGGTCCCGGAAGCGTTTGGGCGGAGGGGTCGTTGGACTATGATCCGGGACTCTTTGATTTAAAAGTGCCGATACTCGGAATTTGTTATGGAATGCAGCTGATCAATAAGCATTTCGGCGGGGTGGTCCTGCCGGGTTTGAAAACCGAGTACGGGGAGACTGAAATTGAAGTGGATGCGGCTTGTCCGTTGTTTGAAGGCCTTGAGGCGCGGCAAGGAGTATTGATGAGTCATGGAGACTCCGTCAAAGAACCAGCCCCCGGCTTTTTAGTCGGCGCCCGGTCGGATGAGGTTTATGCCGCCATTTACCACCCCGGCCTTAAGATTTACGGGGTCCAATTTCACCCGGAAGTGGATTTAACGGTCAACGGCAAACTGATGATGGGCAATTTCCTGTATAAAATCTGCGGTTTTCAAGGGAATTATCTCTTGGAAGATCGAATCCAAACCGCAATTGAGAAGATTAAGGAAAAGGTGAAAGATGAAAAAATCTTAGTCTTAGTAAGCGGTGGAGTAGATTCGGCGGTCAGCGCCGCTTTATTGGCGAAAGCCTTAAATCCGGAGAATGTCTATGCGATTCATATCGATCATGGTTTGATGCGTAAGAACGAAAGCGATCTGGTCTGTGACAATCTGCGCCGGATGGGTTTGAAACATCTGATTCGGGAGAATGCCGCGGCGGATTTTTTTAATAGTGTGATTGAGGTTGACGGTAAAAAGATCGGACCGTTGACCAAATTGATTGATCCCGAGGAAAAGAGGAATATTATCGGTGAAGTATTCATCAAAGTAGTTAAACGGACTGCAGCCGGTCTCGACCTTGATTTCGATAAGACCTTTTGGGCCCAGGGGACCCTCCGTCCCGACTTGATCGAAAGCGGTAACCCGGATGTCTCCGGCTATGCCCACCGGATCAAGACCCACCATAACGATGTGGATATCGTCCGCCGCGCCCGGGAAAAAGGGTTGGTGGTCGAGACTAATTGGGATTGGCACAAAGACGAAGTGCGTCAAGTAGCCAGAGCTTTAGGGATCGAGGAGAGTATCGCCTCCCGGCAGCCTTTTCCAGGCCCGGGGTTGGCAATCCGGGTCATTTGCAACGACGGCTCGGAAAAGATTAGTTCCACTCAAGAGCAGCGTTTTCAAGAAGTTTTGAACAAACTCAACTCTGCTTACCATGGCCGAGTGCTTCCCCTTAAATCAGTAGGAGTGCAAGGGGACTGCCGCAGCTATCGCTATCTAGGGCTAGTCGCCGGAAAAGGAATGGAACTCGATTGGAATGAGGTATATCGAATCGGCACTAACTTACCGAATCAGGTGGACTTCATTAATCGAGTGGCTTACTGTCTGAATCGCCGGGAATTACCCGGGGAATTACAAACCAATCAAATGTATTTGAACCAAGAAACTGTGGGGCTCCTTCGCGAATTAGATCATCTGGTAGTGAAGAAGTTGAACCGGAGACCAATTAGTCAAGTCTTTGCGGTTTTATTGCCGGT
The DNA here is from genome assembly GCA_023394955.1 of Bacillota bacterium. Lineage (GTDB taxonomy): Bacteria > Bacillota > UBA4882 > UBA8346 > UBA8346 > JAAYHS01. The sequence continues at coordinate 10,697 of JAEWZY010000035.1, forward strand.
GGGGAGCGGTAAACGCTATTCGGTTGCAATTCGGACCATCATAACCAGCGATTTTATGACCGGACGCCCGGCGGGCATTGGGAAAGAATTGGCCAAAGAAGTCCTTTCCGAACTGGTTGAGGAGATCGAGAACAGTTTTTCAGAGATTGACTTAATCTTGTACGATGTTACCAGCAAACCACCGGCAACGGTAGAGTGGCAATAAAGGCAAACATTATTTCCGGCGCCAGCCGATACTAAAGAAAGGGGCGCTTTGTGGTCGGAGAACGGTTATCAAGTTTATAAAATACTCCAGGAGGAAAGGCCTTATATGCCACAATATGAGCGGCATTCAAATTTACGTATGTATGCCGAAGTCCGGTCGTCCTTAATGGAATCGGTCGACAGTCTGAACGACCTTGTGAATGACTTACAGAATAAATTTGTAGTGAATCAGGAAAACCTGGATGAACTGGTTCTGAAAGAGAACTCTGACTCCATTACGGGAGTTGAGATTAAAATTACTCCCCGGAAGATTTTTTTCTCAATGAGTTCTTGCCCTGACTATCATCAGTTTATTAAAGCTTTGGAGACAAATCTTAAAATAATTTCGCGTCGAATAATTCCTAAAGAAATCATCAGTATCGGCGTGCAGGGTTGTTATCTCTATCCGATAACTACTTTTCAGGAATTCTCCCAACTCGCTTTTTCTTGGACTGGGAAATATATTAACAGTCATAGTCTGATGGAGATTAACGATCTAGGGGTTTCGGTGTTTTTTCGGGAAGGTAGTTTGAAAGTGAGTTTAGCTTGTCAAATCATGACTCAAGATCAAATTGGCGATTACTTCCCCGGGGTTAACAAAGATACCGCCGGTAAACTAAATTTGTTTATCAATATCGATATCGCTACCGATGAGGCGGTGAAGATGGATTCCGCCGCCACTCACGCCATTGGTCAAGCCATTAAGGAACAGGTGTATCATGCCACTCAATTGATTGAAGAACGCTTAGGAAAGAAAATCAGTATTGATTCGTAGTTGAATTTATCCTTATAAATTATTAATTTTTTACCTGAGTATTTTTTAAATATAGGCCGGGGGCTACTTAGGATCGATTTTTTGAATAATCGGTCTCGAGATGCAGACCAAATTACCGTTTGTGTCTTTTAAGTATTGATAATTGTGATTTCCGATCCGAATTAGGTTCCCAACTTTTTGATTCTGATATTTTTCGAAACTATTTTTGGTGGAATTATTTTGATTATATCCAATGCTCATCTGTGATTTTTCTCCCTTCTCAATGAAAATCAAATGAAAACTATTGATCACTAATCAATTTTGAAGACGTCATTTTGAAATAAACTACCGATAGTGAAATGGTTTTTAATGGAACCTAAAGTATCATATCCAATTAACCGATTAAATATTAAAGGTTTTTGGACAAGGAGATGAAAAGATGGATGTAATGAGTGTCGCAAATATTTACACTGCTTTACGAATGAGTCAGACCCAAGACGCGGTACAAACCAGTGTACTTAGAATGGCGATGGATTCCCAAGTCCAAACCGCCGAAAACTTAATTCACGAATTTATGGAGGACCCGGTTAACCCTGTCCACCTGGGAAATAGTCTCGATCTCTATCTTTAAACTGGATGGTGTTGATGAAACGGATTCCGCAGATTGAACGCTATTTCCGAAGAGTATAATTTAAAATTAGAACCCTTTTTCCTTGATATAAAACTTCGGGTTTGAAGCAATAGTAAATTAAGAGGCCATAATTGGCCTTTTTTTAATCAATATCTTTTTCGAAACTGAAGGGAATGAGTATTTCCTGGAGAAATATTTGTTCTTAGAAACGATTGGATAAACTATCTGAAAAATCATGTGGAAGTCAGGAGGGGAACGGGTGAACTACTATTTTTACAGATTTATCAACTTTCTAAAACAAGGGGCGATTCCTTTTACCAAGTTGGTCTTGGTCTTGTCCGGTTTCAGCTTTGTCCTTAATTTATTGTTTGATAGCGGCAGTTTACTGGCGTTGGTTCCGGGAAATCTACCCGAATTTTTTTGGACTTTTTTAACCTATCCCTTGGTAAATCCTAAATTCGATTTTCTGACATTAATCTTTTCCGGTCTTTGGCTTTGGTTTGTCGGCGGCAGTTTGGAAAGGACTTGGGGAACCAGAATGTACGGATTATTTTTCATACTGGTTACCTTAGTCACCGGAGGAGCGATGGCGCTGGTAGCCATCGTGACCAAGGTTAACTTTTACCCTATTGTCGGTCTTTGGTTGCCGCTGGTCGGGATTACCTGGGCTTGGGCAGCGGTATATCCCGAACGGGAGATTCTAATTTGGGGCATCATTCCGGTAAAAGCATTTTGGCTGGCTTGGATTGACGCCGGGATGACTTTTTTTAATTATTGGCAAGTAAATCGAAGTATATTTTTTGGATTAGCCGCGGTCAGCGGTATTATCCTGGTTTATTTGTTTGGAGATACGGGCAAATTAGGCCGTGGGCTTCATTATCGAAGTTGGCGTCGGGAAGAAGCCTATCCTAAAAAAAGGAGGAACAGGCTTCGAATCATTAAATAGGCGGAAGGAAAACTTTGTTATTATCTAGAAATGTATCATATATGTTCCAGCTTTGTTGGTATTGAAATTAATGAAAAATAGCAGACATCTTTGAAGTAGCCGTCACCTTGAATCCGGTTCTGGTTTCGGAATTCTCATCTGTGACAGACTATTTTCATCTGGAGGGGTCGTAACATGGCCTATCGAAGATTGGCGTTCGCGTTTTTATTCTTGGCAATACTGCTGCCTTCTGTCTCCGTTATGGGAGATCCCTACCGGATATTTTCGGAAGCGCCGCTAGTAGCGGCTGATCAATCTTGGGTTCCCGGTTCTTTCATAATTAGTCCGGATGGAATGCATTTTGCGTATATCAAAAATGATAACGGGCGGCAAAAAGTCATCTTTGATGGTAAAGAAGATCAAAGTTATGAAGCAGTTATCAATTTATGCTTTACCTCGGATAGTGGACATTTGGCTTACATCGCCAAACGGGGCAATGAATTCTTTTTAGTTTTTGATGGTATTGAAGGAAAAGGATATGCCGGAATAATTAGTGACTCCCTTACTTTCAGCGCCGATAGTAAACATTATGCTTTCATCGGGAAAACCGGGAACAAGTGGTTAGTTGTGACCGAAAAGGGTGAAGGGAAACCTTATGATGAGATTGGCGCCGGTTTATTAAGTTATAGCCCGGACAGTCTCAATCTGGCTTATCCGGCGCGAGTCGGCGCACGATGGATTTCAATAATTAATGGTCAAGAAAGCAAGGCTTATGATGGGATCAGGGCTTTGATTTTTAGTCCGGATAGTAAAAGGACGGCGGCGATAGTCCGGAGGGGAAGCGTTTTCGCCGTTGCAGTCGACAATGAAGAAGGCCCGGCTTTTACAATGGTAAAACCGGGTAGTTTAGTTTTCAGCCCCGATAGTCAACGGATTGGATATATCGCTACCGATCAAGAACGGGAATTCGCGGTCATTAATCATCAAGCCGGAAAGGCCTACGATCAAGTCGTCAGTGAACAAATGGCTTTTTCCCCGGACGGAAAAAGGACCGCTTTTGCCGTTCGGCTTCAAGATGAACAATTTGCGGTAATCAACGGAGTGGAAGGTAAGCCTTATGCCGCATTAACGAAAGAACCGCTCCTTTTTAGTCCCGGCGGACAGAAAATCGCTTATCCTGCTTTTAATGGCGCTCAATGGATGGTGATACTCGATGGGGTTGAACAGGCGGGTTTTTCAAGCATTGGGAAGGGTTCGCTTCTTTTTAGCAAGAATGAACGGCTGGCCTATACCGCTAAAACCTTTACCGGTAAGTGGACGGTTGTCCTTGATGGCATTGCCGGACGTTACTATGATGCTATCGGTAAAAATAGTTTATCTTTCAGTCCGGATGGGAGAAATATAGTCTACAGCGCCAAAGTTGGCGCTAAATGGTTGGTGGCGCTGGACAATCAAGAGGGTAGGCTTTTTGATGGTATTGTCGGCGGCGGCGACCGGCAAATTCGGTTTGACGGTCCGGCGTTTTTTAATTATTGCGCTGTGGATGGCCTTAATATACTAACTATTCGGGAACGAATCGCAAGTAAAACCTATTTTGTGGATTTTGAAGCGCCGGCCCTTAATCAACCAGGAACTTCAAAATCCGATGACTCAGCTATTGAAGGATTTAAGTTCAGATTTAATCCTCCATCGGGATTGAGTTTCATCAGGACGACCAAGATCATTGATTGGATCGAGGCGGAAATGATGAACCAAGAGCTTCATGAGGAAGAGATTCAAATGCTTACTGAAATTCATAACGGTTCATCGGGATTTCAAATTAATTACACAATCTTAAAATATCAAGTAAATGACGTTGAAGATCCGACCGGCGGCGAAGCCCTTTCCGTACTAGAGGGAGTTGAATTCACAGCTTATTTGGATGAGCAAGGGTTCATTACCGGTTTTGACGGGCTGGAAGAGTTCGAACAAAAGTTAAAAACGATTCCCGCCGGACAGTATCGAAAATATAGAGATCAATTCTCCAAGGAATCAATGGAGAAGCAATTTAGAGATGGTTGGAAAGCCTCAGTTGAGGATTTTATCGGGAAAAGCTTTCAATTGGGGGATGTTTGGCAAACTTCCGCCAAAGTTCCTTTACCTAACGGAGAAACCGGAACGGTAGCGGCAGAAATTTTCTTTAAAGAAAACATGATGGTCGCCTCCGCACCCTGTATTTTAATTCAGATGGATTATGATTTGAATTCATCTAATCTCAGAAGTTTTATTTCAGAGATGATTAAGAGGGGAGTCCCCCAGTTACAAACGGAGCCAAAAGTGAATATTAGCGGGGCCGGGGAGAGTGTTGTGGACCCGCAAACATTATTGGGTTATTCATCCCGAATGGAAATGGTGATGCGGGCCTTAGTCGAACTACCCGATCTGGGCGCAAAAGAGTTCACCTACAAACGGGTTATGGAGATCGGTTATGATTATTCCAAACAGTAAAATATTTAATAAAAAAGGCTAGCTTTAATTGACTTTTCAGGCGCCGAGTGATATATTATTTTAAATAAAGCAATGACGGGGATATGTTATTCGAACCGGGTTTACTAGAGAGGGAAGGTCATCGGCTGAAAGCCTTCCTTAAAGTTTGTCGGATAGCACCACCCTGGAGCGGCTGCCGGAAATAAATAAGTAAGGCAGTCCGGGCAACGTCCGTTATCCGTTATGAGCCGGGTCTTCAACCAAGAAAGGTGGAACCGCGGAAGATAAGTCTTTCGTCCTTTCAATAAGGATTGGAGGCTTTTTTTGTTTCACGGATAAGGCTGATGGAAGAGATTACGCAGATCGGAGCGATTGGATGTATTCCGTCAATGTATAACAAGTCCCAAGTCTATTTTTAGGTTAATGTTCAAAGCGTTTATTTATTGGATTTTAGTTCAATGTAATAATATAAAGGACTGGTGATTGTAATGAATGATCATGAAGTAAATATCGGTATTTTGGGATTGGGTACGGTGGGCACAGGGGTTGCTAAAATTCTCTTGACCCAGCAGGAACTCTTAAAAACCCGTTCCTCATTGACTTTTAAGTTAAAATCCATTGCCGAGACGAACTGGAATGTAAAGCGGGATTTGAATTTAGACGGGATCCAATGTTTGACCGACGCCGCCGCTGTGCTTGACGATCCTGAGATTGACATTGTAGTAGAGACCATTGGCGGTTATGAACCGGCTTTTAGCTTTATCTGCCGCGCTTTACGCAACCGCAAACATGTGGTGACCGCTAATAAAGCTTTAATCGCCACCAAGGGTCGGGAACTTTTTAAAATTGCCAAGGAAAACGGGGTGGATCTCCTCTTCGAGGCCAGCGTCGGTGGGGGAATACCGATCATTAAGGGACTGCGCGAAGGGCTGATCGCCAATCGGTTTGAAAGCATTTATGGCATTTTAAATGGAACTTCCAATTATATCCTAACCCGGATGCACCAAGAAGAACTGGAATTTGAAGAGGCGTTGAAAGAAGCTCAGGCCAAAGGTTTCGCCGAAGCCGATCCCACTTTGGATATTGGCGGCGGCGACGCGGCCCACAAACTAACCATCTTGGCTTCGCTGGCTATCTCGGGCATGGTGGATTACAATAGTTTGTATGTTGAAGGAATTACCTCCATCACTAAACTGGATATTAATTTCGCTAAGAGCTTCGGCTATACCATCAAGTTGCTGGCTGTATTCAGGTCTTTGGCCAACGGCTTGGATTTGAGGGTCCATCCGACTTTAATTCCCAACACTCATCTGTTGGCCGCAGTGAATAACGAATTGAACGCTGTGTTTGTAAAGGGTGATTTCGTCGGGAACACGATGTTTTACGGCCCCGGCGCCGGTGAGCGTCCGACCGGCAGCGCCATTGTCAGCGATATTGTTGACCTATCACGAGATCTTTTATTAAAAGAAGGCGAACAGTATTGTAACAGACCGATCGACCCCGAACGAAGCGTAAAAATCGTGCCCCTCAGTGAGATCAAAAACCGTTTTTATTTGAGATTTTTCACCTTTGACAAACCGGGGGTTCTTTCCAAGATATCAGGCGTCCTGGGGGAAGAGGGAATTTCCATCTCGTCAATGGTCCAATTGGAGACCCACGAGAAGGAAAATTATGTACCGATTGTCCTGTTGACTCATGAAGCTTCCGAACAAGGGATGGAGGAGGCGCTTCAAAAGATCAAAAAATTTGATTTTGTAAAAGACAATTATTTGAGATTAAGGCTGTTTTAAATACCGGCTAATTTTTACCATCCGGAGACTAATCGGAACGATCGACAGAGTAAATTTCAGTATTCACAGGGTAACCGGAACCATCCCGAAACTAAATTTTACTCTCCCGAGACTAATCCGGACCATCCGGAAGGTGATTTTTACCATCCGAAGACTAACCGGAACGATCGATAGGATAAATTTCACTAACCGATTACCGATGAGTTTAGGACAAAGCGGGCCGATGGCCCGTTTTTATAGTACCGGACAGATTGTTAACGCTACCATAATTTTAGGGACCGGTTTTTGACAGGGTTTTCAGACGCAATGTCGAATAGTCCAAAAAAGATTGCGGGGGTGTCGCTATGAAACATAAGCGAACAATTATTGTTCTAGCCGGTATAATCGTTTTGGTCGCGTTTTTTTCATATATAGCCGAGGAAAACCGGAGAATAGCAGGTGGCCCGGGCGAGGTTCCGGGGCAATTGACGCTTCATACATCGGAGTTTCCCAAGTCTTTTAATGCGTTTGTCGATAGTACGGTTGACGCTGCCGTTGTTTTTGGATTAGTCTATGATAACTTGATGGAAATTGATTATGATACTTTGGAGTTCAAGCCCTTAATCGCGAAAGAGATTGAAACCTCCGCCGATAAAAAAGTCTTTACCATCAAGATTGATCCTAGGGCAAAATGGGACGATGGGCGGCAAATTGTAGCCGACGACATTTTCTTTACTTATGAGACGATCATGAACCCGGCAAACCAGACCTCAGTGCAACGGATGTTTTACAGCCGGTTCGAGCCTCCAACCAAGAACGATAACCATACGGTCATCTTTAAAACGAGAACGGTTCACTACAATAATTTTATCGCTTTAGCCGAGATGACCATTTTGCCAAAACACCTCTTTGAGGGGAAAGATTTCAATAAAAGCTTTAATATGAATTTACCTCCGGGAAGCGGGCCTTATATTTTAAGTGAAGTAAAGGAAGGCCGTTATTTCGTCCTGAAGCGCCGTAATAATTATTGGGCGGACCAACTCCCTTACCGCCAAGGGACTTATAACTTCGACCAAATCAAATATAAAGTAATTCGTGATGATAACGTGGCCTTTGAAGCATTTAAAAAAGGCGAGTTCGATATTTTCACCGATATTTCGGGAAAACGCTGGGTAACGGAGACTGATTCGGAACGTTTTCAAAAAAACTGGATAGTTAAACAAAAAATCTATAATTATGCTCCCAAAGGCATCTACGGGCTGGCATTCAATATGCGCCAACCGCTTTTCAAGGATTTACGCGTCCGTGAAGCTATTTGTTTATTGATGGATCGGAAGACCATTTTAGAGAAACTTGAGTATAATCAGTTTTTGCCTTTATCATCATATTGGCCTTCATTGTATGGTTCCGACTCAACCAATCCGGTGATTGAATATAATCCGGTTAAGGCAAAACAGTTATTAAGCCAAGCCGGATACAGCCAACTGGATCAGAACGGATTTTTAACCAATGCCGGGGGAGAACGGGTCGAATTTACGATATCTTACGCTAATGAGCCCTATGAGAAACACATGACCTTGTTTGCAGACTCCTGTAAACAGGCTGGGGTTAAAGTTAATTTGGAACGGATCTCCTGGGCTACTCTGATCAAAAAAATGGATGAATATAAGTTTGACACAGTGATGATCGGATGGTCGGGGGCTTTATTCGGCGAACCCGAACAGCTTTGGCATTCAAAACATGCTGGGGAAATCGGCGGAAGTAATCTGGCGGGTTATAAAAACCCCGCAGTCGACCGGTTGATTGACTCAATGCCGTCGGTTTTCGATGCTAATGAACGGAACAAAATCATTAAAAAAATTGATGGTATCATATACCGAGATATGCCATATCTTTTGTTTTGGTGGCGTAATTACTCGTCAATCTTTTATAAAAACATCTTCACAATGCCCAAAACTGTTTTGCCCAAATACTCTTCAGGGGGCGTCATCAGAAACTGGCGGTTTGATCCGGAAAAAGTTAAAAGGTATGAAGAGTCGGTTAAAAATAGAGCAGCCCTTCCCGAAGTTCAGGTTGAAATCTATTACGATCAAGTAAGTGAAGAATGATTAAAACTGAAGGAGAAGTAAATGCGGGAGTATTTACTGAAAAGATTTCTATTGATTTTTCCTACCCTATTTGGGATTACGATCGCTTGTTTTTTAGTGATGCAGATGGTCCCCGGCGGGCCGGTTGAACAAGCGATTCAAAGGATAAAACAGACTTCACGGGAATCAACGGGAATCTCAGGTGGGGCTTCGACTATTTCCGCTTTAACCCAAGAAGAAATCGATAATATTAAGAAGTATTATGAATTTGACAAACCAGTCCTGACGCGTTATTTTTCTTGGTTAGGCAAGTTATTGAGGTTGGATTTCGGGACTTCTTACACTTATCAAAAGCCCGTCCTTCAGGTCATCGCCAGCCGGTTCCCGGTTTCATTGACCTTCGGCTTGACGGGTATGTTCCTGACTTACTTGGTCTGTATTCCGCTGGGAATCAGAAAAGCTTTGGAGCACACTAAACCTTTTGATAACTGGAGCAGCATCTTAATATTTATGGGTTATTCGGTCCCTTCTTTTGTATTGGGTTTGATTTTAATCGTCCTTTTTGGCGGGGGCAGTTTTTGGAATATCTTTCCTATCAGCGGCGTTGTCTCCGATTTCTTTGAAGAGTTGTCGCTTCCCGGCAAAATTGTCGATTATATCAGCCATATGTTTTTGCCGTTACTTTGTTATACCATCGGCGGTTTTGCCACTTTGACATTGTTAATGAAAAACTCTCTGATGGACCAATTGAATCAGGATTATGTCAGGACCGCTTTAGCCAAGGGGCTAACTTACCATCAGGCTATCTTTAAGCATGCTTTACGGAATGCTTTAATTCCGGTCGCCACCAATATCGGGATGATTATCGGGGTGATCCTCTCCGGTTCGATGCTGATCGAGACCATCTTTACCATTGACGGAATGGGGTTATTGGGTTATGAATCCATCGTCAACCGGGATTATCCCGTAGCGCTGGGTTTGATCGTGATTTCAAGCCTGCTGGTTCTGTTAGGCCGGATAATATCCGACTTTTGCCTGGCAATGGTCGATCCGAGGATTAAGTTTAAATGAAAAGTAGTAGTCAGGAGCCAGTAGCCAGTAGATGTTTGAGTAATCAGGGAAGAGAAAAGAAGTAACAAGAAGCTGTGAGTCATTAGTAAAAGAAGAAATGTATGGGCTTTGTTCTCAATTAAGACGAGCGGCGGTTTCGATACCGGCAAATATTGCGGAAGGATTTATAAGGAAAACCAAACCCGAAAAGGTGAGATTCTTAAATATTGCCCAAGGTTCTTTAGAAGAATGCCGTTACTATTTAATTTTAGCAAGTGACCTTCAATATGGGGATGCCAATTTCCTAATTAATCTGCTTGAAGAAGTAAGCAAGTTGCTTAATGGCTATATAAGAGGAATTGTTAATTAATTCTGTAGAAGTTAATAACACTTCCTTGTAACATTGTAAATAAAAGATAAGCAGTCAAAACGAGCTTGAACATGCTGGCTCCTGACTCCTGTCTCCTGACCACTTTGAATTAGAAAGGAATAACCTCATGCCGCTCTCCCCGGTAACCTTACGGCGCTTGCAGAAGTTTAAGCGAATGAAACGGGCTTATGTCTCGTTTTGGATCTTAACTGGTCTCTATATTATCGCGTTGTTCGCTAACTTTATCGCCAATGACCAACCTTTGGTCGTCAAATACGAGGGTAAAGTATTCTTTCCGGCGCTTCGCTTTTATTCCGGGGACAATTTCGGAATGGGCGCGGCCGATATTCCCAACTACAAACGGTTGAGTCAATCACCAAGTTTTAAAGGGGGAAAGGGGAATTTTATGATCTTTTCCCCGATCCCATATGGCTATAATGAGTCCCTGCTGGAGCTGGCAGGTTATCCGCCTACCCCGCCGACTTTCAAAAATTGGCTAGGCACCGACGACCGGGGCCGGGATATCCTGACCCGGCTATTGTACGGTTACCGGATCAGTTTCAGTTTTGCTCTATTGATCACCTTCTCCAGCATCTGTCTGGGGGTTTTAATCGGCGCGCTACAAGGGTATATCAGTGGCCGGTTCGATTTGACGGTGCAACGGTTAATCGAGATCATCTCCGCCCTTCCTTTCCTTTATATTGTGATTATCATTGGAAGTTCTTTGGGAACTAGTTTTTGGGTTCTTCTGATAATCTTCACTCTCTTCGATTGGATCGGTATTTCTTTCTTTATCCGTTCGGAATTTCTAAAATTGCGTGAAGCTCAATATGTAGAGGCAGCCAGGGCGTTAGGGGTCAAAGATTGGAAGATTATGTTCCGCCACATTTTACCGAATGCCTTGACTCCGATAATCACATTTTTACCTTTTAATCTGATAGGAGCGATCTTTTCTTTATCAGCCCTTGATTTTTTAGGTTTCGGTCTACCGGCCCCGACTCCCAGTTGGGGAGAGTTGATGCGGCAAGGCATGGGTAATCTCCGTTCTTATTGGTTGTCGATTTATCCGGCTTTAGCCTTGTTTGGCGTCTTGTTATTAATTGCATTTGTGGGTGAAGGGATTCGTCAAGCTTATGATCCTAGGGAATATCAGAGGATGGAGTAAGAGATGACTGAAGCGCTCCTGAAAGTATCAAATTTAAAAGTTAATTTCAACACCGAAGCCGGTATTGTCAAAGCTGTGGATGATGTTTCATTTACGATCAATCGCGGCGAGACTTTGGGATTGGTCGGCGAGTCCGGCTGCGGGAAATCGGTGACAGCCCTTTCGCTGTTGAGATTAATTCCGCATCCCCCCGGGGAGATTAGCGGCGGGAAGGTCCTCTGGGGGGGACGGGACTTATTAAAATTGCCCCTTCCGGAATTGATTGGTATCCGGGGCCGGGAGATCGGGACCATCTTTCAAGAACCGTTGACCAGTTTCAATCCGGTCCAACCAATCGGCTCTCAAATCAGTGAGGTTTTAAACGTTCATACTCAATTGAATCCGACCCAAACCCGGGAGCGGGTGCTGGAGATGTTAAACCGGGTTGGGATCTCCGATCCCCAGCGGAGTTATGATTCATATCCCCATGAACTTTCGGGAGGCATGCGCCAACGGGCGATGATCGCAATGGCTTTAATCTGCCAACCGCAGCTCATAATAGCCGATGAACCCACAACTGCCCTGGATGTAACGATTCAGGCCCAGATATTGGATTTATTATTTGAATTGCAAACCGAATTCAAAATGTCGGTGTTGTTGATCACTCATAATCTGGGAATTGTAGCCGGAAACGCTCAAAAAGTAGCGGTAATGTACGCTGGTAAGATCGTGGAATTTGCCCGGGTAGGGGAGGTATTTAAAGAACCACTTCATCCTTATACGGCAGGTCTATTGGCTTCGGTCCCCAAAATCAATCAGCAAGAGCCGTTGGTGGCTATTCCGGGGATGATTCCGGATCCGCTCCAATTACCCAAGGGTTGTCATTTTGAACCTCGCTGCCCTAAGGCGTTGGAACGCTGCCGGAGCGAGTATCCCTCCGAGAAGGAAGTGACTCCCGGGCATGGGGTAAGGTGTTGGTTATATCGGTAAATAGGTGAAAAATAGACTTAAGTGTCACAGAAGTCTTCTTCTGTCTATATTCAAAAAAGGGTGAACCCATTGACCAATCTGCTTGAAGTTAACAACCTTCAGAAATATTTTCCGATCCGGTCCGGATTATTGGGCCGGGTCCAGAACCGAACTAAGGCCGTGGATCGCATCAGTTTTTCAATCCAACCCGGTGAGACCTTGGGTTTGGTAGGCGAGTCCGGTTGCGGTAAAACCACTGTCGGCCGGAGTATCCTCCGGTTGATTGAGCCGTCCGGAGGGTCAGTCAAGTTTAACGCTTTGGAGCTGGTCGGTCTATCCCGGCGCGAGTTGAGAGCCGTTCGGCCAAAGATGCAGATCATCTTTCAGGATCCCTATTCCTCACTTAACCCGCGTTGGGTGGTATTGGATCTGGTTGGGGAAGGCCTGGTTGAGCATGGTCTGGTTAAAAGTTCCTCCCAAAAGAAAGACCGGGTAGTTGAAGTCCTGGAATGGGTAGGCCTATCGCCGGAGATTCTTTACCGGTATCCCCATGAATTTTCAGGAGGGCAGCGTCAAAGGTTGGCGATTGCCCGTTCCATCATTTTAAACCCGTCCCTGTTAGTCTGCGATGAAGTGGTTTCAGCCCTTGACGTGTCGATTCAAGCCCAAATCATCAACTTGTTAATCGAACTCCGCAACCAATCAGGAATGGCATATCTTTTCATTGCCCATGATTTGGCTGTGGTCAAACATATTTCCCACCGGATCGCCGTAATGTATTTGGGACAAATTGTGGAACTGGCCCGGAGCGACGAGTTATTTCAAAACCCGGCCCATCCTTATACTAAAGCTTTACTGGCGGCGATCCCGGTTCCGGACCCTGATTATCCCCGGAGAAAAATGGTTTTAGCGGGCGAGGCCGGTGTGGCCGGCTATAGTAGCCAAGGTTGTTGTTTCGCCGCCCGTTGCCCTTCGGTTACGGAATTTTGCCATTCTCAAGAACCGCCTGTAATCGAAATAGGGCAGGGACATTATACGAAATGTTTTTTCCACGGGCATTAATAGGTTATCAGGCATTAGCCATAATAAAAATCTTTTATAGACAGGTTCACACGGATTAACATTGGTTTTAAAAGCCCAATATTATTTATTAGATAGGTGTTTTCATGGATGACTCATTAATTCTCAAGGTGATGGATCGTTTATTTAAGCCCAAGAACTGGTATAGTTATACTGAACCGGTTCTCGAAGGGTATCGCTTAATCGCTTCCAAAACAGACCAAGCCAATGCCGGAGGATTGGAGACGGCGGCCAGTTCAGCCTCGGATTCAAAAATACGGCAATTCGGCATGAATCCGGTCAAGCCTTACCGGGATTATTACGGAAATTTTCGTTTGAAAACAAAACTATTATCCGAAGACTATCCGGAACTTGAAGTTAAGTTCGCCATCGGTTATACCATCAATAATAAGGTCCTTACAGTCGATGATTATTCGAACTTCGGTTGGCTAAGGCTGGCTAAGGCCAGATTCGGGATGCTCTATCCCAATCTCCGCGATCAAAAACAATTACTCCAGCTGTTATTGAGCGAATCCTCATACCCCCGGTTTTTAATAACCAGAGTCTATCATTATCTTCAGTTTGAATTGTATGAAAAATTGACTACTGCCATTTTAGAGCATGAAAACGGCATTAAGAAGTTCTAATTATTTCAAATTATTTTAGTCATTTTACAGGAAAATAATTGACAAAAGATGAATTGATAAAAATACGTTTTTTCTAAATTTGGATTAAAGCCCGCGACCATCAAGAAGGATGAAAGGTTCGCTTAACGGGGGACATGGTTACTCCCGTTTTTTTATTCCCGGAAACCGCCGTGATTCATATCTTGTAATAGATCAACATTCATGGAGGTGGCGGTGGAAATAAAGGAATTGACCCTTTCGTCAGATCAAGAGCGGTTAATAAGGAATTTATTAGAACGTTACCCGGAGCTTAATTCTTGTAGGGGGCAGATTGAGAAGGCTTTTTTAATTCTAAAAGAGACTTTCGCCAGGGGAGGCAAGTTATTGGTATGCGGCAACGGCGGTAGCGCAGCCGATGCGGAACATATCAGCGGGGAACTGTTGAAAGGCTTTCTTAAAAAAAGACCTTTATCCGCCGGGTTATCCCAAAAGATTAAAGCTGTGAGCGGAGAGGCGGAATGGGTAGAACAACTCCAAGGCAGTCTGCCGGTGATTCCCCTGGTCAACAATGCCGCTTTAATATCGGCGATTGGAAATGATCTCTCTTTTGACTTGGTATATGCGCAACAAGTGTTAGGGTATGGAACTGATAGCGACACTTTACTGGCGATCAGCACTTCCGGTTCGTCCACCAATGTGATTCGGGGCGTTATCGTCGCCAAGTCCATGGGATTACAGACTATCGGCTTGACCGGGAGTCCGGGAGGGCCCATAAAAGATTTAACCGATGTAACCATCCAGGCGCCCTCAAAGGAAACATTTCGAATTCAAGAATATCACCTTCCAATCTATCATTTGCTCGCGGCCATGTTGGAAGAAGAGTTTTTCTAGCTTATTTATTAGTTTAGGAACCGTATACGGAGATAGTTTTTTCTTTAAACCCCATTTTTTAGGCTTAGGAATTTTGCGGATTTAACCGAATATTATGGTGAACGTCATTTTGAGCGGGAAATATCGGAGGCGCCATGTTAGTAAGACGTTTTACCATTAGCTTCACCATTGCCGTGATACTATTATTAGCTTTACCAATCTCGGTTTTGGCCGCTATCAATACAGGCATCGAATGGCAATACCGAGATGATCAGCTATCAACATCCGCAATTAGATTGAACTGGTTGCTTTCGGACCGGTGGACGGCGCGTGGGATCTATCAGTGGGAAAACCGGGATTTATCGGCTGGTTTTACTTATAAACAGAGCAAAGGACCATGGGTAACTTCATTCGTAGGATTAGGTTTTCGGGACTTACTGAATGAGGCTGCTCCCGAACACGGTTTTGAAGAAAAAACCGAGATTATTACCGGAGTTCAAGTTAATTTGAGTAAGGGCGGGAACGGGGCCTTTATTGTGATTGAGGCCCGGGTGGTCGGCAGTACAATCACTAACGATACTCATTCGGAAGCGTTAGATCCGATCATTAGTATGTCCCTGAATTTCCGGCTTCCCGGTCCGCGAACTCCGCGGGTCAAGGTTCCGGAGAGCATCAGTGAGGCCGATTTCGACCTTTTGGTACGATTGATTGCGGCTGAGGCCGGCGGTGAACCTTATGACGGCCAAGTAGCGGTAGCGGCGGTAGTCTTAAACCGGATGCGCAGTTATAAGTTTCCCGGTTCGGTCCGGGGAGTGGTTTACCAGAAGAACCAGTTCAGTAGCGTACCTAAGTTGTCATCCATTCAACCCAGTGAGTCCTGCCGCCGGGCGGTGGTGGAAGCCCTTAACGGCATCGACCCCAGTAACGGCGCGTTGTACTTTTATAACCCGGAGATCTCCTCCGAAGAAGGCTTAAGGTTTTTCAACTCCGCCGACCTTAGGGTTACGGCCCGGATCGGGAACCATGTTTTTTTAACGGAGTAGCATATTATCCTAGATTTTACTTGACAAGCAATAGTTTCTATGTTAATCTTCAACTATGTTAACGAATTTAATGGTAATTTTGAGGAAACTTTAAGGAGGTATTTTTATGAAGAAATGGGAGTGTACGGTTTGCGGTTATGTTTATGATCCGGAGGTTGGCGATCCTGATAATGGGGTTGCTCCAGGGACTGCTTTCGAAGATATTCCGGAGGATTGGGTCTGTCCCGAATGCGGCGTTGGTAAGGATATGTTTCAAGCGTTATAGTGGTCGGGTCGGATACAGGAGATAGGAGCCAGGTAGAATCTTTAGGCCTTTCTATAGGGAGGAAGACAGAGTATGGAAGATAGAAGACAGTTGTCTACTATCTTCCGACTACCGTTTCTTACTATATGAACATTGCAATCTTCGATTCCAACGCGTTTTGGAGGAAAGAGTCGACTCCGGCTACTTGGAGGTGGTCGTATTTGATCAGTTCCTCCTTGGTAATGCCTAAAAGTTTTAGAGAAGCTTCACAGGCGACGAAATCGATTTGGCGTTCGATGGCCATTTTTAGTAAATCTTGAGTAGTTTGACCGTCTTTTTGGCGGATTAATTTTTTTAGCAACCAAGGGCCGGCGCCACAGAAATTAAATTTGGAAAGGCCAATCTTGTCGGCTCCCAGTGGCATCATGGTTTTGAAAA
>JAEWZY010000080.1 GCA_023394955.1 Bacillota bacterium
TGTACCCACTATCCATTCGTAAAACCGGTGATCCAAGACATTTGCGGCGCCGGGATTAGGATTATTGACAATGGAGCCGCAGTAGCCGGGCAATTAGTAAGAATACTGGAAGAAAGAGGATTAAGGGAAAATAACCGGAACAAAGGAGAGGTTATTTTCTATACCAGCGGTGTTTCCGAGGTGGTGAGCAAAGTGATGGGGAAGCTATGGCCCGAACCGGTTTACCAAGTTTTTGAAGTAGAATTATAAATTTATATCTAATATTGAAGAATTGAGTTTCAGCTTTTGCGATTGTCTTTATATCGGTTCTCTTAATGGCCAAGCTTGTCAAACTATTTATACATGCATAGCGAGCGCCGCTTTCCTACTCGGGGAGGCGGCGCACGTTATGTACTCGGATGATTTTTTAATAATTCATAACCTTAGCCGCTAATTCATCCAAAACCCCGATCTCAGCCGCGGTTTTAAAGATAGTATACCGGTTGCGATAATCTTTGGCGCATAACAAGGTATCTTCCAATAGGGCATCATCGATCCCAATGTCGGCGGCGGTAATCGGGGAACCGAGCCGTTGGAAAATTTCCTTCACTTCCGACCAGGACGGGACCAAGGCCACTTCTTGCTTGATCAGTTCGAAATTATCAATGAAAGCGTCGATGCGGCGTTCTTGCTCTTCCCAGGTAAGAAAGTCGTCTGGATGCTCCTTGATAATCGACGCCCCGAACTTCGGCCCGTATTTATCGCAAACGAATTTTTCCCGGGCTTCCCTACTCAACCGTTTCGCATTAATCTCGGTTTTATTTAGCTTGGCGGGGTCTATCTT
Organism: Bacillota bacterium; assembly: GCA_023394955.1. Taxonomy (GTDB): domain Bacteria; phylum Bacillota; class UBA4882; order UBA8346; family UBA8346; genus JAAYHS01. The sequence goes on from JAEWZY010000080.1 coordinate 824, forward strand.
TAAAAATGCCTCATAGAATTTGGCCGCATAACCGGTGGCCACCCCAACCGCGGTACCGTGACTGGGGGCGTGTTCTTTACGGAGCAGTTTCATCATCTCCCAGTAATGAGCCATATTGTGTTCGACTGAGGCCACCGGGCGGGTATTGCCGATGATTAAAATCGTTAACCCGGCCAGGATCAAGGCTTCGATCAGGCTTTGGACTCCCGCCTCGGTTTGGGCTTTGATGCCGTCGATATTGTCTACGCATTTCCGGACCGCTTGGTCCACAATATCCACCGACACCGGGCAATAAGCTTCACCGTTAATGATCTTGCCCACTCGCCAGTCGGCGATGGCGATATATTTACCCAGCACATCACCGAAACCGGAAATGAGCATCGGGTAAGGAGCATTGCGCATGATTTCCAAATCGCAGATTAAAACCTTAGGGTAAGTGGCTGGTTTGTTGATTTTCAAACCCCGGTTCAACAGGGGGGCTACTACCGAAGTGTACCCGTCCATGGAAGGGGCGGTACCGACACTGATGAAGGGAAGCTTAGTATTGACCGCCACATACCGGGTTAAGTCATTAATCGACCCGGAGCCCACCGCAATCAGGAAGTTGGTCCCTTTCTCCATGGCATATAAAATTTCTCCAATGGCCGACTCGTCCGGTTCCAATTCTCCTTCCCGTTCCAAAAGACATAAGGAGATTGAGTAGCCTGCTTGTTGTAATAATGATTCCACCTTTTTCCCCGCGATTTTGTAAGTATTTTCATCAGCCACCAACACGGCGTTTTTTCCGAAGTTTCGGGCGTTGATATAGCTCACGCAATTATCCACGATATTCGCGCCGATATAAATATCCATATCGGGTTTTTCATGAGGCATTCCACAATCGCATTTAATTTCAGGGATAACGAGTTTGTGATGATCATATTCGATTATAACAGGCATGGGTAACCTCCTTAGTTTTAGCTTTGCCGCTGAGAAATGGTTGGGATTTTCAGTATAAATAAATGATCCATCGGCGCTACATAAGAATAAAAAAATAAAGACCAAACGGGCGCTTAATAGACACCGGATTGATCCCATCTTTATCTCAAGGGCAAATAATTTAGTTATTATAAATAATAAAGTAAAAGCGGCTAATTGTCAAGACTACGGAAGGATGTCAAAAGAAGTGGTGAATCCTCCCACTTCTTTTGACAGTCTTTTTTAATATGGTTCTTGAGTCTGATAATTTTGAAATTGTTGAGCTGTCTGCTGAATATCTTGCTGTGACGCTGCGGTCAATTGGTACCAACCTTTCTTAAACATCATGTCAAACAGATCTCTGGCTGCCTGGTGCGACTCGTTTAAAATTTGCATCGTATCTTGATGGAGCACTTGATTACTGGCCTCGCGGGAAAAGACATTGAAGTTATCGGTGATATATTTTTCCGTAGCCAAAATGTCGTTGATAAAGTCCCGCTCATTCATTTCCGGTCCTTTAACTTTTGGCAATTGTCCGGTTTGGGGGTTTTTTAAAACGTTAGCGCTTTGACCTTGTTGGCTTTGGTTTGGCATATTATTTCCTCCTTTTCTTTGTTAGGCATGAAGCGCGAGGTATGAGGGATGAGTATGGCGGTTGTCCTCTATCGCCCTGCCCTGGCTCCTTCGTGTTTATGGCAACTTGGAATTGGGTTTTTCTTAGTATACGGTTACTGTAGGTAGCCTTGGTTTGGATTGGATTGGACATATTGAAGCAGTTGATTGTAATGATTTTGGTGCATTTGGCCGACGCCGTCAATCTGGGTTTGAAGTTCAGGGTCAGTGCAAAAAGATGCATATTGGCGGCATTTTTTCATCGCCAACAACTCCCAGGACATGGCATCCTTTAAATAGGCCAAGTCTTTGGTAGTAATCACGTTTGGCGGTTGTTCCATACGTCCCTGGGATTCATAGGTCCCGGTATTTTGCTGGTTTTGGTTCATAAGCTCACTCCCTCTTCTTAAAAGATTTCCCATCATAATCTGCCCATCTCAAACTTTAATATTCCCCTAAAAAAAGCATGATTTTAACCAGGAGTAATACTTTGCCACCCTTTGGGAAATCATCTACCTTAAGGAGGAGTCCTTTTGGAAAAGAAAAAAATAGCGGTAGTTTTAATTTTAATGATGGCATTTTCGGCGTTGCATCCGAAACTTGGTTTTGCCTTTTCGATTGACGCCAGGGCTGCCGTATTAATGGACCCGCTCTCTGGTAAGGTCCTCTTTGAACAGAACAAGGATCAGCGTTGGCCCCCGGCTAGCGTTACCAAGGTAATGACGATGCTTTTAATCATGGAGGCGATTGACTCAGGCAGAGTCAAATGGTCCGATTCGATCCGCACTTCTGCTCTTGCCGCCGGAATGGGAGGGTCACAAGTATACTTAAAAGAAGGGGAAGAGTTTTCATTAGCAGAGATGTTCAAGACGATTGCGGTAGTCTCGGCTAATGACGCCAGTACAGCCGTGGCCGAGTATCTCTATGGTTCGGACCGGGATTTTATAGAAGCCATGAATAAGAAGGCTAAGGCTTTAGGTTTAAAAAATACCCATTTTGTCAATGAAACCGGCTTGCCGGATCCCAACCATTATAGCAGCGCTTATGACTTGGCCCTCATCTCTAAGGAATTATTAAAATATCCGGAAGTCCTAAAATATACTTCAATTTGGATGGACACTTTTCGTAACGGCGAGTTTCAATTACGCAATACCAATGAATTAATCAGGGTTTACCGGGGAACCGACGGTTTGAAAACCGGGCATACGGAGGAAGCCAAATATTGCCTGGCGGCTACCGCAAAAAAAGGGAATTTACGTTTGTTGAGCGTTATTTTAGGCGCGGTCAGCGACGGCAAACGGATCGCTGAGACCCGGCGTCTATTGGATTATGGTTTTCGCAACTATCAATGGGAATTGATTAAAAAAGCCGATCAAGAGCTGGGGAAGGTGTACTTGAATGGCGCTCGTCCTGAGATGACGCCGGTAGAGTTGAAAGAGAATTTCGGGGTTCTAGTTGAAAGAGGCCGGGAAAAGTTGGTTGAAACGGAATTGACGCCTATTGCAAATTTGGAATATCCTATTAAAGCCGGAGGTAAAATCGGCCTTTTAAAAGCTATCTATCATGGAGAAGTACTGGCGGAGACGCCTGTTTATACTACGGTAGAAGTCAAAAAGGTAAATTTCTTAGTCCGTGGTTGGAGATGGTTCCGGGATTTACTTAGGGGATTCTTAAAGCGCGAAGCCGGTCAAAGTATAATTTATTGAAAAATCATTAATAATGGTAATATACGGAGGCATGAGGCGCGGGTCATTAGACACGAGTTAATATAGCTTGGACGATTGTTTCAGCTTTTGATCGTTGGACAAGCCAAGATGAATGATGGCAATTTCGGAGGGAGGCATTGAATGATGAAGCAGGTTTATTGTAAAATTACAATCATTTTCTTTTGCGCTTTTCTGATGTTGGGATTTTTAAACAGATATGCCGGCGCAGCTACCATGCTTAAGTATGGTTCTAGAGGAAATCAGGTAATTGAGGTCCAAAAATATTTATTTCAGTTGAACTATTTGAGGGTAAAGCCTACCGGATTTTATGGGAAATTGACTACCGAAGCGGTGAAAGTTTTTCAGATCGAACATAATTTGGCAGTTGACGGGGTGGCCGGTCCGGTTACCATGGACACCCTTAAGGAAGTGGCGGGTGACGGTCACCGGATTGTAGAATATACGGTTAAACCGGGGGATGAATTAGAAGTAATCGCCGCCCAACATCGAACTAATATGGCGGAGATTATGGCCCGTAATAACCTTCCCGATCAGCGAGTTGTGGTTGGCCAAAAATTAATTATAAAATTGGGAAAAAATTCGAGCGCCGGCCCGAATTCGCGTTTCCGCGGGGGAGGTATTCAAGCGCTATCATGGTCGACGGTAAATCAGTTGTGGAAAAAAGGAGAGGTAGCTAAGATTCTAGATCTGGAGACTGGTAAATCTTTTAAAGCTAAACGGCTTTATGGTTACTACCATGCGGATGTAGAGCCTTTGACCAAAGAGGATACTAAAATCATGAAAGAAGTTTACGGGGGCAAATGGAGTTGGGAGCGACGGGCTGTAGTGGTACAGATGAAGAACCTTTATATTGCCGCTTCCATTAATGGGATGCCCCACGGGGGACAATCGATTGATGACAATGATTTTGACGGCCAATTTTGCGTCCACTTTTTGGGCAGCAGAGTTCATCAAACAGGCCGGGTGGATCGGGCGCATCATGCCATGATTGAACTGGCGGGCGGTTTCATCTTTTCCGGCAGCCAAATCGAAAGAAAAGTCCCTTCTCCGATAGGGGAACCAGGAGAAAGAGAGTTATTGATCCCAGATTTTTAGATTATGCTGTAGGGCTTCGGTTTTGACTGCTTTTTGAAAGGACTCGGCTCTTTTTTGGAGATCGAGTTTTTTTTCTGCTTGGGCTGCGGCAACCAATTTCTTGATGGTATCGATCTCGAAATAAAGGAATGAAAGACAGAAAAAACTCCGCATCCGGTTGTTGTGAAAATACTGAAGGGCCTCTTCCAGCAAGGCTTGTTTTTCCATTTGTTCAGCAAACCATTTCTCAATACCGTTCTCTTTAATTTGGTTTAGATTATCCAGCCATTTTTTACGAGTATTAAAACCCACCCAATCAGCTTGGAGAAATAGTCTTTCACAAGGGACAACAGCGCATTCGGCACAGGTTTCATAATTGTGTTTTTCAGTACAACACTTATAGGTAGCGCAGGACTCCCGGTTGGAACTGAGGCCGCATCCGGGGCATTTTGATCTGGATTGGGAGTGGAAACGAGGACAAAGCACACAAGACATACCGCAACAACCGACTAACTGGTATTGTTTATTTTTCAACTATTAACCTCCTAGGTCCGCTATTGGCGATTGACGATCTGCTTTTTTCCGAGTAATTTAAAGACTCGAGAGCGAGACTATTAAGCAAACTACCAGCAGCCAAAGCTGACAAATATATTATCGGTACTATTCATTAATTAGTTTAAAGCCTAACTACAAATTGATTTTTATTAAAAGGATGCGTTTATTTAACGCCGAAATTAGATATTGGTCGGTTAACAAAAGCCATTTTATAAAGGAGAGGTTAAATGGAAAATAATGTCGGGACGATTGATCGGATTATTAGAATAATCGTGGGTTTAGCGATGTTAAGCGTAGTTGTTTTAGTAAATGGGAGAGAGCGGTTCTGGGGTTTGCTGGGGTTAATTCCTTTGTTATCGGGAGTGATGGGGTTATGTCCTTTTTATGCTTTACTCGGTTTTAAAACATGCCCCTTTAAAGACAGATAAATGCTTTTCATCCATTTTTAAATGAGGGATGGAAAAGACATAATCTCGCATCCTTAATCCATAAGAAAGAGCATGTAAAATGGGAGCGTTGTAATTATCAGAGCCAGTAGGAGAATGGCCCAAAAACCGAGTGGGTTTTTTTCACGGTAGGTCTCGAGTGCGAACAAAATGGTATAAAAAGAGATGACTAGCACTATAGCAAAGGCTAAATAACTCATTTAAAGAGAGTCCTCCTTTTAAAGTTTCAACGGCTCTCCGGGGGCTGGAATTGGACACCGACCCGGCGCAGATCTACTTTGACTTCCACACTAATCCGGGCGTCTTTGAATTTGTCGGGCCAATGGTAGTTTTCATATTTGGGAGAAGTGATAAAGGTACTCCTTACTTTTTCACCGAAACCGAAGACATCGGAGTTATACTCCTGTTGAGCTTTCTCAATGACCTTCTCGACCCGGTTCTTTAATTCTACGGCAATCACCCGGCTTAAAAATTTTTCCAATTTTGGCTGGGTATAATCGATCTGACTTTGAATACTTAATAGATCCGCTTCCAGTTTTAATTGGACCTTAAATCGATCAACCTTCTTTTGACGCTGGTATTGAATTTTAACCGGCGCGGTCGCCAGCAGCTTAAAAACAACATAATTTCCTTTTTTCAAGGGGTCTTCGATGGTGAGCATCGCTTCCTTGAACTCATCATTCAATAGCAACAGAATTTGGGTTTCGTAGAGATCGAAAATACCGACCATCCGGTCTTTTTTAAAGATCGCCGACCCGATAAATCGAACGTCATCCTGTTTTTGCGGTCCCTTTTCTTGCGAGGGCCCTCCCGCGCCGGATCCGGATTCGCCTCCCCCTAATTGGGCTTGATTTTTGGCTGGTTCTGCTTCCGATCCCTCTTTTCTCCGATAATTGTCCAAGAGGGGAAGATAGTTTTCTTGAGCAAAAGCCTCATAATATTTGAGAAAGTCATTTAAGGTAACTGTCGGATACATTCCGGTCCGCCGTGACAGCGCCGCCAAGGCGTTAACGTATTCCGAAGGTTTGTTTTCCAGCCGCGGTTGGACGCGTAATATTTCGGCGGCTTTTCCTTTACAAACGAAAATTAGCAAGGTACGGCGCATCTCGCGATAACGGATTAGATTGTCGATCCATCTTTCAACTCCATGGCGGGCTAATTCCTCGCCAATGATCAGGAGCCGATTCTGGATCAGGGTGATCTCTCGGTTAACCGTAGTATTGATCAAGTTAAAAGCTTCGTAAATAGAAGGAGCATCCATGGATACCAAAAAGACTCCGGGCTTATCACCGGCTCCACCGCCTTGTTCACCGCCTAGCATGGAGGGGATTGCGATCATAGTGGTTACGGTCACTCCTTTTTGATCCGGTCCTAAGTCCAGTCCGAGAGCCTGAACCAGTCCCAGGCTTTCCAACTCGCGCCGATCCCAACAGCCGTTGGCTAAGATAGCGATCATTATTAACAAACAGATAACTATGACTCGTTTAATCATTAGTGACGCCACCTAAATGTTTTTTAGCAATTGCAATTAGCCACAATAAAAGCGGTAGGCCAAAAGCGGCTATTGAGTAGTAAAAATTTATCAATGAGGGAGAAATGGTATAATCGTTCAATTCCACCGCCTCAGTCATCGAAGCGGGGATTAGGCTGATCGTAAAGACCAAAACGGCGATGGGTAAAGTTAAGGGACGATAGTTTTTGATCCTAAAAGTCTGGGCAAAACTGGCGACAGCCCCATAGAATAACCCACTCAGCTGGATCCCGGCCCAGAAAAACCAGAGAAAGACAAAGACCGCCTCTACTCTTTGGATAAACTCGCCATAAGCGATTAACCGGGTTAACTGAAAAACGGGGAAGATCATTTTTTGAGTTTCAACATAATTAAAAACTGCTGTAGTTAAGATGGTAACACCGGTGTTAATGACCAACGCCACCCCTAGACTATAGAGACCAATTCGGTTTATTTTCTCCCGGTTTCGGATCAAGGGAGCGATTATCCCTAACAAGATAATTTCGGGGAAGAGAGACAGATGCGTAAGGGAATATTTTAAGAGCGGAATCGGACCCGGTCCCAAGACTGGGACTAGATGATCAAAAGTCATCTGGGGCAGGGAAAACAAGAAAATAATAATTAATGTAGTCAACAGATAAGGACCTAATAACCAGGCTACCCTGGAAAGGGTTTCAACCCCCAAAAGGGTAGCGTAGACTAACAGAATTAAGAACAAAAGGGTAATGACGCTGATAGGAGTTCGGGGGAGTATGGCCAAAATGAAACTTTCCGCAAATTGCCGGAGGTACAAGGAGGTGATCGCCAGAAAAAAAAGGAAAAGCGCCACTCCGATTAATTTGCCGCAAATACCGCCGCTGACTTGGTGAGCAATTTGAATAATATTCTTACCCGGAAACTTCTTTAATAAAGCGGAAAGGAAGCAGTAACTCGCTAAGCTGTAGATCCCAGAAAGAAAAACAATGATCCACCCTGCCGCGTCGCCCAGGAGAGCCATATTGCGTGGAAAAGACAAAAAGATCTTGGCGGAGATGGTAATTATTAAAAGGGACAAAACCTCATAATAGCCGATCTTTTCCTCACTGCTCATTTTGGTCATCCCTTTCCTTCTTGATACTACCCCGGGGTTGGTCCCATCGCCTGGGGTTTTTCTCCTGCCGAATCCAATCCAAAGGCCTTAAAAACATGGGCCGATATTTTTGGTCATAAACTCGGGGCCGAATCACCCGTTCTTTATTCTTGGGTTGATAAGGAACTATGGGTGTCATGAACGGAACTCCAAAGCTAGTAATAGTAACGGTATGTAAAACTAATAAAAAGATTCCAAAGGCGATTCCGAAAAATCCTAAGAAACCGGCTAAGATGATAAACAAAAACCGTAAGATTCGAATCGAAAAGGAGGCGTTATAGTTAGGAACCACAAAAGACGCTAAGGCGGTGATGGCGATAATGATGATCAGAAGCGGACTGACTACGAAGGCGGCGACTGCCGCTTGTCCCAGGATTAAAGCGCCGACAATCCCGATGGTCGGTCCGATGATGCTAGGAATCCGGACTCCTGCTTCACGGATCAGTTCAAAAGCGAATTCCATAAATAGGATTTCAGCGATAGCCGGAAAGGGAACCATTTCCCGGGCGGCGGTCATCGCTAGTAACAAATCGGTGGGGATCATCTCTTGGTGATAATTGATGACCGCAATATAGGTGGCGGGCAGCATTAAGGATATAAAAATAGCAATAACCCGAAGATACCTTAAAAAGTTACTAAAAGGCCAACGTAGATAATAGTCCTCAGCTGAATGGATAAAGACGGTGAAAGTGGTTGGGATCGCCAAAGAAAAGGGACTGTTAGCCATCACCACTCCGACATGGCCTTCGCGAATATAGGCGCTGAGACGATCCGGACGTTCGGTGGAGAGCATTTGGGGAATGAGGGATCTGGGATGGTCCTCCAAATACTCTTCCAGGGTTCCCGTTTCCGGAATGAAATCGACAGTCTCCGCGATGCTTTGGATGCGGTACTTTACTTCCTCAACTAGCTTGGGGTTGGCGATATCCTTGACATACATCACCGCTACCAGCGTCCGGCTGCGCCTGCCAACCCGGAAGATTTCCGTAACCAGTTTGGGATCTTTCACGTACCTTCTGACACTGGCGGTATTGGCCCGAAAATTTTCGATAAAGGATTCTTGCGGCCCCCGGACTACCGGTTCGCTGTTGGGCCGGTCAACTCCCCGGTGTTCCCATCCTTTGGTCTCAATAACCAGGGCTTGGTTGGAACCATCGATTAACAAGACCGAAGAACCATCCAACACACCATCGATGACATCCTTCAAGTTTTCGGTTTTTTCAATTTGGTGACCAGGAACCAGTTTTTCAGAGGCGATGGCGATAGGATCTTTGCCGCCGTTGGCTTCATCGGGTCCCAGGAGCATTAGTGGCTGTAAAATTGAAAAACTTTGTGTATTGCGATCGGAAAGACCGTCTATATATATTATTAGGGCTTTCTGATTCAGGCTGGGAATCAGGAAGTCCCTGATTACAATGTCCTGGTTGGCAGGCAATTCAAAAATATCTTCGATGAGTTGCCGGTTTTTCGCCAAGTCTTTGAATAAGGGTTCGGGTTTTGGTTTGTTAGGTTCCGGTCTTTTCCAGGATTCATTTCCCAACGAAAACTGTTTTTCTTTAGTACCAAACCGGAAAATCTTTTTCAGACCGCTCCAAAAATTCATGAACTAGCCTCCGTTATTAAGATAGTATTAACTATTTGCGTCTGAACTATCATGCTTTATCCTTTTTAAAGGAGCAGATTTTAAAAAAGGAGACGCCTTCGGATGAAAAAATTGAAAAGTAAACCTTTAAGCCCCGGGAGTAAAATCGGGGTCATCACTCCGGCCAGTCCGGCAAAGGAGATGGCCGTGATTGAAGCCGGAGTCGAGGTGTTGGAGGCTCTGGGATATCAAACTGTTTTGGGAGAGGCCGTTCGCCCTATAAATGATTATTTGGCAGGTAGCGATCTGGAGCGAAGGGTCGATTTGGAGCGGTTTTGGTGGGACGACTCGATCGAGGCCATCTGGTGTTTACGGGGCGGTTATGGAAGCGTCAGATTGTTACCCGACCTTTATCTTGGGCTAATCGAAAGAAATCCTAAAATTTTGATTGGTTTTAGCGATATCACCGGACTTGAATTGGGGCTCTGGAAGCGGACGGGGTTGGTCACATTTCACGGCCCGGTTTTAACTGTTTTAAAAAACGAATTTTCGATTAACCACGCCTTTCAGATGCTTACCGGGGCTGCGCTGGGGAAATCTCTTTCTTGGCCGGATGTGAAAACTTCTAACTATGTAGTCTTTAAGAATGGTAAAGCCCGCGGCCCTCTTTTAGGCGGCAACTTGGCGCTGGTCAGTTCTTTATTGGGAACCAGATATTTCCCGGATTTAGAAGGGGCGATTTTATTTTTGGAGGAGACCGAGGAGCCGCCCTACCGGATTGACCGGATGCTGACCCAGTTATTAGAGAGCGGGGTTCTGGATTCGACAGCCGGGATCATCATCGGCCGGTGCAATCCGATTGAGGGGGAGGCGGAAGAGGATCTCATCAAGGTCTGCGCCGAAAGGCTAAGTAAGGTGGCGTGTCCGGCGGCCTATGGGTTCCCGATCGGGCATATCCCGGAACAATGGACGTTGCCGCAGGGGGTTACCGCCGAGGTGGATCTGGGAAAAGGGGAGTTGACTCTGGTGGAGAATCCGTTTCGGGAGAATTAGGGGATAAATTTACTTAAGTTAAAGGATTTCCCTTGAAAATGGTAAATATTCAAAAGAGTAATTGATTATTGAGATCTAAGGAGATGAGTGACTAATGAGTGAAGCGAAGTTTTACGACGGAATTGACTGGGCCGGATAAATGGGAGCAAGTATTGGAGCATTATCCGGAGTTAATTTTGAACCTGGCCCATTTCGGCAAGGAGAATAAAAAGTGGGGAATCTTTACGGTGGAGGGTTGGACCAAGAAGATTATTAAACTGATCGGTAAGTATGACCATTTATACGCTGATTTTTCCTTTAACGGTTTGGATAAGAAGTATTGCCGGGACTTAAGGCGTTATATCGACCGGAACCCGGCGGGGCTGAGGGAGAAGTTGAAAAGGCGGATTTTATTTGGGACTGATTTTATGATTAATTTGACCGGAGTGGAATCATATAATGAGTATTTGCGGATTTTTTCGGAGAGTCCTTATTTTAATTCCGAGGAGAAGCATCAGTTTTGTGGGGTGAATGGGGGACGGTTTTTGTTTGGGGAAAGGGGGCGGTGGAGAAGGAAGAGGTGGAGGTCGGGTGAGAAAAAAGGGATGGGCGCTGAAAATCGAATTAACAATTAGATAATTGTTTATATCGATTGGATTAAATTTTCTGGCTGTCAAAAAATAAGGAGGGATTTGGGTTGAAGAAAATTTGGATTATAACCATTATGTTTTTTTTTATTTATAAGTAGTATTATTTATGGTGTTGAAGATGAAATCATCTTAGAAGGGGTTAATGAGTTAAGTGTTGAAAAATCATACATATGCGGTGTTTTTTCCGAAGAAAGAAAGCCGATATTTATACTAAAACCGAAGATATTTCTTAGATTGGTCAATCTGGACACTAATGAAACATATAGGATTAACTTTAAACTTTCCAAGGAAATGCAAATCTATGAGATACCTGCAGGAAAGTATAAAATCAATTCATTTCACGGGATGACTGACTTCATCCAAGACAATTATGAAGTCAATTTAAAGACTAATCCAACTTTATTGAATGAATTTGAAATTAATCAAGGATGCATCTTATATATTGGAGATTATTTGGCAAAGAAACCTTATTACTCATGTCCAACTGCAAAAATACTTCGTTTTGCTAATTTTGAAAAATCAAAAAAAGTATTAGAAGGAGAGAAATGCCCTAGAGAGTTAGCTATTAGTAGTTTGGATTTTGTGGAGGTAGATATTGATTATTACAAATATAATTACACTCAGGGAACACCAATAACGAGTAATAAATGTTATCTTGCGGGCCGATTTATTCTAGAAAAACCTTCATGGTCTATTACCAGCTTCAAATTATTTATTGATAATGTATGGGAAAAGAAGAGAACTCCATATACCATTGGCCAAAATGCAGAAATTCAATATATTGAGGTTGATCCGGGTGAATATTTATTAAATTTGGAAGCTATACGTTCTCAAACACTTTATTTGGGGAAATCTTTACCAGATTATTTAAAGATCCCTTTTATCATTAATCCAGGAGAAGTAATTTATGTGGGTAAAATTCAAATTGTTGAAACTCATAAGTTTTCGGGTATAACAGTAATTGTAGGTTATCAAATGGACTTAGAAGAAAATAGAAGAACCATAATGGAACATTTTGTCAATGAAGATTTATTAATAAAGAGTATTGATAGAGATTAATCAATTTTAACAGTAATAAATAAAGCAACTAAAACCAGATAAAACTAACTATAATCTTTTGGGAATCAAATTTTTAAAGAAATCAATATTAAATTAACATAGTGCGGATGAGTCTTTCTTTTTCTTAAATTGTTAATGTAAGTAGTAAGCGGGATTCTTTTTAAAGAATAAAACTAAAAATACAATTTTGAGAGATAACCCATGCCAACCTTAACCTGGATCGAAAAAGGAAAATCATCAACCATGTAACCAGTAGCGTACTGGAAATGAAGTTTAAGAATAATTTTTAATTACGATTGGAAAGGGATTCCCTAAGTAAACGTCGAATAGTCGAATATATGTTTGGTCTATTCTTGCTGTACTTAATGGAGGGTTTAGTAATGGAACAGATTATCCTTAATCAAGAGAGATTACCATCATTAACTGATTCATTACTTATCCAGGGTGATGCTAAAGTTGCTTTACCCAAATTGCCGGATAAATCAATACAGTGTTGTGTAACTTCTCCTCCATATTGGAGCTTAAGGGATTATGATATCCCGGGACAGATAGGGCTTGAATCTTCTGTCGATCAGTTTATCAATAGATTGGTAGAAGTTTTTTTCGAAGTAAAGAGGGTATTAAGAGATGATGGGGTCTTATGGATTAATATCGGAGATGCTTACACCAGTGGAGATAGAGGATACCGTGCTCCAGACAAGAAAAATCCGGTACGAGCTATGACATAAGGCCAAATACACCAGAAGGGCTAAAACCAAAGGACTTGATTGGATTGCCTTGGAAGTTGGCATTTGCTCTACAACGTGATGGATGGTATTTACGATCGGATGTTATCTGGTACAAACCAAACTGTATGCCGGAAAGTGTAAAAGATCGTCCGACTCGTTCACATGAATATTTATTTTTGTTGTCAAAATCGGAACGTTATTATTACAATTATGAGTCAATTCGGGAAGAGAATGGTAGGAACAAAAGAACAGTCTGGTCAATCCCAACTCAGGCCTTTAAGGGAGCACACTTCGCTACTTTCCCAACATCCTTGATCGAACCTTGTATCTTGGCAGGAAGCAAACCAGGAGATTATGTACTCGACCCGTTTTTTGGTTCGGGAACAGTAGGAATGGTTTGTAATAAGTTAAATCGGCAATATGTCGGAATCGAACTAAACCCTGATTATATTGACATAGCCCTAAAAAGAATTCAAGAGAATGACTGGGAAACCCCGACTGTAGCAAAGGTGGTTTAATTGATGAATCAAAACAAACCGTTATTTAATATTTCTACTCCCGACTTACAAGTTAATTTTTCAAAAAGATTGATTAGCGCAGAAGGAACCTTATTACAGCAAGCATTATTAAATACAATAGGTCAATTAGATATCTCTCAACTTGACAAAGAAATTCATGATTACATCCCGCCCAAAGCTTTAAAAATATTAGCAAGCCGAGGGTTGAGGGCGGAGCTCGTTTTTGCACTTCCAATAGTTTTAAAAAATAATCCATACTTATTGGGATATTACCGATTGCTACTGGGTTTTTCTCAAAAGGCTTTTTATACATCTAAATTCGGGCTTTTAAGAGGTTACCCTTCTATTATGGAGTCAAGGGGGATAATAAATCTAGCGGTTGTTGGGAATATTCCAGCCTTGTGTCATGCGCTCAATAAAAGCGCGATGGTTTTACTGGAAAGTATAGCGCCTGAAAATATTACTAAACAGAATAGTCATCGAAACTAAAGGCGATGATCGCGACAACCCCGATTCCCGTACTAAAACTCGGAGCCGTGGCTTTTCAACCTAGGGTTCCCGACTACCAAAAAACCCTCACAACCACTTCACCAACACCATCTCCAGCAGTTGGTATTAAGATAAATCTAATAAATAGTATCGTTTGCATGAGATGTCTAAAAAAAACCGTTTTCCTTCTTCATACCGGATCTCCCGGGATGAAAGGACTTCAAAGCCTTTTATCCTCCGGCCCCGATCCAAAAAGACCAACGGTTTAATCTTCCCACCCTTAAAAGCGGCAATCATATCGATGTTATCGTTTACTTTCTGTACCTGCATATACTTCATTTAACCGCCTGTTTTAATCTCTTCCAAACACGTTTTACAAACTTTTTTCCCTTCAATATCCGTCAACCCTTCCCCAATACCGCAAATTATACAGTCGGGTAAATATTTTTTAAGAATAATCTTTTTGTCATCCACAAAAATCTCCAAAGGGGCATGTTCTCCGATTTTCATAATATGGCGTATTTCTACCGGTAAAATCACCCTTCCCAGATGGTCAACGGTTCGAAATATTCCTGATGAAATCATAATCATCCCACCTCGCACTAATAATAATCAAATTATATCATCTAAGATTTTAGATTCCTACAACAATTTCCAAAGGATACAACAAAATCCCAAAAAATTATTTAATTTTGCAGGAACTATTTTACAAACACAGAAACCATACACTAGCTTTTCTTCCATGGATTTGAAAAAAAGGAGGTGAAAGTATGTTTTCAACACCTGCGGCCCTTTCAATCAAACATAGGTTCCTGCTGCCTTTGACCCTGGTTTTATTAATAACCCTCATCTCCGGCTGTTCCATCAAACTAATCTCCGAGTTACAAGTCGAAAGTCAAAAGTTAAAAAGTCACAAGTCATAAGTCACAAGTCACAAGTGCCAGACTCATCGACTTCCGGACTTTGACCCTCGACACCGATTCATTTTTACTCTTTCGACCTTAGACTTTAGACCTTAGACTTTGGACTTTAGACATTAGACTTTCGGCTTTCGACTTTAAATCTTAGACATTAGACTTTGGACTTTCGACTGATTAGAAGGAGGTGACAAAATGGCCTTTGTTGACGGGAAGGAAGTTCTCAGGCAGATGCCGGCCGCTGCTAAGGCTAGTATCGGGGATTCCCTACCGGAGACCCTGGAATATGTGGAAGAAGAGCTCAAAAAATTAGCCAAGGAGATCGCCAAGGTCGAGACCAACCGGATCATCGGCGCGATTGATCGAAAAACGGCCCAGCTTTTAACCGACAGCCTGATCAACGCTGCCAAAACAGTAACCGCTGCTGGGGAAGGCATGGTCAAGGTCCAGGCGGAACTGGCGATCAATGCGGCCTTGGCGGTACTGGTTAAAGCCATCAAAGCGGTGGCGTAGAAGGGAATTGGACTGAAGCGTAATAATATTGATTAAATAATAAAATCAACTTCCTAAAAGTAAAAACTGGCTTGCTTCTTTAAAAAGTAAGGTGTGTAATTATTAAACACACCTGTGGAATTGAATAACACAGGTTGGTAATTGTATAACACACCTGTAGAATTAAATAACACAGGTTGGTAATTATAAAACTCATCTGTGGAATTGAATAACACAGGTTGATAATTGTATAACACACCTGTAGAATTAAATAACACAGCTTAGTAATTGTAAAATGCAGATTTATTTTTAAAAATACCGATTGATTTTAATCAATTGCATTGGTTTGTTTTTAAACTGGCAAATTTATAACGAAAGGGGTAATTGTTATGGCAAATCGGTCATATTCTTATGCTGAGAAAATTAATGAAACTAAAGTGATGTTGGCGGGGTTGAACGCCCAGGCCGAACGGGTGGCGAAACGGGGAATTACTGCCGAATTTATCACCAGATTGCAGACTGTTAATGAGGAAGCTAAAACTTTAGACAACGAACAGGAAGCCAATAAAGCAAGACTGAAAGAAATAACCAAGTCCCTGGATGAGAAGATGAGAGAGCGGGAAGTTTTGTACCGGGAAGCTAAAAAAGCGGTCAAGCTGGAAATGGAGAAAGAATCCTGGAAAGAATTTGGGATCAAGGATAAGCAGTAAGACGGATTGGACACGGGCTCCCTAAAAAGGGAGCCCGTTTTCTTTGGGAAGAAAACAAAAGTAACTTAAACCGCAAATAAAAGAAGTTGCCTCATTCTCCAGAGGTTATCTTAGTTATTTCATGCAGGCAATCATATCTTCGGGTATTTCATGATTTTTTTAACGTTGACGAGAACTGCGGCACTTCTTCCCTGGAATGCTACATATTACATCAAGCTTTTGAAGAATCGCGAGAGGAATATTGAACTTTGTCGCGAAATAATTTGCAATGCATTTGGAGTATAATATTTTAGGAACGAATCGGCGGTTTTCTCGTTTATACCAACGAGATTGATTTGGAAGGAGCGTTTTGATTTGAAAAAAATAACTTGCGTTCTAGTGACCTTCTGTTTACTAGTTGGGACCGGATGGGCGGTTTACGCCGAGGGTGAAAAACCCCTCAATGAAGTGACGTTGCTCGCCAACGACGGAGGCTTCGGCTCCGCTAAGTTTTATTTGACCGATAAATTTAGCGCCACCGGCGTTTATGAAAACGAACTATTCAAAGCCGGCCTGCGGTATGATGTTTCGGAACGCTTCGGGGTCAAAGCCGGTCAAGTTTATGATGAAAACAGCGAAGATTCTTTCACTTACGGGGGTATTGATTTTGTTGTGCCCTTTGGCAGTAACCTGAACGTTTACGGATTTTACGACACCAATTATCGCGGCGAAGATTGGGATAATTACGAAGTGGCCCTAAAGATTCAAATGTTTAAAAACCATTTTATTTACGCCGGAATCAACGGTGATACCGGAGCCGGGGTGTTCGAGGAGATGAAATACAATCAAGAACGCCGTGAAGGGCCCCATATGTTTCTGAGAGGCGACTTTAGTTGGTGCTGGAATAAGGCCTCTTTGAGTTTGCGCCCGCTTCTCTTCGTTAAAGGTTATTTCTATCACGATTATACTTTCAAGTATCATCTGAAAGAAAATGCCAGTGTCGTCTTGAACATTAATAATCTCGACTACAATAAGCACAGTTCCGATCCTGGGGATATAAAATACTTGGCTGGTTTAGAATTTAAATTCTAATATCTTAGGAGGTTTTCGATGCGCCGCTTATCTAGATCGGTAGTTTGGGTAATACTTTTGACGCTAACGATTGGGTTAGGGTGGCTGATCTTTGATGATTTGCAGCTGCGTGGAGAAAACCAGAGACTCAATCGGGAGTTACAGAAGAATGAGGAAGAAATCGCAGTTTTTTTTATTCAATCCACCCCTACTAATTTTTATCTAAAACCGGTTGTCGTCAAAGTCAACCGGGAAGGGGACAAACGTCTCAAAGCTTTGGAGGCTTTATTTTCCGGTCCGCCGACGGATTCCGATTTGACTCCGGTTTTTGTCCCGGAAACTAAAGTGCTGAACTTTGAAGTAAATAATGGAGTGGCCATCGTTAATCTTAACCGATACGCCGCCCGGTTAAATGTAGGCGCTCAGGGAGAGTATTTGGCCATAGCCGCCCTTGTCAATACCCTCACCAAATTCCCTGATATTTACCGGGTCAAAATCAGGATTGAGGGAAAAGAAGTTGATTCTTTGGCTGGACATGTTGATTTAACCGCCGCCTTTGAATATGACAACCGGGTAGTAGCGCTGGATTAAGTCTCAGATGTCTAAAATCGACCCTATCCCTGATAGGGAATTCGCTAAACCTTTGTGGCCTTTATTTATGTGTTCGATGGTTTAACCCGCAACGCCAAGCTGGTTCCCTTGTAGGGATAGGGTTATTCTTTAAGTTCAACTATTTCAACTATTACTGATTATGCTCACTGATAAAACCCTTTCATACTGTTGAGAGGGTTTTTCTATTTTTCACCTCCGAAATCGGTATTAATTTGGGAATTTATTAATAAGTTTACTGACGGAGGGTATAATCAATGGTCATTTTTTATTTTAAGAAACAATTTATCTTAATCTACATCTTATTATTGATAGTCACATGCCCCGTAGTAATATGGCATCGTCTTTACCAACCGGCGGTGACCGATACATACAGATTGAGGCCGGAATTTCCGCCTTTAGTTTTATTGCCCGGATCGAGCCGGGGCCCGAAGGTTTATGCCTCTGCCGCGATCTTAATTGAATCAAAAAGCGGGGCTATCTTGTATGCTAAAAACGCCGATCTACGCAGGGCGCCGGCCAGCACTACCAAGATAATGACGGCCATCGTCGCCGTAGAAAAAGGAAATTTAAATAAGATAGTTACTGTTAGCCCGCGGGCGGCCCGGACCGGTGGCTCGACTATCCATTTAAAACCGGGAGACCGTTTGAGTTTAAAAGAACTATTAGAAGGGGTAATGCTCCGTTCGGGAAATGACGGGAGCATGGCGGTGGCCGAGGGAGTGGCCGGAAGTATTCAAAATTTCACCGAGTTAATGAATATAAAAGCTAAAGAAATTGGCGCCGTGAACACTAATTTCCGCAACCCGCATGGGTTAAGGGCTCCATCTCATTACACCACAGCCTTGGATTTGGCGTTAATGGCCAGGTATGGTCTGTCAAACCGTCTGTTTGCCAATTTGGTTAAGAAAAAAACTGCTTTGCTTGAATGGGAAGAACGCCGCAAATCAGTGGAAGTCAGAAATACCAACCGGTTGTTGTGGTACTTGGAGGGAGCTGACGGCGTTAAAACCGGAACCACCAATGAGGCCGGACATTGTTTGGTGGCCTCGGCGACCCGCGACTGTAAACAATTAATCGCGGTAGTGTTAAATTCGGGAGATCGCTGGGGAGACTCCCAGCGACTTTTAGAATATGGTTTTCAAGAATTCGAGATTCTAAAAATCGCCGATGCTAATCGACCGGTTGCTAAAATTAGAGTAAAAAAAGGGTGGCCCCGAAATATAAGCTTATATCCCCGGTCCGATTTGGTGGCGGTAGTCCGGAAAGACGAAATTAAAATGGTAGCGCCTAGGATTAGGGTGTTAAAAAATCCGGTATCAGCCCCTTTGAAGCCTGGAGAGATTTTGGGAGATATCGGCTATTTTTATCGGGATCAATTAGCATACAAGGTCGATCTGATCAATCTTAAGCCGGTCCGCAAAAGTTGGTGGTTTTGGTGATCCCGCTCAAGATTAGGCCGGGCCGATTATCAATTGTCCCGGGAATAGCGGCTACTTTTGTAGGAACGGTAGTAGGGGCGGGCTTCGCTTCGGGACAGGAAATATACAGATTTTTCAGCATTCAGGGATTGCAAGGATTTTTGGGTGTTTTTGGTTCGATTTTTTTATTAGGCATTTTCGGGGAGAAAGTATTCCGGATCGGGTTAGCCATCAAACCAAAATCATATAAGGAATTTTTTGACTACAGCCTGGGACCGGGTTTGTCCGGAACGGCCGACCTAATGATCTCCATTTTTCTAATTATTTTGGTGGGAGTGATGTTCGCGGGCTCCGGCGCGATATTCATAGAAATAGGATTAGGCTATTGGACCGGAATCGCCTTAAGCCTAATAGTAGTTATTATTGTCTTATTTCAAGAACTGCCGGGATTAATCTTTGCTAATTTGATTATTGTGCCTTTGATGTTTACCGGCGCATTAGTTGTTGCGATATATGCCATTCAAAACCGATGCGCCGCTTCTTTGTCGAATACCTTTGATTTAAGTTGGATCTTGGCGGCGGTGCAGTTCTCTTCCTATAACTTAGTTTTGGCGATCCCGGTTTTGTTAGCGCTTTCCAGGAAATATCCGTGGTTAACCCATTTAAAGTTAGGCGGTTGGTTGGGCAGTTTAGTCCTGGGGATAATGGCCGGATTGATCCATTGGTCGATTATTTTTCATCTTCCTCATTTACAGAAAAGTCCGTTACCCATGATGGATCTGGCTAGGATAGCCAATAAGGGTGTTTATTGGGCATATGCCGTAGTACTCTGGTGCGAGATGTTAACTACTTTGCTGGCGGATATCTATGGAGTAGCTCAGCGCTTGGCAGCGGCCACCGGATGGGGGTTCCGTTTTTGGGTGGTCACTCTGACATTGGCGGGAATTTTCATCGGCGAAATCGGGTTCAGCAATTTAGTGGCAAAGTTTTATCCGATATTTGGTTACCTTTGCTTAGTAATCCTTTTTTTCATGATGGTAAAGAAGAACCCTCTAAAGTTAGAAGTCAGAAAATAAAATACTGATTTTTAATTATTTAAAACAATTTACTTACAAACCTGTAAAAACCACTATTGGTTTTTCTGAAGAATTCAATCTATTTTAACCATCTAAATATTAATGGCGGTTTTTAAAGAAGAAGTAAGGAAAATCAGTGGGATATCCTTCAAAAAAACGACATGCCAATCGGGGGAACAATGATATACTGATTCCCGTAAGTGTCAAAGAGGAGGGTGGTTGTTGAGAAGGTGGCCATTGAACTTTCCGCTGCGGTAAGAAAGGAAAAATGTAATAGTTTAATTTCTCCCACAGTTATTCACCGTTCTTTTATTAATAAAAAAACATCCTGGCATGTTAGATGTTTTAAAGCTGTGTTTGAGGCGGGGATAGTATTTTTGTTGAGCCGGTTTGCTTTGCCTGGAGCCATTTATCCTGCCGGTATCGGATATTGTCTCATAAACCGCAATCAAAAGTTATTGGCGCGAATTTTATTATGGCTGGGATTATTGGCGGGAAGCCTTTCCGTAAAGGGGCTTAAGGAGAGTATCGGGCTTGTTGGAGCGGTCGCCATTTATGTTTTATTAGGACGAATCTTTGGTTGGGAGAGAAAAAAGTCTTCAAAAATAATGTCATATCTAATATGGGCTATTTTTAGAATGTCTTTGGCTTTCATATTCGAACCCAGTCTTAATAATGTCTTAAAAGTAATACTGGAGATAAATATCAGCTTTTTACTGGCGGGCGTCTTTCAAACCGGACTCGTCTTCGTAAGGAATCCTTTTAAAAAGTCGAAAATGGCGGTAATTTCACTAGCAGTAATTCTAGTGTTAGCAGTAGCCGGAACCAACCAACTCATGATTGATAGTCTATCAGTTACCGATTTGGCCGTCAGCTTGGTCTTGATATTTGTCGCTTACTTAGGTGGAGGGGGAGTTGGATCAGCCATGGGAGTTTCGTTAGGAATAGCGGTGGGAATCGCAACCGGTGGTTTGACGGCTTTGATCGCCTTATATAGTGTTGCCGGGTTTTTAGGAGGTTTCTTAAAAAAATTGGGTAAATGGGGGACGACCCTCGGAATCGGTTTAGGTTGCTATTATATAATGCATGAACTGCAATCCGATGCAAATATAATCGAACAATTAATTCCCTGGTCAATCGGGTTAGGAGCCTTAATTATAACTCCTAAACATTGTTTGACCCAAGTCTCAAATTATTTTCCAAGTGAAACCAAACCCGCGGATCCGATGGTTGAAAATAATGGTGTCCGGGAGATAATTTTAAACCGTTTCAATGATTTGGCTACAATCTTTACTGAACTAGCCAAATCCTTCTATGAAGGACCCTTAGAAGAGCCAGGGGCCGATAAAATGGACCTTTATTCGATGTTGGACCAAGTATGCTCTAAAAACTGTCAACAATGCAATGGTTATGAAACATGTTGGGGCGAGAACTTTTACTCTACTTACCGGGAATTATTTGATTTATTGGCTTTGGCCGAATTATATGGCGAGGTAAATACCAAACATTTAAAAGGGCGTCTGGCTAAGAATTGTTTTCAACAATTCAAACTGTTGACTACAATCAATCATTTATTCGAAAAATATCAGGCGAATTATTATTGGCAAAGTAAATTGGAGGAAAGCAAGACTTTTCTAGCCAACCAATTGGAAGGAATGGCCCAAATCATAAATAAATTAGCGATTGAGGTTACAGCTGATCCCGGATTTCGCACGGAGATTGAGAACCAACTAGCGACTTGTCTGAACCGGGTGGGTATTAATGTAAAAGAAGCATCCGTTCTAGGTCTCGGAGAAAATGGGGTTGAGATACGGATCAAACAACGAAGCTGTAACCGAAAACGGGAGTGCCAGTTCCTAATGACCCCGTTAATCAGTCAATTGCTCGGTGAAGATTATACCGTTTGGGAGCGAAACTGTCAGCTTAATAATGTCGATTGTTATTATTGTTTAACTCCGGTATGCTCTTACGAAGCCCGGACGGTGGTCTGTAAACTGCCCAAGGGCGGCAACGAATTTTCCGGTGATAATCATGGCCTTCGCGAGTTAAAGGACGGGCATTTTGTGGCGATTTTAAGTGATGGGATGGGCAATGGCAGTAAAGCCGCGGTACAAAGCAACACTACAGTTTCAATTTTGGAAAAACTATTAGAAACTGGAGTGGATCGGGACTTTGCCGTAAAAATGATAAATTCGATTCTATTGCTCCGGAGCCCTGAAGAATCCTTTGCGACGGTTGATCTGACATTAATAGACCTTCATACCGGGCGGGCCGAATTCATCAAAATTGGAGCGGCCACTACCTATATCAAAAGAGGAAGGGATGTTTGGAGCATCAGGTCCACCTCTCTACCGGCCGGGATCCTGAATTCGGTTGATTTAGAGCGGACCAATGTCCAACTACAGCCGGGGGATTTGATCGTGATGGTAACAGACGGCGTCATCGACAGCAAAACTGATCAGGTTGGGAAAGAGGATTGGATGATTCGGGCTTTACGCCAAGTCGAGGTGGTCGGTCCGGAAGCGTTGGGCGAATACTTGATGAATCTGGCTCGAATCAATCAAGATGGAATCCCCAAAGACGATATGACAGTAATAGTGTTGCAATTTCTTGAAAAAGGAATGTTATGACCCAATAATAGCATACCCAGTCCCAATTCCTTTCTTTTTTTGTGATTCCGACTTCAGTCGGAATTTTTTTTGGGAAAGATATGGATTAACTTTATAATCAGATAAAATATTAATAAATGAGCTACGGCAATGATTTCGTAACAAGGAATTTTTTTGTTCAAAGCGAAAATACAGTTGAGGTGTTTTGATTGCTTCAAAAGGTAAGAGATACCATTAAGCGCTATCAAATGTTGGTCAAGGGAGACCGGGTCGTAGTTGGTTTTTCCTGTGGCATTGATTCCTTATGTTTACTGCATATTTTACATCAATTACAAGAATATGATTTGGATTTGTGGGCTTTATATATCAATCATTCCTTGCGCCCTTCCGAAAACATTCAAGAGGTTAACCTTCTGCATCAAATAGGCAATGATTGGGGGGTAAAGGTAAAAGAGATTAAACTGGACATGCCGGAGCGTTTGCGGGAAAAACCTCAATCGCTGCAACTTTTAGCGAGGGAGGAACGTTATAAACTATTTAAAAGCTTCGTAAAAAAGATTAACGCTTCAAAAATTGCCCTAGGACATCATCAGGACGACCAAGCGGAGACTATTCTTTACCGGATAATCCGCGGTACTGGGATAGATGGTTTAGCCGGGATTCCAATTGTACGCGATAATTTGATTATTAGGCCTTTATTGGAAGTATCACGGGCTGAGATCCGTCAATATGCTATACAGCATCAACTTAAGTGGTTGGAAGATTCGTCAAACCGGAAACCGGTTTATGTCCGCAATAAGCTCAGGCTACAATTGCTCCCGGAATTAAAAGAATCCTACAATCCAAATTTGAATTCAGCTCTAATTCGACTAGGGCAACTTGCCCGGGAGCAACAGGAATTAATGGAGGTGCTATTAAAAGAAAAATGGGATAATTTAACCCTAGTTCAGGAGGGACGAATTGGAATAACTATCGAGGGATTTCTGACGCTTCCCAATTATCTTCAGTATTTTCTCCTGAAACGGGTTTTATATCAGGCCCACTCAAACCGGGAGTTTGAATCAATCGTCATCATGAGACTGCGGAATAAGATTCAAAACGAAAATTATAATTTTAGACCCATCCAATTATCAAAAAATGTGATTGCTCATAATTTAAAGGGAATAATCTTCTTTGAAAGCATTAAAAGATCCTTAAAAACAAATTCAGAGCTTTTCCGGTTGAATACTCCGGGAGTAACGTTGATTCCCGAATTGAACCTGGAGGTTAAGATCGAAAAAGGGTATTCCGTTCCGGACTGGAAAAATATCGGCGAACAAGAGGTTTATTTGGATGGAGTCCGGCCGGAACTGCCGTTTTATATTAGGTTTTGGCGTCATGGCGACGCGTTCCATCCTTTAGGAGCTCCGGGCAATCAAAAACTGCATGATTTCTTCATTAATCGGAAGGTTCCCCGAGAGGAACGGATCCGGATACCGCTTTTGGTCACAGCCGACGACCGGATTGTCTGGGTTTTAGGATACCGTACCAGTCAATTGTATAAAGTAAGGGATGACGCAACCGAAGTCTGGCATATTAATTTTAAGCAGGTTAATCCATCTGAATTAAGATAATTGTAAGTTGAGGCTTTACCATTCTTAAACCCCAGATGGAAAAGGTTAATGTGGTATTTATTTCAATTAATTTAAGGAAAACACGCCGCAATAAATTGCGTGTGTCTATGAAAATGATTGGGACATATATAGTTGAGTTGTATTCATATTTTGACTATGGTATAATATTTGACATGGCTAAAAGCCGAAGGGAGGTTTATACTTGCTCAAGATTATCCGCGAAATAATGATCTATTTTATGGTGGCGATTATCGCATTGGTATTAGTTGTAAATTTCATGAAAGTCCAGGACCCGGTGGAGGAGATTAACTTTAATGAATTTACCACCCGGGTTGAAGAGGGAAAGATTATCGACGCCACTATTAATAATAATGATGGAACAATTCAAGGCCGACAGAATGACGAGACTCATAAAAAATACCGCACCGAAGGTCCGGTAAATCATCCTGAGTTATACTATGAACAATTGAAGGAGAAAGGAATCAAGGTATCATTTTCGAACGCCGGTAATAGCTGGTGGGCGATGCTCCTCCCGAATCTTGGATTCTTCATTATTTTCATAATATTCTGGTTCTTCCTCATCAATCAAATGCAAAATACCGGCAATAAGGCGATGTCTTTCGGAAAAAGCCGCGCCAGGTTACATGCGGAGGATAAGACTAAAACAACTTTTGACGATATAGCCGGAGAAGATGAGGCCAAGGAAGAGCTGGCGGAGATAGTTGAATTTTTACGACAGCCCCGTCGTTTTACCGAACTGGGGGCCAAAATCCCCAAAGGGGTACTTCTGGTCGGTCATCCGGGAACCGGGAAAACATTGCTGGCCAAAGCAGTCGCCGGTGAGGCCGGAGTTCCGTTCTTCAGCATCAGCGGTTCCGATTTTGTGGAGATGTTCGTTGGTGTGGGCGCGTCCCGGGTCCGGGACCTCTTTGAACAGGCCAAAAAAAACGCCCCTTGTATAGTCTTTGTAGATGAAATCGATGCTGTGGGGCGACAGCGGGGCGCTGGTTTAGGCGGAGGCCACGACGAGCGGGAACAGACTTTAAATCAATTGTTGGTGGAAATGGACGGGTTTGAGCCAAATTCGGGCGTTATTATCCTGGCCGCTACCAACCGTCCTGATGTTTTAGACCCGGCGTTGCTTCGGCCGGGAAGGTTCGACCGGCAAGTAACTTTGGATATTCCTGATATTAAAGGCAGGGAAGATATTTTAAAAGTGCATGCTAAGGGCAAACCATTAGCCTCGGAGGTGGATCTTAAAGTATTGGCCCGGCAGACTCCGATGTTTACCGGAGCTGATTTGGCTAATGTTCTGAACGAAGCTGCCTTGCTTGCCGCCAGACGCGGTAAAAAGAAAATTTATATGCAGGATTGCGAAGACGCTATCGAACGGGTTATCGCAGGACCGGAAAAGAAAAGCCGGGTTATGAGCCAGAAGGAAAAAGAACTGACCGCCTTTCATGAGGCAGGTCACGCTCTGGTTGGACATTTTCTGCCGACTGTGGACCCGATTCATAAAATTTCGATCATTCCCAGGGGACAGGCGGGTGGTTATACCTTGGCACTGCCGCTGGAGGATAAACATTATAGCACCAGAACGGAATTATTGGAAAACGTCGTATTCATGCTGGGAGGCCGGGCCGCCGAGGTGATTGCCCTTGGCGAGATCAGCACCGGAGCCCGTAATGACCTGGAACGGGCGACCAAGACCGTACGCCGGATGATTACCGAATACGGGATGAGCGATGAGTTGGGTTATATGACTTTCGGCCACGGCCATGAGGAACAAGTCTTCCTCGGCAGGGACATTTCCCGGGATAAGAATTACAGCGAGGAGATAGCAGCAGCGATTGACCGGGAGATCAAACGGATAATGGATGATTCATTTGAAAAATCCAAGCAAATTGTAACCGAACACCGGGAGCTATTGAATAAGATCGCCAATGCTTTGCTGGAGAAGGAGACTATCGAAGGCGACGCTTTTGTGGAACTCATCGGCGAAAAGCCGAGATTGGCTAATGGTGAAACTGAAGAAGTAAAAGCTGAGGTGTGAAAAAGAGGCGATTGATTCGCCTCTTTTTTAACGGATATCGAGGCTAATATCTAAGGCATTAACCGAATGAGTAATGGCGCCGCTGGAAATAATATCGACCCCGGCGGCGGCCGCCTCTTTTATAGTAGATTCGTTGATGTTCCCGGAAGCTTCGACCACTGCCCTTCCGTTGATTAACTTGACCATAGCCTCCATTTGGACTGGGGGCATGTTATCCAGCATGATAATATCGGCTTTGACTTCGAGAGCTTCACGGACCTGAAGTTCATTCTCAACCTCAACTTCAATCGTCATCGTGTGCGGGATCGCCGCCCGCGCTCTTTTAACCGCTTCCGTTATTGAACCGCAAGCAGCGATATGATTGTCTTTAATCAACACCGCGTCTGCCAGATTAAAGCGATGATTATAGCCTCCCCCTTGAAGAACGGCGTATTTTTCCAAAACTCTCAAGCCGGGAGTGGTTTTTCTGGTATCAACCACTCTTACTTGGTAACCCTCCACCAATTCCACTAGCTGTGCGGTCTTTGTGGCTATTCCGGAAAGATGTTGTAAAAAATTGAGGGCCACTCTTTCCCCTGCTAGAATCGGTTTAATCGGGCCGGAAACTTGGGCTATTTCAGCGCCGGAGGATACGGCAACGCCATCCTCTACCAGGTGAGTAAAGATGAGTTCGGGGCTTAGTTGGCGCCAGACTTCGGCGACTGCCGGCAGGCCGGCGATGACTCCGGAAGATTTAACCACAAATACGGCGCTGGCAGTAAAATTTTCCGTTAAAATCGATTCCGATGTAATATCGCCGGCTCCAAGATCCTCTTCTAAGGCGTGTTTAACGATATCTTTAATCATATGGTGATTCATTCTTTAACCTCCATATTTTCACCCTGTAATTCAATATGTTTACGCCATCTGGCTTCAGGTTTGGGATAATCGGAGCGGTAATGGCCGCCACGGCTTTCGGTTCTGAATAGTGCAGCTTCGGCGATGAGTTTGGCTAATAAATACATACTTTGAAGTTCAAAGTAGGCCGGGTTCAACTCAAAACTGGGATTGGTTCGCGGTTTAATTTTCAGTAGTTCGATAGCTTTGGATAGGCCCTCCCGGTCCCGGATAATACCCAAGTAATGTCCGGTAATTTGGTGGAGTTTTGCCAAATCGGATTCAGCCGAGGCATAGTCGGTATAAAGATCGGGATAGAAGATCTGAAATTGGTCCCTAGGATTAGGTATATTAACGGCCAGCTCTTTAAGGTGGTCGGCGATGCGGCCTCCAAAAACCAATCCTTCCAACAAGGAGTTGCTGGCCAAACGATTGGCGCCATGAACTCCGGTGTTTGATACTTCCCCGGCGGCATAAAGACCGGGCAGGTTGGTCCTTCCCAGCAGGTCGGCGGCAATTCCACCCATCACATAATGAGCGGTCGGGGCGACCGGAATAGGCTTAGCAGTAATATCAAGACCATAGGAGAAACATTTGTGATAAATGTTAGGAAACCGCCCCTTAATGGTTACAGGGTCAATCCCGGATAAATCCAGATAGACACATTCACCGCCGTTCTTTTCAATCTCGGTAAAAATGGCGCGGGCGACGATATCTCTGGGAGCTAGCTCCGCCAAATGATGATAGCCGGGCATAAAACGAACGCCTTGATGGTTGAGGAGGACAGCGCCTTCGCCCCGAACCGATTCCGAAATTAAAAAAGGCGGTGCTGGGGGTAGATTGAGAGCGGTAGGATGGAATTGGACAAATTCCATGTCCCGTAAAACCGCCCCGGCATGAAAAGCAAAAGCCATCCCATCACCGGTGGCGATTTTGGGATTGGTAGTTTTGCCATAAATTTGGCCAAACCCTCCCGTACACAAGACCACCGCTGAAGCGAGAAAAAACTGATATTGCCCGTTATGAATCGTGATAACTCCGGAACATTTGCCCTGATGTTTTACTAAAGCCAGAACAAAATAGTTTTCATAAATCCGGATCTTGGCCGCTTGCACCTTTGTAATTAGACTGCGGGAAATTTCCCTGCCGGTTGCGTCCCCGTCGGCATGAAGGATTCTGCGCCGGCTATGGGCGGCTTCGCGGGTTAGAGCGATTTCATTTTGTTCGGAGCGGTCAAAGGGAACACCCAAGTCAATTAGGCGCCTGACCCGGTTCGGGCCTTCGTGTACAAGGGTTAAAACAGCGTCTGAAGCGCATAACCCTGCTCCCGCCATAATGGTATCTTCGTAGTGAAGTTCCGGTGAGTCATGAACACTAATAGCAGCGGCAATACCGCCTTGAGCATAAGTGGTATTACTTTCAATAAGCGTTGATTTGGTAATCAGGATAACAGGTCCTGCTTGGCTCAATTCAAGAGCTGTATATAAGCCGGCGATCCCGCTTCCAATGACCAGATATGGCGCTTGATCAGTTAGCGGAGGCGGAGTAGCTGGAAAACTTGTCAACATTAGTCTGCCACCTTTTTATACGAACTCCAGCATCCGGTTTAGCGCTTGTACCGCTTTGGTTCGGATATCGGGAGAGACTTGAATTACCGGTCCCATAGCTTGAAGGGACTTTAAAACTTTGGCAACGGTGGTTTGTTTCATATTCGGGCAAACCAGGCCTTTGCTTAACAGATAAAAAGTTTTATCGGGGTTTTCCTTCTGAAGTCCATGAATAATCCCCATTTCCGTCCCGATAATAAATTTTTGGGATTGAGATGATTTTACGAATTTGACAATCTGGGAGGTACTACCGATAAAATCGGCCAAAGCGGTTACTTCCGGCCGACACTCGGGATGGGTTAAGACCAAAGCCTCCGGGTGCAGCTGTCTTACAATTTTAACTTCTTCGGGGTTAACTTGATGATGAGTCACGCAATAACCGGGCCAAAGATGAACGGTTTTTTCAGGAACTTGACGCGCGACATAGCTTCCTAAATTTTGGTCCGGAAGGAATATTATTTCCGATTCCGGGATGTTTTTAACGAGTTTGACGGCATTGGCGGAGGTGCAGCAATAGTCGCTGACGGCCTTGACTGCGGCGGAGGTATTGACATAGGCTACCACCGCGGCCTTGGGATAACGTTCACGCCATTTAAGGACTTCGGAGGCATCGGCCATATCGGCCATGGGGCATCCGGCATTCTCCGCCGGGAAGAGAACGGTTTTTTCCGGTGAAAGGATAGCGGCGCTTTCGGCCATAAAGTGAACCCCACAAAATACAATTACTTTAGCTTTGGATTTAGCAGCTGTTTGGCTCAGAATTAATGAATCTCCGACCACATCCGCCAAATCTTGAACCTCATCATTTTGGTAATTATGGGCTAAGATAATCGCCTTTTTTTCCTGGCGGAGTTCATCAATTTTCAAGGCTAAAGCTGCGGTTTCCATCTTGATCACCCTAACGTCTAAATCGTTTCCGTTGTAATTTATCCTTATTTTACTTTTGGATCTGAGATTTGTCAATCTTTTAGAAGGATAACAAACATTCTTCACAGATTTATCTAAATAGGATAAAATTAAGTAGTCGCCAATGTCAATTTACTGAAGAATGAGAAATGTCTTGAATTCGCTGTCACTTCCGACTTCTGTATTCCTCGACTTTGGATATTCTTATTATCATATTAGTGTAAGGGGGAGCAATGGATTCTACAAAATTATCATTGAAAAGCATGATCTTTTACGGGTATCATGGAGTGTACGAAGAAGAAAGAAAACTAGGTCAGCAATTCGCGGTAGATGTAGAGATGGTCAAAGATTTATCTGACGCCGGATTTCAAGATGATTTACATCTAACAATCAATTATGCTGAAGTTTACGGTATAGTAAAAGAGGTAGTTGAAACGGAGGAATTTAAATTAATCGAGGGGGTGGGATTGGCGATTTTAAAGCGGTTGGCGGAAAAATATATTTTAAAAAGCCTTACGGTGCGAGTAAGAAAAAATCATCCTCCGTTAGGGGGATTAGTAGAGGCCGCCGAGTTTGAGATCTCTAAAGATTTTTAACGACAGCAATTATTTATACTTCGATAAAATTTAAATTACTAAAGTCAAATTAAACCTTGAAACGGCAACCATTTGAGTTTGCCGTTCGTTTTATAAACTATAAAACCGAATTTAAGTTGTCGTTCTAATGATCATAACAATATTTTTACGGTGGTGAAAGAGATATTGGAAAAGATAATCAGGGCTTTGAAAGAATATTCCGGAAGCTATGTCTCAGGTGAAGCCCTAGCCGAACTTTCCGGTATTACCAGGGGTGGAATCTGGAAACAAATCAACCAACTACGAAAGATGGGGTATCAGATCGATTCTTCGTCCCGTAAAGGCTATCGCTTGTTAGGAACGCCCGATTTGCACCCCTTTGAGATCATTGAGGGCTTAACTACCCGCCAATTTGGGAGGGAGACCTTTTTCCAAGCCGAAGTTGACTCCACCAATCGTTGGGCGAAGAGGTTGGCCGCGGAGGGAGCAGTTGAGGGAAGTTTAGTATTGGCTGAAACTCAAACTCAAGGGCGGGGGCGTCTCGGACGAAGCTGGGCATCAGCTCCGGGGAAGGGGCTTTGGTTTAGCGTGATCTTAAGGCCCAGAATCAACTCCGCTGAACTGGCGGGCATGACTATACTGACTGCGGTTAGTATGGCTCAAGCTATTAACGTGATTACTGGGATTCAGATATTAATTAAATGGCCCAATGATTTGGTTTTTAACGGCCGGAAAATAGCTGGGATACTAGCTGAAGTCAATGGAGAGGCCGACATGATAAATTATTTAATCATCGGTTTGGGATTGAATGTAAATCACAAGGAAGATGATTTTCCCGAAGAATTAAGGGGGTCAGCCACTTCGCTCCATATGATTAAAGGTTCCAAGGTGCCTCGAAGGCCGATTTTACAGGAGTTTTTAAGAATCTTCGAAGGCAACTTCAATGCTTTATCAGCCGCCGGTCTTTCGGATGTTATTAAGTATGCCAAGTTGCATTCGGCTACTTTGGGCAAGATGGTCCGGATCAATCAAGGTTATAACCGGACTTTGATTGGGGAAGCGGTTGATCTTGATTATGACGGTAGTCTCTGGCTTAAAGAGCCGTCCGGAGAGATGGTCCATGTTTATGCCGGAGAAATCATGCGGAATAACGGGGAAGGAGAAAAAAGAGATGAGTCAACACGGGAGGGAT
Source organism: Bacillota bacterium (assembly GCA_023394955.1). Classification (GTDB taxonomy): domain Bacteria; phylum Bacillota; class UBA4882; order UBA8346; family UBA8346; genus JAAYHS01. The sequence goes on from JAEWZY010000080.1 coordinate 32,598, forward strand.
AATATCTGATATAAACCGGACAAAAGCTAGTGATTAAAACTTTCGCCAGCACTCAACCGTCCAACTCTGGTCGGCGGTATCAATATTTTTTGAAGCTGAAAACTTCACCGACCAATCTTCACTGAGGTGATAGGCGGATGAAAGACCGACATTAGCAGATTCGGCGTCCCACAGATCGACTCCGAAAGATAGTTTTGAGGTAGGAAGGTAATCAAGGCCCAGGCCGACTTCATTGCGGTATAAACCAAACCGGCTAAGAGTGTTGGAGGATTTGACTCCCCATTGAAAAGAGGTAAGATTGGCGGCGCCAATATCCTCTACTCCTATCTGGATCATGTCCTTTTTATTTAAATCCACATCCATCCGGTAGTTGAAGATCAGCCCGGTTTGATCGTGATGACCGGCGCCTACATTATTATTAATAGTGAAATCCTCTAAAGCACTCGCATATTTTGATAATTTGCCAGCCGCATCAAGGACGGCTTTGAGGTTTGCTTTGGTTTGGGGCTGCTCTTCTCCATCGGAGGTTAAACCTTCAAGGGCTTGGTTGATGTTTTCCACAGCTTTATTGATTGTTTGTAAAGTTTGACGGGCATCCTTAACCAACAGTTCTACTTCAGGACTGTTTTCCGCCATCATTGCGGTGAATTTGTCCAGGTTCTCGGCTATTTTTTCCGCATTAGCCAGAGTTCTATGGAGTTCGGCGGCAGTATTTCCGTTAGCGTCGATTTGCGTCAAAAAGCGGTTAGCGGTAACGCTGGCTTGGTTTAATTCCGAAGCGGCTAAAGTCAGGTTCTGTACTAACTGTCGGACTTCGGGGCCTCCGGTCAATTTATCAAGATTGGCGGTGATCCGATCGATTCTGGCGATAGAGTTATTTAGATAATTAATCGATTGTTCATTAGTCAGCATTTTAACCGAGTCGGCAATCTCTTTAATAGAGTCAACTACTGCATAGGCGGTCTCATAAAATTGGTCCATTGAATAAGGGCTTTGGCCTTTAATCCGGTTACCGGGGCCTCCGGTTTCCTTTGATTTTACTATAATAAGTTCAAGATATTTATCGCCGACCACTCCGGCACTGGCGATTACAGCCTTGGTGTTGCGGGGAATATCATACTGGGGGCGAATTCTCATGGCTACGATGACTTGATAGTCTTCAAAGTAAACCCGGCTGATTCTACCAACATCAACACCTTGCAATTTAACCGGCGCTCCCGGACGCAGATCTTCGATGCGTTCAAAAACCGCTTCTAATTCGTAACCCTTTTGAAAAAACTTGGAACCATTTAGCCAATAAAATACTGCAAAAAGCATAAACAAAGCGGCTAGAGAAAAAAGTCCCACCTTGGTTTCAGGACTATTGAGTTGCATTGAAATCCTCCTACTCATTAAGGCTTAAATGACTAACTGAAAGTTTTTCAGGAATTCCTTCATTAAAGGGTGTTCGGCATGGTTCAAGTCGGCCCGTTCTTTTACCTCGACTAGTTTTGCCTCATAAAGTAAACCAATGCGATTAGCAACCTTCAGAGCGCTGGTTATATCATGAGTGACGACAATGGATGTAATACCAAGCCGTTTTTGAAGCTCACTAATTAAATCATTGATGGTATCGGCGATGATCGGATCTAAACCGGTGGTCGGTTCATCATAAAGGAGAATCGGTGGTTCAAAAGCGATCGCTCTGGCAATGGCGGTCCTTTTTTTCATTCCGCCGCTTAAATCGGATGGCATTTTTTGAGCTACGCTTCGATCAAGCCCGACGATGGATAAGACTTCATAAACCCGGTCCGCGATCAGAGATTCGTCCATTTGATCCCGGCGCAAACCGAAAGCTATATTGTCATAGACTGTCATGGAATCGAACAGAGCGGCCGATTGAAAGACCATCCCCATTTTACGTCTTAGAAGTTGCCAGTCTTTTTTCGAAAGCAAACTGGTATTGGTTCCGTCAATTTCGATCCAACCGGCGGTGGGTTGGATCAGTCCCATAATTAACCGGAGCAATGTGCTTTTACCGCAACCGCTAGGCCCCATAACCACGAAGGTTTCACCCTTTTCAAACTCTAGATTGATATCTTCCAAAATTAGTTGACCTTCGATTTGATAGTGGAGATTAACCAAAGAAATAACGGACATCTTGCTCTCCTTACTCTAATTTAGAAAATAACCAATATATAGGCAAGAGATCTGAGGCATGAGTTGTAGGTAATGGCTATTGCCTATTTTAATAATCCCGTGCCACGATTGCCGGGATGGGGTATATTTACAAATCATAAAGAAACATTGACAAGAAGTAATTGACAATAAAAATAATGATCGTCGCCACTACCACGGCTTCAGTGGTCGCTTTACCGACGCCTACCGCTCCGTTTTCAGTGTTTAATCCTTTGTAGGTTCCAACACCGGCGATGATTAAGCCGAAAAAGAAGGCTTTGATTAAACCACCGATAAAATCCCAAAAAGTTACGAAGGTTAAGATTCCATCCGCAAAATCAGCAGGAGGAATACTGGCATAAATAGTGGCCACGGCGATCCCCCCGGCAATACCTATTAAATCGGCAAAAGTTACTAAGATAGGAAGCATTAAGCCTGCGGCTAGAATTCGCGGCGCAACCAGATAATCGATTGGATCGGTGGATAGAGTTTCCAAAGCCTCGATTTGTTCAGTAACCTTCATTGAGCCGATTTCCGCCGCAATCGATGAACCAACACGTCCTGCCACCACAACTCCGGTTAAGACCGGAGCTAATTCACGGGCAAAGGCCAAAGTCAATCCTTGACCCAGTTGGTTAGTTAATCCGAAGGTGGCAAAGATCTTAGCAATTTGTAGAGAAAAAACCATTCCGGTGAATAAAGAGATAATGATGACAATCGGCAATGAGTTGATTCCGATTAATTCCATTTGGAAAATAGTATTTTTCCAATAGATTGTTCTATAGATAACCGCCTTCAAACTTTTAAGATAAATATTGATAAGTTCGCCCGAGCGGTACAGTCCAATAAAAACATATTTACCAAGCTTAGTTATGGGATTAGATTGTTGGACTTTTTTGGGTAGAGACATATTTTAGTCCTTTTCAAAATTTAATTAGATAATTTAGATAATTAATAACAGACTGTTCTGCAACTCCCTAAATAATTCCTGCCATAATCATAGTATATTTACTGTTAAAAATGTCAATCTTGAACTACAAGATGAAAAAAATGTAATTTTCTTCTTGAAAGCCTGGATTATTAATTTGATAATTTTGTCCTTTTCTTTTGTTGGCAAATAACTCCTGCTTTTGATGGGGCATTGTAAAAAAGGTGTTAGGAGGGTATATGGGTAGGGCGTTATCCGGACAACAGAAAAAACAAGATCAACTTTTACGGCATGCTTTATTCGGTAAATCGGTAGGGATACGGATGCAAGCCTTATTATTACTTATCCAGAGCGAAACCATTGAAGGTGGTTGGTTAATAGAGACCGCGCTTAAATACGAGAATCTATCCGTTAAAAATTAATACTTTTTTGAACTTATATTGAGTAAATATAGTTAAAAGACCATAAAATAAAGCCATGGCTCTAGGCCATGGCTTTTTAACGAAGGACACAACTTTCAGATATTCGCCTTTTTTCTACGCCAGATGAGAATCACAGTCTTTCCCCTTTTTTTCAGATACGGGTTTAAGAGACTCTCTAGAATTCTAAACACCTAAAAACCCCCTTCCCGGACAGGAAAACTAATTTATATTATGAAAGGAGTAAATTATCTGTGCCTTATTCTCAAATTTCTTAAAGAAAACACCATAGTAGGAAGGAAACTCTGGAGAACCGTCGAAAGAGATTGAGTATTAGTGTTTTTGGGAGTTCGACGAAGTAACTTCAATAAAGGGAGGTAATCAGATGTTGCCGAAAGATTTAAAATACACTTCGGAACATGAGTGGATTAAAATTGAAGGCGAAAGGGTAATTGTGGGAATAACGGAGTATGCCCAAAAGGAATTAGGCGATGTAGTATTCGTTGACCTTCCCGGAGTAGGAGAAAAAGTTAAAGTCAAGGATGCTATGGCAACTATCGAGTCGGTTAAAGCGGTTTCCGAGATATACGCTCCCATATCCGGAGAAGTTATGGAGGTAAACGATACTTTGGAACACAGTCCGGAAATGATTAACCAAGATCCATATGGAAATGGGTGGATTGCAATTATTGAACCTTCAGACGCCAAGGAATTAAACGAACTTTTAAGTCCGGATGTTTATGCGGGCTTGATTGGCGAAAAACAATAAATTGGAGAGACCCGAATTATCAAATAGTTGATCCGGATTGGAATATGGCGGTAGACGAAGGGATTTTCACCAGCTATTTACAGGGGAAAATTCCTCCTATCCTTAGGTTTTATGGGTGGTCTTCGGCAACTGTACCCCTTCTTGATATGAGATTACGGTTAACGGAAAAATTGATGGGAAGCGCACAATTGAGGCAAAAGGCTTTTTTGCAACATAGTGATACTGGCAGTAAAGGAATATGCAACCGCGGAGTGGAATTATAAACAAGGCAATACTCGTGATCGAAAGAGATTGCTCCGGATTCAAGCGGGGAATGGATGAACATGAAATATTATGTTGGTGATATTGTAAAGATGCGCAAGGTCCATCCATGCGGGGGAACCGATTGGGAAGTTCTTCGAGTCGGGATGGATTTCAGAATTAAATGTCTAAAGTGTGGCAGAGTATTGATGTTGCCCCGCCCCAAGTTTGAAAAAGCGGTCAAGACCGTAATTAAATCTCTATTTCCGGATTCGATAAACGAATAAAAAGGTGTACATTTAGAAATTTTTTTCATGATAATTATGGTCACATGTTAGCAGTGAGATGAGATAAGGATCTGGGTTTCAATTTAAATACCACTTGAATTTGATGGCAAGAAAGTGGTATAATGCTACAGTGACTTCCCTGCTCCGGCTAGCCGGGGCCGTTTAGTCCAAAGGGAGGAGGTGAATCAGGTGCGCGATTACGAAGTCATGTATATTCTAAACGCCGAGTTGGATGAGGAAGGTATCGACGCAGCTGTTACCCGATTTGAGGATGTCGTTAAAGGCGACGGTGGAGAAATCGTTAAAACCGAGCGTTGGGGTAAGCGAAAACTCGCTTATGAAGTTAACGATAAAATCGAAGGGTATTATGTGCTGATGTACTTTAAATCGCCCAGTAGCGCTGCTCAGGAACTGGAGCGACTCTTAAAGATCAACGACGATATTTTGCGTCATTTATTAATCAAAAAAGAAGAATAACGAAGGTGGCCGTTATGAACCATATTGTTTTAATTGGTCGGTTAACAAGAGATCCGGAACTTCGTTATACTCCAAACGGAGTGGCGGTAGCCAACTTCGACCTGGCGGTTGACCGTCCAACCACAAACCAACAAGGGGAACGTCAGACGGATTTCATTCGCATCGTTTCCTGGCAAAAACAGGCTGAACTCTGCGCCAACTATTTGAAAAAGGGAAGGTTGGTCGGGGTGGAAGGGCGTTTGCAAATCCGTAGTTATGAGACGCAAGACGGGCAAAAAAGACGTGTTGCCGAAGTTGTTGCCAATTTTGTCCAGTTTTTAGATCGCAATCGTGAAGAGAATCAAAGCGTTGATAACACAACAAATGTTAAAAACGACGATGATTTAGGCGGCATAAACCTTGACGATCTTCCATTTTAAGATTTTGGCGGAGGTGAGTTCGATTGGCAAGATATGAAAGAGATCGCGACCGGGATTCTTCCGGTAAGGGCGGAGGACGTAGGGGCAGAAAGAAAGTTTGTTCTTTTTGCGTAGATAAAGTAGAATCCATTGATTATAAAGAAACAGCCAAACTGAAAAGGTTTGTTACGGAACGGGGTAAAATTTTACCGCGGCGTATTTCTGGCAATTGCGCCGTCCACCAAAGGCAGCTTACCAGTGCGATTAAGCGCGCCAGACAAGTTGCTTTACTACCATATACCAGCGAATAAGAGGCCGTAACGGCCTCTTTTTTATAACTTTCTTTTGGTTAAGTTTGGTGCGCAGGAAATTTCGGCTCGGTAGAGAATAGATTGGGTTGAAGGGGGAACCGTTTCATGTCTTCTAACAACTCGGATCTAAACATCGTTAAAAATGTAAGAATAATAGAATGGCTCAAGGCTGAATTGATCACCGCTATCGGCGCCTTGTTTAAGGCGATGATTAAAAACAGCGAAGAAGTAATCTTGGATGCATTAGCCCACTTAATAATGGTCTGCTATTTTCTAGGTAAACGCCTGGGCTTTTCCTATGGGAAGATTGATGCTAAGATTGAACAACGGCTAGAATCCCCTGAAATGCAAGAGCATGAGATCGAGGAATGGTATGGGGATATTACCAATCTTCAACAATATGTGAAAGAACGTAATCGGTATTGAAATTGTAGTTAGCTTAGGTTAAAATCCTATAGGAGCTAGGAGCTAGGAGCTAGGAGCTAGGAGCTAGGAGCCAGGAGCCAGATTTGGCTAATCAGAGAAAGATGGTGATATTATGAAAGTAATTTTGAAACAAGATATCCGCGCCTTAGGCAAACGGGGTGACATTAAAGAAGTGGCCGATGGTTATGGTAGGAATTATTTATTGCCGAAAGGTTTAGCAATTGAAGCAACTTCCGGTAATTTGAAAATTTTATCCGATCAAAAGGAATTAACCGCTCAAAAGGAGTTTCGGGAAAAGGAAGAGGCCAAAGAGCTTGCTGGACGTCTTAACGGATTGGAGCTAAGTTTTAAGGTTAAAACCGGCGAAGGCGGGCGTTTGTTCGGTTCGATCACCGGAAAGGATTTAGCGGACCAAATTTATCAAAAGACTAAGATTGAATTGGATAAAAGAAAGTTAGAAATTGAAGATGCCATTAAAAGTCTTGGCAAACACCAAGTTAAGGTCCACCTTTATAAAGGGATTACGGCTGAGGTTAACGTAAATGTGGTTGCTGAATAAACTGTTTAATAATTCAGTGCTTTCCATGTACTTTGTGGTTAAACTTAGAGATTGAGCATTTTCTGGATAGGAGCTTTTAATGAAGAATTTGTTAAGAAAGATTTCAGTACGGACAAAACAAAATGAACTGGGTGTTCCTTTACATGACCGGTTGCTTGATGAAGAACAGTTATCAAGGCAGGTGGCTGCAGTATTTGCCCTGCTTTCTAATTTATACGGATCAGACAAATTAGTTTTGAAGGCCGGAAAGTTGGAAGCTTTAAAATTAATGCGTTCCGAAGTTCTTGAAGAACGTGTTCTAGCTTTGCAAAGAATTGTTTTTGAGGACCCGACCATCGAAAACCCACCGCACCGGAAGAACCTTCCCGAATCTCTCAATGAGATTGAGGAAGAGATCGCTGATCTAATCGCGCGTAGGACTGTTGAAGATAAAATTGAAAAGAAGATTGCCGAACGGATGCAACAGCGGCATGAGGAATATTTAAAAGAGATCAAAATTCAAATTCTTCAGGAATCAGCCGGTCCCGATAATCCAAATACTATGAAGAAACTGGCGGATCTTGAGAAAATGGATGAAATTACCCTCTCCAAATCGGTAATGGAAACCTTGAAACCATCAAATTTAGGGGAAGTAGTGGGGCAAGATCGGGCGATCAAAGCGCTGCTTGGTAAAATCGCCTCGCCATTTCCACAACATGTGATCCTTTATGGACCTCCGGGAGTCGGGAAAACCACAGTGGCCCGGCTGGTGCTGGAGGAAGCCAAAAAACTACAATTTACACCATTTAAAAAAGAAGCATCTTTCGTCGAAGTTGATGGCACTACCCTTCGGTGGGATCCGAGGGAGGTTACTAATCCGCTGTTGGGATCGGTCCATGATCCGATTTATCAAGGGGCTAGACGGGATTTGGCAGAGGGTGGGGTCCCTGAGCCCAAACTGGGTTTGGTAACTGAAGCTCATGGCGGGGTTTTGTTCATTGATGAAATCGGCGAAATGGATCCGATGCTTCAGAATAAACTCCTTAAAGTGCTGGAGGATAAACGGGTTTCTTTCGATTCGGCCTATTATGATCCGAACGAAACTAATGTGCCGAAGTATATCAAGAAATTATTCGCGGAAGGAGCTCCGGCGGATTTTCTCTTAATAGCTGCTACAACTAGAGATCCTTCAGAAATTAGTCCGGCGATTCGTTCCCGGTGCGCTGAAGTATATTTTGAACCTCTTGATCAAACCGACATTAAGGAGATTGTGGTCAGCGCCGCCAATCGGCTTAAGGTACAATTTAATTCGAATATTCCCGAGTTAATTAGCAAATACACCATTGAGGGGCGGAAAGCGGCCGGGATTCTAGCCGATGCTTATGGCTTAGCTTTATACAAACACAAAGACCAGTCATTGAACTTAGAGGAGATTGAAATTTCCGAAGCCGATCTTTATGAAACCCTTCAAATCAGCCGTTTATCTCCTTATGTGACTGTGAAAGCCTCTGATCAGTGGGAATTGGGCAAAATTTTCGGTTTGGGAGTCAGCGGTTTTGTCGGTTCGGTGTTGGAGATCGAGGCGGTCTGTTTTCCGGCGACTGAGAAAGGCAAAGGCAGGCTGCGGTTTAACGAGACCGCAGGCAGTATGACGAAGGACTCTGTTTTTAATGCCGCGTCAGTGGTCCGCTTGATAACGGGAATGGATATCTCCGATTTTGATGTCCATGTAAATGTGATCGGCGGCGGCAAAATTGATGGGCCATCGGCTGGAGTAGCCATTACTTTGGCGGTAATCAGTCATTTGACTAAACGTTCTATTTCTCAAAAGATAGCGGTTACCGGCGAGGTATCGATCCAAGGCAAGATTAAAGCCGTCGGGGGAGTTTTGGAAAAGATTTACGGCGCCAGGCAAGCCGGTGTAAAGACGGTCTTTGTGCCTAAGGAAAATGAGAAGGATGTTCCTGATGATCTTGACGATATTAAGGTGATAGCGGTGGAAACCATTCAAGAGATTGTGGAGTTGGCCCTGGAACGCAGAGAACATTGAGATTACCGAGATCGCAGATATCTTGCAGAAAACGCCGATATCATGTTCGAATTAATCCTGTTAATCTTATTTAAAAATAATAATGATCGTGTGTATTGATTTACAAAGACTTCCCTGTTTGTTGGGGAAGTCTTTGTAAACTTTGGTTCAAGAGTTTGATTCTTGCCTTATCTAAATTGTAAACAAGAAGATTAAATTTGGACCAACTTCAGAAGCAATTTTACCCTTTACAATTTAAACTTGTTTTACTCCGGCCAGACAATTTGCGGCGCAATGGCTTTGGTGCGGATCTTGCCGGCGGAGCGGCCTTGGTCAAGGTCGATTAGGTATAAGTAGTTTTTGAACGGTACAACCAATAAGTCCCCATTGGGGCTATAGTAACCCCTTTCCGGCCCCTGTTCGTTTTCTTCCGGTTTGAAATCAAGGCTGAATATCGGTTCGGCGGCGGCCGGGTCAAGCAGATGCCAACCGTTTTCGGCGGCGACAACAATATGTTTGTCGTCCGGGCTAGGATGGATTCCGTATTGGGTATCTTTGAACTTAATAAGCGATTTGACTTCATTGGTTTGGAGGTCAATAACGCTTAATTCGGGTGCGCCGGCGAGGATATATAAATGTGAATAGTCTTTGGCAAAGAACATTCTCCGGTTTTCCGCAGGGTTGCCGGCTATCAAGGTTTCGGTAGCTGGGGACTGGATTACGGGAGGGAACCCGGAACCGAAAAATTTGAGAAACAATTTACCGATATAAAAGGAATCACTGATTTTAATGGTTTTAATTTCTTTACCAGCCTTTAAATCGATGATATTCAAGTAATTGCTATTGGAATTGGAAAGATAACCAATGGTCCCGTCGTTATTATAAAGGAATTCGTCAATATCCTTGTCATGTTTATAGTCCAGTAATTTCAGATCCGTTCCGGAAACGTCGATTATTAAAAGTTCTTTTTTTCCTATGAGGCAAACCCTATCGGATGAAGGTTGGAACAAAAGATTCATTTGGTTTTGAAGCTTCATTTCAGCGCTGATTTTGCCGGAAGTTATCTTATAAAATGTTGCGGCAGGTTGGTTAGATTCGTTTAGGATGCTGCCAATGGTTATGCCGGATTGTTCTTGGTTAGGATCGCCGTAAACATTGGCGCAAACCGCATAAAAGGTATCCAAATCATTTTGGTCTTGGCTGATCAAAAGAGGAGAATAACCTAATTGCAAGATTTCGGTTTCGCCGGAAACAGTGTCAATCCAATGCAGCTTAGCAAATTCTGCAGTGTCCGTTCTTTCGATCAAAGCTTTCGATGGGTATTTTTGACTATTGCGAAAACCGCCGCATGCGACCACAATCTTACCGGAGCCAGCTTGATAGATTGCTCCGGGATTGGCGGAGACCGGAAACCTCCGGACTTGGTTTTGGTTCGGGTCAATCAGGGCCAGTTCAGCAAGGGCTTTATTTTTAGCATTGCCAAGAGTCCCGATGGCCAATTCGGTCAAGTCATCATTGAACCGGTAAACTGCGGGAGGACCAATTAATGGCATGATGTTGGTCTCTCCTGTTTTAAGATCATAGTAAGTGAGGTTGGAGACCGGATTTTCTTTATCCGTAGATACAGTGAACAATAGCCACAAGCCGGATTCTTTGAGATAAAAATCTTGAACAACTATCCCGGGGAGTTCTTTTTGGTCAGTCCTTTTAAATTGTGGGTCTAGCAAAGTCAGCCCACCCGGTCTTTTCTTGGCGCCGCGATACATCAAGATATAACCATTGTTGTCGGGAGTATGGATAACCTTAGCTGGTTTAGGAGCGGATTTAAAAGACGTTATTTTTTCCTGTCCATCATAGATTTCGACTGTATTTTTTATTTGATCCAACACGAAAAAACTGTGGAAATCAGTAGCTGTAACTATGGAAGGCATTATTAGGCTGGTTAGTAGAATAAAGAATATTATTCGTTTCATAATTTATCCTCCTATCTTCAAAAACATTTCTAAAGATTCGGCATTAGAGGGGGGATTCCCTTTTTAGAAAAATCAGACGCTTTAGCAATAGAATTACGGGTAATTTGGATTTCACCGAGGTGTGCTGCGGCATTAACGTAAACCGATTGGATAGAGATACCGAATAATAAGATCGCGATTGATATTCCCTATCTTAGCACTTCTTGATCCTCCCCGGCAATGCTTTTAACAGTAAATTTATAGTTTTACCAGGGGATTTGCTAAAAAAAGAATAATGGAATTATGGGTTATTGTGTATAGTAACTTTTTAATTTTCCCAGCTTCCAGGCAGGTACTGACCTTCCAAAGACGAATTTAAAAATAAACGCGTAAAAAAATGTCGATAAACTGGAGGAGCTATATGAACGGGGCTACGGCTTTAGAACGAATTCCGCCTCAGAACCTAGACGCGGAACAATCGACCTTAGGTTCGATGCTTTTGGAGAAGGAAGCTATTTATAAAGGAGCGGAAATTTTACGCCCGGATGATTTTTACCGGGAGGCTCACCGGGTCATCTTTGAAGTCGTGGTCCATTTAGCCAACAAAGGCGAACCGGTGGATCTGATCACCGTATCTGAGGAGTTAAAGCAAAGAGGCATGCTCGACAAAGTGGGTGGAGTAGCCTATCTGACCCAGCTAGCCAACTTCGTCCCGACCGCTGCTAATGTCGGACATTATGCCAATATTGTCGCGGAAAAATCCTTGCTGCGCTCGATCATCTCCGTGGCTACCAATATTGTCAAAATGGGTTATGAAGGGTCTGAAGAAGTCGATGTGATCTTGGATCGGGCTGAAAAGGATATCTTTGAGATCTCCCGGAAGCGGAACGTTAAAGGATTCGTCAGTCTGCGAAGTATTCTGGTGGAAACCTTTGAGCGGATTGAGAAACTTTACGAGTCGAAGGGAGGAGTCACCGGGCTGCCAACGGGATACCCTGACTTTGACCGGATGACCGCGGGACTGCAGCCTTCCGATCTGATTATCTTGGCCGCCCGGCCTAGTATGGGTAAGACTACCTTTGCCTTGAATTTAGGCAGCTATGCCGCGGTGGAGCTAAAGATTCCCGCAATTATCTTTAGTTTGGAAATGTCCAAAGAGCAGCTGGCTTTGAAGTTACTCTGTTCCGAGGCGGGTGTTGATAACCAACGAATCCGAACCGGCACTCTCCGGGATGACGACTGGCCCAAGCTCTCCCATGCCTTGGGGCGGCTCTCCGATGCGATGTTATTTATCGACGACACGCCGGGCATCTCGGCTTTGGAGATCAGAGCCAAGACCAGAAGGATCAAGGCTGAACATGGTTTGGGTTTGGTGATAATCGATTATTTGCAATTAATGGGCTCCCGTTCCAAAAGTGAAAACCGGCAACAGGAAGTCTCTGAAATCTCCCGTTCTTTAAAGGCATTGGCCAGGGAACTGGATGTTCCGGTAATAGCTCTTTCACAGCTTTCCCGGGCGGTTGAACAGCGGGCCGATAAAAAACCAGGTTTGGCCGACCTCAGGGAATCCGGTTCTTTGGAGCAAGACGCGGATATCGTCGGATTCCTCTATCGGGAAGATTATTATAATCCGGAAACGGATCGGAAGAACATCACCGAACTGATCATCGCTAAACAGCGTAACGGACCGGTTGGATCCGTTGACTTCTTTTTCCAGAAGGAGTTTAGTAAATTCCAGAGCTTGTC
>JAEWZY010000081.1 GCA_023394955.1 Bacillota bacterium
ACAGCATAGCTTCCCCATCCATGATTGCCTGTGTGATGAATCAAAAGTTCACAATGGGGCTGCCATTATACCGGCAAGAACAAGATTTTACAAGACAGGGAATTACAATTTCCCGACAAACCATGGCTAACTGGATGATTCAAGCTTCGGATAAATGGCTTAAACTATTATATGAACGACTCAGAGAAGAACTTCTGGCCAAGGATATTCTACATGCCGACGAAACTACGCTTCAAGTGTTGCATGAAGAAGGCAGAAACGCCAACACAACTTCCTACATGTGGTTATATCGCACCGGGAGAGATGGGCCGCCCATTATTCTATATGATTACCAGACTACCCGGTCCGGGAAACACTCGGCGCGATTCCTAAAAGAATTTAAAGGTTACCTGCATACGGATGGATATGGTGGTTATAACGGCCTGCCCAATATTATCCCTGTAGGATGCTGGGCACACGCGCGCCGGAAATTCGACGCAGCTTTAAAAGCTTTGCCTGCATCCCAAAGAAACACCCCGACAGTGGCCGGGGAAGGGTTGGATTTTTGTAATAAACTTTTCGTGATTGAGCGGAAACTTCATGATGTTACACCGGGTGAAAGGTATCAAAAACGTATTGAACACAGCCGTCCGGTGCTTGATGCCTTCAAAGACTGGTTAAAATACCAGACTCCCAGAGTTTTGCCAAAGAGCGCCTTGGGGCAAGCGATCCAATATTGCCGCAACCAATGGGACAAGTTGGAAGGTTTTATGAAAGACGGCAGATTAGAAATAGATAATAACCGTAGTGAACGTTCCATCAAGCCTTTTGTGATCGGCCGTAAAAATTGGTTGTTTGCCAATTCAGCTAAGGGCGCCGGCGCCAGCGCCACGATTTATAGCATTGTGGAGACGGCTAAAGAAAATGGTCTAAATCCATTTAAGTATCTTAAGTTTCTTTTTGAGAAAATGCCGAATATGGATTTAGCGGATCGAGATGCTTTCGAACAAATTTTACCTTGGTCGAAGACTTTACCGGATAGTTGCAGGATTTGAAAATCTCCCCCACCGGGTTTGACAAGGTGGGGGATTTGTCGCTTACCAATATACGGCTACGATTACCCGGTCGCCGTTACTTTCGACTGTCACTCCCAAGTCATCTTCACCGCTGAACTCATATTTTTGCAGCTCCTCAATCCGCTCCCGCGAAGTATTGAAGGCAAACGCAAGGGTCCACCAATCATAATCCTCCCGGTACATCACATCATAATATTTCTCCATCAATTTCTCCCATCCGCCGGGAATGTCATACCCGTCAACATGGTAAATAAAGCAGACTCTTCTGGAGGTAGGGTCAGTCCTTCTGGAAAGAGCAGCCACTTCCGCTTTCTCTTTCTTGCCAAGCGCCTTATCTACGGCTAAGAATTCATAGGATGTGGAGCTATGGTCTGAAGTAAAACCTTTTCTGATGCTTATGATTCTCATTTCCAGTTACCTCCGGTTAGTTCATCATTATTTATGATCCAAGACGGATAATCCCTTTGGTTATCCTCTTCAAGCCATTTCTCAATTTCTTCACGGGTCACATACGGAAATCCGGCGTCAGTATAACCTATCGTATCCTGTATATCAGCTATCACATCATATTCATCATCAAGATATTTACTTTCATATATAGGTTCGGGGCATCCGGGATCTGAACCGATTGCGTCCTCCGCGAAGACTCTACACCCGCCGCAAAAGGCTTTGACCTGACATTTTCCACAATTGCCGTTTTTAAAACTCTTTTTTTCTCTGAAGCCCCTGTATTTTTTTATTACATTACTTCGGTTCCAGATGGATTCAAAATCTTCGTGTAACAGGTTACCTGCGTAAAAAATGTCCCCTACCAACTGCGAACAAGGGTACACGGAACCATCGGGTGCCACGGATATTATCCTCTCCCCCGCCACACATCCTCTTAGTCCTGAATATAAGGCTGTCTGCGGATTCAATCTCCGTTCCAAAAAAGACAGAGCGCAATCAATCCTGAAAAGTAGATCCGTATGCATTTCCTGCGCCGCCGTCAGCCTTTCCTCCAAAAGATCCAGATCATGCTTATCCGGCTTTTCTTGAATCCACCGTTTCACATTTTTAGGAGGCTTGTACCTAAGCAGGGTATACCGCTTAAAGCCAATATTTATGAGCATTTCTATAATTTCATCAAAATTTTGGACAGCAGACTTTGTCATGATTAAATTGGCGCCGGTAATTATATTGCGTTCATCCAACTGTGTTAGCAATACCTTCAGCTTTTCAACTGCATGTTTGCCTTTGTTTGAAAATTCATCGGTCCTTATTCCGATTTGAAGGGTTTTTATATGTTTAGCCAAGGCACCTAGCCGGTTCCGCTCAATTTCATATTTCCCAGTTGTAACATGAACAGTCAAACCTTTTTCCGATGCACTACTGACGATGCTCTCCAAGTCATCTCGGGCAAAAGGTTCGCCACCCCCGATGGCAAGCTGGAAAACGCCACTATCCGCTATTTTATCAACCAGCTTAAGTGCGTTTTGAGTATCAAGCTCGCCCGCAAATAATTTTTTGTGGCGTTCAATATAACAATCGGGACAAGTTTTATCACATTTAAAAGTCACTGCCCAATGGATCGTTTCCGGAACGCTCAAATATTCATACATCGGCCACTTAAGCTTTATAGGGCTTCTTGCTTCAAGCATCTTCCGATAATCGTCAGACAGAGCCCCATTTGGCATTGCCTTGATAATACCCATAGCTTTAAGCTCCGATAATACATTTTTTATTCTCTCTATATTAATTCTTCTCTCCTTATAGGATATTGGCAAAGTCAACAAAGTCTTTATATCAATAACTTCGATATCTTTAATCATAGAAATAACGGTAAAAGCTTCCCGGTCAACCTCAATAACATCACCGGTATCTTTGTTGAAAAGAATACCGCCAAAATGTTCTTTTCGTAGAATGACTCTGTTTGAAAGCTTTAGTAGATTAGATTTCATATTCTTGTTCTCTATTAATTGAATAGTAACGCTTCTTGTTCAAGAGTTCTGCCATAATTAAGCATTTCTCGAATTAAAGGATGGAATTCCTGCAAAGCATGGTCTTGAAGGTGATTGGTAAGATTTTCTCGTTGATTACTCGATTCAAAAAATTCGGCATGGTTTAAATTTGCCAAATAAGTTTCTACATCCATCTTATAAGGAGTCAAGTCCGGATAGATTTTCTCCTTGATATGCTTAAAAATTCTCAACCCCCCGAAGTCCAAGTCCCCCCAATGTGAGTATATTATTCTTTTACCATTTTCAAGTGCAAAGTCTCGAATCTTTTGAAGGAAAATCCGTTTTTGAGGACTATAAAACCCACTAGAGAAAACCAATAAGGTTTCTCCCTTTGTTTTTTCACATTCCACTCTATAATTCGCCAAATTTTCAATGGAAAGAAGCCTGTTAAAACCCAATTCCATTATTTCTGCTTCAATCAGTGTCTTTGAATCAAGTCCGACTCCATGAGGAAATGAAGCTAAATTGATAACATTTTGGCGGACCTTAATGACCAATGATCCACTCAAATGTAGGTCCGCAGTACTCTTTTCAATGCCAAATTCAGTTAAAACTTCCTCAATACTTGCGTCTTTATCCATAGGGAAATATTTTTTAATCACTCCTACAAGCCTAGCTCTGACTTGACCTTCAAAAATTTTACTTTTCCCCAAATATTTCTTACTGAATACCCGTTCCAAAATTTCATTACCCCCATTATCGGATAAACCGTCGAAAGATAAAAATAGATTTTTCCGTTTCTTTTTATCCTCAAGAGAAGCTGGAATAGCCTTTTTTTGTTCTACCTGATCAATTAGGTCCTGGAAATAGTTTTTCATCCAAGGATCATTTACCTTGTTACGATGAAAAACCAACTCGTTAATAAAATCCGTAAGTATATCCTCCTTAGGCTTGATTCCTGCCAGCTTACGGAACTCCGGAATATTATCCAAACGAAACTGAATCCTCGAAAGAATAATATTACGTTGCTTCCACTCCAGCCTTACCAGGCCTCTCTCCTTAAGAAGTAACGCTGCTTGATTAAATTCAAGTCGATAGGTGAAATCGTCATCATCATTGTAACGAGCATCATTTTCCAGGTTTACTGACATAGCTCCTTCCAAAATCCCCTCTTTAAAACGCATGCTGCCTTCGTATCGTTCAACCAGGATTTTCAAAATGTATTTCTCCATGCTCGTGACAATCACCCCCTAAAGTAACATAAGTAACTTTTAGCCATACATTGCTATCGCTTCTTCTTTTGTAAATGGCGTAATATTAATGCTCTTTTTATCAATATTTTTGAAATGCAACACATTATCCACTTCGGGACAGATTAGGGCAGTCTTATCATCCGGCGCAGCCATAATGATTTGAAAGCCCAGGTCTTTCATCAAATCAATTGTAGCCTCAATATTATCTTCCCCCATTTTGTTAAAGGCTTCGTCAAAGATGATAAGTCTGATGTTGCTATTTTTTTGGTTTTTCTTTCTGTCTCCAACCTGATAAAGCTGGGCGAAAGAAGCTAAAACTGCAATATAGAAAGGATTTTGGGTTTCTCCACCCGAGTTCTTGGTCATGGTTTTGGATAATGAGGAAGTAACTGTTCCCGTATGCACTTTCATTTCAAAATCAAGATAAGTCCTGTAATCGGTATATTTTTTAATGTTTTGCTCTAATACTTTCCTATCCTCCGGATTGGACAAACCGGTATCGATGATTTTAGCAAAGAGTTCTTCAATTACTTCTGCATAATCGGATTCAAAACTGTCTTTAAAAAGAGAATCCTGATTTAACAATCTTTCATCTGTAAGCATATCATAAAATCGTCTGATAACGGGGTCTTTGGATGAAGATACATAAAATTCATACCTATCTTTGCCGAAGTTGGAGTTTTTAATGGCGCGAGTTAAATCCCTTATCTGCAATTCGGTATTTTGAATATTGTTCTTCATTTTACAGATGAAATCTTCTCGAAACTGTTTAAAGGTTTTTGCCTTTTGGATTGCGATTTTTTCTTGGTACTTGACGATTTCCGTGGATTTAAGCTGGTCGAGCGTATCAAAATACTCGTCATTATTCTCCACCCTGGCGTCCCAATAAAGACTGAAGGCTTCAAGAAAAACCTTTCGCCGTTTAACCAATCTTTCAAAGGCTAAGTCGAGTTCTTCCTTCAATTTTACATTAATCTGCCTATACCTGTTCTTGATGGTTTCAGGACTACCCCGTTTTTCCATTTCTTCTTTGAACCGCGGCTGCCCCACGGAAAAAACCCATTCCTCCCCAAAATCCGTAATCAACTTAGTCTGGCGATTGGCTTTATCTGCTTCCTCTAAGGGAAGGCCCTGGGAAATTTGATTCATCCTTCCAGTTTTATCACCCACAAGAGAAATGGCCGTCTTCTCTTTCTCTTTAACATTATCTTCCTCTTCACGCAAATTCCTTAATTCTTCCCTTAGGGAAGCAAGATAAGTGTTTTCCTCTAGTTTACCGATGTTAACAATTACTTGCGCAAATTGTTCTTCCAAGGAGGGAATAAGCATGCTATTATTACGTTTACTGATAAGAAGACCGATCTCATCCTGTTCGAAAACATTTAATCCCCTATATTTTTTAACGACAGAATGCAATGTTTCGAGTTGTTCCAGTTCCACCTTTAATTCATTGATGCGTATTTTATTACGTTCAATCGTATGGGCAATAGCCTGTTGACCAATATACTGGTTGTCACAATGTCTTGGGTTAAGTCGACTATAGGCAAACCCCTTGTAAAGCATACAATCACTCGTAATTGCCACTCGATTTTGATTCATTTCCTCTACATCGTTACATTTAATGACATTTCCCAGAATAAAATCCACAAATAAACGAGCGTAAGGGTTGTCCGTTGTAATTTCCCTCGCCAGAGAATTGGGATTGGCGGTGATTTTTTGCATTGAGAGCTTTGCGGTCTCCACGACATAAATCCCAAAAAACTTATTGGGCATTTCTCTATATATTTTCACGGCATCTAAACAGTATTCAGGTTCCACAATTAGACTGAACTTTTGTTTAAAATAGCCCTCAATTGCCCGTGTCCATGATTTATCGTTAATATCCAACAGGTCGGCAAGAATATGCACTTGCACTTCTTTACCATATTTCAAAGCTAATTTACGGGAGATAGTCTCTTTGACTTCCACTAACTCATCGGGATAATTCTTAATACCTCTTTCGAGTTGCCTTGTCTGTTCAATTAACCGAGTTTCTTCTTGCTTCAGGTCACGTTCCTCATTGATAAATCTGTTATCAAAATCTCTAAAGTATTCCTGCGCTGAGAGTAGCTTGGTTCGTAACTCCATAAAACCTTCTTTATCCAAAGTTAAGGACTTGAAATTTACCAACCCCTCTTCAATAGCGGAACAGTTCTCTACCTCTTCTCTCCCGGTCTTTTTCCATTCTTCCAAAAGGCCATACCAGCGAAAGTAGGATAGGGCCTTATTGTTGTACTCCTCACGCTGTGTCCTGAGTAGTTCAAGTTTTTCTTCCAGGTTCTTTTTCTGTTCTTTGAGCTCTTCTTCCTGGCGGGATTCAGAGAAAATTTTACGGTTGAGCTCGTTCTTTTCTTCTTCGATATTTTTTAGACGTTCAGCTAAAGTGGATTTTTGTTCGTTTAGAGCCTCTATCTCAGCCTGCAGGGTTTGGGATTCATTCTTTAATAGGGAGATTTTTTGGGATAAGCTTTCTATATCTGCCTGTCCTAGTAAGAAATTATTCAGCGTTTCCTGGTCTTTTAGAGTCCGCCATCCGACAAATAGCGTTTTGATCTGTTCCAAGTGTTCAATTTTATGTTTAGTACGGGTAAGCTCATCTTCCAGTTTTTTATAGGAACGGATAGTTTCCTGCATTTCCTCTATATCTATGATATCCTCCTCACAAACAAACTTTAAAATAAAGTCTTTGATATTTTCTGTAATTTTCAAGGCAATTGCCTTTTTAAACAGACCAAAGAAGGAATGTCCAAACTTGCCCAAATGTCTTTGAACCAGCGCCTCACGGAAGGCTTCATCCAGATAAGGGACAAAATTGTCGCTTTCCCCTTTATAAAATTTACGGAGTTGGGAAATAGTCATTGGAGTTTTCCGGTCTTCATTTAAGAATTGGTGGTCCGGTAAAGGGGCATTCAGGAAAAAGAAAAGATGATCTTGATGTTTAGAAATGTCCACATCAAAAACAACACCTAGACAAAACCGTTTACCTTTGTTTTCATCCAGAAATTCAGCCACGATAAAACTGGAAAAACTGTGTTTGTTCCGTAGATATCCTTTGGTATCATCGTTTTGCTCATACATCCCGCACAGATACTCAATAAGTTTCCTGTCGGATTTTTCACTGGCTGCTTGATTAAAATAGTTTCCTGGCGGATTTCCCAATAATAAAAATTGCAAAGCATCAATCACTGTAGATTTCCCTGCCCCTGTTCCACCCACAAAAAAATTTATTTCGGCATGGAAATCTATAGTTTCAAATTCGATATAGTTCCAATTAATCAGGTGCAATTTCGTTAGTGTCTTCATAATTGGCCACCTTCTCTTTTGATCTTAAACTCTTCTGCATCCTCAATGGTGAAATCGTCATCTTCACTATCGACGCTCAAATTTTTGGTATAAGTACTTACCTCCTGGAATTCTTTAAGTAAACCTTCCAGTACATCATTACCGATTAAATGAAGCATTGAGGGATAAATTACGATAACAGTGTCATTATTATCGTAATCCCCGCTTCCCTTATCAATCAACATAAATCGCTTAAGCCTTTTCATACTGTTTTTAATTTCGCCCTTGTTGGGCGTTCCATTGATTAATTGTAAAGCTTCCCCTTTG
The DNA here is from genome assembly GCA_023394955.1 of Bacillota bacterium. GTDB lineage: Bacteria > Bacillota > UBA4882 > UBA8346 > UBA8346 > JAAYHS01. Next base: position 7,897 of record JAEWZY010000081.1, read on the forward strand.
GCTAAGAACTCTTGGATAGTGATTTTAACCACTTTACTCAACGAGGCGCTGGACCTTTTTTCCTCAAAGATTAGTCTCAAAATTAAAAAATACGTGGTGGTTACTTTATCAAATTTTGCCGAAGTACTCATTACTTCATTACGGACAAAGTATACTCCATTTATTGGATCTTCATAAAGCTTCCAGCCTGCTGTCGCCAAAAACTGTTCACAAATACTGGAATTGCGTTCTAAAAACTTATATTTGGAGTTAAATTCCATCGTTCCCCGTAGGGAGTTATATTCCTTTTCCAGAATAAAAGTCTGGTTTATCAGGGTATTGATGACCGTCCGAAATTCTTCCTGCTCCTTATCGGACAAGTTTTTCCATTCACTCCACTCCATTATTCCGCCTCCCTTGCGAAAATAATCTCAGGAACCCGATATCGATTATTGATCAATACCCTATTATTCTTTTTTATTACATGATAGGGAACTACCTTTTTCTTCTTCCGAGTATCATTTTTGCTGATCAAGTGATATGCCAGAACAAGCATGGTAAAGTCAGTGTCATCCTGAAGAATCATTTCTTTGGTATTAAAAGAGTTTTGTCCTTTAAATTTCTTTTCCAACCATGCAATAATCTTTTGGGTCCCAAACTTGGCGAGTTTCTTTTTACGGTTTTCCTCTATAATAACTTCTTTATTGTATTTGCTTGTTTTTCGTGAGTTTATGTCAATATTAATTGGGGCAGATATAAACTGTGTTTTACGTTTTAATGGCTTAAAGAAGGTTTTGTATGTAATATTCTCTAAAGAAGAGAGGAGGAGTTTCTCACTTACCAATTGTAAATATGTTTCTTTATTGGAGCTTTCCGCAATAGTGGTAATCAGCTTAATCAGATTGCCTTTAAAATCTTTGTTCCGGTTAAGCAGATATCTTACTCGTTCTGCCGTAGTTCCTACATATTGTTGATTTTTTTTATCGATGTTATTGATTGCCCTGTCTATCCGGGAAAAAGTCTCCCGCATCTGGTTAATTAGGGATAACACTTCTCCTTTAGCGGCTTCCACGCCGTCAAATTTCTTAGCCGTTTCCCTTACCATCATCTGTTTTGCTAACAAGGTTAAAGTACCCTCATCAAATTCAAAGTCCGAAAGAATTTGTAAAATATGTATTTTATATCGGTAAATGTTTTCATCTGTTTTTAAAGAATGGTAAGTCTCTTCAATTGTGTCAATGTATTTACTTAACTCCTCTAAGACACCATTGGCCTGAACTTGTTCCAACAATTTCTCATAAGCCATTTTAATCTTATGAGACATGGATAATAATGATTGATGCAATTCAAATGTGTCACCAGCTGCATTGGAAAAGTGTTGATAAATTGAATCTTGTTCTTCTCTGGCGGTTTTCAAATTGGCGTAAATGGATGAAGCAAATCGTTTAAACAACTCACTGGCATGTTCAACTTCATAAATTGCATCAAGGAATTTACGGGAATATTCAGGAACCAGAATATTTATATCTTCGAAATCTACGGTATCCTCCTTAACAAACCATCCTGCATCGATCAGCTTATCCAATAGATACCTTGCTCTGCCATATATATTATTATCCTCAAACTGTCTATCTTCTTCCGCTTTTAACGAGTAAAAAGATGTATCAAAATTGGCGATTAGGCTCTCAATACACTGTTTGCGTTTGAGTAACCCATTGTTGCGAACATAGTCTTGCCACAGGAGCATTAATGCTCTTATATAAAACTCTTTATTCGGGTTACCCGAATAAAGTGGATTGAAAAAATTTTGATGTTCAATAACCTCAAAGAATTCCAATTTTTCACCTCCCCTATATATAACAAAAAAATCCATGTATTAGTTCATAGCCACTACATATATTTAAACTTTCTTTGTCACTCTCAGTTTTTTTGCATATTTTATCAACCGTTTGACATTCCAAGTTTTTATTCTTGATATACTGCTGAATGGCATTATTAAATACCTCCTGGTCAAGCTTGTTGACATACGGCAAAACATCACAGAGATAGTACGCTTCCTATTAAAAAATAACATTCAATTTACTATATTGCAAGAATAATCAAAACCTGGGATTCAATCGCCGACTCCAAGTCAGAATCTTTTAATATATATAAAAAAAACCGCCTAATTGAACGGTTAGTACTAGCTGTATCCATTTTCTAGTCGAAATTATAAAAATTCCTGTTATAACTAATGGAATTAAATTGAAAAAAATATAAATTGGAGATACCCCAAAATATCCATTTTAGGCTATAAGCTAGATAATGACAAGGCTTTGCGGAATTGATGGCCAAAATAAAGAAAACGGGCCAAAAAGCCCGTCAAATCAATACTTTATGGTCGGGGCGACAGGATTTGAACCTGCGGCCGTGCGATATTTTCTAATATTTTCCAGTCGAATTCATAGCAAAACTCCTGCTAAAATTGATATGTAAATTTTTTCTAATCGAATTAAATCGAAAAAAATCTAGGTTATGGATTCCCAAAAGATACCCAATTCTATGATCAATGCATCATTATAACCTTTTTCCTCATCTCCGCTAAATTGGATACTATTAATGAATCCCGCCAGGTGTTACCTTTAATTTCCTTAATCTTATCCATCGGTTCCAGTTTTTTCAGGGCTTCGATCAACTATATCAGGCTAAACTTTTTTCAACCTTCTCCTTAAGCCAATTCAAAATACTTATTAAGTCATTAAACCCCAATCGAGTTTTCTCACCTTTTCTTGAAGAAATCTGTATTTGGAATATTTTTTCGTCCTCAAAATAATCTATAAAATTTTCCTCAGTCTTATGAGCCAACCCATTACGCAAGTTTATAAGATAGAGATTTTTTGCCCATAGGAGATTAAGAAAAACTCATCGTCACATCGTCAATCCCTTTTTTTATATATGCAATGGTAAAAGGGCTATTATCGGGCTTGATGGCGATATAATCATAAGGGATATCCCGCCGAATTCCAATTGTAAATGAAGGTTCAACCCAAACCAGGGCGGCCGGGTTCTAGTAAACCGCCGTCACATCCTCCGCCGCGCTGACATATGCCGTCGCCCATGTCTCCGATCTCGGCTCCGAAGCAGTCCAAAGTGGGCGAGGGAATGATTACGAAGAGTAAAAAAAGGATTGAAAATGTCATAGTTGCTTTCATTTTCAATCACCAACTTTTCGATTATCAATATTGCATATTGATTATTAATCAGTTAACGAAATTTCCTCAATTAAATCAATCATTACATTATATTTCTGGCTCTTAATATCCAAAAGCTCTAATACAGAATCCTTAGTGAGTTTGATCATCCATATTACCGAATAAATCACAACAGTAAAGCTCAAAAGATATATAAAGTTTTTAAGTTGAAAGATATCCACACCAGTGGTTAATTGAGTAATTATCTGCTCCCATATTGGCAGAATTAATATTAAAAATATTCCAGTATTAAAAATAGGTGATATCTTGCTGGAGTCTGCCTTTTTTTGAAGTATAACAAGCAATTTGTCACATTTGCTTATTAAATTGGTATCAAGTAAAAACTTTTTCATGCGTTTAAGTCGCAACTCTCTTACCGCTTGATAAAAGTCAGGAATGACGCGGGTTTTAATTTCATATTTTTTTCGTAATAAGGCTTTAGCTATCCCGAAATAAAAAATGACTATGCTTAAAAGTATAATCATGAGTATATAGGTCCAAAGAAGTGAATTTACAAGCCAACATACTAAAATTGCGAGAGAAAGTAATAAGTATAAAGTCAGAAAAGTATATGGAAATATTCGTTTTTTCCCAAACGTTATCGTAAGAAAGCTTAAATCAGTCTTATAAAATTCCTCCAGTTCGTGCATTATCTTCACCTCTTTAGTTTTTCCGGAAATGCAATTATACATAATGACATTCTTTAATTTATAAAAAAACCCATTTACATTACATTCCAATATTTGAGATTTTATTCCGGTTCCATCCCCTTTAATGGGAAGTTAATTGGTCATAATAACGTTCGGCTCCATTGTTCCAGTTGCAAATAAAACATTTTCTGAAACTGTCTCCCATGTAATTGTCTGATAAATAAATAGTGTGGGATAATGGTTCGCGGTAAAAACTAACATAGGCTTCAATATAGTTGTTTTCAGCATTTATTACAACAAAATGTTCTTTTGGCTTAACCACATTATTGACCCATTCAATTAACCATTTTGGCATGGGCTTCTTAACAAAAAAATCGTTCAAATTACTAAGATTCAAAATCGCGTTTCTAATATCATCAAATTGGTTCTGCAAAACGAAATCGCAATTTGTAAAAAAAGCTAACACATTAAATGCCGTTTTAAAATATATCAAAGGGAAGCTATCATCAAGCGCATCAGTTAATTTATTATGATAATGATATGTCGCCACTGTACTTGGGAAGACGGGTATTTCTTCAGGTAAACGGTATCGTTCCAATATACTAATAAATTTTTTAATATGTTTTTCGCTTAATGATGTACTTATAAACCACTTGTTATTATACATTCCAATAATAATATATTTTAATTGACTCTTTATTTCAGAGTTGATAATAATATAATTCTTACTGTTATTTAAAATAAAATTATGCAATTCCACATAGAAGTCATTAGTTGATGAAAATGCGTTTTCAGAAATCGTATCCATTACTATTCGAGGCAATTGTATAGACCAATCATTATTTATTAAAAATAATATCTGAGGTATCATATAAACCGTTCCGCAAAACAAAAAACCTAATCTAACAGGTGCATATTTTGTATCTAAATTATTATCTTGTTCATTTTCAATCACTTCAAAGAGATTTATCTGGGGACTTTCCACTTTTTTTACTGATAAAGAACCGCGCTTTCCTGGCCCATTATTATTTCTATTTATTGAAAGTAATGTATTTCTTACTGCCTTCATTTCATATTTTGAAAAAAATTCATTTGCTTGATCAGATACTACACCCCGAGGCAGTTTCGCTTTCCCGCCCAATGAAGCAGGAATGACATGTTCTTGCTTCTTATATGTTAATTCCTTTTTCGTATTACCAAAGTAAATGCAGATGTTTTCATTTTTGCTCATAAGAACCTTACCTCATACGCTGCTATGTTTTCAAGCATCTGTAAACTTTCCAACATTAAACATTTATGATGTTTTCCAAAATTCTCAAATCGTGCAGGATGTAAAGTGCTCCTTGCGACCAATTTCATTCACATAACGTCCTCGTGTAATTGGTTAGCCTATCTTTCCGGCATAAGCATCTTCAAAAGCATCAAACAGTCTAATGTTTATACTTCGAATCCATTCAAAAACTTTCTCGACATATTCGTTCTTCGCTTCAATCCGCTCAAGCCACATGAGGTAGGGATCATGACAAAGCCGCAGGAGCGGAGTAACAAACCTAATATCAATATTTTGGTAAAACGGATTTGCGGAGAATGTGCCATCTTCATTTCTGAACAAATTGAAATCCATTGATTCATTCCACGATCCATGGATGGATTCTGACGGGATTCCATAGAGAAATTTATATAACTCTGGTGGCTCAACTTCAGAGAATATGTCAAAGAAAGTCTTTCCCTGCAATTTCCACCCGTTTTTCCTTTGAGTCTCAAATGAATCCGGTGAGAATCCCTCATTTTCCATCTTATCTTTGACAGAGTTGAGCAATCTCACCCCTGGAGGAGTCTGAAAAAAGTCAGGTGAAATTTCAGCATCCTTTAGGATTCGCAACCGATCCTTATATGAACACTTCCTGTAATCTTCTATCACTGATGCGTCACTAACCAGAAGGTACTTCGCTACTACAGCTGTTTCTATCAATTGTCGATCCAATAAAGATATGATGTCTGCGTTGTTGATTTCATAATAATGCACGATCTCTTTTAAAATCTTCCAAATCCTGATCAGAAGGCCCAGAATTGCCGCGTCATTAAAATCAAATCCGATAGGATTTCTGCCTGTATTTCTAATCCGCGTCACTGCATCATAGATTTCCGCAACGTCTCGATAAAACTTAGCGGAGAACGCAACAAGCTTCTCAAAGGTTAAAATCTCCTGATCGACATCAATAGCCTGATACTTAGTTAAAAGATTACAAATTTCTTCCATAGGCGGTCCCTCCAAAAGGATAGCATGAGTAAACACTCGTTTCTGAAAAACATACTGCACACCTTTCAAAAATCATGTGTATCCAATTATTGTACATCACCATTTATCTCTAATGTAATACTCCGGATGATGAATGTTCCACAGTCAATGGCATGCCGAACGAGGGCAGGAGGACATTTCGACAAGCCATGCACGTCACTTACGTTCCGTCTCAACGACCCCAAGACGAAGGCTGCTTGGTTAATTGAGCTCTTGTAGTTTTGCCACATCCTGTTCATTTCTTCTTCTTCGATTGAAACTTCAGAGAAACTTGTTCGGTACGCTTTTTCCAAAGCCGAGAAAGAACGAGATACACGCTGTTGATAAGAATCGCCATGCGGGTTACCGAGACTGTGAATCGCATACATCCGACTTGTTACACTATCAAGCGCACTGCATACCGCTGTCATAGCACCTGAATAGTCTCCTTGGCTGTATCGCGTGTAAGCAGTACGGAGTAACTGCCTGACCTCTTCCGAGAAATCAACTGATACCCCTTCAACCTGGAAGTCGGAGGGTTGCAGTTTGCCATGTTCGACGGTCCATCCGAATTCTTGAACGCATTGGGCAATTTGGCTATGAAGATGGCTCTTCTGTTTTAAGAAAACGGCGAGGAGGCGTTGAACCGCCTCCACTGGACTCTGTTCTGCTCCAACAAGGTCATCGACTGCGTCCAACAGTTCGCTCTTCGAAGCGCCCTTTGCAGGAAGAGACTTCTGCTGAAGATGTGATAGGTTCTCCACTGGTAGTGCAGATGCCGCGACGAGATCCTTTATTTCCGCGAAGGTGCAACCATTCTTCAATATCGGGCGAAGGGCTCGCCAAATTGTGAAAATGTCCTTTTCCATATCTCCTCTTAACAACAACAATTCTAATATCACTAATGTCCAATTAATAATTAAGTAGAAACATGTGTTTGCTGATACTTGGGCCTAAAAAATTAAATTTGAATTCTTACCTTTGTTGCTTATTAGCTCGCCATGCTGCCAACTTTGTATCAGTAACTCTCCGAATGTATTCTTTTATTTCATTCCAATCAATAGTACTCAATTTATTGGTTTTAAGGATATTGACAGTAAAAGTTTGATGTTCCTGGTTTGGTTCAGGAATATCTTTCATTAGAAGCCAATAGGCTTCATTTTCTTCTTCTATATATTTTACAAGCATAACGACCTGTAACTTATCCCATAAGTAGTTATATGTTTTAATAGAAAGGCAAATATTTTCTGTTTCCCCTTCGCTCATCTTTTGGGAAGATTTAAGTTGCACTAAAAGCTCTAATCCTATAGCCAGATCATCTTCAAAGATATCTACTCTTAAATCAACACCATAATCATTGGATGGCTTGTTGGGAACCCAATTTCGCGGCAATGAATTTTCAAAGAAACGCTTTGATAATTCCTCAAGGTTATGGTTATTTGGTCGCATAGGATATTTCCAAGGCATATTTTCCCCTTTCTTTACCTTATAAATTTTCAATCGAAATAAAGACAGTATTCCTGTTTAAGCCACAACCGTAGAATAAGAAATTCGTGTGTCTAATACCATTGTTGACGGCTTATTTTCTCTTTAAGTTCGCTTGCGATCTCCTCGAAGCGTTCAATATCTGCTGGAAACAAGTTTGCACGAATCGGCTGCCAATTGTTACGTTGCGTTTCCGCTTCTGTTAGAATCCGTTGAAAAGGATGATTACGCTCATCGCTTTGTGCCTTATAGGTAAACCTTCCTAATGGCGCCCAAAAGTGACCATCATTCTGTTTATAATAATAACCATTCACTAGAGCCAGAAAAATTTCAAATTGATCGAAATAATCCTCGTAATCTTGGCCAAGAAAAAATAGTTCATCAAGTTCCGGATTTAACAAATTGAAAATATATTCACTACGAGGTACATATTTTTGTTTGTATTCAGGTAAAGTCTTAAACCCATCTGCTTGATTCATTTCAAGAAGCGCCTTACCAACGGCATATACAAGTGGAACGCGTCCTTGAGAACTGTTAGGGTCGTGAGTATTAGTGGAAAATATCGCAGCAAGATTTGTATGATTCCTTGCAGCCAATGCAGAAATACCTGAAGAATATAATATTAGTATCAATGGATACCATCGTAAAGAAAGCCAAACAGCTAGACCATTTCGGCTTTTACAAAGATCAGTAATTCGAGAATGAATCAATGTAAGCACGTTTCGATGTACATCATTCCCCCAATATGCTATACACGCTGCAATATGTCGTAAGTTTTTGGTAATTTCCTCATATTTAGCCAAGCGCTCTGCGAATTTAGCTTCAGAAAACGACTGCTCAATTATATTAAAACTATCATCGGCCGTCAGTTCAATTACCTTTTTTAATTCCTGAACAACAAGATCGTGTAACAAAATGCGACTTCCTGGATCTGCTAGCAGTTCCTTAACATGAACAACCACATCCGTCTGCGTCCCTTGCCTATCAACACTAGTAACACCTGATTTATCCATTTAGGTTAAACCTCCTCGTATAAAATAAAAACTGAACTTGATTTTGTTACTTTAACCTTTAGGTTAAAGGTGTTTAAGCCCTTAAAGATTTTAAATGATTTTTGTTATTAAAAAATTAACCCAGATCGTCTTTACAGATTACAGTTTTCCCAGCATAATTTGTTATGAATTAGGGGAAATGCTTTTCCTCCTTGTTGCACCATTAGGTGACTTCTATTTTAGAGTGCATCCCCTCCTCTGACTTGTACTTCTAACGCGCAGTTTGTTTCTTAGAATTCTAATTTTGGCGAGGATGTTGATCTCGTCAGGGATGCTGGGAACCCTTCTTCAATAATATTTTAAAGGTGGTGAATCTTTTGTCGAACAAACTCTTTGCCGGTATCGATGTCAGTTTAAAGGAAAATCAGTTGCATTGTTTAGATGATGCCGGGTCTGACATCGGCAAATCCATTCGGTTTGCTAATAACCTCCCTGGAACCATAGAAATGGCTAATCATCTAAATTTTCTGGTAGAGACCGGCAATTTCGAATCCTTAACCATTGGCATGGAAGCGACGGCGCTTTATTGGTTCCCTTTATTTCACACCCTTAGCTCTACTCAGTTTGATGCCGATACCCAAGTGCTAAGCTTAAATCCAAAACTAGTCAGTAAATTCCGGGAAGCCTATCCTGATATGGATAAGTCCGATCCCAAAGATTCGTTCGTGATTGCGGATCGCCTCCGGTTTGGCAGATTACCTCAATCACAAGTTGTCAATCCGGATCTATTAGCTCTTCAAAGAATCACCCGGTTTCGCTATCATTTAAGTCAAATGAGTTCCCAACTAAAAAATTATGCCAGTTCTTTTATCTTCCTTACTTTCAGCGAATGGAACCGGATTGAACCTTTCTCGGACTTATTCGGAGCTACATCCAAAAAGCTACTTAAAAAGTTTACTTCCGCGGCAGAACTTGCCCAGCTACCTATTGATGATCTTAAAAAGTTGCTGGCCGAATTTAGTAAAGGACACTTAGGCACTGAGAAAACCTCTTTAGTTAATCAAGCTGCTAATGATTCTTTTCCAATTCCTAATCCGTTGGCTCTACAAGTTCATCTTCTGGTTAAACAAACTTTGCAACAACTAGATCTACTTGAAAAACATATGGCTACGTTGGATAAAAAAATCACTAAGCTAATCGAAAATTTTCATAACCCTTTAATTTCAGTCCGGGGCATCGGACCAGTTCTAGCCGCTGGTTTGATTGCTGAAATTGGTGACATCTCCCGTTTCCCTGGACAAGCCCAATTGGCTAAATATGCTGGACTTACCTGGAGGAAAAATCAGTCCGGTAACTTTACAGGTGATATTACTCCTTTGACCAAGACCGGTAATGCTTTTCTACGTTATTATCTTATCTTGGCAGCCCAGTCGATGATTAACCATAATCCAGAGTACCGGGAGTACTATAACCGAAAGTTTAAGGAAACTCCTCGCCATCCCCATAAACGGGCGCTGTCGCTCACAGCCCGTAAACTGGTACGTTTGGTTTATGCTCTTTTATCTAAAAATCAATTATATTTAACTCAACAGGAGCGTCTAAACCGCCAGTCTACTAAGGAGGTGTCTATATCTCAAGTCCCTGTTCCCATGACTCAGAGTTCCATGATAGCCAATAAAAAAGTGAAGGCCTTAATGGTAGCCTCTCGCCCTAAAAGAACTCTGCCTCGTCAGCAGGAACATGTACGGGGTCGAGCGGTTAACACGTAGGTCTTCACTCATTTTAAAATTAGCATTTCAATAATCATTAGTCAAGACCTACATATGATATTTATTTAATCTACATTTACTTACAGCCGCATTCATCTGAGAAGCTTTGTTTGCTGTACCCTTTTAACTCTTTGAATCTATATTTTTCGTAATATTTTTTTGTTCTTTTTCTTGACTTTTACCGCAGTCTAAAAAATAGCATACTGGGCGATTTACCTCTTATTAGTTCTCGTCTTCCATTACTGCTGGTCGAAGAAGAACTCTATTCTGCGCGATAGGAACATCCAGAACCATTTCAATGTCACACGCATAAAAAGCGTCTTTTAACTTATCAATTGCGGTTGTTACTTCTGCACTTGGTTCCGGTTTAGTTGTTTCATATTCTCGAAGTGCAGTGAGGAGCCTATCGATTTCCGAAAAAGTCATAATAATCTCTACGCTGCCCGAATTGTTCTGAAAGTTCATAGCAATTGCAGAACCGAATGATCTGAGAAAAATGGGATCACTCTTGAACCGTAATACCTTTTTATTAGTGGACATTTTGCACCCTCTCTTTCACTTTGTCGCCTAATGAAACTTTGGATTTAGAATCAGTATATTTGGGCCATCGATTATATCCGATAGCGGGATTATTCGAATCGAAAGCTTTTATATACTCAACTTCCTTTAGGGCGACTTCTTTATCATTAGCATTAGCATTATCAGACTCCCATAGAATTTCCTTCTGTATCGTGAAGTTTCGTATTTGCTCTAAGGTGAAGTCCGTTTCTATAAGTTTGCTATTGGCGCTTCCATAATAATTCAACGTACCGGTTAAATCTTTTCCGATATAGATTTTGCCGTTTGGATAGGTGATTTTATAAATTACCTTCATGTTTTGAAAAATCCCCCTTTAAGACGTCGGAACGCTTAACTTATAATTATTCTAACACTTCGTAAAACCAAAGGGTCCTCTCCATTCGCTTCCTCATTAAGCCATTCTTTTCGACATCGCTTCACCCACAGTTTAACCTCACTATCTTCTTGAATTTCTTCAGGGATCGGAAAAATTCGTGCAAACTCATGTGCAACAATCCTGTTTCGATAGCCATATCTAAACCACGCCAATGAATCGCGATTACAGCACCCATTTCGAATACAGAGTGGTAATAGCGGCATTTCTCCTAATTGTTCACCTAAGTGATCTGATTCTTCAAGAATGACCAATAATGCACCGGCGAATAAGGACAAATGATGCATAACATAGCCTACAAATGAGAAAAGGGCAGGGATAGGAGCCTGTCCTTGGCTCCTTTTTCCATCTATTTCTTCAATCTCTATTTTCAGATACGTCGCCGCTATCTCTGCATAAGTACTCCCGTTCATATACATCCATACTAAATTGGACAACTCTGTCCATAACTCCGCCCAATCATCCGGAAATTCCCAGTCTACTGCAAATTCATTTTCACCAATTTTTTCTAACATTCTATCAAGGACAGTATTCATCTTGCGCACTTCGACTGGCAAAATTTTACGAATATCTTTTGGCGGCATCCAACTCATCGCTTGAATAAAGATCTGTAAACAGCCTTCCATAGTAGTTGTTCTATTATCTTCGATAAATTCGCGACAATTAGTTAACCCTTTCCACAATCGCCAACATGTTAGTAAATCAATGCCGCCCTTCATTGCCGCCATCGGCATCCATTCTGGCATTTCATATTCTTGAAGAAGACTCATTTCAATATTTTTAATTCGTCCAGCAGCAGCTTCAACTGATAGTCCTTCTTGTCGTCTTTGAGCAAGATAAGCTCCGAATGTATGGTTAAGAACATCAACATTTTGAGCATTCTCTCCCCCAAGTTGGGCAACTAATTCAAATTCTTCGGCAGTAAACGCATTTAAGGGCGCCTCCGGAGTCAGACGCTCTATAAAAGATGCTATTGGTGAAGCAATTTGAACACATCTATCTGAACCGCTCATTAGTCGATACCTCTTAATGACGCTTCCTATGCCAATACCTTCCCGTAAAGGTCCACTAAACGGATTATCCGAAACCAATATTGCAAGGCCATGATTTGCAACCATTGCTCGCCCCGCACGTCCAAAAGCATTAAGAATAGTTGCATCTGAACTGCGAACCCCATGCATATTATCCGCTGCTTGTCGAGCGTCGCCAAGCGAAGATCCTGCAACTATAACTACATCTGCTGGCAAGTTAAGGCCTTGCGCCAAAGTTGGCGTAGCGAAAAGAAGCCCAATATACCTATTTCGAAAGCTTCTTTCTACCGCCGCCTGCTCTGTTTCCAGCATTGCGCTTGAATGAACGCCTATGCCTTTTCGAAGCAAGTCACCGACTTTTGAAGAGACTCCAAGCTCAATATCCGCTAAATTAAGCAACGCACACGTATGCTGATCTAAATCAATCTCACAATCTAAATCACTATTTTCTGCACAACTGAATACATGATGTTTACTTGTAAGGATGAAGCATAATACACTTGAGCCCTTTCGATAAAGTATCTCGGACAATTGCCTGCCGGCAGTATTTTTCCAACCAGTCCAATCAATATCTTGAGAGTTTCGTTTTGCTTTAGCCTTAAAAGTAACTGGTATAGGAACGGAAACATAATCTTCTATGTTTCCCTCAGCATTCCATTGCAAGCGCATCCCGCCCAACAATCCCAATGGAGCGTCAAATTCCACATTCTTCCTGGAAGCTGGTAATAAACTAAAATTCGACTTTGCAGCAATAAAAGCTTCTCTAGTTTTTTCATTATCAACAATCAATAAACTACGCAATGTCCGGCATGGGCGCCAAGGCACCTGTATTAGAGATACCTCTTGTCCATTTCGTAAACTCTGTAACCACGCTTTCACGTCGCGTCCATTGGATACCATTGCCGACATCAAAAGAAGATGAGTCTCCGGATTGATTGTAAGAATTTGAGCCAAACAAAGATCTAGCGTAATGCCCCTATTCTCATCATTGATTAAATGAAACTCATCAACGATACAAAGTTGACAGTTCAAAAAAACGTCAGGATTAATCCTGCACACCATGGCGCACTTTTCTGGCGTCATTACTGCTACAGACATATTTGATGGCGCATCAAGGTATTCACCATCCAAGCTCGTATACTCTTGACCCCCGATGAAAGAGAGTATCTGCGCTTCATCAAATGGTTCAAATGCAGACCTCAAATCACGTTGAACCTGATTAACTAAAGCATTGGTTGGTGCAAGATACAATACCCATCCGTTCTGCATGGCTTGACTACATGCCAACTCAGCCAGAAAACTCTTGCCGCTTCCGGTCGGCACAACAACAACAGCATCAGAGCATGGGCCTGGAAATGCTTGCATTACATATTCTTTTGCCGATGGCCAAAAAAAAGGACGTCGAGAGGCACGAGAAGCCAAATATCGCTCATAATAAATGCTGGCTTCCGCATCTAATGCTTGACGCAGTAAATGATGCATTACCGATAATGGCGAGCTTGCGCGGATAACATATATTAGTAAAGTGCAGAGATGTAATAAATCCGCAAATTGGCCACTAGAGAAGATGCTTGAAGTCGGCTTCAACTGTGTTAAAAGGCGTTGTAATCCTTGCTCAACTTCATTTTCCGCATTTTGTCCAATCAACCAATCGCCATAGGATTTAATCAAAGAACCAATGCGAACCATAATCGCAGTTCGCGCTGCAATTATCGCATCAAATTGACTATAATCTATATCTGGAACGCTTGGAAAATCTTTAAGATTCCCTGTGGCAAGAGCGCAAATTGTACTTTGAAGATAGCGAACAACTATGCGATCCCGTTGCTCAAGGTCATATATCTCCAAAAAAAGATCTTCATTTAAATCAGGTACAGAACAATGTGCATTTACTTGATAATCGCTGGCCAGATATAACAGAGCACATTCGATTTGAGCATAGGTTATATTCACGCTCCTGGAACAATCTTGCCGAACAGTTTTTGCAAAACTACACCATAAATCAATCGCTTCTGCTGCAATGAATGCGTAAGATCTAGCCCGATTGAGCATCTGTTCATCGGTAGAGGTAGGTTCATTAAACAAGCACTGTTCAATTGCATTGGCGAGACGCCGGAGATAATCGCTAGCCTTCAGAACAGCATCCTGGGAGCCACCAAGGTCCGGACCATTTAAGCGTAATTGAATTATAGCGAAATAAAGCCTTGATAACCGTCGTCGACATTCCTCCCAATTTGTTTCGGCTAATTGAGGAAGCTGTTGTAGAAGTTCTTCAGCGAATTCATCATACACGCCGCACAACCTCCCGCGCTTTCCTATGCATATCATGTGCAACTTTATCAAAAAAAGCATCGTAACCGTTTACACAATGCGGCATAATTACAACTGGCGCTATAAGATTCAAGAAAGAAGCTCTTCTGCTGCGGGACCATTGTACTGAAGCTCCTTTTGCTTCGTAATGCGGATTAGGAATTAATGTTCTTTCATTTTTCCATAGTGATGATGAAAGTTGTCGTTTGTAAGGTTCATCAATTACTGCTCGAAAAGAAGTAACCATTTGTCGAAGGCGAGTATCATGCTCTCCAGCCTCTATTGCCTTAAGCATAATTACAGCATCGCTGATAGCTCCATTTGGATTGTCGCGATATGCCTTTGTTTCAACAAATGACATACCCAAAGATCCATTTTCTTTTACATATATTGCTGTTACATCAAGCCCATGATCTTTTGGAGAAATATGAGGAAAATCAAGAGCGATAACGGTCCCTTGTGTATGCAATTCAGTTTTTTTCATTGCAATCCACAAGCAACAATGCCAAAGTCCTTCAGCAATCCATGGATTGCGCCATTTACATTTCCAATCAGCGGACGTTTCGCCCGAATGTTTAGGCTGTACCACAATTTCATCTACTGAGCGAAGAAGAGCAGTCGCATCATCTGGATTATTTTCTATAAGCTCAGAACAGATTCTCCCGGCTTGATCGAGAACACTCGCGCGCAAGGCTACAAGATACGACGATAGTGCATTGATGGCGTCTGCATTTTGCCATCCTGTAACTTCTACTACTTTATGAGTAGCAGCAACCGTAGTGTTTACCGTCAATATTCCGAGGAGAATAGACTCTGCTTTAATTATAGAGTCTTGAAGTTGATCAGATATAGGCATTGTAGATAACTCCAATAATAGGTTCTTTATTTTTTATTTATTTTCTTGAATCCAATGATTATGTATCCAATGTATGATGAAATAATATTACTCATTAAAAAGTCTCCTAATATTCCTAGTCTTCAGAAAAGGAGCAAAAAATTTTGACTCTGGGTAGAACAGATTATTTTTTCATAAAATTATTCCACACAGATCCAATGGATTCCTATATTGTCATTTAATAATTTCTTGTCATTCCTGATTAACATACAAACATTTGTGGTCTTTTGTCTTTTTTTAGGCAAAGTCTCCCATTTCCGTTCCCGCCCCAATGCTTAACCATATATCCCCTCTTCCTGGCATGCATACTTGAAACGGGCCTATTACAGTTACCTTCATATTAACCTTTGACCAAACCGCGTAATGTACATTGTATATCAAAAACGGGGAGCATTCGCCCCCCGTTTAAGCGATAATCCTTTTCAGCGATTCCAAATCAGCGTTCTCCAAAATCAGCTTTAAGCATTTCTCCACCTCCGCCAGTACCTTCATAATCTTTTGCACCACCATCTGCGGATTTTCCGTTTCAGCATAGCCGGAAATATACCGGTAAGCGTGGGATTCAAAGCCTTCGATGCCATACAAATCACAAAGCACGCAGGCTACAAACTCGGCAATAATCTCCTGTTCGGCATCTTGTCCCCCTTTCAAGGCCCCAAACCTGGCATGAGCGGCATGGCCCAACTCATGAAAGAATGTCTTTTCCTGCTGCGTATGCAGTACAATTTTATTTTGAGCAGGGCTGTAATATCCCCAAGCCCGATTCAACATCGGCGAATACAAGACCGATAATCCAAACCGCTCCGCCACTTCGTAAAGCGGCGGCAGTTGCTTCAGCGCATAATTTACTTCCGGCAATTCTTTGCCCTCAGTATCCTCGTACCGGAAGACCGGAATGACATGGAACCCGGTGATGATAACCTTCTCTTCTTTCTCGCCGGTTGCTTCATTTTATCTTTCAAGCTTCCGGGTTGATGGCCCAAAAATATAAAACGCCTTAGCGCCCTTTCGTACATTGCGCCCGACCTTTTGCCACTGGTCGTATCCCCTGGCGTCGCCAGTTTCCGCCGCAAGCATCAGCAACTTAT
Organism: Bacillota bacterium; assembly: GCA_023394955.1. Classification (GTDB taxonomy): domain Bacteria; phylum Bacillota; class UBA4882; order UBA8346; family UBA8346; genus JAAYHS01. Next base: position 24,556 of record JAEWZY010000081.1, read on the forward strand.
TTCCCAAGCTCCATTTGCTTGAAGGTTTTTCATATTTACCGGCTTCAATGAACGTCGGGTTACCGCCTCCGGCATTTCCCCGGACTCAAACATTCTCAGCAAACTCCGGCAAGCTTTCTCAATGATTTCGGTTTGATTGATTCTGGACATCTTCGAACACCCCTTTTTCTTATGGGGGAACGGGGTCATCCAGACCTGTCAAGGGATTTATCCTCATCGAACAGACTTACCGGACCGGCTTCTTCCTCGAATTCTCCTAACCGGGAGGATAAGTGTTCTCTCTTGACAGATAAACCCCGTATAATGAAAGAAAAAGGGAAATAAGCCCGCAACGGTTAATTTCTGTAGCCCACGAGAAGGATAAAAAAATTACCAACCTTAAATCTTCCCGTTCAACGGACAAACAAGAAGGTTTGAAGATTGACTTTTTTACAATAATTATCTATTCCATATGAAAATGCTTTTTAACCAGTATTGGAATATCATTTAAGTGTGGTCTTTTCCTTAATTCATTTAGCAAGTCTGCTTCCGTATTAATTCTGTTAAATTCTTCAAGCATATTTTTTTCTATATACGATCTCAACTCTATTCTTCGTTGTTCTTCATCAATGCTTTGTTCAAAATCCAATAGCACCATTATTCGTTGATTTTCTGCATCATTTAAAGATCCCAAACGATTAAAAATATGCATTTCTAGATTTAGCAAATCTAGACTCTTTAAAATAAAGCCATAATTTAAGTAATAATTATTGCCAAATTTTGACTTCCGAATATTTATTGCCTTAATTAATTCTTCACTTTCTGCATACCAGTTATTTCCTTTTCTTTGAAAACCAAAAGGCTTAAATAAATTATCCAAGTATTTTACAAAATCTTTTTTCTCCATATTAGTAATCACCTCAATAAGTATCTAAAATCATACTCCATATACCGCCAAATTGTTCCTCAAACATTGTTTTGTATTTGTCCAACTGCTTCATACCATCTCTAATAGCTCTTGGATTATTTGGTTTTAGTTCATAGATTGTTCTAGTATTAAAGTCTACAAAGTCAGGACGAATTCCTTTTATGCCAGTGAATTCTTTAAATAATCCTTTTGCAGGATTATGAAGCCCCAATTTATAATCTTTATGTATTTGCCTTCCAATTTCTAATGTTGATTTTGTAAATGTGGCCGCTTCATCCCCATATTTCAACGCGAACTTCCCGCCAGCAGCCCCCCATCCCGCGAAGGGAATCATTGCCGCAGCTGATAAAGCTGCTCCGGCATAATCTCCTCTTCCTAAAGAAATCAAGGCATTTAGTCCATCCGCAACCTCGCCAAATCCGGGAATCAACCCTGCAACATCAAGTCCGCCCTGTACCCAATTAAGAGCTGTATCACTAGTATTTGAATTTTCCCCGACCACAGAGCGATTATTTTTCGTTATAGTTACTGTTGTTTCAGTTACCGTTTCGCCAGGAATTGTATATCCCGGTAAACCTGTTTCCCGGTCACGAAGCGTAATTGAAGCCGTTGTATAAGTTTTAGTTTCAATTATTACGTCATAACCAGTCGTATCTCCTTCTATAACAACTGATTTGATAGTTCCGTCAGGATTTAAATCTACTGTTACTTTAGGTGAACCGTCACCCGTACTTATTCCTCCACTTAACTCAGGCGTCTCAGCGGTAGAAGGTCCCGTCTCCGACCCAGTCCTCCCTGCTCCATTACCGCCACTTCCGGGACTACCCGGATTTGTCGGATTCCCTGGCCCTGTACCCGGCCCAAATCCGCCAGTATTACCTGTATTCCACCCAGAACCCCAGCCGCCATCCGGCCCAAGCGGGTCGCTTTCTCCAGACCATAGCCCGGTCGGATCTATAGAACTCAAGGGGTTATTGCGTGAATATGAGTATAGATTCGTATTATTCGGGTCATTTTAACGTTAGTCCAAAGTATGGTAATGTTTAAAAATCAACGTTGCCAAGTGCTATTTTTCAACGGACACTAATTAGTCTTTTCTCTAATACTTTTAATGAATTCTTCAAAAGGATCTTTCACCTCACCTGAATATGGATTAACATAAAACGTCCTTCCAGCAGCTCCTTTTGATTCCCCTGGAGATAAATTTATAATGTAAAAGCCTGTCTCTTTATCTATTCCGCCATATTCAAGTAACGATGATTTTTCGAAATCATACTTCTTTGCAATAATTTCAATTGCTTCTTCAGGTGTAATTTTAAAGGAATTTGTTTTGGTTTCCACCGCACTTTTTTTAATTGAATCTGAGAAAAGAACCCAATTTGTTTTAACTGAATTCATAAAGATTATACATAGAAAACCAATAACTATAATTAGTCCTATGGATATCGAGATTTCTTTAATCTGTATTTTCATCGTCTTTTGCCTCCATATATTTCAAGAATTAATAACAACAATATTTTTATCTATTATTACTTATTCCAAAGTGCATTTTGATAGTTTCCCCAAAAATTTTGATCTCTAGAATCATTTCCTGTTCTATACCTGCCTATATTGCTTTGACCAGCATTATATCCTGAATAAGTTGCACGAGCTACATTTGTTTCGCCAGCTTTAACTGCAGCATTATAATTTCCCAATGCAATTTCTAATCCAGCTCTAACATTATACTGCCAGTTACTTTTAATACTATCAAAGTCATAGACTCCTTTCCAAGCTTTGTCGTTAATTTGCATAATTCCCCAATCTGCTGATACTACTTGATCATTTTTATCTTTATTTTCATTAACTACTGGTTTCCCATTTTTATCAAACTGTTGCATCCTACTTTCAGTCCATGCAATTGCCAATCCGATTTCAACAGGTAATCCAATTCTCTCACATTCTTCTTTTATATAATCGATTACCTCTGTTCTGCTTGGATTTTTACCGTAAAGCTGATTATTAATATATTCTATAGCATTTTTTGTCTTAATATATTGCTCAGCTAATTTATTAAACAATTCTGTGCTTGGGTCAGTATTTCTGAGCTGATTTTCTAATATTGTACGTTGATCTACTAACCTTTGTTTATCCATTTGCAATTGTTGTTCTCGATCACTTTTAACTTGACTACTAAGTTCGTTATTATTGCTATTATCATTTTCATTACTATCTTCTCCCTGTGATGATGGTGATCTGCCCGAACCATCATTCCCGCCTTTACCAGCAGAAGTTGATGGAGATGAAGAGCTACCCTCTCGTCCGCTCCTTGGGTTAACCGGGCCTACCATTGTTCCGGGATCTGAGGGGTTCCCATAACTCAGTCCCGTCGGGTCAACGAATATACCGGGGTTATTGTTGCAATAGCTATATAAATTCGGATTATTCGGGTCCGCTACCGGATCCTCGCTGATAAACCTCCCCAAATCCGCATCATACCACCGGGCATTGTAATAATGCAACCCCGTATCCGGATCATACTCCTTCCCGGTAAAGCTATGCAACTCCTCAAAGTCCGTCTCACCGCTCTTCCCAAACTGCGTCCCGAACGTGAAATAATCGGCGCTCCATACCTTTTTGCCATCCTTATCAGTAACAGCCCTGATCGACCCGACGTGATCCGTGACGTACCAATACTTCTTGGCGTTGGAGTCCCCAATTGCCCCATCAACTCGCGCCAAGTGTTTCCCAAGCGCGTAAATGAAAGACTTAATTTTCCCGGTAGTTATGTTCTTTTCAAAGATCGGATCAGTACCTTCGAAGACATAGTGGCTCGTCTCGCTCTTGGCCCTCTTAACCACCCGCAAACCTTCCGGGTCGTATCCGTACTCTGCCACCATATTACCATTTTTAGTAACCTTGATCAATCGGTCCAACAGATCGTACTTATATTCCCAATACTCGACCCCTGCGCCGGAGGTCTTGGTGAAGTTCACCGTATCGCCATTTATGGTGTAAACATTCCCCTTCTTCACCATATTCCCGGCTTGGTCGTAAACAAAAGCATACTTCCCGTCGGTCTTCAGCCGATCGCTATTGGTATAGTATTGCGACGCGAATTCCGTCGTCCGGACCAAGGTTACCTTTAGCAGCTTCCGGTTCCCCGCCGCGTCATACTGATACTCCTCGGTTCTCGAATCAGCCTCTTGATACACTTGGAGCATCTTGGCCACTTCATTCAGGAAGGTGGCCTTATTCTTCGGGCTAATATTCAAATGCCTGTCATCGAACTTCACATGCAGCTTCAAGTAACGGGTGGCTACTGTTTCTTTTAAAGTAATCGTAATTACCCCGTTGGCGTCTTTGACATAATCCCAACTTGTTCTGGGAATTAAGCTGTAACTCATGTTGTCGTTCGATACATATAGTCCTAAATGCCGGTCAACAAGCCGGTGCCTTATATAGTTTTGATCCGGCGCCAGCAAGATCTTCCTAATTCCGCCTGCCACTGAGCCAAAATCAATCGCAATACTTGAAGAGTAATAATCCAACCCTATCAATCCGTTCAAGATGGGGGCAAAATCCATCCAGCCGCTCCCCCGGTAGTCCGCTTCCTTCAGCCCGTATGTTCCCGGTACCGGGTTCGCATCCAGATGCTTTCCCGGGGTAACCGCCTTGGTCAACTGGTTGTTTTTATCGTACTCATAAAGCTTAATCCGGCCGTTGTCAATGATCTGCTTGATGTTATCCGCATTGTCATAAATGTAACTTAAACCGAGAATCTCCGTGACGCCGGAGGCAGCCGCCAAATCTTTCAACCTCCGGTTGACGTCATAGTGAAAACTAGCCATGACTCCATTTCCGTAGGTAATATTCTGCAACGCGCCGTCCGCTTCGTATTGAATGCCGTTGGATGGGGTAAAACCTACTACCTCATTTAACTGATTCAAGTTGTTATACCTATACTCCAGCCAGCCGCTGGCTTCCGGATATTTAATCCGGGTCAGCAATCCCGCTTTATTATACTGATAAGCGGTCGTATAGGCAGCGTGATCAAAATTCCGCTCGATAGTATTGATCCGGTTCAATGGATCGGCCTGATAATTGCCGCTCTCATCCAGGTTATACCTCACCGTATTCCCGCTATCCGTAACGCTTATCCGGTTCCCGGCAGCGTCATAGGCATACTCCGCATGATAACCGGAGTGATCGGTCCCGGCCACATCCAGCCGTCGCAAAGCAAGCAGCTTTTTTTCTTGATATAAATTGATTTCATATATCCTCCACTTTGAAATATTGACAAACTTTTAACTTGGTGTTACAATTGTAACTGCAAAAAACTGTATCATCAAGAGAATAAATTGTCAATGTAACCCCAGTCGGAGTGAACAAAAGAGGAGAAATTGTGATGTCAGAAATAACTTCAGAAATGAAGAAGAGAGAAATTCTGCGCTTATCCAATAAAGAGTCGAATAAAATAACGCGAGAATGTATAGAGTCCGCATTGATTTTGTTAATGGCTGAAAAGGAATACAATGAAATAACGATTTCTGAAATTGTAAAGCGGGCTGGTGTTTCAAGAACAGCGTATTACCGCAATTATGAATCAAAAGATGATATATTAAATACCTTACTCCATTGTTTAATAGCCGATGTTATTAAAGCTATGACACAATTCTCCTATGTCACCGAACAGGAATCGTACTGGAAAACTTTATTTGTTACTACAAAAGCTTATGCCGAATCTTTTTGTGTTCTGCTACAGGCAGGTTTTGGCCATATAATACTGGAAGAAATCACAAAACAAATGACCGCCGGTCTCAAGGAAGAAAATGCGAAAGATAGGTATGACATGATTTTTTGGAGCGGAGCTGTTTATAACGTACTGACAAATTGGGTTCAGGGCGGTATGAAGCAGACGGAAGATGAAATGGTACAAATATGTTTATATATTTTAGAAAATTTTAATAATGCATAGTCTTATATTATAACTCCACAAGAAAGCAGAAAAACGAAGATGAGAATTCGTTTAGACTCCAAATTAGGGCTATATTTCTCCTTATGATTTCGAAAAACTGTCTCTAGCCGCCTAATTCTCTCTGATCGTAACTGCCTGATTACCTTTAATATATCCTTCCCCTATCCGCCCTTTTCGGCACAGGCTGATACCTTCGGCAAAATCCCGAACATCTAGTGCATCATAAACCCGGCACCTTTCAGCCGCATCAATTCATCACGGGCTACCTTTGGCAAGCGCTCCACTAACGGCGTTGATAACGGTATCGATTTCGGCAGTTTCGAAGTTAAAAAACGGGTCGCTCGTAAAATTCCTGTATTTAAAGTGGGGAAAGCTTTAAAAGATACGGTAGGAAAAAATTAAATTAAAATATGGGCTGTCCCTGTAAAACCGAATGTACTAAAGCAAAAGGCAACCGGCAAATGCAGGTATCCAAAAAGTTTATCGAAAAATGTCAGGTTTCCTATGAAAACATCACCTCAGAAGAAGGATTCTGTTAAGAGTCAACCGTTTCATTCAAGTCGAAAGGGTTTTTGGAGTCCTGAAAGAGGACTACAATTTGCAAGACACACAAGGATACCGGACCGGTAAGCTTAATAAATCGCCATCCCGGGAGGATATGTTCGCCCCTTGACGACCTGGAAAAACCCTATATAGTTTGGTCACCTTTTTTAACTTACTTTGAAAGTCGAAACAGACTTTTTTAACTGAGCTGCAACGCTTTCTAAGTTATCTGCAAGGGCTGTTACTTCTTCCGCGGAAGCGCTTTGCTCTTCGGCTGTGGCGGAGACTTCCTCCGTGATTGCCATGCTTTCCTGTCTCAAAGCGGCGATACTGTTTACACTGGTCATCACGTCTTCACTATTATCAGCCATCTGTCTGGCGGATAAGGCTACCGACTCGATCCGCGACAACATACTATTCAAGCGTTCGAATATCTTTTCAAAAGTGATAGTGGCTTCAGCGGTTAACTTCTTACCGGACTCCACAGTCTCCATGCTGCTATTAATTGTTTGGACAGCTAATTTGGTTCTGGTTTTAATTTTTTCAACCGAGTCGGTAATAAGTTGGGCCGCTTGTTTCGATTGTTCAGCCAGTTTTCCCGTTTCGGTGGCGACTACCGCAAAACCTTTTCCGGATTCGCCGGCCCGCGCCGCCTCAATGGATGCGTTCAACGCTAGCAGAGTGGTCTGTTCGGCGATTCCTTGAATAATTGAGGTGGTTTCTCCAATTTCTTCCGAAGTATGGTTTAGCTCATTAATTACTCCCATCACTTTTTTGGTCGAATCATAGATTTTGACAATCTCTTGGGCAATATCCCCGGTAACTGTTTTCCCCGCCTTTGCGGAAGTGGCTACCTCTTCGGAATTCATGGTAATGCTTTTCACCTCTGTCGAAACCTGGTGTACCAACCCCGCTAAATAACTAACTGTTTTAACCGCTTGATTAAGCTGGTTGCCTTCTTCCGTGGCGGCCTTGGCCAATTCTTCCATTACTTTGGCAACGTCAGCGGCTGATCGGCCCGATTCAAACGAAGCGAACTTTAATTCCTGACTAGCGTTATATAATATTTGTGATTGTTCATTAATATCGATCACCAAATTCCGTAAACTCCTGATAGCTATATTCAGGCTTTCTACTACCCTGCCAACCTGAATCGAACCAATTGCAGTAATATCTTTGGATAAATCTCCAGCGGCTAAGGCATTGGCCGTGCTCCCCACCATTTTTAACGGACTGGCAATGAACGAAGCAATCAATAGACCGATCAAGGTCGAGAGCAAAGCTCCCGAAAATAAAATTAACAATGTATTGCGCCTTGAGGTATTGGAAAGATTATTTCCCAACGACATGGATTTGATGGTAGAATTCATGACTTTGCCATTCATTTCTAAAGTTATGGACTTGATTGCCATTATTTCCCGCTCAACTTGTCTATAATTCTCGATGCTATTTACAGGCTGTCTTACAATTTCTCCAATCCTTGCCATGCCAACTTCAATATCTCTAAACAATTCCGGAAACGGATATACCTTTTTTAAAGTAAACAATTTCCCTTCCATTAAATTTTGCAAAGTATTAAAATAAATTGGCGCTTGCTTTTCATCCTGGATCAGGTCCGCTAAGTATTTGTTCTGAAATTCATTAAACTCATTTTGTATTTTTTGAAATTCCACCACACCCTGTAAACTCTGAGAAAATATATCTTCCGATACTTGTTGCATTTGGTTGATATTACGAATTCCCAAATAGCCTTGAATACCCAAGAAAATTGACATTAAAACCACTATCACCATAATCTGTTGAAATACTTTTAACTTTAGAAATGGAGCCAACAATAAACGATAGCCCGTATCACCATCTTTAATACCTCCATAGCCCTATCGAACAAAGATTAGTTTGCATAAATTCAGAGCGGTAACTCTGACTCAAGTCCAAGTTCACGGGCAACTTTGATTAAATCATTAATCGTATCCTGGAGAAATTGCAATCCCTCTTCCCGATAGCGCAGCTCATTGCGAGCCTCCAATTCACCAGGATAGAGCACTTCTTCATAACCCCTGGTCAACGGCACTGACTTAAGTGAAACAATCATTTCCTCCATGATGGCGACCCTGCCCGAAACTTCCGTTTCAGACAGGGTTTTAAACTCCATTTTGGTGCTATAAAAGAATAAATTATGGCTTTATTACTTTACTTGTTGAAACAACCAATCAAACATCTCCCGATGCAAAACGGCTACTTTGGACGCTTGATGGCGTTCCGCGATACCCAGGCTGAAATATTCTTGGTCGTCCAGCACCGTGACATGTACCAGTTTACTAATCTCTTCCGCCGAAAGTCCTTTCTCGGCATACAACTCGCGGAGCAGTTCATAGGTGGTGTATCCATTTAAGAACGGAATCGATTCATCGTTTACCGCATGCCAGACCCATACCGAGACCTTATTCTTTACAACATCTTGCATCGCTTCTTTACCCTTTTCATAGGACCCCTTTGGCAGACGGGCTTCCTTCATAATTTTCTGGATACTGTACCAATTCTCCCCGACGAAATTCTTGCTAGCGTCCTTATTGTAGACATTGATAAAAGAATCTCCGCCCTCAAGACCGGGAAGCACCCAGGTACTATTGCACTGCACATACGCGGTAAAGACCGAAGCGTTTTTTGCCATCATCTGGCTCACCAACATACCGCCAAATGAGCTGCTAAAGCCATAAACGCGGCTTTTATCGATGGAGTAGTTTTTCTCAATATATTCAATCAAGTAGAGGCCATCATCAACATAATCGACACCCCATTCTTTGGGCTCGTTTCTCCAAATCTGCGGCGAAACGATGATCGAATCCGGTTCATATTTCGAAAATGCCAGCGCGACGCCGTCACGGCTGACTACAGCGCCGATGTTGACTAAGTTTCCTTTAGCGTCCTTCTGTTTATAATTGAGTCGGCCGCCATTTCCGGTAGAATTGAATATCAGGGGGTATTTTTTCGAGGGGTCGTAGTTTTTCGGAACATAGAATGTAAAATAGATATTGCTCTTACCATTGCGCGATTTGATTGACATGTTTTTAAATCTGTCCAAATCAGGGGTAGAGACATCGGCCGCGTTCAGCGTCGGGAGTAATCCGGCGGACACTACCACCTTACCGGCGGCGTTTTTAACATCGACCTTCTGGGTGATTTTCAGGTCCGAAAAATCGATCCGGCGCCATTCACACTGTTCACCGACTAATCTCCAGGTACAAAGTCCCGCGTTATGATTGGGTTTATACCAGCCATCCTCAAAAATACAAACCTTGGTGGGCTCTAATTCGATAATAACGTACTTTCCAGAGACGGACTTTTTATCGTCCCGCTTTGCCGGACTATTATTGGTGTAAACCGCGGTGAGCGGGGCAACGCTGAAAGGACGACGGTCATAATCTTCCTTCATCTTTGCGGTGGCAAAGTCAACGACGCTATAGCCATTGATTCCCGGGGCAACGACTTTCTCGCTATATTGAATAGCAAGATAGGAGATTTGATGATAGACCGGGAAAATCTCGGCGCCGGCGGTTATGCCGACAATTTCACCGGCAGCCTGCAACTGTGCGACGCCGCTAAACCCAATTAGACCAAAAACCATCAAAGTTACTAACAAAACCGTCATAAACTTTTTCATTTCCTCCCTCCTTATTTTTTATTTTGTACTGCAGCAGTTAGTCTTGCGCTTTCCTCCCCCTCTCTTGCCTCTCTGTAGCTTAAACTAAGGCTTGTTTTTTTTAGCTCTTTAGAGGCCCTTAGTTTATTGCGCCTTTTTTACATTATTTTTCACGCTACAACCTTCCATGTTTTCCTGTCTCAAAGCGGCGATAATGTTTACACTGGTCGTCACATTTTCACTACTATCAGCCGTCCGTCTGGCGGACAAAGCTACCGACTCAATCCGCGACAACATACTACTCAAACGTTCGAATATCTTTTCATTGGTTAATAATACGAATTCCCAAATAGCCTTGAATACCCAAGAAAACCGAGACTAAAATCACTATCACCATAATCTGTTGAAATACTTTTAACTTTAGAAATGGAGCCAACAATAAACGATAAGCCCGTATCACCATCTCTAATACCTCCATGGCCCTATCGAACAAAGATTAGTTTGCATAAATTCAGAACGGTAATTCTGACTCGAGTCCAAGTTCACGGGCAACTTTGATTAAATCATTAATCGTATCCTGGGGAAATTGCAATCCCTCTTCCCGATAGCGCAGCTCATTGCGAGCCTCCAATTCACCAGGATAGAACACCTCCTCATGTCCCTTGGCTAACGGTACCGACTTAAGTGAAGCAACCATTTCCTCCATGGCGGCGTTAAACTCGGCCAATGGGCGAAAAGCTTCAATATTGATTGCAATCATAAAATGACCGGCGCCACTCTTTTTATCATAATGGTAAGGTCCGTTCACGCCCGGACCCCACTTGCTTCCGGTCAATACACCGGAAAGCATATCCATCATTACTCCGATGGCATAACCTTTATGTCCGGCCATAGGCAGAATGATTCCGTCAATCGCCTCCTGGGGATCGGTGGTCGGCTCCCCGGCAGCATTTAAAGCCCATCCCAGAGGTATTTGCTCATGTTTATTCCTTGCTAAGTAAATCTTGCCGCGCGCCACGGCAGTGTTGGCAATATCAAGCGCCATAGGCGCGTACCGTCCCGCCGGCGCGGCGATTGACCATGGATTGGTGCCGACAGTCTTTTTCATCCCCCCCAAGGAGCAATCGCCGGTCCGCCGTTGGTCGTCAGGAAACCTACACAACCCTCCCGCGGCGCCATTAAAGTAAAATACATGCAAGTGCCGAAATGGTTGGAATTACGTATGGCAACAGCACCGATACCATGGGATTTCGCCCGGTTAATAGCCTCACGCGCTACTATAGCGGCCAAAACCTGACCGATGCCATCCTGTCCGTCAATTACCGCAACAGCTCCGGCATCCAAAACAAATTCAGGTTGCGTCACCGCTCGCATTACACCGCGCCGCAAACGCTCCAGATACCAGGATAGACGTAATACACCATGCGATTGATGTCCCCAGAGATCTGCCTGCACTAAACTATCTGCAACAAGGTTGGCATCATCTTCCGGTACCCCAAATGCGTTATAGACAAGGGCGACAAATCGTTTCAACCTTTCCGGATGGACGTTAGATATTTGCATAATAATTCACCTCTTTAAAATCATTAACCATAAATCTTTAAACCTTTTAATTAAATAACATGCCACTCTTTTTCAACCAAGAGTTGGTCGTCCTCAAAAATCATTCCCTTATAATGTTCCCCTCTATTAATTGTTGCAACTCCCTTGGGTGTACCCGTCATCAATAAATCGTAATCATCCAGAGTAAAATGGTCATTTACTTCTTCGATTAATTCCGATGGTTTCGTTATCATCGAAGAAACTCCCGCAGCTTGTCTTAATTCACCATTTACCCATAACTGTAGATGCAGGTTTTCTAAATTTCGAAACGGAACGAAATCAGTAAAAACTGCGGAATTATTAAAACTTTTTGATTTTTCCCATGGAAAGCCTTTATCTTTTAGTCGGTTTTGAACGTCCGTCAGAGTAAGATCAATTCCAAAACCAACTCCGCCAATAATGCCATTTTCAAAAATAAAAGTTATTTCTCCTTCATAACGGCACTTCGCGGCAGGCAGTATCAATTGCGGGCCAATTGCTGAATTTGGCTTCATAAAGAGGACAATTTCATCGGGAGTTTGATTGTTAAGTTCCTTAATATGATCTAGATAATTACGACCTGCACATACAACCTTGGTCGGATATACTTTTTTTTCTTGAAAAAAGACGGAGTTCATTTTCATTGCATCTCCCTTATTGATAGCTTAAATTCATGAATTTAATTATGTTCAATAACTACAAAAACTGTGCTGTCATTTTTCCTGAGTATTCGCTGAACTTTGCTCCTGATAATCCGCACTTTTTCCCTAAAGCTGGCAATATCATAACAACATCAATCACTTTTCGTTACTTTTAGCCATTTGTTTAGCAGCAACTTCAACTTTTCAGATACGAAGATTTAGCAGAATTTGTTAAATTGGTATCTCGCGACCATTTCTTTTTGAACGTATTGTCTTTCGATTCAAGTTATGAGTAGTTTCAATCCGGCGAACTGAACCGGTTCGCATCCGCATCACAATTGAATCGGTAGTAATAAAATTACCGTGATACCTTACTCCGTGAAGAAGATCTCCATCGGTTACTCCAGTTGCGACAAAAATCATACTATCACCTTTTGCCAAATCATCCGCGGAATAAATTTTCGTTAATTCCTTTTCACTGGTTTTTTGAAGTATTTTTTCTTTTTCATCTGGATTATGCGGCCAAATTCGAGCTTGAAAATCCCCGTTCATACATTTGATAGCCACTGCAGTTAATACCCCTTCGGTTGCGCCGCCTATACCCATTACGACATCGACGCCTTTGTCTAAACAGGTCGCTATTCCGGCGCCAACATCACCATCGGTAATCAACCGGACCCGGGCTCCCGTTTCACGCACTTCTTGAATCAACTTCTGATGGCGTGGCCGCTCAAGAACAGTAACAGTTAAATCCCGCACTTTTTTACCCATTGATGCGGCAATTACCCGAAGATTTTCACGGACCGGAGCATTCAAATCAATATAACCCTTCGCTTCCGGACCGACAATTATCTTCTCCATGTAATAGGCAGGGATCGGCGCTAAACTGCCTTTACTCGTTAGAACAATAATAGAAAGAGCATTAGGAAGTCCATTAGCTACCAATCGGGTTCCTTCAACCGGATCAACCGCGATATCCGCTTCGAAATCTCCATCTTCCCTGCCGACTTTTTCACCAATATACAACATCGGAGCCTTATCTTTCTCACCTTCGCCAATTACTACCGTTCCGTTAAAATTCATTAACTCCAACATACCCCTCATGGCATCCACAGCAGCCCCGTCAACCAATTCCTTATTGCCGTTTCCCATATAGCGACCGGCCATCAATGCGGCAGCCTCGGTAACTCTGACTAAATCCAAACTGATTTCGCGTTCTTTGTCAAACATGGTAATCTCCTAAAAATGTGACAATGTCATCAGCAATATCTTCAGCGCGCAGTCCAAACCAAGCCTTCATTTCATCGTTGGTCCCGGACCGGCCGAACCGGTCACGAATTCCCAATCGTTTTACCTTAACCGGATAATGCTCGGAAACAACTTCGGCTACAGCCGAACCCAATCCCGCTAAAATATTATGATTTTCAACCGTTACAATCCGGCCGGTTTCAACCGCCGCTTTGATAATTGCTTCCTCATCCAGCGGTTTAATCGAACTCATATTAATTAACCGGGGATATATTCCCTGTTTTTCCAAAATAGCGGCGGCGGCAATCACGTCCTCGACAACTTCTCCGCAACTAATAATCGTAAGATCTTTACCTTCTTTTAAAGTTAAGGCTTTTCCCAGTTGAAACCGGTAGTCCTCGGGAAGTTCCACCGTAGAAGGATCCCGAGCGATCCGAATATACATCGGCCCTTCATATTCTGCGGCAAATCTGACAATCTGGGCGGTTTCAACGGCATTAACCGGTTGGAGAACCGCCATCCTGGCGATGGAACGCATAATTGCCAAATCTTCGAGGGCTTGATGAGAAGCTCCGTTTTTCCCGACAAACAGCCCGGTATAGACCGCTAATATTTTGACGTTAAGTCCGGAGATCGCAATTGAAGTAGTGACTTGGTCACAGGCCCGCCGGGAACAAAAGGTAGCCAGAGTAGAAACATAAGGAATTAATCCAAGAGTAGCTAAGCCTGCGGCAACTCCCATCATATTTTGCTCGGCAATTCCGACCTGAATAAAACGGTCGGGAAATTTTTTTCGAAATGCAGCTGTCTTCGAAGCCGTATAGTAGTCAGCATCCAAAACAACGATTTTTTCATTAACCGTGCCCAATTCCGCCAAAATATCACCCAAAACGTCCCGCGGCGCAACCTTATTGATCATTGTTTTTCTCTCCTTATTTATGTATTTTAGATAGAGTTTCTTCAATCTCCCCTTCGGAACAGCCTAAATTGTTCAGCGCCTCCCTGGCTTGCTCCGGAGACATAAACACCGCATGACTTTCCGCCTTATCCTCGTAAAATGGGATGCCGCGTCCTTTCACGGTATGAGCGATGATAAAGCTGGGTTTCCCCTTGATTGTTCTCGCTTCATCAAACGCGTTCACCAATTGGGTTACCGAGTGGCCGTTAACTTCGATAACATGCCAGCCGAAAGCATTCCATTTTTCGTAAAGCGGTTCCAGCGGCATTACCTCATTTACCCGGCCCGTAAGTGACAATTTGTTATAATCCAATACCGCTACCAAATTATCAAGTTGATATTTTGCGGCGCACATCGCGGCCTCCCAAATCTGCCCTTCAGCCGATTCGCCATCACCCACAATTACATACACCCGAAAATCTTTGCCGGTAATGCGGGAACCGAGGGCCATCCCGACCCCCGCAGATAAGCCTTGCCCTAACGCGCCCGAACTCATTTCAATTCCCGGGCAAAGCTTATATTCAGGGTGCATTTGCAATGGACTGTCAATCTTATGCAAAGTGGAGAGCAGTTCCTTTGAAATATACCCGATCTCGGCCAAGACTGAATATAATGCCGGACTGGCGTGACCTTTCGAAAGAACCAGCCGATCGCGGTCTTCCCAATCCGGGTTGTTCCGGTCAAGCCGCATCTGATGAAAGTATAAAACCGCAAGGATTTCCGCAACTGACATCGAACCACCGGCATGTCCCTGACCTGATTTAGCGATCATCTTGACCACATTAATCCGTAGACGGTTCGCTCTTTGTTCTAACTCTGTAATAATTGCAGTCGGTTCACTCATGATATTCACCTCATTTTAATATGTTGCATTAAGATCCTTTGATCGATTTAACATCCATTTAATTGGCCTCCAGATGATTTAAAAGACGGTTTCCCATTACTCTAATATGTTGGCGCATCCTCTGTTCGGCAAGTTCCGCATTGCGTGCGTTTAACGCTTCAATAATCAGTTGATGAGAACTTTCATCAGTCTGAGAAATCGAATGACATTTTGACATACTCATCAATAAGCGGGTTTGTACTCTAACTCCTTCAATCATTTTGATTAGTCGATAATGTCCACTCCGTTCTGCAATCAAGTCATGAAACTTCAAATCATTCTCTACATATACCGCCGAGTTATCATCAATGGCAGCCTGTTCCATCTTCTTGGTAAAACTTTCGAGAGCCATAAGGTCCTCACGGGTTAACCTTTTAGTAGCCAACTCAGCGGCGAGTCCCTCCAGACAACTTCTCAAAATATAAGCTTCTTTGATGTCCTGGGGAAATAACGGCGCAATATAAGCTCCCTTTCTTGGCAATAAACGGATAATACCCTGGCTGGCTAATTCTCGAATAGCTTCTCGTATGGGAGCTCGACTAATCTCCATCTTCGCGGCGATATACTGCTCGGTGATATGATCGCCCGGATTAAGTTCCCCTACAGCAATTGCATCAATGATTCGGTTCATGACTTCTACCGATAATAAATTTTTTTGAGGAGGTTTAAAAATTGACATCTTTACATTTACCTCGAGCAAAAAATGTAGCCAACATTAAGTGTTGTTACTGAAAACCTTTATTCCCTTTAAAATCATTGGTGAAGACCATTCACATCTTATTAAGCATCCCCGGATAATTTAATGGCTAATTTTATCGCATCGATCATACTGCGGGCGCTTGCCGTACCTTTACCGGCCTGATCAAACGCCGTACCATGATCCACCGATGTCCGAATGATTGGTAAACCTAAAGTCACATTGACACCGGAGACTTCCAACCCGCGATCCCCGCTTGAATTCATGGTAAAACCGGCCATCTTTACCGGGATATGCCCTTGATCGTGATACATCGCTACCGCGAAATCATAAATTCCGCAGCGGGTTTTTACAAAAACCGTGTCCGGTGGAATCGGTCCTTCGGCCTTGATCCCATCTTGTTTGGCTGCTTCAATCGCCGGAATGATTTGCTCAATCTCTTCATCCCCGAATAACCCTCCCTCACCGGCATGCGGATTCAAACCAGCTACTCCAATGAATGGATCAGCTAACCCGAGTTGCTTTCCGGCATGGCAAGCCAAGTGAATTACACGATAGACCCGCTCCTTGGTAACCAAATCGCATGCTTTCCTAAGCGCCACATGTGTGGTAACATGTACCACCCGCAAACCATCTTCGACCAGCATCATGGCGTAATTTTGAGTTCCGGTAAGCTGAGCCAAAATTTCAGTATGGCCGTTAAAATGGTGACCTCCTAAATTCAAAGCAGCTTTATTAAGCGGCGCTGTAACAATTGCGGCGACTTCCTTGGCTAAAGCTAATGAAACTGCCGATTCCAAATATTGATATGCCGCCTTGCCGGCTTCCGCAGTGACTATGCCCGTAGGAATAATCCCGGGATTCGCATTTTCGAGATCGAGCACTGGAATCGCCCCAGGTTCAACACTTAATTCGCCAACTGTTTTGATAGCCTGTGTATGCAGGTTAACTCCGGTCAGCTGGATAGCTTGGTTAAGAAAGCGGCAGTCCCCTATTACAATGAACCGGACTGGAGCTATATCCAGATTTGCCAGTGCCTTGACGATGACTTCCGCGCCGACACCCGCGGGATCTCCCATAGTAATCGCAATGGTCTTCATCTTAATTCACCTGATCCTGATTCCAGCCAAGTCCGGTTAAAACTTGCCGGACCCTAGCCGCCGCTAACTCCGGCGAAGCAAAGACCGGTGTCTTGATAAGTTTCTTAGCCTGAGCCAATACTCCGTACATTGAAACTTGGGCGAGTACGATTACATCAACTTTGCCTTCCAGGGATTTTACCTTTTCCAGAACGAGGGCATCATGTTCGGCTACTCTTCCTTCACGGAATAAAAGCATGGCTTGGGGTGCAACTTCGGTAGCGATCTCCACCTTTTTTCCCGCCTCATCCGCTTTGATCTTTAAAATCCGGGTACTTGGTTCCAAGGTTGCTTCTTCCGATGCAACCAGCCCGATTTTACCGCCTTTTCCGACTACCGCCTCGGCCATTGCTTCATCGATTCGCAGTAAAGGAACCGAGACCATTTGCCTGGCGGTATTAACCGCTGGTGTCATTGTGGTGCCAGTAAGCAAAATGAGGGAGGCGCCTGATTCCTCGGCGCTGGCAAGGAAGTTGGCTGTCCGGCGGAGGTGAACTGGAGTCATTTTACCCGCCCTTACCACTTCAAGAAAGATTCCTTCATGAAGTAAATTGAAGACCGTTACTCCAGGGCATGCTTCCCGGACTAACCGATCCATCAGCGGGATAACTCCCGGAATGCCGTGAACCAAACCGATCGACCACTGTTTGTCATTGTTCATCTACTTAGCTCCTTTTCAACTGTTAATCGTTTTTGCGGAGATTCAGGTTATGAGAATATCGTAATACCGTATACGTTAATACCGTTTATGTTTGGTTAATTCGTTGCACCGCTTCCGCCAAGACCCGCTTACCATTAGCGATTAATCCCAACGGATCCTCTCCGGCCACCGGTTTGATCTCAAAGCTGATCACCGGTAACCGGGTCGGAACCTTTTTTGATAAATATGCTTGGTTCGCAATTTCATCAAGAAAAGTGATGACATCTTCTACGGTAACCGCCCCACCCTCAATCCCAAAACGGGGATGAGTATCTCCGCATAATTCGGGGTAACGGGGGTCAACTCCACAATTGGCGATATGGACATGGATTAAATGTCTTTTTACGGCCCGGACGGCCGGGCGGATCTCTTCTCCCAATTGTTTGAGATGACTTAAATCAAGGGTGATTCCAATATTAAAATGGTCCCTGGCTAATTCGTCGATGAAGGCGGCGGTTTCGGCCGAAGGTCCTAATAATCTTTTTTGATCAAACTCCCGGTCAAAGTGTTCCAATCCCAACCATAACGGCTCCGCGGGAGCATGTTCGACAGCATAACGGCAGAGATGGCTTAAGGTTTCCGCAAATATTTCTTTGGCCGATTCTCTTCGTTCCGGGCCAACATCGGACCCGCTGCATAAGACAATCTGCTTGGCGTTAAGCGCATAGGCCTGGTCGATCAATTTCTCAAGTCGCCTCAAGGAACGTTCCCGGTTTTCACGGTCGAAATCATGGGGGTTAATTGATTGACGACGCATGATGCCGCCGATACAAAAAATCGGCTCCACCAATCCAATTTGAAATATCTGTTTTAACTCTTCTCGTTCAATCCCTCCCGCCTGCCAGTTACCCTCAATCGCCCCAAAAAAGGAATCATTAACCAAGGCTTTGGTGGATTCAACGGTATTAAGCCCCGATTTAGCGAAAAGCGTATGCCAGACCGCTCCCGGTAAAAAAGGCCGCTCTTTTAAATAGAGCATCTTTGCTCACTCCTCAATTTGCTATTTTGGTAAAGAACTTTATTATTAAAGGGAGGATGGTTATCACAGTGATTAACCTGACAAAATGCAACAACGCAACCTTGGAAATATTAGCGCCATAAGCTTCGGATATCAATGTCATATCGGCTATTCCTCCCGGAGCACAGCTAAACATGGCGGTTATTAAGTCCACACCCGTTAATTTCGAAATCAAAAAACCCAGCATTACACAACTTACCACTAACCCGACTGCTAAAACAAGAGCCGGTCCAATCAGGTCTCTCAAACCGTAAACCGATTCCTTAGTAAAATTTAACCCGATTAACCCGCCGACAATTACCTGGGCAACCAGTCTGAAATTAGCCGGAATATCAGCCTTTCCATTGAAGATGTTATATATGGCTACCAAAACCATTGCCCCTACTAAGGCTCCGGCAGGTATCCTAAGTTTTATTCCAATCAAACCACCTATAAATGCAATTATCAGAGTGACCAGTATTTTTTCCAATTAGGATCATCCTTTTATAATCGTTCTAAATGTTCCAATGCTTTCAGAAAAAAATCAGCCGAACCGAAGCCGCCGGATTTTAAGACCACCAATAATTCATGCCGGCCACGGGAAAGCCCGGAAGGTAAGCCCGGCTGAATTTCTTTTAGGACTAAATTTCCGATTATTCCTAAATGACGGCAGACATCATTCGAAGTCTCCCCTCCGGCTACAATTAATCGTTTCACTCCTGCCAGTTCCACGATCTCCCGGCCGATTTCCGCTAAGACAGTGGAAACGGTCCGGTTAGCTTCTAAATGGGTAACACCGGCGTGTTCAGCTTCTTGATAGGTTGCCTTGATATCTTCAAGCCCGTGAGCGGCATAAATTAAAACCGGTAGGCCCAGTTTTAAACTGGAAACCGCCCAATCAATCAAACGATTGCTCTCGACTGTCCGGCCGGAAGCGGTAAAGAGCAGCCGTGTATCAAGTTCAGCCGTAGCTATACCGTCTTGTTTGGCATAGGCGACTTGCATTTTGGTCTGAGGTGTCACACTGCCCGCCATAATTAACGCCCCGGAATTGCTCCGCGGTAGATCCTCAAAAGAGAGACCGACCGGCGGCGGCCAGAAAGGCGGCAATTCCTCAGCCAGCGCCGAACTACCAAAGATAAACGGCTCGGCGGCAAAAGCTTCCGCTAAGAGTTTTAAATCGGCTTGGCAAGTAACGTCACAAACCAAATAACCACCCTGCCGCCGAGCTTTTTCCAACTGTTTTTTGATTTCCGCGATCCCCCGGGCTACGGCTCTATAATCCAATAAATGCGTACGATAGTGGGATTGAAGGGCAATAATCTCCCGTAAGTCATTTAACCGCATCGGGTGGGCCGGATCATTACGAAACTCACTCTCCGCCAACAGCTGGTTATGAACATAATGCAACCCATTTTTGGTAATCCTGCCGTTTTTCGGGAAAGCAGCCACCACAACCGCAAAACCAGCGCCGGCAGCATCCAGCGCGGCGTCGAATTCAGCGCCGACATTACCGCGAAATGCAGAACAAGTCTTTTTAATCAGTAACCGGCAGTTCAAATTCAATAGACTTTTGGAAGCCGCTGAGACCTTGGCATAGGCCGAAGTAGGGTCGAGCAAACGGCTGTTGGTGTCCAAAATTATTACATCAGCTTCAATTTTACCGAGATCCAATCCCTGATAACGGCTGAAAACTTCCGTCTTATAACCATGTTTGGCAAACATCAACCCGATATCATTGGCTCCCGTTATATCATCGGCTACGATGCCAATCATTTGATTCACTCCCGAGTCCAGTATTTCTCTTTCAACCATTGACATTGTTCCTGGGAAAGCGGCGTTCCCCGTCCGCCGGTCAGTAAAAAAATCCTGGCGTTTTCTTCAGTCTCCTCCACCGCTTGCGCCGCCGCAAGCACCGTCTCCCCGGAACATACCAGACCGTGGTTTCGTAAAAAGATTACTTGATGGCCGGCGGCAGCCCGGTCAATACTCTCGAACAATTCCGCGGAGCCGGGCGGAGCATAGGGAAGCGATATTGCGCCCCGCACCCGCATCACATAATAAGGAACCATAGCCGGAATCGGATCTTCTCCCTCCGGAAGTAACGAACCGGCGGCAATGCAATGAGGAGGATGAAAATGAAAAACCGCATTGACCTTGGGATTGCGTCGGTAAATCGCCAAATGGAACCGGACTTCTTTGGAAGGTTTGACGTTGCCGGAAACGGCTTCCCCAGATTCATTTACTGAAACAAAATCCTGAATGGTCAAGGATTTCAGTACACAACCGCTCCGGGTGATCAAAACCCCCTCAGCAACACGAATACTGGAGTTTCCTCCGCTGGCCGGGGCATATCCCTTTTCAGCTAATTCACGATTCAGAGCGATCATTTCCAATAACGATTCCCGTTCACTCTTCATAATCAATCGAATTCCTTTTTTAAAATATAACTAAAATAACTGCTCAATACCTAAAACAATATTTTTTACTTAAACTGCCGCACAATTGGGATAACATCATTTGCCTGAGGTACAATCAAAACCCGGCTTTGTAACCCGACTTTAGCAAAAGCCATTATTAAAGCTTGCTCCACCGTTTCCGCTTTTGCTAAAAACATTGATTCCAATTCATCTTTGGATAAGTATTGCGAGACATAAATCACCTGGTGCTTCATTAAAGCCCGGGCGAACATGAAGGCCTTGGTGGAAGCTTCTCCCGTAAAACCTTCCTAATTTATGTATCAAGTGTTACTTTTTATTGAGTAACCTCGCGCACCTTTTGTAAAGCCGCCGAGAGGCTGGAAACCGCGTTTAAACCGGTTTGTTCCATCACTTTTTGCTCAAGATGGGCCATGGTAAATTGGCAGAGCATAATGACATCGGTCGCTTGAATATCGCTTAACGCCTCGAGAATCAATTGATCGTGCCGCTGCCGATCGCCCCTTTTTAAAGCTTCAAAAGCCTGAGGTACCACCCGGTAGTTGACGGCGATTTCTTTACCGGCCAAATCAGCGGCTTTCTTGAGTTGGGTCAAGGCCGGTTGAATGGTTCCCTGAACCGTAGCCACCGCCATAATCCGGGGCCAATCGTTAGCGATAATCTTATCAATCATTGCGCCGTCGGCGGCGAGGACCGGAACGCTCACTATCTTTTGAGCGATCTCCACACAGGTTGAATAGGACGAACAAGTTACCAAGATAACGTCCGGCCCAGACTCGCCGGCCGCCGCCACCAATCCGCAAAAGCGCCTGATTAAAGCGGGAGTTAACGCGCCTTGGGCGTTTAAATCCCGTAATAAACCGTCATCCAGCAAATGAAGGACATCGAATTCCTCAAGCTCCTGGGGATGGTTTTTAACCGCTTCCAACGCTTTCAGAGTGGTGTGAACCATGGCTACCTTCTTGGACATGGCTGATCATCCTTCCATTCCGGAAAATACTAGCAATGTTAATTGATCCACGTCAGCTTATTCAAATCGATCCCTTGGGTCAGTACTAGCTGACGTGGATTTCGATCTTAAAAATCCAAATCAAGCGGCGGCCGTAGCTTTTCGCTTTTCCGCCAGTTTCTTGCTGATTACGGGCCATAGTAGGGAACAGATGCCCAAGGACCAGATTAAGCCGGCAATCGGTCTGAAGAAAATTCCGGACCAGTCATTTTGAGAAATAAGCAGAGCTTTTCTAAGTCCCATCTCTAAAATTTCACCTAAAACTAAACCCAGGACCAGCCCGGCTACGGAAAAATTATATTTTTTCAAATAATAGCCGACGACTCCGAAGAATAGCATCACCCAAACCGCTCCCAGGTCATTGCTTAAAGCATAAGAACCGACGAAACAGAGACCGAGAATTAACGGGGCCTGAATGGCATATGGCAACTTCGAGATTTGTGAAAATGTCTTGACCCCGAAAGCTCCTCCGGCAAACAACAGCAAGTTGGCAATGAACATCGCGGCGAAAATTCCATAAAGTAAAACCGGTTGTTCCCTCATCAGTAGCGGACCGGGACGTAGTCCGAGAATGATGAAAGCTCCCAACATTACGGCAGTCGTGCCGCTGCCGGGAATTCCCAAGGTAAGAGTCGGCACCATGGCGCCGCCGGTGGATGCGTTATTGGCGGTCTCCGGGGCGGCTACCCCATCAATGATTCCGGTTCCCAACAGATGAGGAGTCTTGGAACAACGGGTGGCGTCGCTATAAGCGAGAACCGAAGCGATTGTCCCGCCGGTCCCGGGAAGGATTCCGACAATTACACCAATAATCGCCGAACGGAGAATGATCCATTTAAGATACAAAAATTCTTTGAAGTTCATTAATTCGATTTTTATATTGGTCTTAGCCAACGCTTGGGTCGTGGTTTTCCTGCCGATCTGCTCGAAAACCTCGGCCACGGCGAAAGCGCCGATCATCACCGGGATAAAATGGACTCCGTTAAGGAGTAAAGGGGTTCCAAAAGTAAAACGTTCCACGCCGGTAATCATATCCGATCCAGCCGTGGCGAAGACCAAACCTAACCCGCAAGAGATGAGTCCTTTTAACATTGACTTTTTACTTAACCCGACGATTGCGGCTAGACCTAAAAAAGCCATCGCGGCGTACTCCGCGGGACCGAAACTTAAAGCGACCGCCGCCAAAGGCGGGGACAGCAACAACATAATAAAAGTACTGAAAATCCCCCCCAAAACCGAACAACTGATGGCAATGCCCAGCGCTTTACCGCCCTGTCCCTTTTGATGGAGTTTATAACCATCAAGAGTGGTCATCACTGCTTCGGGAGTTCCCGGCGTATTAAATAAAATGGCAGTGATCGAGCCTCCGTAGGTAGCGCCGCAAAACGCCGATACCAGCAGAATTAATCCGGAAATCGGAGGCATCCCGTAGGTGAACGGGAGCAGTAAAACACAGCCCATCGCCGAACTGATCCCCGGCAAAGCGCCGAAGGCGATTCCGGCCATAGCCCCGACGATAATGAGTAATAAATTAACGGGACTTAAAGCAGCCATAAATCCGGCCAATATATGTTCCATTTCAACCCCTCCATATTTCTAGTTGATCTAGTAAATAAAAAAGCTCAGAGTGCGAAAGATTCCCATTCCCCGCGGCAGGACCACATAAAGTAGTGCCCCGAAAAGATAAGCGAAAACGAGGGTGATTATGATTGTATTCGCCAATAGTGGCAAGGGCTTTCTTATTCCCAGATACCAGATGAAAAACCCTAATACTAACGGAAATGAAAATAAAAATCCCAAATAAGGCAAGATGATGATGAAACCCAAAAACGCACCGACCGCCGTAAAGAAACGTAGTTCCATTTCTTTCCCGGTATGTCCCTCTTTCGATTCGGTTTTCTTAATGTTAGCCGCGATCTTGCCTTTTTTAATTACTGAAACCGCCGACATAATGGTGAGGATCATGCTCAATATCAAAATAAACTGCGGCCATCCGGCGGCGCCCATCGCTCCGCCGATGTCCAACCGGGGAAAGGTATAGGTGGTTATGTATAAAAATGCCATCCCCACGAGTAGCACCCCATGGATATATATCTCTCCAATCATCCGTTTCACCTCGTAATGTTTTTACAGAGAGCCGGGGCGATCGCCCCGACTCTGAACATGAATGATGCGTTATGTTTTACTTGATTCGGCCCAATTCAGTAAAGATCTCCGTGTAAAGCTTAACTTCATCATGCCATGACTGGGTAAAATCTTTTGAATCCAGCCAACCGGGGCGGGTATCCAGACCGTTTTTACGGGCATAATCTTTCCATGCCTTGGAGTTATAAATCTTCTTGAACTTGGATTCCAACAATTTAACAATCTCGTCCGGGGTTCCCTTGCGCACCGCGAAACCTCTCCAAGTTCCGAGATCAATATTTAAACCGATCTCTTTGGAGCACGGCACATTTTTAAACTCCGGAACGGAGTCCACTCTTTTTTCTCCGATAACCATTAAGGGGCGCATATCGCCGGATCTTACCAATTCGGCGACTTCAACGGGTTCTCCCTGGGAGACGTCAACGTGCCCGCCCAGAATCGCCGCGTTCAATTCTCCGGCTGATTCATGGGGTATAAAAGTAAACGTAAATCCGGCTTGTTTGGCAAAGGCAGAGGAAACAGCGTCATCAATACCGCCGGGACTCAAGCCGCCCCAGGCAAGTCTTCCAGGGTTAGCCTTGGCATAGCCGATCAAGTCTTGAATCGTCTTATATTTACTCTTGGCGCTAACCGAGATTACGGCGGTATCGTGATTGACCCTGGCAATCGCCACGAATTCGTCGATAAACCTGAAATTCATTTTTTTAAAGACATCCGCCATAATATCGGAAGGACTCAAAGCATGGATGGTATACCCGTCCGCCGGGGCGCTGTAAGCATAGAGAATCCCTTTGACATGGGCGCCGCCGGAAATATTAGAGACTTTAATCGGAACTTTAAATTCTTTTTTGAGTTCCTCAGCAAAAAACCGACCCGTGGTGTCCAACCCACCGCCGGCTCCCGCCGGAATAACCAGCTCGATCGGGCGTTCCGGATAACCTTTGGGAGCGGCAAAACTAGTAATATTCACCACAACCATGACCAAAACAAGTAATCCAACCGACAATCTTTTTTTCAACACGATCTACCCTCTCCTTTAAATACTTTTTTGCAATTTCAAACCGCTTACTCTACTCTAAAATTCACCCCCTCCTCTCTTCAATCCTGTGAACCGATCTGTTTTCCAGGAGTAAAATTGTTCATTTTATTACCATAAGAATTCTCAAAATAGTACCGGCAATGATGCTCAAACGGCCAATTCAGCGGCATCGAGGCTTTCAACCGCCAGCGCAATGGCGTCGCCCATAGCGGAAGTAGTCGCTCTTCCGCCGCTGTCGGCGGTGCGAATCTTACCCTCCGCCAAGACTTGAGCGGTGGCGTCATCGATCACCTTGGCCGCTTTGGCCAGACTGGGGTCATTATGTTGGCTGCCTAGCCACTCCAGCATCATCGCTCCTGAAAGAATGGTAGCTACCGGATTGGCGATATTTTTGCCCGCAATCGTCGGCGCCGTGCCGTGAGACGGTTCAAACATCGCTTTATTGGCCCCGATGTTGCCGGACGGCCCGTAACCCAAACCGCCCACCAATCCGGCGCCCAGATCCGATAAAATATCGCCATGCATGTTTTCAGTCACGACGATATTATAATGCTCGGGACGTTGCACCAGCATCAGCGCCATCGCGTCAACAAAACAATAGTCCTTCTCAATGTCGGGATATCCCTGGCTGACTTCATCATAGATCGCGCGGGAGAAAGCCATGCCCGCCAAGACATTGCTCTTATCGACGCAAGTAACTCGCTTCTTGCCGTCGCTCGGCGCTCCGAAACCGCGCCGCGCCATATCGAAAGCCAGTTTCATGATCCGCTCCGAAGCTTTCCGGGTAAAGACAGCGGCATTAATCACCACTTCATCATGGAGTTTCACTCCGGCACCCCGTGATGAATAGAGTCCCTCCGAGTTCTCGCGGACGATAGTGAATCGAATGCCGCCCGCCTTTTTGCCTTTCAATGGGCAAAAGTCTTCATGGTATAAAATGAGCGGCCGTACCGCGGCAAACAAATCATGTCTCACCCGTAATTCCCAGGCGACCGAAACGCCCGTGCCGTCGGGAAGCTTTACATCCGGCAAACCGGTGGCCGATAAATAAGTGGCGTCCGCCTCGTCGCAGACCTTTTTACTGACAACCGGGAAAGTTTCGCCGGTCCGAAGATACAACTCCGCCCCGCTGTCAACTTCGGTAAAGGTAAATGACGGAGCATTGGCTTTCTTCAAAGCTGCTTTCACGACTTTAAGACCTTCCCTCATAATCTCCGGACCGATACCATCTCCATTAATTACCGCTACTTGATAGTTTTTCATAATTCCACTCTCCTTTGAAAATGTGCTGTTAAATTTAAACAGATTGGTTGCCGATTCCCTTTATATCCCATTTGCCAAAAGCTTTACTGTCGTTCGCGCTACCAAGCCCCACATTATTAACCGCTTTGGCCACGCACTCGCCAAAGGCTTTACAACCGACCGGACCACCAAGATCGGCGGTGCGGGTAGCCGGATCAGCCAATACACAGTCAACTGCCGCCTCCATCGCTTGACCCGCTTGATATAAGGAAGCGGCTTTTTTATGCTCACCCATCCATTGGAGCAACATTGCCACGGAAAGAATCATTGAAGTAGGGTTTGCTTTATCCTTGCCTTGAATATCAGGCGCCGAGCCATGCTGGGCCTGGGCGCAACAAATATCATCACTGGCCATCATTGAACCGGCAAGACCGATACTTCCGGAAAGCTCGCTTGCCAAATCGGATAAAATATCGCCATAAAAATTGGTCGCCACAATTACATCGAAAACCGAAGCGTCACGGACTAGGTGAGCTGTCATTGCATCGACTAGAATATCGTTGAGTTGAACTTCCGGAAATTCCTGAGCAACTTTCCTTACTTGTTCCAGGAAGAGTCCGTCCGTTATTTTAAAGCTATTCACTTTATGAATTGCAGTCACTTTCTTACGACGTTTCATGGCAAGTTCAAAAGCGCGCCGCGCGATCCGTTCGGAACAACAGGCCGTGATTTTACGGATCGAGATTGCCATATCGGGTGACGGCATTAACTCCGCCCAACCAACAGTCATATTGCGGTCAGGATAGAAACCTTCGGTAGCCTCGCGCATAATTATGAGATCCATATTAGGGACGCCTTTGCCCAAAAATGACCGGGAACGCGCCGGACGAACATTGGCGTAGAGATCCAGACCGATACGGAAACCGGCTGAAACATTACGACCACCCTTATCGACAGGCGGATAGTCCATATGAGACTGTGTTCCCAGGATAATACCATCGTAAGTCTTGGCCTTTTCAAGTACTTCTTGACGTAAAGTTGTACCGTACTTCTCAAGGCTTGCGAATCCAACATCCTCATAGTCATATGTCAATCCCAGTCCAAACCTGCTGTCCGCAGCATTTAGGACCTTCAGAGCCGCTCCAATAATTTCCGGGCCGATCCCATCGCCCGGCAAAATAAGAATGCGCATCAAACAACCCCCTCTTGAAATAAAATGTGTCGCTAAAAATGACTTTTGGCTATGTTCTCAGGAAATAAATATCCGAGAAATTTACAATTACTTAATGTATACTATAACTTCGTATTACCGTATACGCAGATTATTAAAAAATAATATTTTACTCTAGTACGCCCAACTCTTCAAGATGCTCAAAAACCTCTTGTTTGGAGTCGATTATGTTTTTAACAACAACCTGGTACGCCAATTCCTCATCCCCGGATTTGATGGCTTCGATAATTTTTTTATGTCTTGCACGGGAATTATCCATCCATTCTTTACCATACTGTACGCCAATCCGTGAAGCGCTTCTAGCTTGCTTAATCTGAACCCAGTTGGAATAAATCAGATTATTAAGAACCTGATTAGCGGTTATACTGAAAATTGTACGATGAAACTCGCCATCCAATTTCTCCCCGGTTTTGATATCCCCATTTTGCAGAACATCGTAATGACGGTGGGCCATTTCTTCAATTGTCGCAATAAACTCAGGGGTGGCTTTCTTGATTACGATCCGAATCGCGGACCCCTCTAAAATTTCACGTACTGAATAGAGCTCTTCAAGCAACTTCTTGGATAATGGCCGGACAATGATACCACGTCTCGGTACATTTACGACTAAGCCCATATTTAACAACCGTTGAAAAGCATCACGAACCGGTACCCGAGATACTCCGAACATATGGGCGATATCTTCCTGGGGCAGTTGTTGACCCGGCTTAAGTTCAGCGGAATAAATCATTTCAGCTAGGCTTTCCGCGATAACCTCTCCTACATGTTTGATATCATTGACTCTTGAGATAAGATTTACCGTATCCATTTACCGTCTCCTATGTATTACCCTTATACTGTATGCAATCGAATCTACTTTAGTATAGAATCGGTTTGCAAATCTGTCAAGCATGGCGATAATTGGATACAAGTTTACTTTAAAAAACTCAATTCAAATAATATTAAACAATAAGCTAAAAACGCCAATTACCATCTTGAGCAGGATTATTTTTTAGATAAGTCACCCACTTTCATTTTTGTGTATACGTTAATACGATATTACAATGTTCTTAAATTTAGTGTACTATATCTTAACAGTTAAAGTCAAGCAAATATTTTTTATCAATCACTCCGGTAGAGAGTATAGATTTCGGCATAGCTGGGCCAGCCAGCTCCCCTCATAATCCTCCAAAAATAACTTCTTATCATACGGGAGCAACTTGGCGAGCGTCATAATATGGTGGGGTAGAATACCGACAAGCCGTTTACAAGTGGGAGCCGTTGATATAATGGAGAAAGATGGAAGGAATAGACCTACGCATTCTTTATTTTTCGGGGCTTCTACGAACAAATGGAGATTCGCCGGACAAGGGAAGTGGTCTACTTCTATTGGACGATCGACCCAGGAATAAGGCCTGATTCCGTTTTTCGCGAATTGTCCGGGCTGATTCAACAAACAGATATTCTTCATTCCCGTTCTATTCGTCGGCCTGAATTTGAGAACAACAGCAGTTAGACCGAGGTTTTATGATGAGATATCTAATAAAAAAAGAGGGCACTCTCGCCAATGACGGTCTTCCCTATTTTTTTATTACTTCTTTAACAAACCGGTTATCCGTTGATATTTATTCAGTAAACAATCCAATCAATACTGGCCTCTAAGACTTCAGCATCGGTATGACCCTTTTCATCCCATAACTGTTGCATCCGGTTGCGGACAATTTTGATTTAGAACAGTTGTTTATGCAAGATAAATCGGCTTCGCAGCACTTCCAAAAAAAGGGGTTCCCCCCTTTTTTAGTCCATCACCCCCCAATTATACTCAATCTCCATCGCGCCTACCGCCTCAAGCTTTTCTTTCACCTGATCCTTCGAAGCTTCCCAGGAGCAACTCCCTTGCCATGGTGACAGCGGCGGCATGAAGTAAAGCTTCTCCTGATACCGGAACTTAAAACCGGCGCCAATCACGCAACTCCCTCTATCGCCATAGATTAAAGCCTGTTCGATCCACCAGTTTGAAATCGCCCGCAATTCCTCCGGCGCTTCGGTATCCTGATAGATCCGGATCGGCTCTTCCCGGGGTTCCGGCTCATTGTCGCCAGCGGGGTCGCTATCATAAAACGACAGATTCCAAGCGTTGCCAAGCTCATAAAATAAACCAAACGGTTCCACCACCATCCGAATTCCTTCATCCAAGACTTCCCAAAGTTTGGAGCCGGCATAGCCATTCAAAATGTCATACAACGGGCTGCCATCGAAGGATAGGGAAACGGTATTTTCATTACAGTACTCAAAATAATCACGGGGATTTAATCCCTCCTCCACCACAAGCTTCCCGGTTTTACCGTCAACCCTGGCCCGCCTATTGTCGTAATAGAACAGCACCGCTTCCTCCGCTTCGAATGGTTTCAAAACCCCAATCAAACCGGCAACGATTTTTTCCTTGTCTTGACTTGTTAATTTAGACATTCTAAAACTCCCCCTTCAATTTTTTAGACCTCTTGGCGAGATCCTGATATTGAACCAGGGAGCATGTTTGGGACGGGACCCGTCAATGGCCAGGTCGCCCGCGACCGGTTCGACGGATAAAATGAATCAGCTTCACCGGAACCGCTTCTTTATGGTCGAAGGCCGTTTACGGGTGGACCAAACATGGTACGCGAGTTTTGGTCCGCAAGATTAACCCGGACAAAACTCGCGCAGTGGGAAGAGAGGAAGATAGACCCGGGGCGGCCAAAAAGTTTCGGCGGTTTTTTTGCCGTGACATTAGTGATTGATTTCCTTTAGAACCTGCCATTTGCCGAAAAAAAGCCTCGATCAGATCCCCCGGCAACAACAAGCTTTCTGAGCGGGGGCTTTGCTTGAGGTTCCCGATTATTCTTTTAATCTCTTAATAGACCATAAAATGTCCTTCACCGGCAAGTATCATCTCTGATTCTTGCCGGTTAGCTCTCAGAATTTCATCTATGATTTGGTCACTCTTGCGGCCAACATTGGATGACGGAATAACGAGGCTCATCGCAAGTGCTCAGTCATTCTCTGTTGGCTCGCCTGCGAAGCTCCATCCAGCAGGAAATAACGCTAGTATCACCAAAAAAATCGACCCCGTAATAATCCTAAAAAAAGGGGGTTTTACCCCCTTCAATCAGCCAACCAACAATTCAGCTTCTTCAATGCTGATTTTATAACCAACCCCGTAATTCAAAACCATGGCGCAAACCATTTTTCCATCAAACCAATGTTGGTCATCCCCATCGGTTGTAACCTCAAACTCTTTGCCAAAATGATGCTTAAAGACGATCAAACAAGCTATCACCGCCAAATCATAGGGTTTAAACGCGGTTTTACAAAACGAAAAATACCTTCCCTGCTCCGGTCTTTCCCACTCCTGTGGGCGGTAAACTCTCGCAATCCGGAATGTTTCATGCGAACAATCTCCTCCGCAGCAACGGGTCATTAGAGTCGCCCCACCAAACCATTCCCCGTTTTTCTCCGCTGAACCCGCAAAACCGCCGGCGTTCTCGGCAGGCCAGGCAATTCCGAAATCGCCGCGTTCATGCCCGCAATTCACCCGACCGTTAAAGCAAATCTCTTCATCCGTAATTACCGGCGACCCGGTTCCATCCCAACCGGCGAGGTCCAACCCCCATTCCGCAAGATAGGCCAATACCTTCCGGCAATCGACAATCGCGGCTTCAAACTTCCCCTTCTCCAACTCCAACGGCCTTCTCCAATAATGTGTGTACCCCATGGAACAACTCCCCTTTCGTTTTTTGGGCCTCTCGCGAGATCCCTATTGATGAAAAGGGAGCATTTTGGGGACAGGACCCGTCAATTGCTAGGGCACCAGCCCGGTTCGAAGGATAAAATGAAAAGACCACTCTGAACCGCTTCTTTATGTTCGAAAGCGATTTACGGGTGGCAAAAATGCTACGCGGGTTTTGGACCGCTAGCTTCATTCGGTCAAAACTCGCGCAGTGGAAAGAGAGGAAGATAGACCCACAACGAACAAAAGGATTAATCCACGATGGATGAATCCTTTTGTTTACCGCTGCAACTTTCCAACGGTCCGGCTGGGTGCCAGTAGCCGGTTGTCCAGTGGCAACCATAAAAGCAGCCCATACCATATATACATACCTCTCTTTAAAAATGGACATAAAAAAAACACCGCCGCTGCGATG
>JAEWZY010000007.1 GCA_023394955.1 Bacillota bacterium
CCTGGTGACAATGGCGAGGGGGAACCACCCGTTCCCATCCCGAACACGGCAGTTAAGCCCCTCTGCGCTGATGGTACTTGTCGGGTGACCGGCTGGGAGAGTAAGTCGTTGCCAGGATTAATTTTAAAAACAAAGACCTTGAGTGCAATCTCGGGGTCTTTGTGTATTTATTGCTTTTCTTTATAAAGTTTTAGGCAACAATGGGCAAGAGGGAACCACCTATGAGCCCTGGAAGGGCTTAAGTGGGAGCGGTCATGGATGGGCCGGGATGGCCCGGGATGGCCCAAAGTCGAGGCACCAGGATGGCAATAAATTCTTATGTATTTCTAAATTATGTGCGATTTCACTGGCTTTCTTACCAATGGTTTCGATTAATTATACAGCTTGTTCCTTAAATTATTTCTAAATACCCGACTCAAAGAGTATTTTACCTCTTATCTGAATGCCTAGCAAATCTGGGGAAGATCATAAAAATTTCTAGGCTTCACCTTTTACAAAGTAAAGGGAGACAAGAATCACGAAATTCATCCAAAATCGGTTGTCAAGATAAAGGATATAATCAAAGAACTAATATCCAGAAGTAATGGATGGAGGAATGAATCACAGAACCGACCGCCTAAGAAAAAGTATATTATAGGATGGGCGATTTATTTAAAATTTTGTATATAAAGAACCTGATGATAAATAATTATGAATGATGGGACTGGGTATTTGCATGATTTCCGGACGCATGGACGGCCTCACGTTAAGGCTTTAGACCTATAGGTTGTGAACAGAATATTCTAGTTCCTTATGATATAAGTAAGTAAACTTAGATATCAAATTAGAACTGAAATAAATAATATATAGTATTAAAAGGAGTTATTAAAATTAACTAGAATATAAATATAGTTTTTAGGGAAATTATTGATGTCAAATCTGAACTATGATTGTTTATCTATTTCGAAGGGATTATTTATTATGAACATACTTTTACTTTTCTCGCATCCTTGGAAATTTGGAGGCGGTGAGACATATGTTTTGTCATTGGCTAAGGGATTAATAGAGCGTGGACATAATGTAGTACTTGTAACAGGTTTAGTCAATTTCGATTTGCAAGTTGCAAATGTCCACCATTATCAACTACCATTTCGAACCAAGAATCCTTTTAAATATTTCACTATTTATCAACAGCTTAAGCAACTTGTATTAAAACATGATATTAATATAATTCATGCCCAATATAGAACTGCGGGTTATTTTGGAGCAATGATTGAACGGAAAATGGGAATACCTTTTGTATTAACATTGCATGATGATTGGCATAACGCGCCTTTCAAATCGATACATGGAAAGTTATTCAAACATGTAATTGCAGTCAGTGAAGCGATCAGACAACGGTTTATTAAAAAATTTTTAGCCGAACCTAATAATATAGTCACTATTTATAATGGTGTCGATGCTAAAAAATTTAACGATAAAATGCTCTTGGAATCGAATGCGGCGGACTTAAAAAAAAGATTTGGAATTTTGCCTGAAGAAAAAGTGATTACACTTTTAGGGCGGATTCGCAGAGCAAAAGGCCACTTTGATTTAATCGATGCTTTGGATCATATGAAAAGTTGCCAGATACCTTTTCGGTTTTTAATTGTTGGTGATGGACCGGAAAAGGAAGAATTGGCCAATAAAGTCGTTGAAAAAGGTATGTCTGATAAGGTTGTTTTTACGGGTTATTTAAGCGATATTCCAGCGGTGATAACAGCTACAGATATTCTCGTATTACCGTCTTACCGGGAAGCGTTTCCGTTATCTATTATTGAAGCGATGCTAGTTCGGAAACCGGTTATAGCTTCGGCAGTTGGTGGTATAGTTGAAATTATTGAAAATAATCGAAATGGATTATTGATTCAACCTGGTTTTCCAAGACAATTGGCTGAAAAAATAATTAATTTATTGGAAGATCCATTACTATGTCAACAATTAGGGAGTGCCGGTTATAAGAAAGCCATCGCCCATTATACACTTGATCACATGGTAAATAGTACAGTGAGTTACTATGAAACCGTCCTCTTTAATTATTAATTGATTCAGGCAATATAATGAGATGAAATTTTGGTGTAATAAATGAGATTGAAAATTGTGAAAAATACAATAATGAATTTAAATTTGAAGGTTTGGTGCCATGTCTAAAGTACTAATTACAGGCGGCGCCGGTTTTATCGGAAGCCATCTGGCCGAGGAGTTAGTAAGGCAAGGGAAAGAGATTGTTATTATTGATATCTTGAGGACCGGCAAATTAGAGAATTTATCCGGCATCAGACATACGTTCATTAACGCCGATATTCGGGATTATGATGCATTAAAGTCAGCGCTGGCGGGATGTAGCTGGATTTATCATTTAGCTGCACTTACCAGTGTGATCGAATCTATGAATAAGATTGAAGAATGTATCTCCATCAATCTCAAGGGAACTTTGAATGTTTTAAGGGCTGCCCAAGAAAATGGAATCCAAAAAGTATTCTTCGCTTCTTCGGCGGCTGTCTATGGTGAATCCCCTGAACTCCCCAAAACTGAAAACATGCGGTTAGAGCCGAAATCGCCCTATGCGATCACTAAAGCCGACGGCGAGTATTATTGCGATTTATATAACGATTTTTTTGGTGTTGCAACGGTAAGCGCGCGTTTCTTTAATGTTTTCGGTGAACGGCAGGACCCGAGTTCGGCATATGCTTCTGCAATTCCAATTTTTATCAAGAAAGCTTTATGCAATGAGCCGATTACTATCTATGGGGATGGGACTCAAACCAGAGATTTTATTTATGTCAAAGATATTGTTAAAACGTTAATTTTTTTAATGGAAAGTAGTAGTAATGGAGTTTATAATATTGGCTATGGCGTAAAAAACGACATTAATTCCCTGGTTAATTTAATTAAGGAATTAGTCGATTCCAACTCCGAGATCAGTTACTTCCCTGAGCGGGCTGGGGAAATAAAACATTCCTTTGCCTCAGTGGACAAATTAATGAACTTGGGTTTCGAGCCGGATTATGCGCTCAAAGATGGTTTGCTTAGGACCATTAATTTTATGAGAAAGATATGACAGAAGGGGCATTATATGAGAGCTAGTATAATCATTGTTAATTGGAATGGAGTTGATCTTTTAAGAATAACTCTTCCTTCAATAATAGCCGCAGTAAAACATACCGGGGTTGAGCACGAAATTATAGTAGTAGATGATAATAGTCAAGATGATAGCGTTAATTTGATTCGTGCCGAATTTCCAGTTATCAAGTTGATTGCTTTGACGGAAAACCACGGATTTGGCAAAGCTTGCAATATTGGGGTCCGGCATAGTCAAAACCCGATAATATTAATGTTGAACAATGATATGGTTGTTGAACAGGGATTTTTAGATCCTTTATTAGCGGTTTTTGATAAACCGGATGTTTTTGCCTCAGTTTGCAAAGTTATCAAGTGGAATAGGCAAAATCTTGATGTCGGACTTACCACAGCCAAATTTAAGTTTGGATTAATAAAACTCAATCGCTGCAGTCCAGTTAAAGTTGAAGATGAGTCTCCAATGCCGACCTTTTATGCGACCGGCGGCGCCGTAGCTTATTCTAAAGAAAAGTATTTACAATTAGGCGGCTTTGATGAAATTTATCATCCGTTTTATTGGGAGGACGTGGATTTATCATATCAAGCGTGGAAACGAGGTTGGAAAGTGATTTATCAACCGCAAAGTATAGTCTATCATAAAAATGGGGCAACTATTGGAAGGTTATTCAAAAGGGACTATGTCAAAGAGATTTATTATAAAAATAGATTTTTATTTATTTGGAGGAATATTACCAGTGGCTGGTATTTAACTCAACATATATTATGCTTGGCGCCTTATTTAATTGGTACGGTATTGACTGGAAAACTTTATTACATCAAAGGATTTTTTCGGGCATTGAAATATCTTGATCAAGTTATGGAACGGAGACGGAGGGAAAAGCAGTTTCAGCAAATAAGCGATTCCGAAATATTTTCGATTCCTGATTGACAAACCGGAGGCATTGTTCTTGAAAATCCTGGTAATCAATTTAATGCCGGCCATCGGCGAATTGCTGTTTTCCACACCGGTTTTTAAAGTAGTCAGAGAGGCTTTTCCCGAGGCTATAATTGAAGTGCTGGTTTCAGCGCAGGTTCATCAACTATGCGCGCATAATCCCAATATTGACAAAATAATTACTATCAATAAGACTGGAGACCAAAGTCTACCGGCGCATCTTAGTTTAATTATGGAAATACGCCAATCCCGTTATGATTTGGTGATTAATTTAAACCGTTCCGAACGCACCTCATTATTAGCGATTTTTAGCGGGGGAAAAAGGATCTGCGGAGTCGCTTCCAACTGGCTGAAACCGTTTTTTAAACCTGGCTTAAAGAGAGACCATTCGATTCATTCCGTGGATTCTTATTTAAAGGTTTTGCGGGAAATCGGAATCCCTGTTCAACCGGATAATTTCCTAGAAATTATCTATGATGAAAAAGTTGGGGAAAAAGCTGATCGGATCTGGCGGGAAAACTCTTTGCCCGATAAAAATGTGATCGGGATTCATCCCGGTGCTAATTGGCCCAATAAACGTTGGAAGCCGGAATATTTGGCGATACTATCCGACATGTTGCAACAAAGCGGTATTAGAACTGTTTTTTTTGGCGGCCGGGACGACCTGTCAATAGTCGATAAAGTGATTACCCTGTGTAATGCTAAACCGGTTATTTTGACTGGACAATTGACTCTATTGGAACTGGCCGCAATCGTTAAAAAGTGCGCCGTCTTTGTGAGCGCGGATAGCGGTCCGATGCATATAGCGGTATCCCAACGAGTCCCGGTAGTCGCTCTCTTTGGACCGACCAGTCCCACAAGGTATGGCCCTTATAATATCGCACATCGAATTATTCAGCCGGATAGCAATTGTATTATGTGTGGTTCCGGGAGCTGCGAACGCGAAACAAATTGTATGGAATTTGTTGCTCCGGAAAAAGTATTTCAGGCGATTCTTGATTTGTTAAGCAACTAAATTTAAGAAAAGCATCACTTAAAAAATGGAAGTATTTTTATAAAGTTTATCAAACAAATAAACCAAATCTGTTTAAAGAGTCCCAAATAAAGGGGTAAGACCCGTCTGAAAATGCCTCGCAGATATACATCTACGAGGCATTGGTTTGAAGTTATAATAAGAGTTAAACATAGTTCTCAACTATTACTCATTAATAATCGTTGGTTCAATCATCTTGCCGTTTTTCTGTAAGAATCCTACTAAATCTTCAGGCGAGGAAACATCGCCACGTAGTATTGCCAATACTAATTCTTGAGTCACCACAGTGTTAAAAGCCGGTTCATAAGTAACCGGCCGATTTTGTCCGGCGAGCTTAACTATAAAGGGAATCCGTTTGTCGGTTTTGCCATCATCTTCCAAGTTTGACGCATGGTCGGCCGATACTATGATATTGGTTTTATCCCAGGTACCTTGTTCTTCCATCTGGAGGCGTATTTCACTAAGGGTACGATCAGTTAATTTTAAAGCATTAACATACCCTTCGGGCGAGCGATCATCCCACCATGGTTGACGATAGAAATATGGAAAATGGGGAATCGGGTTGTGGATCATTATCAGATTATAATTAGGGTTTGAAACAAGTTCTTTAGTCTGATTATGAACACTATAGTAGGCTTCTTTACGTTGGGCAATATGCCGGGCCGGGCCGATTAACAGCATTCTAATTTGCTGCCCCATATTGGCAATAATCGAATCTGGGCTGGTATATCGCGGATAAAATTGATACCATTCGCAATAAGCCAACTCTTTTCCAACTAACCGCGAATAAGGTAGATATTCGCCGACCAAAGCGGCGTTGATCTCCAATTCCTTCGCCCTCGAGAACACGTTTGGCCCGCTACCCCAATTAATTCTTTGATTACTTCCCCGGTAGATGATACTAAGTTCATCATAGCCGTAAATATCGGATTGGGAGATTATTTTTCCGTCTATTAAAGCGGGAATCGATAATCTGGTTACATTACCAGGCGGATAGGCGTTATGGGCGACCAAGGCTTGTTGCTGTAATTCATCGAAGGCGGTCATTTTAAGATTATGCGGTTTGTCGACAAAGGCGATGCGGTAGCCAAGCCCGTCAAAGATCAGCCATAATACTCTTGGCTGATCTTTTTTGCCGGGGAATATGGTCTGTTTTATTTCAAGGGCTGGTTTTTTGGTTAAATCGGCAGCGATTCCTTGAATTGATTGAAAAAAGACAATCCCGACAAATGGCGTCAGCATCAAAAGGAAAGTTGTCGCAGCTTTGGTCGTTTTTTTCCGGATCAATAAAACGATTAGCAATGCCAGTAAACCAATCCGAAACAATTTAAGATTGATGAATAATTTAAAGTCCCGCGCCAGCTCATAAATGAAGAGTAATACCAGTAAGCAGAGGACAAATTTGGCTAAATTAATCAGATATTTATTGTTAATCTTTTTTACCATTCGCCACGCCAGCCAGAAAAGGGTGGCGATCAATAGTTCGCTGAAAATTAACGCCAACAATTGATTGGTTCCGGGTAAGTCTATTAAATGGAATTTGTTTTTATAAAAAAAAGCCAGTATTATATTATAAAAACAAAGATTTGTCAGAGATAAAGCAATAATATATTCCTTAAACATATGATACCACCTTACTTATTTTTTTTTGCAATCGTTCTTTGGAACCATAGTTTAATGACGCTAATCATTAATTTTGAGCACGTATTAACCCTCTTCGCAGGTATTTTTTCGAAAGATTGGGATCAGAGCGATAAACCATATATCCATTGGTAGTTTGAGTGTGAAAATTATATTTTTCCAAAAATTCAGCCAACCGGTTTTCGTCATCGTAGTTATGATAAGTAGTAACTGCTATTTTAATTTTGTTTCTGGTGATTAAATCAATCGCGCCTTGTAGGACTTCTTCTTCTGCGCCTTCGGCGTCAATTTTAATAAAATTGACAGGGTTTTTATCTCTAAAAAATGTATCCAATCTTACAGACTTATTTGTATCGTTATTGGATACATACTTATTGACAATTTCGACCTTATTTCTCCAAGGATCAAAAGTAGCCTCTAATGGTTCCAACCATCGTTTGTCTGCCTCAAATAGATAAATCTTACTTACTTTATCAACTATTCCTAAGGAGAAGTTGCCCTCGGCAGCGCCGACATCTAAGCAAACATCACCTTCATTTACATTAAAATTATTGCCAAAATAGCAATGAGGCGAGTGAACATCCTGTTCCAGACAGATACTTAAATAATATTTTTTAATATGTTTAAGCGTCATCGACTTAGGGAAAAATAGTTTTCTATCTTGATGATAAACAAAATGCATTTTGAGATCATCATCAAAATTGATTTCAAATAAAAAATTTTTATACTTAAGTGAAAAATCATTGGGAAAAATCAAGCTTGAGGTAGAAATCGTAAAAAGGTTTAGCCGTTTTAAAAAATTCAGGGCGTCTTTTATTTCGTCATCCATTACTTCAACTTGCTGATAATAGTCTAAGATTTTTTTTCTAATTTGGTTAAGTTTCCGATTTCTTTTTAAACCCATAAGTAATCTCCTAATTAATTTTATTATACCAATAACCGATTTTAATATTAATTTTTCAAAAAGATACCACTACTTTAATCATTTTTTTAATTGAAATTGAATATGGTGAAAATAAAGACTATTTCGTAGCATTTGTATCGGCCAAATTAACCACTCCAACGTTAAGTGCAGTTAAAAACCAGAAAAACCGCAAAGTTTCCGCATCGCCGAAGTTAAAATAGGTTAATCCGTATATGTTATAAATGATGGTACTGCAAAAAGAACCGAGTAGGAATAGACCCCAATTATGATCGGTTATTTGTATAGAGCTTTTATACAGCCAAATACTAATGGCAACCATTAGCCAAACGAAGGCGGTTAGTCCGATGATTCCGGTTTCCGCCATAAACTGCATCAAATTACTATGAGCATGGGTATGAAATTCCGAATGGGGTGGCCGGTAATTTGTGGCATACTCTAGAGAATATCTTCCTAACCCGATTCCCTTAATAAAGTGATCGCGGAACATTGAGATAGCGCTTTTCCACAAGTCGATTCGCTGTAAATTAGATGAATTTGTATTCACGTCAAAACTACTTTCAAATCTGGTGATATAGTTTTCCGGTAAAATGAAATACAAGACTAGAAAAACTAATATTATCAATATCAACAGTTTTTTATTTTTGACCCAGGAGAGGGTAATGAGACCTCCAATTGCAGCCAACCAGGCTCCCCTGGTTTGGGTGAAGAGGAGATTGGCTCCTAGACAAATTGAACTTATAAATGCGGTAATACGATAACCTAGTTTAATCTTGCCCCAAAAACCGAATATCAACAAGTAAGTCAATGTAATTGCGAGCACATTGCCAAAGTCCAAGGGGGAAGAGAACCCATTTATTCTGGATACATTTAAAAAAATCTTTTGGTAAAATCCGTAGCAGGTTACTATGACTAAAGAGGTCAAGGAAAGAAGTAGTAAGTTTTTGACTTGTCTCAAACTTTGCAGGTTGGAGACGGCTGTATAAAAGAAGACTATCATTAAAAGATAAATTTCAAAACACGACCAAGTTCTGAATGTAAAACGCCCCGCGATTGATAGGAAAAGCGCGCCAATAAAAAAGAGGATTGAAAGATTTATTGTTCTGTTCTTAACGGATTTAAAAGGATTTTCGCGTAAAAGTAAAAACCGAAGTAATCCAAAGATACAAATCAAACCGCCGCTAATACTGGTAAGAGCTTTGGATGTAAATAGCCCGAAGGCGAATAAATAAAGGTTAAAAATAATAGCTTTGGTGAAAAAATTGTCGATTGATATTTTTCGACTTTTAATCATATTTAATATCCTTTTCAGATATATTTCTATGAAAATTTAAATAAAGCATAGTAAAGATTACATTATAAAAACAAAGGTTAGTCAAGGGATAAGGCGATTATAAACTTTCTCAACATACGGTTACCTCATATTATCTGCCGATACTATTTATCCTTTTTGTTCTTAGAGAATGTCTTTTGAACCCATAGTTTGATGTTCTTGTAGAAAAAAGCGATCCCCACTAAAATACTAGCCAGGAACTGCCAGATCAGAGTGATTGATACCGGATCGGAATAACCATAGACCGTTGGGACGGATAAAGCTAGAAACACAGTAAAAATTAATAAAATGACTCTCATTTTCATTTGAAACACCTTCCTCAAAATATTTTAAAATTATTTATTGTTGTTACAGAGACTAATGATATCATCCGCTCCAACTGAAGCGGATTTCATCCAGTTGAAAATATATTTGTTTCGAAATTCGACAATCTGGGCTTGATAAGTAGCGAAATCCTTAGTGAATGAATCCAAAATCCGCCTCACACCGTCCAACTTGTCCGGGTCCACGGTTAAGCCGATTTTATCGCGGGCGAAAACTTCGAGGGGTTCGAGGCCGAGTTCTTGATATTTGGGATTATCAATCTTCAAAGGCGTATTGATAAACAACACCGGACGCTCGGTTCCGAAGGCGAATTCAAAGGCGATTCCCGACCAGTCGGTAATCAAGATATCGACGTTATGAACATTAATCCCCGACACCAGATCCAGTTCCAGATGAATATTGGCGCTATCAGCCACCTTTTTCCCAAGGCGCTTTATTACATTGGCGCGGCGTTTCACAAATTCGGGATGAGGCCGCACGTAAACCTGATAATCAGTTTTTTGGAGAACCGCGATTAATTGGTCGATACATGTTTCTAACAAACAATTTTCACCCCAGGTCGGCGCGATTAAGATTTTTTTGGGGGAGCCGGAGCCGGTAGGGTTTTCGGCTTGATACTTTTGATGTTCTTGATAGACCTTTTCCAGATAAGGATAGCCGTATTGGAAAAGCTCTTTTGGCTTAAGATCATATAAAGTCTCCGATTTTCGGATCTCCATTTCCTGGTGTGGACCAACGCAAAAGATGGTGTCGTAGTGGTCAAAAGCGCCTGAATTATACTGCAGATGAGTGCTGCCGATGGCATGGAAGACATAAACATGATTAACATCGGGATTAACGGTCTTTTTAATGTAATGACGGTTGAGATCGGGCAAAGTCATCACCACGACCTTGGAGTCTAATTTGGGAAAGAGAGACGCTTCAAAATTTCGAATATAAAAGGGTTTGATCCGAGGTTCATGATACCGGAAAATGGGATCATCAACATCCGCCGTTAAATAAGCGATCTCCAGGTCGGACCGGGTGAGGATTTCTTGAATCAGTCCTTCAAAATAACGCAAATAAATCCCCTTTTCTGAATAAAACACCAGGGTCCGGGTTTGAAGGTTGCTTTCGTCGAAGAAACGGTTAAAATCATTGAGCGCTTTAAAGAACAACGCTATTTTAGCGGCGATACTCACGTTTTACCTCCCCGCGGTTAATCCGCGATCCTTTTTAGATAGAGCCGCAAAACCTTTAAAAACCTTTTAATGTCTTTGGCGTCAATAGCGCCCATGTTGGCCAGGCGAAAAGTGTTTTGTTCGCCGATCTTGCCCGGATAAATCGTAAAACCTTTGGTGTATAAATAATCATGCATCGTTTCAAAATTATATTTGGGAAGCTCCGGATCATAGACTGTCAAAAGTATATGGGACTCATCCTCAGCTTCGTGAAAAAGCTTGAACCCCAGATCCAGTAAGCCCCGGCGCAATACCCGCCAGTTTTCGGTATAGCGTTGATAACGTTCCATACCGCCTTCTGCGAAAAATTCCTTAATGGCTTGTTTTAAGGCGTAAAGGATCTGGACCGGTGGAGTAAACTGGCTCTGGCCGGTTTTTTTAAAGTATTGGTATTGATTATATAAGTTCAGGTAAAAGGAGCGTGGAGGGTATTCCTTTAACTTCTCCAGTTCGGCTTTGTTACAGATAATAAAAGCGATTCCGGCCATTCCTTGAATGCACTTGTTGGAAGTGGACATCATGAAATCGATGTGGCAATCCTTGATATCAATGGGGATTCCCGCAAAACTAGAGATAGTATCGACAATGAAAACAGCGCCGTGCTCTTTAACGAGCGCGCCCACTTCTTTAATGGGGTTTAGCAAGCCGGTAGTCGTTTCATGGTGGATCATCGCCAGGCAAGCGATCTGGCTGTCTCGGTTCAAAATGGCGGCGATTTCGGACAAATCGATTTTACCGCCGGGCTCGTATTTGATCTCGATCAAATCTAGGCTGTAGGCTCTGGCGATTTTGACCATCCGCTCACCGTAAGCGCCGTTATTAATGACGGCGATTTTTTTACCGGGCGGGACCACTGAATTGATCGCGGCATCCATCACCGACGTGCCGGAACCGGCGAATAAAACGCAGGTATAAGAGTCATCCCCGCCCGCGATCTTAACTAAATCGCTTCTTATTTCTTGTACTAAATCGCAAAACTCTTTTTCGCGGGGACAGATGTCCGATACAACCAAAGCCCGTTTCACGGAATCGGTAGTGGTGGCTGGTCCGGGATTGAGAAGGATATTACGCTTTACCTTAAACATTCAGCTCCGCTCCTTTAACTTCGGGAAGATATCGCTTTCGGCCCGGCGCAGGTGGGCTTCATCATCGATTTCACACCAGATAAAATCTTCAATTTTTTTGACCAAGATATCAGTTTCACCAGTTACCCCTACCAAGGCATACTCGTAATCAAGTTTGGGGTTGTCACTGAATTTCTGTTCCGCGAATCGGCACATTTTTTGGAAAGTGGGAGCGGAAATCTTGGTAATCCCGACCAATTCGCCGTAGATACTGTTTAGCTCAGCGCTGTTTTTGGACATTTTGAGCAAGTTTCCCTCAGGGGTGGTTTCGATAAAAACTTCATCGTTAGAATGGGTCCGGCCGCTGGCCAAAACCACATCAGGGTGAGCCGTTTCCAGCAATACATTTAATCCGGATTGATCGTATAACAAGTCGGATTCCAGTAACAGAAAATCAACACCAATGGAATCCTTTAGATTGTAAAGCGTAAACATGCTGCCGGTAGCGGTATACTGGTCGTTTCTGATGCAGTTAACGGCACCTGAGTACTTGTCAGCGAACTTTTCATAATACTCGGCGGCGTGGCCGGTCCCAATTAAGATTTGCTCGACCCCGGAGTTTAAGAGTTTAGCAACTGATTGTTCAATTAAGGATTTGCCGCCTACGGTAATAAAACCTTTGGGCATGCCGATAGTTCTGCCTTTAAGCCTACTTCCCAGACCGGCGGCAAGGATAACCGCTGTTTTAACCATTAAGTCGCATCCTAACCATTAATAAATTTGATAATTCGTTCCTTGACTTCACAGGGTTTGATTTTAGGCCGCCCCAGGTTTTCCTTGGTCCCTGTAGCCACTTTCAGATAAAGCAATGTCAAAGAGGGGTTTCGTTTCCAATTTTCGATCCGGGAGTGTAATTCGGCCAAGTCGTGAATGTAGAAGACATTGGTATATCCACTGGAGGACGCCAATTGAATAAAATCGACATTATGCGAGATGGTCAGTTGTCCCCCGGTAGAGTCATATGAATTATTGTCCAGGATTAAATGAATCATGTTGGAAGGGGAGTAATAGGCGTTGGTCGTCAACGCGCCCAAGCGCATCAGAATTGAACCATCCCCATCAATCACGATTACTTTTTTATCGTTTCTGGTTAATGCCAAGCCTAAGGCTAATGGACTTACACAACCCATTGAACCGACCATATAG
Organism: Bacillota bacterium; assembly: GCA_023394955.1. Classification (GTDB taxonomy): domain Bacteria; phylum Bacillota; class UBA4882; order UBA8346; family UBA8346; genus JAAYHS01. Next base: position 12,777 of record JAEWZY010000007.1, read on the forward strand.
AAATTATTAGGCGCATCCTCGATTTCGTATAGCTCCCGGCCGGTTTTGCCGGTGGTCGCGAATACCAGGGTGTCCTGATCTTTGGTATCATTGATAACGGAGAGAACAGCTTCACGGGTGGGCAGGGAATCGGCCTTCGTCTTTGCAGCCTGCTGCCGGTTGGATGAAGTCAAAGGCGTTTGCGGCAATAATTTTTCCTCACTGAATGTTCCCTTGCGAACTATCAAAAAGAAAGACTCGCCGGTTTTAAGGCAAGTATCGGCTTGCTCCAACTGCGCTAAAGCTTCCTCCATATTGACAGACAAATAAGCCCACTTGATTTGCATTACATCAAGCATCTTGGTGGTAATCAGCCCCATTAATTCGTGCTGGGGCTCGTCCGGTAATCCCGGTTCGCCGCGGAGACTGACGAATCCCAAGACCGGAATCTTAAAGATCTGATTTAACGAGGTCAACGGGGAAACAGCATTGGTTAGCCCTGAGTTTTGGCATAAAAAAACCGGTTTTTTACCACCCAAGTAAGCACCCGCGCAAACTGCCACCGCATCACCCTCGTTGTTGGCGATAATGTATTCGCAATGGTTAATCGCGAAATTAATCAAGTCTTTCAGAAACGAACAAGGGACTCCGCTAAAAAAAGTAAATCCCTTTTGGGTTAAGCGCGCGCCGAAAACCTTGGTGTCTAGCAATGGAATCCCCCCGCTTTTTGCAGGTCCACAATGTCATTGATGTCAAGCCAGGAACCCTTGATGAATTTAACTGTGACCGGATGGGATTTTAAGATCTCCGTAAACAGATCTTTCATCCGGAGCTTCTTAAAGTCCGATCTGGTGGCGAGTTTTTCGATGACACTGCGTAGGATAACGCCTCCGGTTTCATTAGTTTTAAAGATCCCGATGAACTCGCCATTGATCGCGTCTTTTGGTAAATCTGGAGCGATCGCCCGCAGGGTGGTATTAATCAAAAAATTACGCTTGGAATAAGGTTGATTGGTTGTCACATAATCATGATAATTGGAGTTTTCCTCAAAGTCGGCGTCAACCACGATGGTGATATCGTTCGCATCGTTCAATAGGTCGTTTAGAATATAGCTTTTGAAGATTAGGTCGCCATAACTTACGATGGTATTTTGCTTGATGTCCTTTAAAGCTAGGTAAAGCGAGTAGAGTTCGGTAGTACTTTGATAGTCGTCATTATCGATCGTTTCGATATTGAGCGCTGGGATCTTGTTCTTGCCGAAACCGCGGATCACGGTAATCTCCTTAATACCGATCTGGTTAAAGGTTTCAATTTGCGATTCCAGAATTGTTTTACCCCCGATTTTCACCAGAGTTTTAGGAATTTCCCGGGTAATCTCCCCGAGGTTTCCTTGGGAAGCAGCTAAAATAATAGCGTTGACCGCTTTTCCGGCGGTGGGAAGATATTTTTTTTCGGCCGTCTGTAATTCGTCGGCCCCTTGGAGCCGGAAAACTTCAGCCACGGAAGCAATCTCATCTTCGACGTTGATTAGGCTCTGGTCATTGGCAATCTGGCGGCAGATTTTCTCCATGGCCGCGATTGAGCCTCGGAGGGTATGATTAGCCCAGATGACGAGGGCGATTCCCAAGGCGCGATATTTATCGGTAGGGGTTGAGTAATATTTGGTGGGGACAATGATTACCGGATGGCGGTCGCCCCATTCTTTCATAAAAGCTTCGATATCGGAAGGGTTTGATTTCTTACTATGAATTAAAACAGCGTCGGCGCCGGCGTCGCGATAGGCATCCGCCCTCCGGATCGCTTCCCCCAGTCCCCAACCGGCGATGAAAGCTTCCACCCGCGCCACAACTAAGAAATCAGGATCGGTTTGGGTGTCCTTTGCGGCCTTAATTTTACCGCAAAATTCATCGATATCGGCCAGCGGTTGGGTTTCCCCGCCGATGAAAGAATTGGTTTTGGGAAACAATTTGTCTTCGATGCAAACCCCGGCAATATTTCGTTGTTCGAGTTTCGTCACTAAACGCCGGAGATTATTAAAGTTACCGTATCCGGTGTCGCCATCCAAGAGGATCGGCACGGAAGTGGAATCACTCATAAACTCCAGCACATCTAGAACCTGGGTCCAGGAAGCCTCGTTATTGTCTCTCACTCCCAGAGAAGCGGAGATTGATAGACCGCTGCCCCAGATTCCTTTAAATCCAGCTTCTTCAACGATTTTAGCGGAAAGTCCGTTGTGGGCTTCCATGATAAACTCCAATTTTTTGGAGTTTATCAGGTTTTTTAGTTGCGTAGTTTTTTTCAGTAAATTCATGTGGTCACCATTTTTGATATTTATAATAATTTGGATAATAACTAAACCTTAAACCAATGGTAAAATGTTTTTGCTTCGTTTTTTATCAAACCTTATTAATTATATATTTTTCGGGAGAAAAAAGCAATTCGATTTTGGTTACTTTTAACTTATTTTAAAAACCCAGGATAATGAATCAATAAGGATAGCTGACAGGTGGCAGCCAACTCGCGGTACCGATAAAAAAATAGTTAAAGAGATTATTTCTATTAGGTACGGATAGATAGAAGGAATATTCTGACTATCTGTTGAAAATAAACGCATATTTATTTTTGCTGTGGCGGCCAGAACGATAAAACTGGTAGGAACCGAAGAAGAACGTATTTTTTAATCGACCAATAATATAAAGTTTAGTTTGATAGAATTGGTATAAACAAGAAAGGAAGTCAATATGAGTCGGACCAAAGCCATCATCCTCGCCGGCGGCGCCGGCACCCGTCTTTACCCACTCACTATGGTTACTAGCAAACAATTACTTCCGGTATACGACAAACCCATGATTTATTATCCGTTGTCCGTCCTGATGCTGGCCGGCATCAAGGACATCTTAGTCATCTCCACCTCGGAGGATACTCCCAACTTTCAAAAACTCCTCGGTAACGGCGGACAATTCGGAATTAACCTTTCTTACGCCATCCAACCTTCCCCCGATGGTTTGGCTCAAGCGTTTATTCTCGGAGAGGAATTCATCGGCGGCGATGACTGCGCAATGATCTTAGGCGACAACATCTTTTACGGCAATGGGCTCCGCAAATTGCTGCTGGAAGCGGCCAACAATCAAGGTCGGGCCACGGTCTTCGGGTATTATGTCGAAGACCCGGAACGTTTTGGGGTGGTTGAGTTTGACTCTAACGGTAAGGTCCTATCGGTAGAGGAAAAACCGGAGCAACCTAAATCCAACTATGCGATCACCGGGTTATATTTTTATGATCACCGGGTGGTTCAGTATGCCAAATCCTTGAAGCCGGGAGCAAGAGGGGAATTGGAGATTACCGATTTAAACCGTATCTACCTTGAACAAGGCGAGCTTGACGTTAAACTATTGGGCCGCGGCTTTGCCTGGCTTGATACAGGGACCGTGGATAGTCTGTTGGATGCGGCTGAGTTTATCAGGACCATCGAAAAACGGCAAGGGATTAAAATCTCAGCGCCGGAGGAGATTGCCTACATTCAAGGCTGGATCGGCCGCGAACAACTGGTGGAGGCGGCGACCCGTTACGGTAAGTCGCCCTACGGCACACATTTAAAGAAAGTGGCGGAGCATAGGCTTCAGTATTAGGGTTAGTCATTAGTCAAGTAAGGTTCGAGGAAGAGAAATCGGTTTCCAGTTTTCTAGTGAAGTCAATTCAAGAGGCTTGGTCGGTTTCTAGATGTTAGTCTAGTAAACCTAAGAAATTAACGAACTAACTACTAGGTAACTAGAAAACTATAAAACTAACAAGGTAACAAAAAAGGGGTATTCTATGAAAATCACCAAAACACCCATTGAAGACGTGTTAATCGTTGAACCACAAGTCTTCGGGGACCACCGGGGGTGGTTCATGGAGACATATTCGAAGAACAAAATGCGTGAATTCGGAAATATCGAGTTCCTCCAGGATAATCATTCATTCTCCGCCCCAAAAGGAACCCTTCGGGGCTTGCATTTTCAAAAGAACCCAAAGGCCCAAAGTAAATTGGTCCGTTGCACTCAGGGGGTAATTCTTGATGTGGCGGTGGATATCCGGTGTGGCTCACCTACCTACTTAAAATGGATAGCGGTGGAGTTATCGGCGGAGAATAAAAAACAGTTATTCATTCCCAAAGGATTTGCCCATGGTTTTATCACACTAACTGAAAATGTGGAAGTCCAGTATAAAGCGGATGAGTATTACGCACCGGAGTATGATCGTAGTATCAGATATGATGATCCGGAAATCGGAATCGACTGGGGCGTGGCTGATCCGACGCTTTCCGACAAGGACTTGCAAGCGCCGTTGTTGCGGGATAGTGATTGTAATTTTGTCTGGCGATTCTAGCTATTACTATTAGTTAAATGTCTTTTCAAGTGAATAGATTCGGGGTGTTGTTTGATAATTAGTTTCCTAGTTAAGAGGGCTCAGATAGTAGAAACGGTAATAAATAACTTGATAGAACTAGATAACTAAGAACGTAGGTAACTAAAGAACTAGGAGGATTTGGTAATGAAAATACTGGTCACCGGCGGGGCCGGTTTTATCGGCAGCAATTTATTATATTATTTAATGGAAACCTATCCCGACTACTATTTTGTAAATTTGGATAAATTAACTTATGCTGGGAATTTAGAGAACTTAAAGGGTCTTGAAGAAAGAGAAAATTACCGTTTTATAAAAGGCGATATTACCGATCGCCGGCTCCTTGAACCGATCTTTCAAACAGGTTTGGACGGCGTCATGCATCTGGCGGCCGAATCCCATGTGGATCGGAGTATAGAACAACCCGATATTTTTGTCATGACTAATGTCCTGGGTACCCAGGTTTTATTGGACTTGGCCCGGAAATATAAAGTAACCCGTTTTCTGCATGTCTCCACCGATGAAGTATACGGCAGCCTTGGGCCAACCGGTTATTTTACCGAGGAGACCCCGCTAGCGCCGAACAGTCCGTATTCGGCAAGTAAAACCGGCTCGGATTTACTGGTTCGGGCCGCTTACCATACTTTCGGGCAGAACGTGGTGATTACCCGTTGCTCCAATAATTATGGGCCCTATCAGTTCCCGGAAAAATTAATCCCGTTGATGATCTCCAATGCATTGGAAGACAAAGAGTTGCCGGTTTACGGAGATGGTTTGAACATTCGGGACTGGCTTTACGTCAAAGATCATTGCCGGGCCATCGATACTGTCTTCCACCGGGGGCGGGCCGGAGAGGTTTATAACATAGGCGGCAATAATGAAAAAGCAAATATTGAGATTGTAAAGTTGATTTTAAACGCCTTGGGGAAGCCGGAATCCTTGATTAAATACGTAAAGGACCGGCCCGGACATGATCGGCGCTATGCGATTGACGCCGCCAAGATAGAGAAGGAACTGGGCTGGGAGCCGCAAGTTATATTTAAAGAGGGCATTAAACAAACGATCAGTTGGTATCTGGAACATCGCGACTGGTGGCAGAGGATCAAAACCGGAGACTACCAACATTATTATGAAAAGATATATGGGGATAGATAACATAGAATCCACTATCTACCTAAATAAGGAGTCAAAGATGAAAATTCTAATCACCGGAGCGAAGGGACAATTAGGAGTTTCCTTGCAAGAGGTGTTGACTGAAGATCAACTTTTTCCGATTGACCTTCCGGAGTTAAATTTGGTTTCATTCTCCGATACCATATCATATATCGAACAAGTGCGGCCAGACTTAGTGATCCACTGTGCCGCAAAAACCCAGGTGGATGATTGCCAGTTTAAGCCGGAAGAAGCTTACGCTGCTAATGTCCTGGCGACCCGGAATGTGGTCAACGCTTGTCAGGCGGTTGCCGCCGAACTGGTATATATTTCGACGGATTACGTTTTCGATGGTGAAGCAATCAAACCTTACCAGGAGTATGACCGTTGCAATCCGCAAAGTGTATACGGAATGACTAAATGGCAGGGGGAAGAAATTGTCATGACTCACCTTGCCCGTTTTTATATTGTTAGGACCGCATGGCTCTTTGGGGACCAAGGTCATAATTTTGTCAGGACTGTTTTAAAATTGGCCCAGGAATGCGATACGTTACGAATGGTCAGCGACCAGGTCGGCTGCCCTACATACGCTTTGGATTTAGCCATGATCATTGAAGGACTGATCAGGACGAAGGCCTATGGGATTTATCACGGGACAAACGAAGGAAGCTGCGCCTGGTTTGATTTTGCCAAAGAGATTTTAAGGTTGGCGGGAAAAAATAGAGTCAAGGTAGAACCGATTACCGCCGCAGAGTTAAAACGTCCGGCTCCGCGGCCGCGATACAGCATCTTAGGGAAAGAAGGGCTAAAAGCCATTGGAATACAGGCTCCCGATTATCATGACGCTTTGCGGCGGTTTATGAACAAAAATAGTATTGTCTAGCTCTAATGAAGTTCAAAGCTTTTAACTTTTCATATAACAATGAGTTTTTCTGGGGAAACCAAAATTACAGTTGACTTCCCAAGTGTATTTATGTTATGATAAAGAACGTCAGTTAAATAGATTTAAAAACACTCCTCGATAGCTCAACGGTAGAGCACCCGGCTGTTAACCGGGTGGTTGTTGGTTCGAATCCAACTCGGGGAGCCATTTTTTTATTCATATTCCCTCCATCTTTTGGCATACTATGAAAGGATAGGTTGTCTATGATGGAGGGATTTTTATGTCTAAAGCGGCGCAAACCAAAACTTCACTTGATAAAGACCGGTATTGGAGCGGTGTGTTCACCGGAGTTTTCTTAGGCTGTTTTATTATTTCAGTCACTATTCTTCTGGTAGTCAGGGTTCAAGGATTAAAAGTAGCCATTAATCCCCAAAAAATCGCCCAGCTAGTACAAGTGAAAGTTCAATCCGAAGCCAAGAGGGATATACCTCGAATTCTGGAACAATTAAAAAAGGAATTACCGCTTGAAATAACGGAAAATCTACAAGGCCTGGAAGATTTTAAGATTGGGATCGGAAGGAGTCAAGTGAGCCTGCCGGAAGAATTAACTATTGCAATCAGAGACGAATTTAACCGGGTTATTGAAGAGGCGATTATTAATACTTTTAACAACTATAATACAGCTGAATATGAAGAAAGAATCGGCAAGAACGCTTATGAAATGGTAGAGACACTCCTGAGACGGGATATAATTGGAAAGACCTATATCATTAAAACTAACGATTGGTTGTCAGTTCCGGTAAAAATTGTTGGGACTTCGCGTTATCAGGTTAGTGTCGGTATCTAAGCACCGGGAAATCTTTGTGAAGGGCGCGTTACCAACGCGCTTTTTTACTATCATTAAGAAAACGAATTCCGAAAAAAGCCTTATTTAAAAATCCCCGCTGACAAGCCATTTGCCCTTGACTAACATAGCTGATTGTGTTAACGTTTTCCTAAAAGACAAGAATTAAAGGTAATTACTCTTACACTGGCTTTATTTGTTTTTTAACCTTTTAATCATTAAAGCAATAATCTGATAACGTATTTATTCTATTATTCATGTTATTCATGGGAGGCTTTTTTGATTCAGGTAATTCCTTTTACAGCGGAACATGAACCACATTATTTGCCGTTGCTGGCAAGAGGATTGTCGGATTTATCAGCCTTGCGGTTTAACGCAGTTGAGATCCAGGCTCAGATTAATATGGAGATCGAATTTGCTCAATGGGATCAAAAACCTGTTCAGTCCGGGAATTTAACTGACTGGAACAATGAACGGGAACTTTGGTTTTCCGGTAATTTATGCGGAAACCATGACCTTTCTTTAACTTTAGTCCTTTACGACCCGGTGGAACAGAATGTTATCTATTATAATCAATTTCGAGTCTCCGAAAATAAATTTTTAATCGAATGGGAGAATTGTTTCCAAGACTTGCTTCATTATTTAAAAAGTGGTTTTGAACCCGCTATCCCCCGAATGTATACTAAGTCGTTAGAGGCTTTTTTATCCTTTCGAAAAGGTTTGGAAATATTAGCTCAGGCGAAAACCGGACCGAGCCGGGAAGAGGGTTTGGAGAATCTATTAGAAGCAGTCGCTTATGATCCCGGGTTCGACGAAGCTATTGACATCTTACTATTGTTTTTGATTCAAAACGATCTAGTTTATAACTTTGATTTTTCCATCGATATTTTAGAGCGTTTACGGCAAATTTCCAATAATCACCCGCGGATCCCGCTTGTGCTCGCTGAAATATACAGTCAATTAGGAAATCCCGCTAAAACAATGGAATTATTAAAAGAGCTAACTGTCCTTTTCCCGGAATTTATCGAAGGATGGATCCGTTTGGCGTTGTTTTATAATAGTAACAATAACATGGATCAAGCTTTAGAAACGCTCCAAAAGTCCCTCGCTTTTGAACCGGATAATGCTACGGTTTTAGATTTACTCGGGGCTATCTACGCCGGCATTGGCGATCGAAAACAAGCGGAGGAAATGTGGCTTAAAGCTTTGGAGTCCGAACCTTCCCGAGTCAATCTGTTAGTTAATTTGGCATTACTGGCTGAGGGCAAAAACAATCTGCCAATTGCGGAAAACTACTACCGACAAGGGGTTCAATCAGTTGAAGACTGGTGGGGAGCGTTCTTTTATTATGGTTCATTCTGTCAAAGACAAAAAAGATACGAAGAAGCCGTCCATTGGTTGGAAAAGGCCGCCGCTAAAAATGACAATCATTTTCAAACGCATCAAAATTTAGCTATTGCCTTGTTGGAGTTGGGCAGATATGATGAAGCTCAAGAAAATCTTTTGCGTTTGCTAAAGCTGGCTCCGGATAATACAATTAGGCGACATAGTTTGCACCTTTTAAATCAATTGAGCAATCCCCGGATTAAAATAGAAGCGCGAATTAGGAAATTAGAAAGGTTATGGGAATCAGGAAGACATTGGCGGGTGTTTAGAAATTTATTGGCTTTATATTGGAGAGGCAAGGGACATTGGTTTTATTGGTATATGTGGAGCAAAGTCGCGGGGCGACTTAGGTTAAAACCAATTCAAGTTGTTTTTCAATTAACAGGTTTAAAGCTTCAACCGGGGTTTCCTTTACTGAAAGCGCTTGGGTTGTATTATTGGGATAAAGGAAAACATCAAAAAAGCCTCCCTTTATTGCGACAAGCCTTTAAACTTCATCGGAATGATCTGGAGATCAACCGGGCTTATTTTCAGACCTTAGCAAAGTTGGGGAAACTAGAGGAATTAAGGTCTCATGTTAAAGATGTTTCAAATTCTTTAAGAACTGAATAACTTCTTTTGTTCGGAGAAGAGGGGGTTCCATAATTGGGCCATTCTCGTAAAGACGGTGAAGGAGATACTGTGCAAGCTGTTACTCGAGCATTGGTTTTGTTGGAAATACTCGCTCGCGAAGATAGCCCGATTACTATTTCCGAATTGGCTAAGAAAGCTCAATTAAAATTGGCGACAACTCATCGGTTATTATCTACCATGATGAACCGGGGTTTTATTGATCAAGATCCGATTAGCTTACGTTATCATTTGGGTATCAAGACCTTTGAAATCGGGAACGCGGCTTTAAACGTCAATGACCTGAGAACAATCAGCCGACCGTTTTTGAAATCTTTAGCTCAACAAACTACTGAAACTACCAATTTAGCTATCTTAGACGACGCTGAAGTAGTATATATCGATCAACTGGAATCAACTAATATCGTGATTGTTAAGATGTTCGCCCGAGTGGGAAGCCGGGGACCGGCTTACTGTACAGGAACGGGAAAAGTGCTTTTAGCGGATTTAGCGGAAGAAGAATTAAAAAAACGCCTTGCCAAGGTCAAATTCATTAAATTTACCGAACATACCGTTACTGATATCAATAAACTGGTAAAAGTTTTTAATCAAATAAGAAAAGATGGGTTTGCTTTAGACTTTTCAGAACGAGATGAGGGAGTAACTTGTATTGCTGCTCCGATTCGTAATTTTGAGAATAGAGTCCAAGCCGCGATCAGTGTTTCTGCGCCGGTGCAACGAATGGACAGGGAACGGATTGACGGAGAAATTTTACCTTTATTATTGGGGGCTGCTCAAGAAATATCGGAACGGCTTGGTTTTCGTGGCCAGGTTATAACCGGGGTTTTTAAGTGATTTTATCAAGACGATCTTAGCTTTCAATTTGCTCAGTCTAGCTGAAAAAGATATTGGCATCACCTAAAAGAGTTTACTTGTCAAAATGGAATAATTGTGGTAAACTAATTTAAAGAATTGCGCGCGGAGGAGTGGGGAAACCCACTCCTTCATTCTTGATAGTCGTCTACGCTAATTTCCAATCCAATTGGTATAGCAAGACGAAAACGGATTAACGTGGATCGACGAATAGTTGCAGTCCATCCTATGGCTGCGATAAGTTGTAATCCACAGAGTGGTTATAACTAGGTAGGGCATTTTTAATATAAAGAGAGGGATTAATGTAGTTTGGGTAAAGAACAGATCGAAACTGTCGTGGAAAGGTTGGGCAATCAAGTCGCCGCTAATCTAAACTATGAATTGGTAGATGTGGAATATCGTAAAGAAGGGCCGGATTGGGTTCTGCGGTGCTTCATTGATAAGGAAAACGGGGTTGGAATTGAAGATTGTCAACGTTTTAGTGAAGCATTGGATAAAGTTTTGGACGAGGCTGATCCAATTCCGGGAAAATACTTATTGGAGGTTTCTTCGCCGGGAATCGAACGTCCTTTAAAGAAAGAGGCGGATTTTATTAAGTTTGCCGGTAAACTGGTTGAAATTAAGCTTAATAAAGCCATTAATAATCGAAAAACCTACCATGGGGAATTGTTGGGAATTATTGGAGGAGAATTAGATCGAAGGATTGGGCTGAAAATTGATGACACGAGCATTTTGGAGATTCCTCGGAATGAAATTGCTAAAGCTAACCTACGGATAGAAATTTGCAGTGGAGAAGGGGGTAAAAAACGGAAATGAACCACGAGTTTATGGATGCCCTTGAGCAGATTGAACGTGAAAAAGGCATTAGTAAGGAGATCTTACTTGACGCTATCGAAACCGCATTAGCTTCTGCCTATAAAAGGGACCAAAAAGTAGCCCAAAGCATCGAGGTCCGAATTGACTCCGAAACCGGCGCTTTCCATGTATACACCCATAAAACGGTTGTCGATGAAGTCGAGGATGACAAAAATGAGATCAATTTAGAAGAAGCTCAAAAAATTAATGCGGTTTATGAATTAGGAGATTTGGTTGAGTTTGAAATTTTCCCAAAAGAATTTGGAAGAATTGCAGCTCAAACAGCAAAGCAAGTTGTTGTACAGCGGATCAGAGAAGCTGAACGGAGCATCATCTATGAAGAATTCATCAACCGGGTCGGTGATTTAATGACCGGTGTGGTACAACGGTTTGAGCAGCGCAATATTTTTATTGATTTAGGAAGGATTGAGGGGATTCTTCCCGCTAACGAACAAATGCCGAACGAACGATATGAGCAAGGAACGAGGATCAAAACATATGTGGTTGAGGTTAAAAAGACCACCAAAGGCCCTCAGGTATTGCTCTCCCGAACCCGGACCGGGTTGCTGAAACGCCTGTTCGAACTGGAAGTGCCTGAGATTCAAGATGGAATTGTTGAATTAAAATCGGTAGCCCGTGAGCCGGGTCATCGTTCGAAAATTGCTGTTTATAGCCATGATCATCAAATAGACCCGGTCGGAGCTTGTGTCGGGACTCGGGGAATTCGGGTCCAGATGATTGTCAGGGAGTTGAAAGGCGAGAAAATCGATGTGATTCCTTGGAACGCCGACCCAATTGAATTTATCATCAATGCCTTAAGCCCGGCCAAAGTTAGCGATGTCAAAATATTACCTACCAAAAAGACGGCAATCGTGATTGTTCCCGATTTCCAACTTTCTTTAGCGATAGGCAAGGAAGGTCAAAACGCGCGTTTAGCCGCTAAACTTACCGGATGGAAGATCGACATTAAGAGTGAAACACAAGCCGCGGAACAAGCTGAAGAAATCGAGCGTCTGGTATATGAGGAGATCGGATTCCGGGATCAAGAGGATGATAATGAAGCTGAGAAACTAATTCCTGTAGAGGAAAATATTCTTGAAGTGGAAGAATTTCCGGCTGAAGATGAAGGTTACGAGGTAGATGATGAAACCGAAGTATTAGCGGAGGATCACATCGAACCAATAGTCCATGCCGATGAAGAAGAGGAAGAGAAAGTAGTCGTCAAGAAGAAGAATAAAAAAAGTAAAGCTATCTCCAAACAACTTGCCCGCATCGAGCTTGATGATGAACCGATCTCGTTGGATGACGGATATTTCTTCAGTGATGTGTTAGAAAAACGGGTAGATAAGCCAAACGAAGATGAAACCCCTAAAACTAAAAAAACTAAAAAGGCCGATGAGATTGCTAACGTAGACTCTCAGGATGAAGGAGGCTTTACTATCGGACAGTTATTTGGCGAAGAGTTGAAAAAAGTACAGAAGGTTAAGAAAACAAAAAAGGGGGAGTGATTTTTGAAAATAAAAAAAATTCCCCAACGTACTTGTTTAGGCTGTAAGGCTGTGAAGCCGAAAAAGGAATTGGTTAGGATTGTAAGGACTCCCGAGGGAGAGGTGTTGGTCGATCCTACGGGAAAGAAGGCGGGACGAGGCGCTTATACCTGCCCGAGCACGGAATGTCTGGAAAAAGCTTTTAAAGGAACTTTACTTGCCCAAGCTTTAGAATTCGAGTTAACAACTGAAATTAAAAAAAATTTAAAAATAAACATGTTAGATTTGATTAAATGAAACGATTGCAAGCCTTACTAGGTTTTGCGGCTAAGGCCGGCGCTTTAGTCACCGGTAGCGCCGCTGTTGAAGCGGGGATTAAGCAAAGGCAAATTGAATTAGTAATTTGCGCTACCGACCTTTCTGCTAAAACGATCAAGAATTTTAATTATTTATGTAAAAAAAATGAGATTAGGTTTTATTGTTTCGGTATCCTTTCCGAATTGGGCCATTGGGTCGGCAGCCCTGGACGGGGTATAATCGGAGTAACTTCGAAACAATTTGGCGGCGCAATCGATTCATTATTTAACGATGGGGGTGAGCACCATTAACAAGGTAAGAGTTCATGAATTATGTAAGGAATTGGGGAAATCACCCAAAGAATTATTGCATTTTCTTAATGATTTAGGCGCTAATGTTCGAAACCATATGAGCACCATCGAAGATAAATTTGTTGAGCAAGCGCGACAAGCTTTTCCTAGTCAAAAAACAGCCCGGTTCTCCCAGACTACTACCACGGCTGAAATGACCGCTAAAGCAGAACCAATTCCGGAAAAACCAAAACAAACTTTCGCGCCCGTACCAAGGCCGAAACAGCCTGCGGCACCGGGTGCTCCGAAAACTGCGGCAACTGGGCCGGTCAATCCTAAAGACGGTCAATTTTCGCCAAAAGCAGGAGCCAAAAAGGGATATCCTGGTTCCGAACGGGTTAAAGAGCGAACACAGTCTAAAGTAGTTTCAGCAAAACCTCAGGTTAAACCGGAATCAAAGCCGGAAATCCGTCCCGGAACGGTTAAGCCTCGAAAAGCCGAGGGTAATATTAAAGCAAGAACAGCCCAAAACGATTCTAATAAACAAACCCAACAACCAAAGAACTTTAATCAACAGTCTAAACCTAATAATCAATCAGGTCAGAGATCTCATAATCCGCAGAATCAGAGACCATTTAATAAACAGCAATCCAGATCGGGGCCTGGTATGTCGCGCGGACCGGCGTCTCGGTCAACAGGTAATAGGCCATATTCAAAACCGGCGCGGCGTCAGCACAACAAACCGGAAAGACCGAAAGGCCCGATTACCAATGTTAAATCGATCCAACTGCCGCCTTCGATGACGGTGAAAGATTTTTCGCAATTAATCGAAGTCGCCGCTGGGGATGTTATTAAAAAGTTAATGGGATTAGGATTATTAGCCAATATCAACCAGGAAATCGACATGGATACGATGGTTTTATTGGCTGACGAATATAAGATCAGCGCGACCGCCGCCCGCACTGAAGAGGAGAAGTTGCAGGTGGAGGAGATTGAGGACGATCCGGAATCGTTGATTCCAAGACCACCGGTAGTAACCATTATGGGACATGTCGACCATGGAAAAACCTCTTTACTTGATGCGATCCGGGAAGCGAATGTCACCGCTCAGGAAGCCGGCGGTATCACTCAACACATTGGAGCTTATCAAGTTGAGTTAAAAGAAAGAAAAATTACCTTTTTAGATACACCGGGCCATGCAGCCTTTACAGCGATGCGAGCCCGTGGAGCTCAGGCCACCGATATAGCGATTTTAGTGGTTGCCGCCGACGATGGGGTAATGCCTCAAACCGTGGAAGCGCTTAATCACGCTAAAGACGCTAATGTACCCATTATTGTGGCTGTCAATAAAATGGATAAACCAGGCGCAAATTTAGACCGGATCAAACAAGACCTGACCGAATACGGTTTGGTTGCTGAAGAATGGGGCGGCGACACGATCTTTGTCCCGGTTTCCGCTAAAAAGCGTGAAGGAATTGAACAACTACTGGAAATGATATTATTGGTGGCGGATATGAAAGACCTAAGAGCCAATCCCGATCGAGCGGCTAAAGGGACGATCATCGAAGCCAAATTGGATAAAGGCCGTGGACCGGTGGCCACCGTCCTAATTCAAACCGGAACTTTGGAAACCGGGGATGCAATTATTGCCGGAGCTGCTGCCGGTAAAGTAAGAGTATTAATTAATGAAAAAGGTAAAAAGCTTAAAAAAGCAGGCCCTTCGACTCCAGTAGAAGTAATCGGTTTTGATGAACTGCCGGAAGCCGGAGACATTCTCTATGCTGTCACCGAAGGAATGGCCCGTAATTTAGCTGATAAACGGATGCAGTTAAAACGGGAAAACGAGCTAAATCAGAATCAAAAGGTAACCTTGGATGATCTTTTCACTAAGATTAAGGAAGGCGAAATTAAAGAGCTAAAGATCGTTCTCAAAGCTGACGTCCAAGGCTCGGTGGAAGCGATTCGTCAATCATTGGAACGCTTAACTAACGAAGAAGTAAGAGTGAAGGTGATCCATGGCGGAGTTGGTGGTATCGGTGAAGGAGATGTGATGCTGGCCTCAGCATCTAATGCAGTAATCATCGCTTTTAATGTTCGCCCCGATCCGATGGCTAAAAGGATCGCCGAAAAAGAAAACGTCGATATTCGTCTTTACCGGATCATCTACGAAATTATTGATGATGTCAAAAAGGCCATGGAAGGGATGCTGGCCCCTGAATTTAAAGAGGTTATTGTTGGACGGGCTGAAATTCGTATGGTTTATAAAGTTCCCAAAGTTGGTAATGTTGCCGGCTGTTATGTTTTGGAAGGGAAAATCAATCGCAATTCCAGTATTCGTTTGATTCGTGATAATATCGTAATTCTTGACGCCAAAATCGACTCTTTAAAGCGGTTTAAGGATGACACCCGCGAAGTTGTTGAAGGTTTTGAATGTGGTATAGGCTTGGAGAAGTATAATGATATTAAAGAAGGAGATATTATCGAAGCCTATGCTATGGAAGAAATTAAAAGAACGGCTGCAAAATAGAAATAATAATGTTTAAATAGGGTTCAAGAGTTGATAAGGTTTAAAAAGTTTGTCGTAAGTGTTAAACCTTACTGTACCTCTAGATACTCAATGATTACTAAGCTAGAGTGGGAAGTTAAATTTAACTTTTCACTCTAGTCTTTCACCTCTTAATAGATAAGTTGAATTAAGTTTCTACTGTACATCCGGTCCCTAAAGCCGGATAGTACGCATAGGCGAGCAGGAAGCAGAGCTTCCGACCAGCCCTATGATGAAAGATTAATGAATTTAATTCAACTTATAACAGCTGTAATAGGATGAAATAAATTCATTCGGCCTTAGGAATGCAAATCTTAGTTAAGAAATTTATTTCATCCTATATAAAGGGGGATTTAAAATGGCGGAACATCGCAGCGAAAGATTGCGTGGGTTAATAAAATCGGAGTTTGGCTCCATCTTGCAAAGAGATTTAAAAGACCCGCGGATTGGGTTTGTCAGTGTAACCGATGTTGAAGTTTCCAATGATTATAGTCATGTTAAAATATTTGTCAGTGTTTATGGAGACGATGAAGCCAAGAGGCTGACCATGGAAGGTTTGGAAAGTGCTAAAGGATTTATCCGGTCTGAATTAGGCCAGCGGATTAGACTGCGCCATACTCCGGAGGTACATATTATCGCCGATAATTCCATTGAGAGAGGCTCGCGAATCTTTGAATTGTTGGAAAAAGTCAAACAAGAGGAGAGCCAAAGTTGACATTGGATTCTCAGAAATTTTTCAGGTTAATTGAAACCAAGAACCGCTTTATAGTCACTTGTCATGTACATCCCGACGGTGACGCTATCGGATCTTTATTGGCGATCGGATTTGTCTTAAAACAACTAGGGAAACAAGTAGAATTGGTTTGTTCCGAAGGGGTTCCATCAGTATACCTATTTCTTGAAGGAAGCGAGTTTATTAAGAAGGAAAGGGACCCCTCGGCAACACCGGAAGTTTTGATTTCAGTCGATTGCGCTGAAAGGGATCGTTGCGCGTTAGAGCCTAAAACATGGGATATACCAGGATTAACCATTGTCAACATTGACCACCATATTACCAATACTAGGTTTGGGAATCTAAATCTCATTGATTCCCAGGCTGCAGCAACCGGAGAAGTTTTATATGGTTTATTTAGCGAAGTAGGCATCCCGTTAAACCGGGCAATTGCTACCGCCTTATATACAGCGATGGCAACGGATACGGGTTTTTTTCGTTATTCAAACACTTCCGCTTTCACCTTGGAGTTAACATCATTATTGGTTAAAGAGTATGGTGTTGAGCCGTCCAAGGTAGCTGAACAAGTGCACGAACAAAAAAGTTTCAACTCCATCCGGTTATTGGGAGAAGTATTATGCACTTTGAAAGTGGGCGTTGACGGTAAAGTCGCTTGGATGGTTTTAGACCAACCTATGTTAAAGAAATTTAAAGTTGAAAATGAAGAGACTGAGAGTTTTGTGAACTATGCCCGGTCTATTGAAGGAGTGGAGATTGGGATCTTATTCAAAGAATTGCGTCCCAACGAAATCAAATTGAGCTGGCGATCATCCGTTGCCGTAGATGTCAGTAAATTGGCGGCTTATTTCGGCGGCGGCGGTCATGCCCGGGCTGCCGGTTGTACTATCAACGGTCCCGCCGCTCAAGTTGTTAAAGACGTTCTAAAGTTTGTCACCGAGCATTATGAGGCCCGTTAAATATGAGGCACGGAATTTTAATAATCAATAAAGAACGGGGTTTAACCTCTCATCAAGTAATCTCCAAACTACGCCGGATCTTGAATCAAACGGAGATCGGACACACCGGCACGTTAGATCCGGATGCGGAAGGTGTTTTAGTGGTGGGGCTGGGACAAGCCACCCGTTCCTTTTCCTTTTTGGATGAATCTGTCAAAGCATACCGAGCTGAGATAATATTAGGTCAACAGACCGATACTCAAGACGCTTCCGGAAAAGTAATCGTGGAACAGCTTGGGACTGATTTAACAATTGACATGATTCAGAACATGATTAATGAATTTAGGGGAAACATACGGCAAAAACCGCCAATGTACTCAGCAGTCAAGCTACATGGGCAAAAGTTATACGATTTAGCCCGTCAAGGCCTTACCGTAGAACGAAATGAGCGTCCTGTTACCGTTTATAGCTGGACTATTGAAAATCCGAAAAGGAAATATGGGTTTAAGGACCGTTTTATCTCAGAGATCACTTGCTCTAAAGGTACGTATATCAGGACCTTAATCAACGATCTGGGGGAGAGATTAGGTTGCGGGGCACATATGGGCAGTTTACTCCGTTTGCAATCCGGTAATTTTCGATTGGATGCTGCGGTTACCTTGGAACAGGTCAGTAAATGGGTGGATAATGGTTGTTTAAACGATTTGTTAATACCAATTTCAAAAGTATTAAGTCATTTACCTTCGATTTATCCGGAAGACAGTGATCTGCAAAAAGTAAAAAACGGGGGTAAATTATCTTATAAAAAATATAATGAAGCTAGTATTAGCGGAAGTTTGGCTAAAGCTGTCGAAGAAGGCACTGATAAAACTGTAGCGATCTTAAGTTTGAAAGATAACGGATCATACCAATTTTGGCAACCGATTAAGGTGTTTCGTTACGATCGAGGCTAGCAAGACAGAATACAGAAGCCAGGAGTCAAGAACCAGTTTTTAAAAGTCAATCTAATACTACATAAAATCATAATGGATGTCGCTGTTTTATTCTTTATCTATCTTGAATTCGGTTTTTTACAATCTCAGAAACCTCACTGACACTTCCGGATTCTATCTCATACATTCCGTCTTTTTTCTATTTTATTATAAATACTTCACTTGATAATGGAGCGCTAATGAAAACTTGGAATTCTATTTTACAGGCCGGACAGAAAATTAATGAATTAAAGATGAGTTCGGTAGTGACTATCGGTAATTTTGATGGGGTCCACCGGGGGCATCAAGCAATTATTAAACGGACTTTGAGCCTGGCGCAAGAACATAACAGTTTGGCTGTAGCCTTGACCTTTGCCAACCACACTGAGAGTCTGTTGGGAGAAGCCCCGTTTTTATTAAACACATCTTTATTTCGGAGGGAGCTCTTGGCTAAACAAGGGTTGGACGCTCTTTTGGAGGTTGAGTTCGTTCAAGATTTAGCCGATATGGAACCGGAAACTTTCTTTGAAACCTGGTTGGTCAAAGGGTTAAATATCAAGGCCTTAGTCATTGGCCATGATTTTCGTTTCGGACAGGGAGGAAGAGGAGATTTTCAGTTGTTGAATCGGTTAGCTGATGAGACAAGAATTATGTTAGAGAGGGTAGCCCCGGTTCAAGAAGATGGAGAGGTTATTAGCAGTTCCAGAATCCGTCAACTTTTAGCAGAAGGCCGAATCGAAAAGGCCAACCTAATGCTGGGGTATAATTTTATGATTGAAGGTGAAGTTATTAAAGGGGAACGATTGGGTAGAAAGTTAGGTTATCCTACCGCCAATATCCAGTTAAAACCCGGATACTTATTGCCCTGTTACGGTGTTTATTTGGTTAGACTATCCGTGGAAGGCGTTTTTTATTTCGGTGTTGCCAATGTGGGGATCAAACCTACCTTCGGTAAATCTCGTCCTTTAGTAGAGATTTACCTTTTCGACATTGAAATTAATCTTTACCGGAAAATGGTACAGGTTGAATTCTTAAGGTTTATCCGGCCCGAAAGTCGTTTTGATGGGCCGGAGGAGTTAAAAACGCAAATTATGCGCGATGTGGAAATCGCCCGGAGTTTTTTAAAAAGTTAGCGTTGGAGTATTTTAAATTTATTTTGACCGGGTATTTTTAACGAATGATAATGAAACTTTTATGGTTGGGTTTCATATACTTTTTGACAGGGTTAATCATTAATTTTCAACCACAATCCCCCGGTCAAAAGAGAAACCAACGTTCCGGTCATGCCAAACCGCTATTTATATCATTCTTAATTGGATTAGGAGGAGTGATGATCGCGGATTGGCTAAGCGATAGTAATCCTCTTTGGCCTGCTTTGGGATTGATAAGTGGCGTAGCCGGAGCTTTGTTTCCAATCGTTGGCCGGTGTGATTGGAGTTTCCAGAAAGGGATGGCCTTTTATTTCGGCGGCGTTTTTTATTTAAAACCAGAGATCGCTTTAATCAGTTTCAGTATCGCCTTGGAAGTACTATTTTGGAGTAGAGATCGCATCTTAACGGCAATCTTATTTAGTAGTATTTTGCCGGTCCTTTTCGGCTATTCTCAAGTCAACCCTTTTTTTATCTGGGCTGCGGTTGTTATTCAATTACTATTTTTAATAGAGTTTAAGGATGAACTCCGGTCTAAGATTCATGATTTTTTCAGTTCCCCAAAAAGAGGGCATGAAATGGATGAAATATAATAGCCTATAATGAACAGGGTAAAATTGCTAAAAATTTATGAAACAAGGGAGGAACTTAGTTCAAAGATCGCGAATCATAAATCGGGCTCAACCATTTAGAGGAAGTGTAAATATTTTATGCACTTTCTTATAATACACATATATCATATGTAGGAGGAATTTGGATGGCAAAATACGTCTACTCTTTCGGCGGAGGAAAAGCCGATGGTAATGAGTCAATGAAGAACTTATTGGGAGGTAAAGGGGCAAACTTAGCGGAAATGGCCGGGCATCCTCAACTTCGCCTGCCGGTCCCTCCTGGATTTACCATTACTACTGAGGTTTGTACATACTATTATGATAACAACCGTTCTTATCCCAAAGAGTTAAAGAGCCAGGTAGAAGAAGCCCTAAAACAAGTTGAAAAACTGATGGGTAAAAAATTCGGCGATACTAATAACCCCTTATTGGTGTCGGTCCGTTCCGGGGCTCGCCGATCAATGCCGGGAATGATGGATACCGTATTAAACATCGGTTTGAATGATGATACCGTAAAAGGATTAATTGAAAAGACCAACAATCCTCGGTTCGCATATGACGCTTATCGTCGGTTGATTATGATGTACGCCGACGTAGTTATGGAAAAGGCTGAAGGCATCGAACCCAAAGATGGCAAAGGGGTCCGGAAGATCCTTGACGAGCGTTTGGAAGAGGTTAAGAAAGCTAAAGGTTACAAAAACGACACTGATCTTACCGCTGATGATTTAAAACAGTTGGTAACGGAGTTTAAAAAGATGGTCAAAGATGTTCTCGGCAAACCATTTCCTGAGAACCCCATCGACCAACTTTGGGGTGGTATCGGCGCCGTTTTCATGAGCTGGAACGGTAAACGCGCCATTGAATACCGGCGGATTGAAAAAATTCCCGATGATTGGGGCACTGCGGTAAACGTTCAATCAATGGTCTTCGGGAATATGGGTGATGATTCCGCCACTGGCGTCGCTTTTACCAGGAATCCCGGAAATGGTGAGAACCAGTTTTATGGAGAGTATTTAATGGATGCTCAGGGAGAGGATGTTGTCGCCGGTATCAGGACCCCGGCGCCAATTAATGAATATTCTAAAAACGACCAGAGCAAAGAGTTATCCACCTTGGAACGGGCCATGCCCCAGATTTACAAGGAACTCTACGATATTCAAAAACGTCTTGAAAATCACTACCATGATATGCAAGACATTGAGTTTACTATTGAAAAAGGTAAACTTTACATGTTGCAATGCCGGGTGGGTAAACGAAACGGTGTAGCCGCCGTCCGGATGGCTACCGAAATGTATAAGGAAAAAATGATTGATGCGAAAACAGCAGTAATGCGGGTAGCCCCAACTCAACTGGTTGAATTGCTCCTGCCAATGCTTGATCCGAATGCTGAAAAAAGCGCCAAACCGATCGCTAAAGGCTTGCCGGCAGGCCCCGGAGGCGCAAAGGGTCGTGTGGTCTTTACCAGTGAAGATGCGGTGGCATGGGCCGCTAAAGGTGAAAAAGTAATCTTGGTCCGTGAAGAAACTTCTCCGGAAGATGTTGATGGAATGCATAAATCCCAAGCTATTCTCACCACTAAAGGTGGAATGACTTCCCATGCGGCATTAGTCGCCCGCGGTTGGGGTAAATGTTGCGTCGTCGGTTGTGCGGAGATTGAAGTCAGTGGGAAAACTTTTATTACTAAGAACGGCCGGACCATTAAGGAAGGGGATTGGATTACCATTAACGGCACTAAGGGCTTGGTGTACGAGGGCGAGTTACCGCTGGTGGATGCCGATCTTGAACATAATTCCTCTTATTTGGATCTGATGGATCTTTGCGACCAGCTCCGGACTTTAAAGATTAGGACCAACGCCGATGCTCCTAGAGACGCTGCTAAAGCAGTTCAATTTGGCGCCGAAGGGATCGGCCTTTTCCGGACGGAGCATATGTTCTACGGAGAAGGCAGCGATAAACCACTATTCCTCCTCCGGAAGATGATAATGAGCAAAAACATTGAAGAGCGCCGTTCGGCCTTGGATGAGCTGTTCCCGTTCGTCAAGAACGATATCAAAGCGACTATGGAAGTGCTGAACGGATTGCCAATTACAATCCGGCTGTTGGATCCGCCACTCCATGAATTTGTGCCCCATTCCGAAGATAAGCTGATTGCTTT
Source organism: Bacillota bacterium (assembly GCA_023394955.1). GTDB lineage: Bacteria > Bacillota > UBA4882 > UBA8346 > UBA8346 > JAAYHS01. Next base: position 34,916 of record JAEWZY010000007.1, read on the forward strand.
GGCAAAGGAACTCGGGGTAGGTCTGGACGAGGTTAAAAAGCGCGGTGAGGGATTACGTGAAAATAACCCAATGTTGGGCCATAGAGGAGTCCGCCTAGGTATTACTTATCCGGAAGTATCCGAGATGCAGATTCGGGCTATCTTAGAGGCAGCCGGCGAATTGGTTAAAGAGGGCAAGAAAGCCTATCCGGAGATTATGATCCCGGTTACCTGCACTGTTAACGAATTGGCCGCTCAGCGTAAGATCGTGGACCGAGTCTATAGCGAAGTACTTGAGAAAATTGGCGTCAAAGAGATCCCGTTCATGTTCGGAACGATGATTGAGATCCCGCGCGCCGCTCTTACTGCTGGTAAAATGGCGGAAGTGGCTGAGTTCTTCTCATTCGGCACCAATGACTTGACCCAGATGGGTTTCGGTTTCTCCCGGGATGATATCGGTGGTTTCTTACCGGATTACCTTGAACAGAAAGTTTTACAAGACGATCCTTTTCAAACTATTGATCAAGAAGGTGTCGGCGAATTAATCAAGTTCGGCATCGACCGCGGCCGTTCGACCCGGAAAGAATTGAAAGTCGGTATCTGCGGCGAGCACGGCGGTGATCCCGAATCGGTTAAATTTTGCCACCGGGTAGGAATGAATTATGTTTCCTGTTCACCCTTCCGGGTTCCGATCTCCCGGTTGGCCGCTGCTCAAGCAGCAGTGGAAAGCAAGAACAAATAAAGAACAGTGAGTCCATAAAACGGGAGCAGATTTGTTCCCGTTTTTTTATATAGTCTTTTTTAGTTCAACTTTTACTAAAAATTGAATTAATTAACTAAATGGTTTTGAATGAAAATGTTGAAACCCAAGTCTATTATCGGAGGAAAAAAGTTGTGATTACCTTCAAAAAAATTTCATTTCCAGTTGGATGATGATTAAAATTTCAGAACAGTAATCCGATAATGAATAATGGGAAATTCTTTTGAAAAATAGCATTATTCTTTTTAAGCCGCTGTAGAATGAGGTCCATTTTTGGGGGTGACGTTCAGAACATATCTTTGTTTAATTATTCAAGTGGAGGTTTTTCGATGAAAACGTTTTATACTGGTATCGCGGTAATAGGTCTATTGATGTTAATTTCTGTTTCCGTATCGGCTTCGCCTGTCTCGGGAGAATTTGACAAGATTATGTTTTACGGTATTTATAATGATTTTAAGGGAGGAGATATTAAAGGCGCTGAAATGGGGACTTTTACCGGTTCCGGCATCGGTGTTTTAATTCCTTTCTCCGCCACCGGCAACATTGGACTGGAGTATTCATCCAAGGATTACGATAATCTTTATTACGAACTGCAAGCAACCAAGTTATATCAGGAAAAATACCTGTTACGCTTTAATTTATCGAAATACGGCAAAGATGGGACCATCTCCCACTTTGGGGCTTATAAGAACTATCCGGTGAATGAAATGTTTCAAGCCTACTTTGGCGCCGGGCTGTCAATGGTCTGCTTCGATGATGACCAAGATCCCGATGATTGGGCATACTTCTCCCTTTACGTTGAGGCCCAAGGGCAAATGAGGTTGACTGAAAATACATTCTTATACGGTGGGGCTTTATATGATTATCATTTGGACAGCGCTAGTTTGGAAGCCGGAGTAGGGGTTAACTTTTGATCTAAATTTGCTCTACTTTACACATTTTCAGAAAAAAAGCTTATGAAAAGTAGCAATTTTTGAGGGCAGCGTTTAATTGAAACGCTGTTTTTATTTAGTAAATTTCAATACAATTATTGTTAATGTTAACGCGGTAAGTTCCGATATATATTTTGACAAATCTTTTACCTTATAATCAATAAAGCCTCATGTTATGCTCATTATTGGTTTATTAGGGAAATTGGTTATTTCATAAAACCGGGAGGTATGTCGTGAGAACTAGATGGAGTTTGTTGATAAAAAGCATTGTTTTTGGGGCTTTGTTTTTTGTTTTCTTTTTTGGGTTGGCTATAGTTACCCGAGCGCACCTGAAAGAAGACGGTATGTATTTTAGTATTTCAGGGGTGGAAAATAGCATTGGCGGTGATTTTACCGGAGCTAAATATTACATATATGAAGAATCCTCCTTAATATGCAATGTACCTAAAATAGAAACAGACCAAGGCTTCGGGATAACAATCGGGGCCTATAAAGGTAAACTGGCCGGGGAATTAAGCTACTTGCGTTCGGCGCATAATACTAATTACTCAGGTTTGTCGTATGATGGCGAGGTTGAATTAGTCAATCTTGATATCAAGTTTTACATGTTAAGAGTATTAAAACAAAGTATTAAAGGCTATTTTCTGACCGGAATTGGCCTTCCTAAGATTACGATTGATAATGCCGCAACTGATGAGGGAAATAAAGGAGATGCTATCTATAGAGGATTTGGACTTAATTTAGGGCTGGGAACGGAAATCCAGATATTGCCTAACCTCGGCATCGATGGCTCCGTGGTTATCCGGGGAATGCGCATCAACCGGATTGAAGCCTTTGGAAAAGAGATGGCGCCGAAAGATAATTTTTATGCGACCGGCCGGAGCTATCAGGTTAAACTGAATTATTATTTTTAACTGGGGTTTAAGATTTAGAACGGGAGGGTTATTTAATTGCGATTATCATTTTATAAGACTATTTCAATTTTTATATTAGTCTTCACCTTGCTTTGGCTTATTAATTCGCCAACTTTAGCCTCCAGTGAGACAAAATATTATTTTGGATTAAGGGGAATGTATCATTATCCAGCGGGGGACTTCGACGGTAAAGACGAAGGGTTTCATACAGTCGAACAAAAGGATTCAAACTTGGAATATAGATACGATCTTCACGAATTAGTGGATAATTACGGCGTGGGGGTTACTTTTGGCGCTTATAACCAATTTACCGCCGGCGAACTCAGTTATGCACAATCGAAACATGGTTCGATATGGGAAGGCAATGAAATGCCGGATGAAGCGGTACTTGACATCTTAAATATCGATGTTAAGTTTTTTCAACCTAATTCCGGCGTTAAGAAACTCAAACCATATGGACAAATAGGTCTGGTTATCTCTACTTTATCGATGAAAAATTGCGCATCGATGGATATAGTATCATTTGACGAAGACGGCAATGAACAATCAAGACTAACGTACAATGGCAATGCCCGATATACCGGCAGAGGCTATGACTTGGGTTTTGGATTAATGCTTAACATTACCGAGAATCTACTCTTAGACGGCTCCGTAATATATCAGAAGATTTTTTATGAAGAATTGAAAACTTTAGGTATACGGGAAAAGATACCTGAAGAATTAGTATTGACTAGCAGGACCTATAACTTGGGGTTGAAATATTGTTTTTAGTCTTTACACGATTATCAACCACGTTTCATTTAATTAGTAAGTCAGGTTATATCGGCTTATTTCTTCCGTTTGATAAAGATGTTTGGGAAAATGGTATTCTCCTTGGCAACGCTAAATCCGGCCCGCATTATCAAAGGTACAAGGAGGATAACGAGAATATAAAGAGAAGTGATTTTGCAAATAGTAAGGATAGGAAAATTTTTAAAATTGATTTTTGGAGGAATTAATGGGCGATTTGCAACAAAGAGCAACCGACAATAAAAGCAAAGTATTTCTATATGCTTTAAGCACTTGTATTTGGTGTCGAAAGGTCAAGAAACTCTTGGACGAGCTGGGCATTGATTATGATTTTATCGATGTAGACTTGTTAGCAAACGATGACAGTCAGAAGATCCAACAGGAACTTGGGCGCTGGAATCCCAGCGGTTCATTCCCGACACTGGTTATTAACGACGAAAAGTGTATCATCGGATTTGAAGAAGATCAAATTCGAAAGGAATTTGGGAAATGAGCGAAGCGACCAAAATCAGTCCCGAAATGTTGAAGGAAGCATATGAAAAGTTGTACCACGAGACGGGGGCCGCCGGTTATCATCTCAATCCGGATCCGGAGTTTACCAAAGCGTTAATCGAATCCTTGTTAATCAATAAGGCAAGGTATGGCTACCCAGCCTGTCCATGCCGTCTAGCTTCGAGGGAAAAAGATGAAGACATGGATATAATCTGTCCTTGTGATTATCGGGACCTCGATCTAACGGAATATGGGGCTTGTTATTGCGCGTTATATGTGTCGAAGAAAATTTATAACGGTGAAGCTAAAATTAATCCGATCCCCGAAAGACGGCCGAAGCGAGAGGAGCGACTAAAGAAAATGACTGCCAATCTAAATAGCAGCGAAATCAAAAACCTGGCATATCCCGTTTGGCGCTGTAAGGTTTGTGGTTATTTGGCCGCTCGCAATGGGCCGCCGGAGGTTTGCCCGATCTGTAAAGCCCAAAAGGAAAGGTTTGAACGGTTCTTATGAGAAACGGAGCTGCTTCGGAATTAGTCCGCTGTGGTTGGTGCGGGAATGATCCGTTATATATCAAATATCATGATAGTGAATGGGGAGTCCCGGTTAATGATGACCGGAGCTTATTTGAGTTTTTAGTTTTAGAAGGCGCCCAAGCGGGTTTGAGTTGGATTACGGTTTTGAGGAAAAGAGAAAATTACCGCATTGCTTTTGATAATTTTGAAGTAGTAAAGGTAGCTGTTTACAACGAAGAGCGCATCAATCAATTGCTTAACAACCCCGGGATTATCCGGAACCGTCGTAAGATTGAAGCGACTGTCTTAAATGCGCGAGCTTTTTTAAAGGTACAAGAAGAATTCGGCAGTTTTGCCAAATATCTTTGGAGTTTTGTGGATTACCGACCAATCCGGAATCAATGGGAGACCTTAAAAGATGTACCGGCCCAAACCGCTGAATCCCAAGCCTTGAGCCGTGATCTGCAAAAGCGCGGCTTTAAATTTGTCGGGCCTACGATTTGTTATTCTTTAATGCAAGCGGTGGGGATGGTTAATGATCATACGGTCGATTGTTTTAAGCATGAACCGGATTAAAATTTTCGGCAGCTTAAGCTTTTAAAAACAGTTTACCTTTAGAAAGGTCGGGTTAAAAGTGATACACAAGTTAAGCTTAAGAGCAAGAATGTTGGTTACCATTTGTTCGGTTATTTTAGGCGCTTTTATCATTACCAATCTAGTCATTATCGTTAATGTGGCTAACAATACCACCAAAGAAGCGCTGGATAAAACCAAAGAGATGTCAAGCCGGTACAGTAATAATATTCAGTTGATTATCGAAGAAGCATTAGTAACTGCACGGACACTGGCCGAGTCCTTTGAAGGGATAAAAAATTCCCAAAACGTTAATCGCGATGTAATGAATAGTATTTTGAAACAGGTATTGCAAAATAACGAAGACTATCTTGGAGTTTGGACGTGTTGGGAACCAAACGCTTTGGATATGCAGGATCTGAACAGTATTAATAGTCCGGGCCATGATAGTACCGGAAGGTTTATTCCTTACTGGAATAGAGATGCATCCGGAAATATTTCATTGGCGCCATTAAATGATTATACTACTGAAGGTGCTGGCGATTATTATTTACTAGCTAGGAATAGCGGTGAAGAAACAGTTTTAAACCCATTTACCTACGAGATTGACGGTGAAAAAGTCCTTATGACCACCCTAGCGGTTCCAATAAAAAACAAAGGACGCGTGTTGGGAGTCGTTGGAATCGATATAGCTCTTGATACCATTCAGGCCATGGTCGATCGAATCAAGCCTTACGGTACCGGTTATGCTTCGGTGATTGCCAATAATTTGACCTATATTACCCATCCTGATTCAAACCGATTAGGAAGCGCAGTTAATGATGGGGAAGAAATTAAAGGGTCCAAATTAGTTGTCGGATCGAATTCCGAAGAGGTCCTAGTGTTGGAAGGCTTCTCCAGTACTCTAAAAACAAAAGTATACTTGGGGTTCGTCGCTATAAAATTCGGAAATTCTAAAACTCCTTGGGTTTTCGTTACCAATTCACCGATAGATCGAGTTTTAGCCGGTGTTTATCAGGTAGTATCAATCTCGGTAATCTTCATTGTAGTAAGCTTAATCGTATTGACGCTAGTTATCTTGATGGTCACTAATGGCATCACAAACCCGTTGAATAGGATTATGATAAGTTTGAAAAGCGGATCAGATCAAATTTCGGCGGCGTCGGAACAACTCTCTTCTTCCGCCCAGCAACTGGCTGAGGGAAGCGCTGAACAAGCGTCGGCCATTGAAGAAACATCTTCGACAATACAAGAGGCCGCTACAATGGTCCAACAAAACAGCGAGAATACTAGACAAGCGTCTCAATTGTCGGAACAGGCCGAGAAATCCTCGAAAAAAGGAAGCTCTGAAATGGAGGCGATGATGAAATCCATTCAGGAGATTAACAAGTCTAGCGACCAGATTTCTAAAATAGTCAAAGTTATTGACGATATTGCTTTTCAAACCAATATCCTGGCCTTAAACGCCGCTGTCGAAGCCGCCCGGGCCGGGGAAGCCGGAATGGGATTTGCGGTAGTGGCGGAGGAAGTCAGGAATCTGGCCCAACGTAGCGCGGAAGCCGCCAAAGATACAACTAATATTATTGAATCCAATATTCAACTATCCGAAGAGGGAGTAGCTGTTGCTGAAAGGGTCCGGGAAGCTTTAGCGGCGATCATTAGTCAAGCCCAAAAGCTCAATCAATTAATGGCTGAGATAGCGGCCGCCAGTCAAGAGCAGTCCCAGGGAATCCAACAAGTAAACCGGGCGGCGTCGCAAATGGAGACTGTTACACAACAAAATGCGGCGAACGCGGAGGAAAGTGCTTCGGCCGCTGAAGAATTAAGTGCTCAGGCTGCCAGTTTAAATCAAATCGTGGATGAGCTGGCTAGCTTAGTTAATGGAAGTCGGCGGAAGTCCGGTGAAGCACAACGGGTTTCCGGGTGTGGGTTATCGAAATCAAATTACAATTATATTCCTATAGTTCCGAACAATAGAATACTTACTGATAAAACTGGGAAGCGAACCGAAGTCATTACATCCGACGAGGTTATTACGTCGGATAAAGATCAGAACCGGTTTTAGGATAAAGGTTAAATCCGGAGTATTAAAATTTTGGAAGCAGAACGGGACTGTTTTGGTCTTTTTTCTCCGATGAGGAAGGCTTTAATCCCTTCGAATATTCCGGTCCAGACCAAAACTGAACTCCCGGCGCAGTACATCTATCTGTTTGAATATAGCATGTCCTTTAAATAGGTGAATAACGTATATGTGCCACTTGTAAGCTTATAATATTTTGGATATAATTTATAATCAAAATCAATAAAACGGAGGGATAAATAGTGTCAGTAAAAAATGCGATGACTGCGGACTTTTTACGTTCAGCCTATGGCGGGGAAAGTATGGCCCATATGCGTTATATTTACTGGGGCAACCAGGCTGAGAAAGAAGGATTCCCCAATACCGCCAAACTATTCAAAGCAATTTCCTATGCTGAACAAGTGCATGCCAATAATCACTTCAAGGAATTGGATACTCAAAAAGGTGATTTTTCAGTTACCGCCGGAGCTGTTTTTGGAGTGGAAGACCTGGTTGAAAGCCTACAAGGGGCCATCAACGGGGAACTGCATGAGGTAGAACAAATGTACCCGGTTTATTTGAATACCGCTCAACTTCAAACTGAAAAAGGCGCGGAACGTTCCTTCCATTTTGCCCTAGAGGCGGAGAAGATCCATGCCCGTCTTTTCAAAGAGGCCCAAGACGCAATTAACGAAGGAAAGGATATTCAACTGAAGTCGGTACATATTTGCCCCATCTGCGGCCATACTATTTTGGATGAAGCTCCGGATAAATGCCCCGTTTGTGGGGCTAAGAAAGAAATGTATGTTGCTTTTTAAAATTAATAAGATTGCCTTCTGTTTATGAGCTCAATGGTTTAGGGTTAGCTTTTATTTAGCCAGTCTTATTTTTATGTTAACTAAAATTAACTTTTGGATCCTTCGGTTTGCTGGTTTATGCTCGTGGATGGTTCGGCATTCTCGGGTAGACAGTTTAGTAAACCCCTGGTATAATCCTTTAAGCGCTACAGCCCCTCATGGACCCGATATCTCAACCGGCTCCGCGAACAGCATTGGGTAAGATACCGAGAACAGAAAGGGGAAATGTAATGAAGTTGAAAAATAGGATTATTAAGGGGTTAGTTACTTTAACCGTATTATGCGCCGGAGCCATGGCGTCTGCTTCACCTGCCATGGCCTGGAACTATCGGATTGAAAATGGAGACTCGCTTTTTAAGTTATCAAGACAGTTCGGCACCAAAGTCAATACGTTGCAAAAAAATAATGGGTTGCAGTCTGACTTGATCTTGGCCGGTAAAACACTTTGGATTCCTGATGCGGAGGCCAAACCAATCCAAAATTCGCGGGGCCAAAACGCTCTTTACTTGCTGGCGCGGTTGATCAGCGGTGAGGCGCAGGGAGAATCTTATCAGGGACAGGTGGCCGTTGGCGCGGTAATCATGAACCGGCTTAACAGTAAGGATTTTCCGAATACAGTCGCTGAAAATGTATATCAAAAAGGCGAGTTCGAATCCGTTTCTAACGGGCAAATCTGGGGAACATTAACTACGTCGGCGCTGAAAGCAGCTAAGGCTGCGATCTCAGGCGAGGATCCAACTGGAGGGGCTTTGTACTTTTATAATCCGGATAAAGTTCATTCCAAAACCAATTGGATCTGGAGCCGTCAAGTGACCGGTCGGATCGGTTTGCACGTTTTCGCTATCTGAACCAGGGGGAGGCTGACCCAAGGGGTCGCCTCCTTTTTATATCTAATACAAGAATGTGAATAGCCGGTTAACATAAGGTTGACGAGATAATTCCGTGAATTGACAGCATAGATACACTAGATTATAATATATATATTATAGAAGTTTTATTGTGTGGCAAAGAGCAAAGAGACGTCACAGGATCCATTGCGGATGTCTGTGACTTTTTTTATTGGTACCGATTCCTAAAAATTTAGATGAGGTGATGGAGTGCGTTCCGAGACAAAAATTCATGACCTATTGGAAGCTCATCCGATTATTGCTGCAGTTCGTGATGAAACCGGCCTTGAAGCGGCGCTTAAATCCCAGGTTGCAATCGTTTTTTTATTAGATGCGACTCTTTCAAATTTAAAAGAACGGGTGAAACGGATCGAAAATGGTGGAAAGTTGGCCTTTGTCCACTTGGAAATGGTCGCTGGCCTCAGCAAAGACCAGGCAGCTTTAGAATTTATTAAAACGGAGATCAAGCCCAGTGGGATTCTCACCACCAAGCCCAACCTAGTCCAGAATGCTAAAAATTTGGGGTTAGGAACAATTCAACGTCTGTTCATTCTAGATTCCCTCTCAATTCATACCGGGTTAAAAATGATACAAGGTAATCATCCGGACTTGATGGAGATTATGCCGGGAATTATCCCTAAAGTGATACCTGAGATCAAACGGCGCTGTCAGACTCCAATTATTGCGGGAGGAATGGTCAGCGCTAAGGAAGAGATCATCGACCTTTTAAAGGTAGGAGTGATAGCTGTTTCCACTAGTCGAGTCGAGCTTTGGAATCTATAGAGGCTAAATTGTTTCAACGATTTGTAAAGTTAAAGCAGGAATAATGCTAAAACAATAGAATTAATAATGTTAGAATTAGTGTTATCATGTTAACTTGGCTTTGAGAAAAAGAGAAGCTGTATGAAGATGCTTTCTTCAACGACTTCTTTTTTGTTTTAGGTCCGTTAACACCATGTGAATTATAGTTTTCTTAGGGTAGACCTTTATCGAGGATGAATAAAGTTATGTCGCAGCAAAGGAGGAAGGTAATTGGAACCGTTGACGGTAGTGACCGGTTTAGCTGGGGGGTTGGGTCTTTTTAGCTTTGGAATGCAAATGTGTTCTGAAGGCTTGCAGAAGATAGCCGCCCGCCGCCTTAAACAACTGATCAAAACCTTAACTTCCAATCCGGTCTTTGCCCTGTTGATAGGAGCAACTATCACGGTTGGGCTTCAAAGCAGTAGCGCTACTTCAGCGCTGGTTATCGGTTTTATAAACGCTAAATTAATGACTTTGTCGCAAGCGCTTGGAGTTTTACTTGGATCAGCCATCGGAGCATCGGTTACCGCGCAACTGATTGCATTTAAAACAACCAGCTTGGCTTTGACACTTCTTTTTATAGGAGCATATCTCTATATTTTTTCTAGACATTCCAACGGAAGGAGTATAGGTCAGACAATAATCGGTTTCGGATTAATTTTTTATGGAATGACGGTAATGACCTCTTCGATGGCCCCGGTACGTGATTATCCAATTATAGTTGATACCCTAATCCGATTAGAAAAATATCCTATATTGGAATTTTTCATGGCGTTGTCAGTTACGGCCTTAATTCAATCCAGTCCTGCTTTTTTGGCATTATTAATGAGTTTGGCCAATCAACACTTGATCAGTTCATTGGCGATTGTGCCTTTTGTTTTAGGGGCGCATTTAGGTGGTACTATTACCGGGGTGATTTCCAGTATCGGAACTACGGGAAGGGAATCTAAACGCGCCGCTCTTGCTAATTTTCTCTACAAACTGGTGACAGGATTGGTATTTCTGCCGCTATACCGACCGTTAACCGGGTTAGTGATCGGGAGTTCCGCCGACTTTAGCAGACAGATCGCTAATTGCCACACTTTTTTCTCATTGACTATGGCATTTGGGTTTATTCCTTTTACCAAAACCGTTGCCCGGTGGATGAAAAAAATTGTCCCCGAACGTCAAGGTAGTCTAGATCAAGCCATTTATTTGGACCAGAACCTGTTGGCAGTCCCGGAGCTGGCAATTGATCAAGCTCATCGCCAAACCTTGGAAATGGGGAATATTGTTGCTGCGGAAATGTTAAACCAAGTGGTCCCGCTTCTTAATCATGGGAACGTTAAGAGCCTCGACCGAATTGCTGAGGTCGAAAAAGCAATTGATTCTCTTTATAAAAAAATAAGTAAGTATCTAACTAACCTGGGCAATAAGAACCTTCAAGAAGACTTGATGCATAAAAGCATTCAAATTCTTTATGTTGCAAACGACTTGGAGCACATTGGTGATATTATCGTAAATGTGGCGAAACATGTCCGGAAACTGGACGTCGAAGATTTGGAGTTTTCCGAAGAAGGGTTTGAAGAGATTGAAAAAATTTTTAATCAAATTTATAATAACTTTGAACTTTCACTCAAATCTTTTGCCGAGATGGAGCCGGATCTTGCCATCCGCGTGATTAAGGAGCATCCTAAAATTTTGCGTTTTGAAAAGCAACTTAGGTACAGTCATTTTGAACGAATGCAAGGGGGCAATAGTAGAACCGTCGCCACTAGTTCGATTCATTTGGATTTAATCGAAGATATTCTTAGAATCAGCATGCACTCAGTTAACATTGCCCAATGTGTACTGGGAATCGTTTGAAATAGCAGCAAGCATTATTCAAGCGGGAGGCGCGGTAAATGGTTAAATATTTCAATGCTTACGACCGGGCATTGCAACAAATCGGGGTTAAACTGAATCAGATGAGCGAGTTGGCTGGAGATCGGTTGGCTAAAGCAATGAAGTCTTTCATAGAGCAAGATGACCAGCTAGCGCATTCGGTAATCTCAGGAGATGACGAGATCGACGCTTTAGACGAAACGATTGAAATAGAGTCGATTAACTTAATATCACTTCAGCAACCGGTTGATACCGATTTGCGGTTCTTAATAGCGGCGATGCGAATCAGTCGGGAGTTGGAACGAATTAGCGACTATGCTTGCGATATCGCTGAAGCGGTTTTGGCTCTAAAAGAAAAAACACCTTTCTTCAAACCCCTGGTTGACCTGCCCGAAATGGCTCGGTTGGTCCAAGAAATGATGGAGAAGAGCTTAAAGGCGCATCTGGGCAAAGAGATAGAGGTGGCAATACAGATGGATGCCGATGATGACCGAGTAGACCAGATTTTCTTAGCGTTGCTACCGGAATTAATGGGCTGGATGAAAAAGAGTTCGGAATATGTGGAGCAGGCGAGTATCATTTTACTGGTCGCCAGGTATCTGGAGCGGATTGGGGATCATATTGTGAATATTTCGGAGATGACTATTTTCATGGAAACCGGAGAGCGCCATCCTTTTAAAAATCAAAAAGAGCTTAAATCCGATTTGAAAAATTAATCGGAGATTGTTTTACGAATTCCTTATACAGGCTTGACAGTGCTGTTTAAAAGTAATACTATTAAAATAGTCCAATTAACTTATCTTTCCTAGAGAAAAAAGAGACCAAGGAAGTGAAGTTATCACTTTGTTGGTTTTATTTTTACTTATTGAATCTATTGAATTTAAAACTTTACAAACTTTACTGGAGCGTGAACTAATGCCGGATAGTCTTAAGTTATCCTCAGGGGAACGTTTACGTCGGATTGACACCTTTTTATTGGATTTAGACGGCACTTTTTACTTAGGAGACACTCTCTTCCCATGGTCGCTGGGTTTTATTCGTAAAATCAAGGAATTGGGGAAGAATTTTATCTTTGTGACTAATAATTCATCCCGTAATTCCGACTACTATGTTGCCAAACTTACTAAAATGGGAGTAGAGCTCCAATCCGACCAAGTATTTACTTCCGGTGAAGCGACTAGATACTTCTTGAAAACTAACAGCTATCCGAATGAGCTATATTTAGTCGGCACTCCGGATCTGGAAGAAGAATTTAAAGAGGCGGGGTTTAACCTAACAACCGATAATCCGGCCGCAGTAGTTATAGGGTTTGATCTGACATTGACCTATGATAAACTGCGTCAGGCCTGTGACCTGATTCGGAAAGGCGTGCCATTCATCGCTACTCATCCCGATTTTAATTGTCCCACTCCGGCAGGTCCGATACCGGATTGCGGCTCTTTTGTTGAGGCGATTAAAGCATCTACGGGTGTGAGCCCTAAGATTATCGGTAAACCATATCCGGAGATGGTGGCGGCGCTCTGCGCCAAATTTAAGTTAGATCGAAAAACAGTTGCAATGATAGGGGATCGTTTATATACCGATATCGCCATGGGTCAAGGAGCCGGGATTATTTCAATCCTAGTTTTAAGTGGCGAGACCCAGGTCAGTGATTTGGAAAATTCACCCTTTCGTCCGGACCTAATCGCGGAGCATTTGGGCGAGATTGCGGAATGGATCTAAAGGCAGTGGTCAGAAGTTGATGAGCCAGGAGTCAGTAGTGTAAGTAATGCTTTGGAGTTTTTTAACGTAGTGCAAAGTTTAGGAATTGGGAGACGGCCAGTAGTTTAGAAGTCAAAAAGTAAAACCAGAACAAGTTCCAATCTGACAAGCGAAGTATGTGCTTCAAATCTTCTGGCTCCTGTCTACTGACTCCTGGCCACTATGGGAATCAGAGCATTAACCCAAATAGAATAGTTCCGTCCAGAGAACAAGAGAGGACCATATCCGGCGTAATCTAACGCTGGTGTCGGTCCTTTATTTTTTAATCAGAGGAGGTAGGTCATGATTTCAGATCAGGTCGATGTATTGATTATCGGCGCCGGAGTGGTGGGGGCAGCTTTGGCCCGCGAGCTTTCCAGGTATCAGCTCCGTATCCTGCTGGTCGAGAAAGAGGTCGATGTTTCCTTTGGGACCTCTAAAGCCAATAGCGGGATTGTCCACTCGGGAATTCACGACTATCCGGGTACGTTAAAAGCGCGTCTTTGTGTTAAAGGGAATCGGCTCTATCCGGAACTAGCCGCGGATCTGAATGTGCTATATAAACAAAATGGGACCATAGTGGTGGCCAGGGATCAGTCGGAACTACCGGTTTTGGAAGCTTTGCGTCAACAGGGGCTGGCTAACGGCCTAACGAAAATCATTTCTTTGAAACGTGACGAATTGCTCCAATTGGAACCAAATTTATCTTCTTCCTTAGAGGCTGGGTTACTGGTTCCGTCAGGAGGGATCGTTGTTCCTTTTGATCTAGTATTCGCTTTAGTGGAGAATGCTGTAGCTAACGGAGTACAGTTGGCGGTAGCCACAAAAGTGGAAAAGATATACTTCAGAGCCGATCAATTCCTGGTCCATACGAACCGTGGTCTTGTTATGGCAAAATATATAGTTAATGCGGCTGGATTGTATTCGGCAGCGGTCGCCCGATTGATTGGCGATGAGTCATTTAACATATATCCCCGTAAAGGAGAGGAGTACTTACTGGATCGGAAGTTGGAAGGGTGCGTTAGGCGGACGATTTTTCCATTGCCGTCGCCGGAGTCCAAAGGTATATTAGTCATTCCTACCGTGGAAGGCAATATTATGTTGGGCCCTACAGCCCATCGTGTTGGTGCTTTTTCCGAACTATCCACCAGCGCTTCCGGCTGGGAAGAGGTCTTTAATTACACCAGTAAGTTGGCGCCGGGGATTCGTTCTGCTGATTTGATTACCAGTTTTTCCGGATTACGGGCAGCCGAGGAAAACGGTGCATTTATCATCAGGACTTCCCTGATTTCACCACATTTCATCCATGCGGCGGGGATCGAGTCGCCGGGATTGACAGCGGCTCCGGCTATTGCTCTGGAGATCAAGGAAATATTAAAAGAAGTGGGATTGAAGTTGCATCCAAACCGTAATTTTAATCCAATTAGGCCTTTGACCCGATTTCGCCAGTTGAGTGAGGAGCAACAAGAGAAGTTGATTAAAGAGGATTCGGCTTACGCCAAAGTAGTTTGTCGGTGTGAAACCATTACCGAAGGGGAGATCCGGGAGGCGATTAGGCGTGGCGCCAGTACCACCGACGGAGTAAAACTACGTACCCGTAGTGGTATGGGCCGGTGTCAAGGAGGTTTCTGCACACCGAAAATCTTGGATTTATTAGGGGAAGAGTTGGGGATAAACCCGGAACTGGTAAGTAAAAACGGGCCAGGAAGCGAATTAGTAACCGGAAGGCTTCGCAGGGTTAAGGAGGAGAAAGATGATGTCCGTAATATCAATTGATCTGGCTGTAATCGGAGGAGGGCCGGCGGGTTTAGCCGCGGCTCAGGCAGGGGCTGACGCAGGAGCCGGTAGCATTGTAATCTTCGACCGGCAACAGGAATTAGGGGGCATCCTTTCCCAATGTATTCATAATGGATTTGGACTTCGTTACTTCAAGGAAGAATTAACCGGACCCGAATATGCCCAGCGATTTATCGATAGTTTGCCTGAATATCCACAAATTCAAGTGAAAAACGAAACCACGGTTTTGAAATTAACTTCCGATCTTCGGATTCAGGCGCTCAACTCCAGGGACGGCCTTTTAAACTATCGGGCGCGGGCTGTGGTCCTCGCCATGGGCTGTCGGGAACGTCCCCGGGGCGCTATTAATATTCCCGGTTCCCGGCCGGCTGGTATTTTTACCGCCGGGACAGTCCAACGGCTGATGAATATCGAAGGATATCGCCCCGGCAATCAGGTGGTGATTTTGGGTTCCGGAGATATTGGGCTAATTATGGCCCGCCGGTTCACCCTGGAAGGCATGAATGTGGCTGCGGTTCTAGAGCTGATGCCATATTCTTGCGGGCTTAATCGAAACATCGTTCAATGTTTAGAAGACTTCCAGATTCCACTTTATCTAAGCCACACTGTAGTCGAAATTTTCGGAGAAAAACGGGTAACCGGGATTAAAGCGGCTCCAGTAGATCAGAATCGTCAACCTATTATGGGAAAAAGCTTTAATTTTGATTGTGACACCTTAGTGCTATCAGTAGGGTTGATACCGGAAAATGAACTGTCGCAAATGGCCGGGGTGCGGCTCGATCCAGCTACCGGTGGCCCGGTGGTCGATTCCAGCTATCAAACTACAGTCCCTGGAATATTCGCTTGCGGTAATGTAGCCCATGTCCATGATTTAGTGGATGATGTCAGTGAAGAGAGCCGGGTTGCTGGGCAAGCCGCTGCCGAGTTTATTCATAATAAAGAAAGTTCCGTAGGTCTAGGCAGGATGATTCCAGTCGAATTAGGACGAAATGTTCGTTCTATAGTTCCGCAGCTTATCTTCGACGATCGGCCTACAGTGTTATATATTCGAGCGGCTATTCCGGAACGGGACCGGGTCTTGAAAGCGGGCCGTTTCAGCATTAAACAGAGGATTGTTACACCGGGAGAGACGATTCGAATTACCTTTAAACCTGAGATGCTGGCGCCCGGCGAGGAATGTTTGACATTATCCTTGGAAAAAGGAGATGATACCCGTGACTGAAATGATATGTATCATTTGCCCGATGGGCTGCCGGATTGGGGTAGAGGATCTAAACGGCGAACTGAAGCTCAGCGACGCAGGTTGTCGCCGGGGTGAGCAATACGTCCGGGATGAGATCGTATCTCCAAAAAGGATGTTGACCAGTGTAGTACCGATTGAGGGATCACGACAATTACTCCCGGTGAAAACAGCCGCCCCGATACCAAAAGAACTGATCTTTACCGCTATGGTGGAGCTCAAAGAGATTAAAGCGCAAGGGGAAATTCAAATCGGCCAAGTGATCAAGGAGAATCTGGCTGGGACCGGTGTGGCGTTGATAGCTGCCAAAACAGTGAACAGTTATCAGTGATCAGTGACAAACGTTAAGGGGTCAGCATTGGTATTACAACTATCTGTAACTTGAAATTATTAAGTGATATATGAAAGATAAAAAGACCCCAGTTTCTACCGGGGTCTTTGGTTTGATTCGAAATCTATGCTCTCGTAACGTTCGCGGCTTGCGGGCCTCGATCGCCTTTAACAATATCGAATTCAACCATTTGACCTTCTTCTAAGGTCTTGTAGCCATCCATCTGGATAGCGGAGAAGTGCACGAAAACATCGTCGCCGTCTTCCCTCTCAATGAAACCGAAACCTTTGTCTGAATTAAACCATTTGACCTTACCTTGCATATGTATTCCTCCTAACAAAATCGGTGATTGCAGCGATTTGTTGACAATCACATGAAATGAATTATAACATAGTAAAGCGACTACGTCAAATCAAAAAAATAGTTCGACTAACATTTTTTGCCGAACATTCCGATCTGGAGTGATGGTCCCGGAAGCGTTCATTCAAGTGATGTTACGAGGCATCGTTCTAAACTGCGAACTAACCCTCAAAACCAACCATCAGTTTCAATAGATTGCTTGCAAATAACCGATCGTCATTCTTGCTGTGTTTGGCTGGGCCTTTGGTGCGACCACCCGAGTTCCGGTATTTCGCCAATAGGTTACGCTCCTCCAACATCAAGTCTATTTGTTCCGCCGAGTAGATTCGTCCCTGAGGCGAAATGGCTCTAGCTCTTTTACCCAAAATCAAGGCCGCCAATCCCCAATCTTGGGTGATAACAATATCTCCGGGTTGGGCCAGATTAGCTACGGCAATATCGGTGGCTTGAGATTCATCCCCGACAATATGGTGGTTTTCGTTGGAAATAAGATGGTTGAAAGAAGCCACTGTGATTAATTCATAATTATATTGCCGGGCTGTATTTTGAGCTATTCGCAAACAGTTTTTAGGGCAAGCGTCGGCATCGATAATTATTCGAAAAATGGGCAACAATCCTTTCGTCTTAAACCTCTAAGCCCAGTGTCACTTGTTTCTCCTGACGGTCTTCGTCCTTTAAATAGCAGCCGATGGCCGGGATATTTTTAGTCCGGTAATAATCCGGATCGCCGAATGTCGCTTCGCTAAGCTCTTTTATGGCAGTCATCCGGCTGCCTTTTTTGGCTGACAAAACTTGAACGCCTTGAGAATTACGGGTGGTTTTAGAATTAATGTTGGCGCTGTTGAAGATCAGGACTTTATTAATATTGCTAAAGGCTACGAATTCTCGATCCGCTTCCAAATAAACCATCCGGACCAGTTTTGACAAACCGGAATAAGCATTAGCCAGTTTTCTCCGGTTAGTCTTGGTAGCATAACTAGCTAGTTCGATCTTGGCCATCTTACCGTTTTCGAAGGCAAAGAACAAGTGTCCTTTATATTCGTCGGTAGCTACTAAATAGATAATCTTTTCGTCCGTCTCCAGTTCCAAGAGGTTGGTAAGGTAATACCCCAAACTGCTGGCTTTGCAATCGTTGATATCGTAAATTTTTAACTTATACACAATTTGCTTGTTGGAGAAAAGTAGCAAGTCGGCTTTGTTATGGGTCTCCACCTCTTGAATAATCTTGTCGTCTTCTTTCAATTTATGTTCCGGATTGGCCCGCAATGATACCAAAGGTACTTTCTTAAGGTAATTTTCTTCGGTGAGAAAGAGTTTGAGATTATAATCCTCAATCAAATGCTCCGTGGTAATCGCTTCGATATGGTCGGCTTGGATCAACTCGGTTCGCCGGGGTTGGCCGAACCGTTTAGCGACAGCGCCTAATTCCTTGATGATTACTTGTTTGATCTTTATTTCGTTTTGGTAGAGATCTTTTAAGCCGGCAATCTCGCGTTGCAAATTTTCCACTTCGGCGACCCGGTTTAAGATATATTCCTGATTCAAGTTTCTCAGTTTAATCTCGGCGATAAATTCCGCCTGTTCCTGGTCGATCCCGAAGCCTTGCATTAAATTGGGAATGACCTGGCTATCTTGTTCGGTATCGCGCACGATTTTAACGGCTTGATCGATGTCGAGCAGGATCTTTTTTAAACCCAATAACAGATGGAGTTTTTTCGTTTTTTGATCAATATCGAACAAGGTTTGTCGTTTGATGCAGCTGATGCGATAGTTGAGCCATTCTTGAAGGATTTCCTTGACACCCATCACTCGGGGGCGGCCATTGATTAAAATATTAAAGTTACAACTAAAACTGTCCTCCAGGGAGGTGAATTTATAGAGACGGTTCATCAAGCCGTTCGGATCAGTGTTCTTTCGAAGATCCAGGGTTATTTTTAAACCACTCAAGCCAGTTTCATCCCGGACGTCAGTGATATCTTTGATCTTACCGGCTTTAATCAGATCGATGATTGAATCAATAATCGCTTCAGCAGTGGTAGTATAAGGTATCTCATAGATCTCGACGCAATTGTTTTCGGGATCATATTTATACTTGGCCCGTACTTTAAAACTGCCCCGGCCAAAGTTGTAAATAGCTTGGATTTCTTCCCGGTCATAGATCAACTGTCCTCCGGTGGAAAAGTCAGGAGCTTTCAGCACTTGGATCAGATCAACCTCCGGGTCTTGAATCAGCAGAATCGTAGCCTCACAAACCTCTTGGAGATTGAAACTACAGAGATTACTAGCCATGCCTACCGCGATACCTTGGTTCGAGTTGACCAGGATGTTCGGGAAGGTGGTGGGGAGGAGGGTAGGTTCTTTCATGGTCCCGTCATAATTATCCACAAAATCGACGGTATTTTTATCAAGATCCTTAAAAATTTCTTCGCAGATCTTCTCCAACTTGACCTCGGTATAACGGGGGGCGGCGAATTGCATATCTTTGGAATAGTGTTTTCCGAAGTTCCCTTTGGAATCGACGAACGGGTACAGCAGGGCATTGTGGCCACGGGTCAGGCGGACCATGGTTTCATAGATGGCCATATCGCCATGGGGATTTAATTTCATCGTTTGTCCGACTACATTGGCGGATTTAGTCCGTGAACCGTTGAGGAGGCCCATTTTATACATGGTGTAAAGTAATTTGCGGTGAGAAGGCTTAAAACCGTCGATCTCGGGGATGGCCCGGGAAACAATGACGCTCATGGCGTAGGGCATATAGTTTTGTTCCAGGGTATCGCTGATTTTTTGTTCAATTAAATTTGAAACTGCCATGGGGCCTCCTGTTAAAATATGGTTCAAAAGAAATTTCTTATTCAACTCATATATTTTAGACGATTTTGCCGCAGTTGTCGAGGAGGTTTATTCATCTTTTCCCGGTAGCATCGCCTTGCCAATGGAATATATATGATATGGAAGTGTTTTTAAGGAGATGATTTCTTGGAGAATTCATTCATGTATTGGGGCGATGGATTTTATGTGCTGGACATGAAACAGGGGGATGTAACCGGCGACGGAATAACGGATGGGGTATATTTGGTCGGAGAAAAAGCGGATGGCCCGGATGGGGCCTATGCGGAGAACATCATGGTGGTGGTGGAAAACGGCGCTAGCCGGAAGCTCATGTATCTTACCCCTAAATTTAACGCCGGATATGGCAGCCGGCTTTTTTTGGGTGATTTTACCGGAACTAAGGTAGCCGATATTTTAGTGGGAATCGATTCCGGCGGCAGCGGCGGATACGGTTTCTTTTACATTTACGGTTTATGCGACAACCGGCTGCAGCTATTGTTCGATTTTGAGGCCTTTAACGCGGCTAGCCGTTATACCGTTAAATACCGGGATGGATACCGGGTGGAGGTGACAGATGAAAATTCGGGAACGATCTATACCATTGATATTAGCAACCGACCTTCCGAATATTTGAACCAAATTTATAATTCGGCTGGGCAATTGAAAGAAGCCTTTGGTGGGGATGTTTTGGGGGTTAGCAGCGCCGGCCCTCTGGCGATACGGAATTATAATGTGTTCGACTTATTGGCTTTACAACGAATCACCGGTTTGTATAACGCGGATACTTTAGGATATGTGCAGACAGAGTTGAAATGGGACGGCGTCCGCTTTATGCCGGAAGCGATCTGGGTAGCCATTGGAGGAGAGCAATTGAATCCGGCTTAGCACAGTACGGCGTTATCTGTTATCTTACGATACATCCAATAAATCCAAATACTTGGAACCATTCTCTTCGATGAATTCCTTCCGTCCCTGGAGATTATCGCCTAAGAGCAAGTTGAAGTAGTATTCGGTTTTCTCCAGGTCATCGGGGAGGACTTGGATCAGTTTGCGGGTGGCCGGGTTCATGGTGGTCTGCCACATCATCTCCGGCTCGTTCTCGCCTAAGCCTTTGGAACGCTGAATGGTGTGTTTGCCGGTGATTTTAGCCAGAATTTCATTCTTTTCCTTATCGGTATAGGCAAAAAAGGTCTTGCCCTTCGCGGTTATTTCATAGAGCGGCGTCTCGGCGATATGGACTTTACCGGCGGAAATTAAGGTTGGGACCAACCGGTAGAGCATAGCCAGGATCAGGGTACGGATTTGGAAGCCGTCCACATCGGCGTCGGTGCAGATGATGATCTTGTTCCAACGTAGGTTGTTCAGATCGAAAGTGTTCAAATCCCGGTTGTGTTTGGATTGGATCTCCACCCCGCACCCTAGGACCTTGAGGAGATCGACAATGATCTCGTTTTTGAAGATGCCGTCGTATTCCGCTTTCAGGCAGTTGAGGATCTTGCCCCGGACCGGCATTATTCCCTGAAACTCAGCGTCCCGTCCCATCTTACAGGAGCCAAGGGCTGAGTCTCCTTCCACGATATACAGTTCCCGTTTGGTTAGATCCTTGGTCCGGCAGTCGACGAATTTTTTGACCCGGTTAGAGATATCAACATTACCGCTGAGCTTTTTCTTAATATTGATCCTAGTCCGTTCGGCGGTCTCGCGGCTCCGCTTATTGACTAAGACTTGTTCCAGGATTTTCTCGCTTTCAATTTTATTCTCGATAAAGTAGATCTCTAACTGTTCTTTGAGAAAGTCGGTCATGGCTTCCTGAATGAACTTGTTCGTGATTGATTTCTTGGTCTGGTTTTCATAACTGGTCTCGGTGGAGAAGGAGTTGACCACCAGAATCAGGCTGTCCTCAATATCGGCGAAGGTTATTTTGGCTTCATCCTTATTGTATTTGTTCCGGTTTTTAAGGGCCTTGTCGATCTCGTAAACGAAAGCGTTCTTCACCGCTTTATCGGGAGCGCCGCCATACTCCAGGAAACTGGAGTTGTGGTAATACTCCAGGAGGTTAATCTCATTATTAAAACAGAAGGCGATTTCCATTTTCACTTTGTACTCGGGCTTGTCCTCCCGATCCCGACCCCGGGTGGCGGTCTCATAGAACTGGATCCCGGTAAATCCTTTGTCCTGGTTTAGTTCCTTGAGATAGTCCTTGATACCGTCCTGGTAAAGATATTCAAAGCTTTGGCCGGTGGCTTCGTCGTGAAGGGTAAAAGTGAGTCCGGCGTTGACTACGGCTTGCTTTTTTAAAGTGGTCTGAAAGTATTCCAAAGAAATATTAATATCGGTAAATACGGCCAGATCCGGACGCCAAGTAATGATGGTCCCGGTATGTTCGTATTTGAATTTCTCTTTTTTTAGGCCGTCAATGTTTTGACCTTTTTCAAAATGAAGGTCGAACCGATGACCATCCCGGTAAACCGTAACGTCCATGAATTCGGAACTGTATTGAGTGGCGCAACTGCCGAGTCCGTTTAGTCCCAGACTGAATTCATAATTGGCGCCGGTATTGTTTTTATATTTGCCGCCGGCGTATAGTTCGCAGAAGACCAGTTCCCAGTTGAAACGATTTTCTTTGGGGTTAAAGTCGAGGGGAATCCCCCGGCCCTGGTCTTTGATGGTGACAGAATGATCGGCGTGGCGGATGACTTCAATTAGAGTACCGAATCCTTCGCGGGCTTCGTCAATGGAATTTGATAGAATTTCGAAAACAGAATGTTGGCAACCTTCCAAGCCGTCGGAACCGAAAATTACGCCCGGGCGGAGCCGGACCCGATCCGCGCCTTTAAGGGAGCTGATACTCTGATTGTCATATGATTGATTTTTGCGGGACTGCGCCATGTGAAACCGTCCTTTGCAATAGATTAAGGCTTGAGGCAAGAGCCGCTAAAGAATGGCGGTCCTTTTCCTTAAAGGTTATTCGCTAAGCTCAGTTATGGATTACAATAAGCTTGTCGATGGGGGGAAACCAACAACGCATAATAAAAGATAGAGACGTTTTTGTACTTGCGCTCATGCCTAACGCTTCGCGCCTCATACCTGACCAGAGGAATAGGTGCCAAAAACCTAACATTAGTTATTACAGTATAACAAACGGGTGTTCGTGTCAAGGGGTTTGTTTTTTGGAATTTATAAAGACTGTCGGATTTTTCCGGGAATCGATGAATGGGCGAAGACCCCCAAAGTGAGAGAGCAACCGATAGCTTTTTGAAAGGTCAAGCCAAGGAATGATAATGCCTTGGCTTGACCTAAAAATTTCTCTAGCTAAATTTAGGGCGGTAGGGTAACCGGCTGAAAAAAGATATGGCGCCGCCCATGTAAACCCCTTCAATAGCATGTAACAAAAGAGGACAAGTATCTTTTAGCAAAAAATACGTAAGATTTTTACAGAGGATAAAGGGACGAAATATCGAATGTATATCGCGAATGTGTTGTTGAAATGGATCGGATAATAATCTGTGCCATAATCGATACTAAATCTGAAACTAAGAGGAACATTGCATGCAAATTGTAACTGATAGCTCGGCGGATTTATCTCAGGAACAGAAAGACGGGTTGGATATCCACTATATTCCCTTAACCTTTACTTTGGATGGCAAGTCTTATCGTTGCGGGGTGGATATCCAACCGGAAGAATTTTACCCTTTGTTGGAGTCAACTAAAAGTTTCCCTCATACTTCTCAGCCTTCAGCCGGGGAGTTTGCCGAAGTTTATCGTAAGTTAGCCGCGGCTGATCCCGAAATCCTTTCCTTTCATATCTCTTCCGGATTGAGCGGGACGATTAATTCCGCCAGGCTCGGAGCGGAGGCGGCGCCGGAAGCAAAGGTTACTTTGATTGACACCAAGACCCTTTCCGGCGCTCAAGGCTGGCAAATCGAGGCCGCTGCCAGAGCCATCAATATCGGTTGGCCTAAGGAAAAAATCTTAGCTATGATTGAGCAAATCAGTGAGGCTACGGAACTTCTTTTTACCTTGCCGTCCTTAAAATATCTGATTCATGGCGGTCGGATCAGCCACTTAAAAGGATTGCTCGCTTCAATCTTGAATATTTTGCCTGTAATTGGAGTGGAAAAAATAGGCGGGACTTATGTTCAACGCGGCAAGGTCAGAACTATGACCGCGGCAATCGGCAAAATAGTGGAACTGGTTTTGGAAAAGCACCCGCCTGGAAGTTTGCTGCGCATGCAAATTCTGCACGGCAATAATCTGGATGGGGTAAAAATTTTAAAGCAGAAGTTAGAAGAAGTTTTTAAATGCAATTGGTTACCGACTAGTTTGGTTGCACCATCTTTAGGCGCGCATACCGGCCCCGGATTGGTAGGACTAATCTTTGCGCCTGAATCAATCTTTCCGGCGATTGGTTAATCTATGGCTGTTATCAAGTGACAGATACTATGGCTTT
This sequence comes from Bacillota bacterium, assembly GCA_023394955.1. Lineage (GTDB taxonomy): Bacteria > Bacillota > UBA4882 > UBA8346 > UBA8346 > JAAYHS01. The sequence continues at coordinate 59,087 of JAEWZY010000007.1, forward strand.
CATTATTGATAAGCCGATTCCGCTGATTACCTGCGCCCCTAATTTGGCGGGGTCTAGATTAACGATCTTATGATATAGGTCAAAAGATATATTTCGATGTGACCACGACCAGAGATGCGCCGACACAAACCAGAATATGAGTTCAGAAACCTACCGGCCGTTGAGTGCTTTCCCTTTCATAACCGATTAACCCTCCTAAAATGCCCAAGGCCTAATCGAATTGTTATAATTAGAAATGAAGGAATTATTATTTATCAACCATCTCAACGGGATGGTTCCGACCTTTAATGAGAATACGGGAAAATTACGGAAAGATAAGTGAGTTTTGGAAAATCAATAACGAATTATTATTTTGTATTCCTTCAGAGGATGTCAGTAACCAAATCAGAATATAGATCATATATGTACAAACTTAAATGCCGTTTAAAGGAGAATCAATAGTGGATCCAAGACTTCAAAAACTGAAGGAACACTTAATCGAGATTAATGATTTAAAATCGGCTCTTGCCGTTTTATCCTGGGATCAGATGACCTTCATGCCAACCGGCGGGGCCGAGGTCCGGGGCAGGCAAATGGCCACTTTACAACGTTTATCCCATGAGAAGTTCATCAGCCCGGAGCTGGGGAGATTATTGGATGAACTCCAACCTTTGCTGGAAGAGCTTTCGCCGGATTCTGAAACTGCGGCCTTAATTAAAGTCACTACTCGTGATTATCAAAAGGCCATTAAAATTCCACCTTCTTTTGCCGCCCAATTTTCAGCTCATACTTCCAATACTTATGAGGCTTGGGCCAGGGCCAGGCAAGAACGAAACTTTAAAATAGTAGAACCGTTGCTCGAAAAGACCTTGGAATTCAGTAGAGCAATGGCCAACTTTTACCCTGGATATCAACATATCGCCGACCCGCTAATCGATGAACTGGATGAGGGTATGACCGTTGGCGTTATCCGGCCGCTCTTTCAAAAATTAAGATCCGAATTGGCTCCGCTGGTCCAAAAGATCACCTCCCAACCGGGACCGGATGATTCCTGCCTTCAAGGCCATTTCTGCGAGGCCGAACAGTTGGAGTTCGGTCTGGAAGTGGCCAAAAGTCTCGGTTATGATTTTTACAGGGGGCGTCAAGATAAAAGCCCACACCCATTTACAACTAGTTTTGCCATTGACGATGTCCGGATTACCACCCGCGTTCGGGAAGATTTTTTGGCGGAAGCTTTATTCAGTACGATTCACGAAACTGGTCATGCCCTTTACGAGCAAGGGATTAATCCGAATTTTGACGGCACACCTCTCGCCGACGGCGCGTCTTTGTCGCTCCATGAGAGCCAGTCCCGGCTTTGGGAGAACATCATAGGTCGAAGCCGTTACTTCTGGGAATATTATTATCCCAGATTACAAGCATTCTTCCCCCATCAGTTAAAAAGTGTTCCTTTGGAAACTTTCTACCGGGCCATCAATAAGGTGGAGCGTTCTCTAATTCGGACCGGCGCTGATGAGGTTACTTACAACCTGCACGTAATGATCCGATTCGACTTGGAGACGGAATTGTTGGAGAGTAAATTAGCGGTCAAGGATCTGCCCGAGGCTTGGGATGAAAGGTATCGAAAAGATTTGGGGATTACACCACCTGATGCAGCAGTGGGGGTCCTTCAGGATATGCATTGGTACAGCGGGACCATCGGTGGCTATTTCCAAAGTTATACTTTGGGAAACATTCTAAGCGCTCAATTCTATGAAGCGGCATTGCAAGCCCGGCCGGAGATTACGGCGGAGATTCAGGCTGGAAATTTCAGCAGTTTACACGGTTGGCTCAAAGATAATATCTATCGCTATGGCCGACAACACCCGGCAGCGGAAGTTATTAAGTCTACAACCGGTAGGGCGTTGGAGATCCGGTCGTATGTAAACTATTTAAGGACCAAGTACGGGGAAATTTATGATTTGTAATAGCTATGATACTTCTCCCAAACTAATATTTCCGTTATTATAAAAAAAAATATTAAAATCAAGCAGGATTTAAGAAATATTTAAAGAAATTATCTAAGTAAATATAATAACGTTTGCAGAAATGGAGTATGATTTTGTCAGCCACAATAAAAGACGTAGCCCGTCTTGCTGAAGTATCAGTATCAACAGTATCAAGAGCGCTTAATAATGGATACTATGTCAAAGACGAAACTCTAAAAAGAATAAAGGACGCTTCGGAAAAACTCGGATATAAACCTAATGCGCTCGCGAGAAGTCTAGTTAATAAAAAAAGCAATACAATAGGACTTATTATACCGGAGATAGCGAATCCTTTTTATACAGATATAATTGATGGAGTAGAAAACACCGCTACCAAAAGAAACTATAGCATTATTCTGGCTAGTGGATATTCTCAAACCGGAGAAACAGAAGTAGAAATACTTCTTGGTCGCCAGGTAGATGGTATAATCCATACAGGCGTTTACAAGACCAATACTGCCATAGCAAAACTCAAAGCAAAAAAGTTTCCCATAGTATTGTTGGGCCGTAAACTTCCAGGAGTTGAAACAGACTGCGTAGTAATCAATGATAGTTATTCAACTTATAAATTGACCAAGCATCTAATTGCTATGGGTCATTCTAGGTTTGGATATATATATGGCAGGGATGATGCGACCGTTAGCGCTGAAAAATATGCAGGTTTTATAGAGGCTGTCAAGGAAGCGGGAATAGAGTTTACAACTGATTATTTTGATAAAGGTTTTTTAAGTTTCGAGGGTGGGTATGCTGCTGCTAACAAATTGCTCAACCATGAAATACGACCTACTGCAATAGTCGCCGGAAATGATGTTATGGCTTTAGGAGCGCGGCAGGCTATTTATGATGCCGGGTTTACGATACCGGACGATATTGCTCTGGCGGGTTACGATGATATATTTGTATCTTCGATAAGCGGTATAGATCTTACTACCGTTGCTGTGCCCAGGTTTAGAATGGGTTCGCTTGGCGCGGAGTTATTAGTAAACAAAATAGAAAATCCTCAAGCGAGTGAAATAAAACAAATTATCCTCGAACCAGAATTGGTAATAAGGAAGACTTGTGGATATAAAGCTAAAAAATGATTTATTTTTTTAGCCAAATAAGAAAACGTTTTTAGAACGTTTTCGAAGCGCTATTGAATGGAAAACTTGTAACTGACAAGACCTGGTAATATGAAAAAGATTTATATATTTTTCAATCAAATATGAAAACGTTTTTATAAATTATTATTGAAAGGTGGACTAAAAATAATGAAGATTACAGCAATTAATTCTTTTAAGCTGCGATTTGCGCCTAATAACGGTCTGGCGGACGGACTTGCGCCGATTGGATACCGGGATGTATTTTTGGTGGAAGTAGTTACGGATGAGGGTATCAAAGGTATAGGAGAGGGATTTGCCTTAGGCTCTTTGAATTCGATGCAAACGGTTTTAGAAGAAACAATAGCTCCTCTTGTTTTGGGTGAGGACCCATATTATATACCGCATATTTGGGAGAAAGTATACCATTTTACTTATCGTTACGGCCGCCGGGGTATAGTGATGGCTGTTTTAAGCGCGTTGGATATTGCGCTTTGGGACATAGTCGGGAAAGCGGCCCAGAAACCTGTTTATAAGTTGCTGGGAGCAGATAAATGCCGTGTCGCTGCTTATGCCAGCGGAGGATACTATGCAAATGGAAAAGGACCTACGGAACTTGCGGCAGAGGCGGTTCATTATCAAAAAATGGGCTTCGGCGCTATGAAAATGAAGATTGGAGCCTTATCTTTAAAGGAAGATTTTAAAAGGGTACAAGCTGTTAGGGATGCGGTCGGCGAAGGGATGGAGCTTTCCGTAGATGCTAATAATGCCTATGATTTCAATACAGCAGTTAAAATGGTTCGAATGCTGGAACCTTTAAACTTAGCGTTCTTTGAAGAACCGCTTTCTGGCGATTCGATAGAAGATAGTATACGGCTGGCCGAGACGACAGATATCCCAATTGCCGGATATGAAACGGAGCTTACACGATATGCCCTAAGAGATTTCATAGCCAAGCGAGGCGTTGATATCGTTCAAACAGATGTTATCTGGGCAGGTGGGATTAGTGAAGGGCGGAATATCGCCAACCTTGCCTCCGCGTGGAAAATGAACTGTATACCCCACTTCTCGGCAGGAGCAGTTTCGCTGGCGGCTAATCTGCATTTTGCCGCAGCTATGACCAACGTCTCTATAATCGAACTTACCTTAGATGAAAATCCGCTTCGCGACGATCTTTCGATTTATCCGATCCAAAGAGAGGGAGGAGAGCTGGTCCTTTCCGACAGGCCGGGACTTGGAATTGAATTAAATTCCGACACAATTGAAAAATATCGTGTTTGGTAGGAGGTAGTGTGGATGAAGATTGTTGATATTCAAACCCATATTTTATCGGCTCCCCTCGTGATGCCCTTTGCTTTTTCTCAGGGTTGGGTCCGTACGCGCTCGGCAATGATCACGGAAATTATTACAGATGAAGGTATAGTCGGTTGGGGTGAAGCTTTATGCCAAGGACTTCAGCCCCCGGAGATAGCAGCAGCGACCGTTGAGTATGCTTTAAAACCCTTGATAATGGGTAAAGACCCTTTAGATGTTGAAGTTCTTTGGGATATAATGTACAACCAGACAAAAGACTATGGCCAAAAGGGGGCGGTTATCGGGGCGATAAGCAGTATTGACGTTGCTCTCTGGGATATAATCGGCAAGTATCATAACCTTCCCGTCTACAAAGTCATGGGTGGAGCGCATCGGACAAATGTTAAAGCATATGCTACCGGTTTTTATAGACGAGGAAAGGAATCGGAACTTAGGAGCGCATGGATTGAAGAAGCGAAGGCTCATATCGCCGCTGGTTTTAAGGGAATGAAGCTCAAAATCGGCCTAGGAGTCAAGCAAGATATCAAGAATGTCGAAGCTGTCCGCGAGGCAATCGGGCCTGATCATCAGATCATGGTGGATGCCAATCATGGCTACAATCTTAGCGATGCCAAAAAACTGGGGCTGGCTCTTGAATCTTATGATATATCATGGTTTGAGGAACCGATTGCGCCCGAGGATATCGAGGGTTACCGTGAGCTAAAACAGACTATTCACATTCCGCTTGCTTGTGGTGAAAACGAGTTTACCCGTATTGGATTTAAAGATTGGTTTGTTGCCAGGGCGGTAGATATAATCCAGCCCAATACCTGCCAGTCCGGCGGATTTACCGAGTGCCGGAGGATTTCGGCCATGGCTAGCGCTTGGGGCGTATCTTATAACCCACATTGTTGGGGGACCGGTATTGGTCTCGCGGCCGCACTACATATGCTGGCAACCATTCCTCCCAATCCGATTTCAATATATCCTAATGAGCCAATGCTTGAGTTTGACCGATCTGCTCATTCTTTTAGGAATGAACTCATCACAGAAGCTTTTGAAGCAAAAGATGGCTATGTAGCTGTTCCTGAAGGAGCCGGCCTGGGTATCGAAATTAATCGTGATGTGCTTCTGAAATATAGGATCAACAAATAACAGGTATTAGAGAGAAGGTGATCGATGCGGTTAAAATTTTTTAATTAAACGGAAAGAATATAAAAAAGGAGAGGTTATTACAAATGGACAAGAAAACATTAAAAATGTTGGTGCTGGTTGCTATTATTGGCATTATTATTGTTGGAGCCTTACTCCTAACAGGTAAAGGCGGGGATCAAAAATCTGAAAAGGCCATCCAAATAGATGTAGCTACAATTTATGACGCCAAAGCTCCGCCTACCTTAGGAACTGCTAAGTTTAAAGAACTTGTGGAAGCAAGAAGCAACGGCGCAATCCAAGTGAATTTGTTCACCAGTGGCGCGTTGGGGTCTGAGAAGGATATCTTCAACTTATTGTCTGGTAACGAACTCCAAATGGTTCTAGGAGGCATTCAAGGAGTTGATCAGTTTGCAACTGAGTATATGTTTATCACAGCGCCTTATCTCATTACGGGTTGGGATCATATCAGGGCAATCTTAGAAGGCGATCTTGGCCAGAAGATGATTAAAGAACTTGATAAGAAAAATGTACACATCATTGGAGTAAATTATCGTGGAATTAGAAATACAACTTCCAATAAACCGATTAAAACGCCTAAAGATATGAATGGCTTAAAGCTTCGCCTACCTGAAGTCTCATCATGGGTTGCAACCTGGAGAGGAATTGGGGCAATGCCGACTCCCATCGCCTTGCCGGAGCTTTATGGAGCGCTTCAAACCAAAGTTGTTGACGCATCGGAAGGCCCTTATGAACAGTTCGCCACTAGCAAACTTTTTGAAGTGCAAAAGTATGTTGTAAACACTAATCATGTTTATGAACCTTGTTGGCTTTTTATTAGTAAATCCTTCTTAGAGTCTCTTTCCAAAGATCAGCAAGAGATTATCACCAGCTCTGCCAAAGAAGCGATGCTCTATGCAGATGATTTGGCTAACAAAATGACGACTGATTTCTTAAAGCAGTGTACTGATAATGGCATGACTGTAATTGATCCCGATTTGGCCACTTTCCACGAAGCAGCCAAACCAGTTCTGGAGAAAATGTTCGAAACTACTTGGACTGCAACAACCTATGATGAAGTGATGGAATATTCAAAATAACCTTATAATGAACACGCCAGGCGGAGACTAATCCGCCTGGCGTGATATAAAGGGGGAAAAAAGTTGCTGCAAAAGTGTATGAAAGGTTTTGAGAAATTAATCGAAACGTTTACGGTAGTTTGTCTGATGCTACTTGTAGTCTTAGTAGCGTTGCAAGTTGTTTTCAGATTCGTGGGTTTTTCAGCTCCGTGGACGGAGGAGATAGCCCGGTTTCTCTATGTTTACGTAACTTTTTTCGGCTCGATAGTGGTGTTTAACAAAAGCGGACATATTGTAATCGATTTTTTATTAACTCGTCTTCCCATGAAAATCAGAAATGTAGTGGAGATTAGTATAAATATTTTGCTAGCATCATTTTTAATGCTAATAATCATTGGGAGCAAGAGCACCTTGGAAGTCAATCGGGTTGTAACCGCAGCTTCTTTACGATGGTTTAAGATGAACTATCTTTATGGAGGCGTACTTGTGGCCAGTATAATCATGCTCATCTTTCCCATTACGAATATTTGGAGACTTATTTTGGGAAATGATGAAAAAACACTACAGGATAAGGAGTGAACCAAATGCTTAGTATCGTATTCATTGTAGCATTGATCTTACTATTCATTATTGGTGTGCCTGTAGCTTTTAGCCTTGGCATAACAGCCGTCCTGCTTATGGTCCTTGGATGGGGCGCAATCCGATTGGGATCGCTCCCACAATTGATGGTTGCGGGTGTAAATACCTTTACTATTTTAGCGGTCCCGTTATTTCTTTTGGCTGGTAAACTAATGAACAGCGGCGGAATAACTGATAGAATATTTGAATTTTGCAGGAGATGTGTAGGTTTCTTCCCGGGTGGCTTAGCTCATGTAAACATTTTAAACAGCATTATCTTTGCAGGCATGTCGGGCACCGCGGTTTCAGACGCGGGCGGTCCGGGCGCCATCGAAATCAAAGCGATGACGGAGAATGGCTATGATAAAGAATTCGCTTGCGCTGTTACTTGTGCCTCAGCCACTGTGGGACCGATCATTCCTCCCAGTTTGCCCATGGTAGTTTATGGTATGATGGCATCGGTTTCAATAGGCGCGCTTTTTATGGCTGGCATTATACCAGGCCTTCTAATGGGATTAGTAATGATGGTCGTCGTGTTTTTTTATGCAAAAAAGAGAAATTATCCGCGAGAGCCATTTCCTACACTAAATATATTCTGGCAGGCCCTAAGGAAAGGGTTTTTACCATTACTCACTCCGGTCATAATAATCGGAGGAATATACACCGGTATCTTTACGCCTACCGAAGCAGCTGTGGTAGTGGTAATCTATGCTCTTATCCTAACTGTATTTGTTTATAAGGAAATGACATGGCCCAAACTTTACCAGGTTTTGCTAGAAACAGTTATCGATAGCGCAGCAATTGGTCTTATTCTGGCCACCTCTACTTTATATGGAAATGTAGTAATCAGAGCCCAAATTCCCCAAACGGTTTTAGCCGTACTCACCGAAGCCATTCATTCACCCATGGTGATGCTGTTAGTATTGAATCTTTTTTTACTAGTAGTAGGTTGTTTTTTGGAGACAGTATCGGCGATAACTATCTTGATGCCCTTGATTTTACCGCTATTAGAAGCTACAGGAATAAATCCAATCCAGTTTGGCGTGATTATGGTGCTTAATTTAATGATTGGGGTTCTGACACCTCCGTTTGGGTTGGTTTTGTTTGTTACATCAAGAATAGGCGATGTTCCCATACCAAGATTAACTCGGGAGCTACTCCCCTGGTTAGGAGGTCTACTCGTTGCTTTGACATTAGTAACAGTTTTCCCTGATATCACTTTATTCGTACCGAGGATGTTGGGACTCGTGAAATAAGGGGAAGAGTAATAAATGGAGGCTAATAAATGAAAATCACTAAAGTTACCGCAATTCCCTTGATTTTTCCTTATGAAAAGCCAATAATGGACGCGCTGTATTATATAAAATATCGCCAAGCGCTTCTGGTTAAAGTTGAGACAGACAGCGGTATTTATGGAATTGGAGAGGCCGCCTGTTTTGGAGGGCCTCCCGAATCAACCAAGGTTGTAGTGGAGCAGGAATTAGCTCCAAATCTGATCGGAGAAGACCCGCTTAAAATAGAATGGATCTGGCAGAAACTCTACCGTCGCTCCTTGCAGCATGGGAGACGGGGAATTGTCATGTGCGCCATTAGTGGAATTGACATCGCCTTATGGGATATACTGGGCAAAGTTGCTAATATGCCGGTCTATAAATTATTGGGAGGCTTTGCGGATAAGATACAGACCTATGCCAGCGGAGGGTTTTATGCTGAAGGGAAAGGCATCACCGAGCTGGAAGAAGAAATGACAGCTTATGTGAAAAAGGGATTTAAAGCAGTGAAAATGAAGGTGGGGCGTACACCGGAAACCGCATTGAACCCGATTCAATTCATGACGGATAATGAGATCCATACCAGTGTGGAGGAGGACATTGCGAGAGTACAGGCAGTTAGAAAAGCTATCGGACCTAATATCACCCTGATGGTTGATGCTAATGGAGCATGGGATACCTATACTGCCATAACGGTTGGACGGGAATTAGATAAGTTGAACGTATACTGGTACGAGGAACCTACGTCAACTGATGATATCAAAGGGAGCGCGCGCCTTGCTGATCAGCTGGATATTATAGTAGCCGGATACGAAACGGAACAGGGAGTTTATGGATTTAGAGAGCTTATTACGGAAGGAGCAGTTGATGCTGTTCAACCGGATTTAACTTGGTCTGGCGGATTCACGGAATGCAGTAAGATTTCCGCTATGGCATATGCACACAATAAGATGTGCGTACCGCACTGTTTTTCATCGGGAGTAGCAATGCTTGCTACTTTGCATTTTATTGCCTCAATTCCCAATGGTCGATTCCTAGAATTCGATCAGAATCCCAATGCGCTCAGAACTGAGCTTACCCGTGAGCCACTCGAAATTGACAGTGAGGGATATGTGCATATTTCCGATAAGCCGGGTCTAGGAATTGAGTTAAGGGATGAAGCAGTGAATAAATATAGAATTGATCGCTAGTATTATGAAAAAAAAGAGTTTTGTTTTAGTACAATGATTAGAGGTAAGCTATGAAAAACAACTGGATGAAAGAGAAACTAAGCCAAAACAAGGTGGTTTTAGGCCCGTTTTGTAAATTGACCGAACCGGCCATTTACGAGTTGGCCGGGCTTGCCAAGTTTGATTTTGTAATTATTGATCTGGAACATGGCCCAATCTCTTACGAAACAGCGCAAAATTTAATTCGCGCTTGCGAATTGGTAGGTGTATCACCGGTAGTGCGGGTCCCTAAAAATGAAGAATATCTTATATTAAAGGCACTGGATATTGGAGCCCATGGAGTAGAAGTGCCTGAAATTAATACCCTGGAAGAAGCCCAAAGGTTGAGTGAGGCCTCCCGTTATTATCCGGCTGGTAAAAGAGGGGTGTGTCGTTTTGTTCGGGCCGCTGAGTACTCCAGGATGCCGAAACGTGATTATTTTAAATTCGCCAATCAAAACGTGACGGTAATCGCCCATTTGGAAGGGATTGAGGGAGTTAATAACCTGGATCAAATTTTAGAGGTGGCGGGAATCGATGTCATTTTTATCGGACCGTATGATCTCTCTCAATCACTCGGCATCCCCGGTCAAGTCCATGATCAGCTTGTAATTGAAACCATGAGTTCGATAGTGGGAAGAGCCAAAGCAAAAGGAAAGGCTGTCGGAACTTTTGTCGAATCGCCTGAGGATGCCAAAGCGTGGATTGAAAAAGGAGTGACCTATGTGTCGTACTCTGTGGATGTAGGTTTAATTTTAGAAAAGTTTTCAAGCATTGTAAAAGCGGTAAAATGATTAAATAGAAAGGCTGACCCGTTAATTTTGGGTCAGCCTTTTGAAGTGACATAAGAGGTTAAATCATTAATATTACTTTTTTGGGTGAAATCACTCGATGAGCGAAGGCATCTAGCATGCCTCGGTCATCGGGAGCCGGATTCTTTTTATTCTTTAAATATAGTTTCATTCCTTTTGATTTACTCCTCTGCAGTCACCATCAATCCGGCCACTTTATTAGCGAAGGATAACGGGTCTTCCACTCCCAGGCCTTCGATGAGCAAGGCTTGCCCGTAAAGCAGATCTACATAATCCTTGAATTTGTCATTACCGGAACCAGTCTCGAATAGTTTTTTCAAAGTCGCGAAGAGGGGATGGTTCGGGTTGAGTTCCAGGATTCGGGAAGCCCGCATCATCTTTTGGTCCATTTCAGCCAAGATCTGTTCCATTTGAAGACTGATGCCGTGTTCGGCGCTGACCAGACAGACCGCGCTGGACTTCAATCTGTTGCTTAACTTGACCTCAGTCACTTTATCACCTAAATACTCCTTAACCGCTTTCAACAAGGATTCGTTTTCCTTACTCAATTCCTCAGTTGCTTTTTTAGCGGCTTGGTCTTGATCGCCGGTCAGGTTAAGATCGCCCCGGCTGATGGACTTGAAATGCTTACTTTGATACTCATGTAAACTTTCGATGGCAAATTCATCGACCCGGTCGAAGAGGTAAAGCACCTCATATCCTTTTTCCCGCAAGATTTCCATCTGGGGCAAACGTTCTACTGCATTACGGTCTTTACCGGAGGCATAGTAGATTTCACTTTGGTCGGCAGGCATTCGTTTAACATATTCCGCCAAAGTCGTCAGACCGTCGGCCTCAGCATGGGAAGAATAGAAGAGGAGCAGGTCCTGGATCTTATCCCGGGATTGGAAATCCGTATAAATAGCGGCTTTGAGGGCTCTGCCGAATTCTTTCCAGAAAGATTCATATTTGGAACGTTCCTTCTCAAGAAGATTTTCTAGATTTTTCAGAACGTTCTTTTCAAGGTTTTTGCCGATCAGTTTCAATTGTTTGTTTTGTTGCAAAATTTCTCTGGAAATATTGAGGGAGAAATCGGCGGAATCAACCAAGCCCCGGACAAATCCTAAATACTCCGGAAGCAGTTCCTGACAGTTGTCCATGATAAATACGTTCCTGGAATAAAGCTTAATGCCTGGTTTAAAGTCCCGGGTATAATAATCAAAGGGCGCATGGGACGGGATATAGAGCAACGCCGTGTATTCGACCATTCCTTCCGCTTTGGTGTGAATCACTTCCAAAGGATCGTTCCAATCATGAAAAACATTTTTATAAAATTCCTGATATTCCTCGAGTTTAATCTCAGATTTATTTCTGGTCCAAAGGGGGGTCATGGAGTTTAAGGTCCTGGTCTCTACGGTGACCACCGGAGGGGCGTCCTTAATTTCCTTACCGTCGTTATCGGTGGGTTTTTCTTCCTTGGTGAAATCCATTTTAATCGGGTAACGAATGTAATTAGAATACTTCTTGACCAGGTTTTGAATGGTATATTGGTTTAGGAAGTTTTCATCGGGTTTTTCCGAGTTACGGTATTCTTCGTTTAGTTTCAAGGTGATCGTGGTCCCGCGTTTCTCCCGTTCGACTTCTTCGATGGTATACTGTCCGTCGCCGGTTGATTCCCATTTAACGCCTTTGGCTGCGCCTGGGGCTTTGGTAACCATTATCACTTGGTCGGCAACCATGAAGGAGGAATAGAACCCGACGCCGAATTGGCCGATTAGCTCGGATTGGTCTTGGTTCTGTCCCTGACTTTGCAGTTTTTCCAGAAAAGCCTTGGTGCCTGATTTAGCGATGGTGCCGATGTTGGCAATCACTTCATCATAAGTCATCCCGATTCCATTATCGGAGATGGTTAAGGCTTGATTGGCCTCATCGACCGCTAAGAAGATTTGAAATTCAGAGTCGCCTTCAAGCAGATCGAGATCGGTCAAGGACTGAAACCGGATTTTGTCGATGGCGTCAGAAGCATTGGAGATTAATTCGCGTAAAAAAATTTCTCGATTGGTATAGATCGAGTGAACCATCAGATCCAAAAGTTCTTTGGTTTCAGCCTGAAATTGCTTGGTTTGTTTTTTAAAAGTATCCATCTTGCAGCTCCCTCCATCTATAATTTACAATGAGTATTCTAGCAATTTTTATCAATTTATTCAAGTCTGATTGTTGGATGGGTTTATCAAAATGAAATAGAAAAGAGGGACTCACCTAGAGCCGCCTCTTTGAAATTGACAGGCCTATTAAGATTATCAAATGATCATTTTTTAGTTGCTTTATATTCCTGTAACAAGGAATTAATTAACTTTTTAACAGGGATGATCTCTTTAGCGCGGTAGGCGTTAGCCCCGGAGAAAGCGAACCCGTGGTTTAAATTGCCGCGTTGCGCATTGATCAGAGCCAAAGCGATACAATAGGGGCTCTTTTGATAGTTGCAAGTTCTGATACAGTGGAAGGGGCATTTAAAAGGTTTTTTTGCGCCTTTGGCCACTTCATTGATGAACCGGTTTTTAATAGCCCGGCCCAACATTCCGACTGGGCTTTTGATGATTACCAAGTCTTCTTCCTTCGATTCCAGATAGGCTTTTTTAAATTCGGGGGCGGCATCGCATTCGTCAGTAGTCACAAAGCGGGTTGCCATTTGGACACCGGAAGCTCCTAGTTCTAAAAATCTATGAATATCTGATCCGCTATAAACACCGCCGGCGGCAATCACCGGGATTGATTTTTCATATTTTTCCTCAGCGACTTTTACCTCGGCGACCACTTGGGAGATTATATTTTCCAAAGTATAATTGGAATCTACGAGCTGTTGTTCGTTGAATCCCAAATGGCCACCGGCCAGCGGCCCTTCCACCACGAAAGCATCAGGGACATAGTTGTATTTTTTAACCCAGTGTTTGGTAATGACCGCTGCCGCCCGCGGCGATGAAACAATGGGCACCAGTTTGGTCCGGTCGTTTTTCGTTAAATATTGGGGAAGGTTTAATGGCAGACCCGCTCCGGAAAAGATGATATCAATTCCCTCGTCAATGGCTGTTTTGACCATATCGGCAAAGTTAGTTAGAGCCACCATCACATTGACGCCTAAGATGCCTTGAGTCATTTGACGGGCTTTTTTGATTTCTTTTTTTAAGGCGAGTACATTAGCTTTGACAAAATCATTGGCAAAATCGGGCTCAAACATGCCAATGGAAGCTGCTGCAATCACTCCGACCCCACCTTCGTTGGCCACTGCGGACGCTAAACCTGATAAAGAAATTCCGACTCCCATGCCGCCTTGGATGATAGGAAGGCTAACTGACAAACCTCCGATATTGAGCGCTTTTAAATTAGAATTCATAGAAGTTCTCCCTTGCTGTAGTTTGGTTCGGTCCGGATAAGTAGTAAAAAGCCCCTCCACATAGAGGTGAAGAGGCCGTTTTCATAAATTTTTTAGTAACGACTATTTCTGGTATAACAGTCGCTGCAGTATACGGGACGTTCACCGCTGGGCCGGAAAGGCACTTGGGTGGACTTGCCGCAGCTTGCGCAGGTGGCGGGATGCATCTCCCGAGGTTGTGAGCGAAAGCCTTGCCTGGAATTGCCACCGCCATTTCTTTGTTTACGGATTGCCCGACAATCGGGACAACGGCTCGGTTCATTTTCAAAACCTTTTTCGGCATAAAAATCTTGTTCGGAAGCAGTGAAAACGAAGTTTCCTCCGCAGTCGCGGCATTCCAAAGTTTTGTCTTGTGACATAAAAAACCCTCCTAAAATATTTTGCCCAAAATAGTATTGGAGAGTACTATTATTACCCCCCAAAATATTTGAGGCAAATTTTTGAAAAAGGGTTAAATAATGGACCTCGCCAGATCTATTAACTTGAACTTGCTTAGTATAACACTGATAACTACAAATGTAAAGCGGAAGTATTTTAAAGGAATTAGCTGAAGTATCAAACCATGGAGCTAGGACTATCACCATCTTGTCAACAGGGACATAGGCTATTATTATAAGGCCTCAACCCGTTAAATTAGAATGAAGGGGGTTGTAGGTAAAAATTGGGGAGGGAGTTTTAATGGGTTCGACTAACATGAATATTCAGGCATTACTTAAGCAAGCGGGGACGGCTTATCCAAAAGCAATCAATCTTTCAAGTAAAGCGCGAAGCAAGGTTAATGCCGCTATTAAGAAAGCTGCCTTTGAAGCAATTCCCGATTATGATCCGGGAACCAGCATCGTTGAAGCGGTTAGTAGTTATAAGACCACTGTGAATATGAGAGGGATTTTGAGCCTTAGGTTTGAGGACTATTATTACCCGGAGATGGCTGCCCATGGGGTAACTGGGGTCAGTTCGGTAACGCTTAATCTGAAGACCGGCCATGAATATGAATTTTACCAGCTTTTTTGTAAGGGTTCCAATTATCAAGCAATACTGAATCAAATTATTCAAGCGCAAATTGTCGCCGAACAGATACCTTTACTAAAACCGTTTGCCGGTGTCGGTCCAGATGAAGATTATTACCTGACACCCGATAGTTTGGTGATTTACTACCAACCTTATGAATATACTCCGGGAGCATACGGAGTTTTGGAGTTTACGATTCCTTATTCACAGATCACCGGAATAATCGATTCTGATGGGGCGATTGGGAGGATTTTGGCATAAAAGGCAAGAGGCATGAGGCGCGAGGTGAAAAGGGAAAAGGATAGGCAAATTTTAAGATTGGTTCCTATGATAGCTTGGAAAGCCGGGGAAAATAATTATCAGAAAGGTTTTGTTACGATCAAGATGTCTAACAGCGACTCACCCCACGAAAAATAGCGCTTTGAGATACCATATACTGGCCCTCTCTATACTGAAGCGCTTCAGATAGCTTTGTCGATAGAGAGGGGGATCAAGGGGGTGAGTCGATTATTGATTGACTTACCTGAGTTAACTTTATGACAATATAGTTTCAAACTAAAATCTCAGTAAAAGGCATGCCCTGAACATAAGAGATGGCGGCGCCGGCGGCGGTGGCAAATTCGGCATTGGGCGGGGTCACAAAGTTAACGTTATACAACTGGCTGAGCTGGGTGAAGATCTCCCTGGACTGAGGGACATTAGTGAGATTTCCGGTTAAGACGATATCCTTGGCATGATCAATTTTGGTGGCGAAGACGGCGACCATCCCAATGGTCTGGAAAACCAGGTTGATGATGCCTAAGGCTACATCAGCCTTGGTTGCCAGATCACTTAGTTTTCCGAAGTTGGAAGCGGTGGTCTCCGGCGAAAGGCCGATTAAGGGATCGTGACTGATGTCGCTGATGGTCAAGTCAATATGGGCCAGACTGCCGCCTTGAGCAGTTTCAATTAGGTTATTAAAGTCCCTGACATTGAGCATCCGGTTGGAGAGACCGAGCAATGTGCCGCCTCCAACCCCGGTGCCTCCGATATGCCTGATCCCGTTTTGATCCGCTTTAACCAGGGCTGTTCCCGTCCCCATGCTGACTATGATCGCGTTGGTCAGACCACTCAAAAAAAGCCCTCCAGTGCCGAATGACCGAAATTCATCGGCTTTGCCGGTGGGGATTCCATATAGCTTTGCCGTAATATAGGAGGAACCGACACCGGTGACCATGATCTGTTCGATATCGGACAAGTCCAATCCGTTAGCGCTTAAGAATTTGCCAAAAGCCCCGTAAACCGAGGCAATCGGGTCGGTAGCCCGGACCAGTAACGGACTGAAAAGCTGCGAGTCGTTGAAACCAATAATTTTAGTGGTGCTTCCTCCGATATCAATTCCGATAATTTTACCCATTATTCAGCCTCCGGTAATCATTTTGATAATTGCGATTGCTACTCCGGTAATCCCTTCCCCGCCGAACATTCCCGAAGCGGCGATATTTCCGGTTTCAGCCGCTCGCGGACGGAGCCGATCGGTTAGAAATCTGATAGCGCCGCCGAAAAACATGGGGGCTGATATTTCAAAAGGTAAGTAAATGCCGATTCCTAAAGTCATCACCGGTACTTTAAGCAGATATAAGATACTGCCGATTGCCGCAGCGATTCCGAAGACCACTGGTTCCCCGACGCCGTTGATCATTTGGCTGACCATAAAGGCTTGACCTGCAGGCAACCCCTTATCCGGACCGACGCCACCGAATTGTCCCACCACCGCAAACATCGCCAAGGCAGCCACTACAGCTCCTGTTAAACCGCCTACGACTTGCGAAATTAACTGGGCTACCGGGTTAGTTCCTAAAATCCGTCCCGCCTTATAATCGAAGAGCAGGTCGCCTGAGTATCCGCAGGCAACGGCAACAGCCGCAGCGATAAAAAAGGAAGTAAAGGCGTCGACCGGGACAATCAAGCGGACCGCCAGCAGGACGATGATTCCGAAAATTTCCATTGGATTAATTCCGGTCTCGCCGCTGATGATCGCGGCCATCGCCGAGGCGAGCAAAACTCCTAACATCAAGAGAAACGAAGGAATGGGACCGATTCCGCACACTACCGAAAGGATAAAGGCTATGGTCACCCCAAGTAGTGTCCAAACCCGGGTTTTCCGGCTATGATTTTCAGGAATGGTTTGATCTGTAAGGTGCTGACCGTCGGCGCCTTTTTTCTTTTTGGATAATGATAAAATAAATCCAAGTAAAATGCCGAAACCAGTCCCGACCATCAGACCGATTCCCAGTGTGTTTTTAAAATTGATCGCTGCTTGAATTGAAGGAAAGAAGTTTAGGGCAGTCCCCAAGGGAATGATTATTAAATACGAAAGTAAAGCCCCTAGGAACCAGACTCCGGTATAGAGGGTCCCGATGATATAACCGATTCCGACAGCCATCGGCGAGGTCCAGAACCCTAGTTGAAAGTTTCTGGCATAAAGCCATTTTGAGGAGATAGCCGCCGGTACCCAACCCAAATTGTCTCTCAAGTAGGTGAATACTGCTGAAAGAACCATCGCCCCAAAGAGCAGGGCTGATTTTTTACCGCCGGCATCACCGACGATGAGTGTGTCGGCGGCCGCTTTACCGATGGGGAAGGGCAAAGCTTCGCGGTCGATAAAACGGCGCCTCAGAAACCAAGTGAGGATACTTCCTAAAATTACTCCGGACAGAGCGATAGCCATTACTTGCCATAACCGGGCCACAGTATAGGCCTGGCCTTCCCAAATGCCGTTGATCCAAAGTCCGGGAAGGGTGAATGCCAAACCACCCGCAACCATTGCTCCGGCTGACATTGCGGTCTGGGTGATATTGATCTCGTTCAAGGTCGTTTTACCTAGGGCTTTCAAAAGCGCCATTGATAGCACAGCCACAAAAATAGTAGGCCAGGGGAGAGCGCTCAGCCGGAGCGCTACATACATTGAACTGGCGGTGATGATCATTGATCCGAACATCCCTAAAATAAGGCTGCGTAATGATAATTGTTCGATCCCGAACAGGCTTCGTTCCTGATTGGTCTGATCCGACATGCTATAACCTCCTATTTATTATCTTATCTGGTCCGGATGGGATTTAAACTATGGATGATACAGAAAAAGCCTCCCTACAGACAGGAAGGCATAAAAAACTTAATCATCCTCCGTCTCAGTCTAACGATCCAAGCGGGCTTACCGGTAAAAAAGAAATCGGGCTAGTGCGGCTCCGAGGATACCGCCTTGAAACTAATATAGCATGGGAGATTTATTTAAGCAATATTTTTTTGGAAAAGTTAACCTAAATAAAATTCATTTTAATTTATATCGGTAGACGAAAAAATATTCTTAATCCGCTCTTAATCTAAATAGTGAACAGCCTTAAACAGATGGTGGTATGTTTAAGTTGCGATAGATATTATCAATTTATAACGGAGGAGTAAATAATGAACAAAACAGTTTTATGGATAGTGGCCGGTTTGGTTTTGATCGGCGGATTGGTCCTCAGGTTCACGAAGGACCAATCAAGCCTTAGCGGGAGCATCCAGGTGGTTGGTTCCACTTCGGTCCAGCCTCTGGCGGAAGAATTGGCTCAGGAGTTTATGGCTCAAAATCAAGGTATCGAAATCGCAGTTCAAGGTGGCGGCTCCGGAGCCGGAATTAAGGCCGCCGGTGACGGCACGGGTGATATCGGTATGAGCTCCCGGGAGTTGAAAACGGAAGAGCAAGGGTTGCATGAAACAGTGATCGCCCGGGACGGCATCGCTATCGTGGTTAATGAAGAAAACTCAGTTGATAATCTTAGCTTCGAACAACTCCAAAAGATTTATACCGGAGAGTACACCAATTGGAAACAAGTGGGTGGACCGGACCTGAAGATTGTGGTGGTAAACCGGGAAGCCGGTTCCGGGACCCGGGGCGCTTTTGAGGAAATCGTCTTGGGCAAGCTGCAAAACACTAACCAAAGCTTAGTTCAGGCCTCAACCGGCGCAGTCCAGCAAACTGTTTCCGTCACTAAGGAAGCCATCGGTTACATTTCTCTGGGTTCGTTGGACCCGGCGGCAGTTAAAGCAGTTACTATCGACGGTATCGAGTGTAGCGCCGCCAACATTTTGGCGGGAGAGTATAAAGTGCAACGGCCGTTTCTGATGCTCACCAACGAGGAACCAACCGGCGCGGTTAAAGCTTTCTTAGATTGGATTACTAGCTCGAAAGGTCAAGAGATCGTCGCCGAGGATTTTATACCGGTTAAATAGGCAAGAGGACTGAGGCGCGAGGAAGGCAAACAATTAGTAATTAATTATAACGTTTGGGCAAACTGTATTTAAAATTGAAGGTCAACCATTTCAAGGGTTGGCCTTCTTTAATTTCTCAAACCTGTGTTTTAAGTCTCCCATTACAAGGGGTGTCGGGCATTCATACCCATGACATTAATGTTCGGTTCCAATCTCAATTAGTTCAGCTACAGGGACATCCATTACTAAGTCGGAGTTTAAATCCCGAATCTTGGCTTCGTCTTCCGACACTTCATCGATCCAGACGGGGACATTTTGATAAGTGACATAGATATTCTCCGGCGAATGTAGAATCTCTTCAGCCCGTTCACGTTTCATCCTTTTTCAACCTCCAATTATAGTTTTTAAAGCGGCGGACAATAGCGGACGATTCTATTATTACCAAATTAAATGTTAAAATAAGTCAACAGGGGTCCATTTACCACTTGATCTCGTCGAAATATATCTCGCCTTTCCAAACGGGCGCGGTTTCCGGACGGATAATCAGGACGCCGAATCCCCGGATGCAATTTTCATTTCCTAGTCGTGCATTTCCACGCCACTTATATTTCAGGGTATTCCAGCCGCTTTGTTTCAACCGAAAACTCTCACTATAGTCGGCAATCCATTCCAGACTGGAAGACTGGGTTGAATATATCAAAAACCGAAGTTCATACTCAAGTTTAGCCAGATCTTTGGGGATGAAAACATGTTCCTTTAAGGAGTTTTTATCGACATTTGTCGTGAAAAAAGGGGACATGGAAGGAATTAGCGAATGTATTACAGATAGCATTAAAGTATTGGAGCGTGTTGTCATTGGACTTAAATGAAATCCGCGAACTATAATGGATAGGCCGATTTAAAAGCTAATTTCCTGCTTGTGCTGTAGTCGCTCCAAATGGAAATTTCGTCTCGTATTGTGGAATGTGGTATGATCCGGAAGCGGGTTTCGCAGTAATCGAACCTGTCGCGACCGACCCCGATTATCGTAGGATGGGATTAGGAAAAGCTGTAGTTTTAGAGGGAATCCGGCGGGTTGGAAAACTTGGGGCCAGGAAGGCTTTGGTTGGTTCCTCACAACAGTTCTATTATAGTATTGGCTTGCGCCCTTTTGCCACCGCCACCATCTGGAGAAAGAAATAAAGCAAGGTAGGGAATTTTATTTGTTTTTGTATGAAAAAATATTATCGCATTAATCTGGGCCGTAATGGATTGGGTTTTAGCATTCATTAGGCGCAGTATGTTCTTTTCCCTACCGCTTCAGACGATTCGGAATCGTATTTTGTCAAATTCAAAGAACACTTCCGAGGATCAACGGTTGGCGAACTATTGCCCGCTATGATTTTAAGGTTGATCCAAATTTATCTCATCAAATTAGCTCCATGCCTCATAAAAAAACGCAAAGGGTGACAAAGTAAAATTGAAAGAAATGGAAAGGTTTTTAAAACAAATAGATTTTATTACTGAGATTGATAGTTTAAAGCATGTTTTACGAAATACAATTTTACTTGATTCATCAAGAAGGGAAAATGATGTAGAGCACTCTTGGCATATGGCCTTAGCTGCCATGATATTGTTGGAATATTCTAATTTTAGCGGGTTGGATCTTAATAAAGTTATAAAGATGGCTTTGATACATGATTTAGTTAGTTAGATGCCGGGGATGTTTTTGCATATAGCAATGTCAATCAAGAAGAAATAAAAGACAAGGGAGATAATTAAACAACTGAAACAGTCTGATCTGCAAAAGGAGGTTGAACCGGTAAGATTGAAGCGTATTTTTGACGAAGGCGGAGTTGTGGAAGGATCAAAGGGGTTATTAGATTTTGGGGGCAGAAGGACAGTTGTCGGTATATTGCAAATGCCCATCACCCGGCATCAAAATCAAGTTAGGCTTTATTATCGCTGAGGAGGAAGTTATGGATTACGCGGTCACGCTATACTTTGATGAGGAAAGCCAGGCTCAATTATTAGGGATGATGGAGGATTTGTGTCGCGCCGGGGTAAACCGTTATCTGCTTGATCGCGGCATCAGGCCACATATTACTCTGGGTTATTGGAAGGATCAAAAGGGGACTGATGCAATGGAAGAGGTCAAGCGGTTTGCGCCGGAAGTGAAAGGAACGAGGGTGCTATTTAGTAGTATTGGGATTTTTCCGGCTAATCCGAAAGTTGTGTACCTATCTCCCGTAAAAGATGATGGATTAATCAAGCTTCATAATCAATTTTATCAAAGAATAAAAGGGAAAACAGAAAACTATTCTCAAAACTATACCCCCGAATATTGGGTTCCGCACTGCACGTTAGCGACAAAACTTACGGAAGAAGAGGTCTTAAAGTCGGTAAATACATTATTGAGGTTAAAGTTTCCGGTGAAAGCGATGATATCCCAGTTTGAATTGATCAAGTGTAGTCCTATGGACGAGATTCTTTCGTGCGAGGTTGAATTCAAGCAAGATATTGAGAAATGATAATGATCATCGGGTGGGAAAATGAGCAAATCTAAAAAATTTTTGAAGCGAAAAACAGTCTGTTTTTTTCTTATTTTGGGTGCATTTGTTTACCTTAATAATAGTTCCATCTTTCTCCGACAGGAGGAAGGAAAACCTTTACTCCTGGCCCATCGGGGGTTGGGGCAAACTTTTCCCTTGGAAGGGATCAGCGGTGAAACTAATACCGCGGCCCGGATCTATCCGCCGGAACATTCTTACTTGGAAAACACCATCCCGTCAATGGAGGTGGCTTTTCAGGCCGGGGCCGACATCGTCGAACTCGATGTCCAACCGACAACCGACGGGCAATTCGCCGTTTTCCATGACTGGATCCTCGATTACCGGACCAACGGCAAGGGTGTCACCCGGGAACATACAATGTCCAAGGAGACCCTTAAAAAAGCTTTCATCCCTTATTTGGCTTTGGGATGGACCGGATACCTTCCGGCAGCCATGAAAAATGCCTTTTTCTACTTGCCTCAAAAATACGCCCGTCTCTTATGGGGTTGGCCCCACCGCTTCATTAAGCGGATTAAAAACGCAAATTCCATTTTCGTCCTGGTAGCGGGAGAAGGGGTCTGGTCCGAAGGGTTTGATACCGCGGCGGATCTGAAAGAAATACCAACCAACTATACGGGTGGCATTTGGACGAACCGGATCGACCGGATCGGGCCCATGGTTAAGGACGAGTCCGATGTCTTAACCCATCTCCAGTATTAAGCGGCTTGATTCTAAAATTTCTCTGGCTTAATCAAAAAATTCCTCTAGAGAAATCAAAAAATTTCTTTAGAGAAACTTTTAAATTGCTTGGCTTAATCAAAAGATTTCTCTAGAGAAATCTAAAAATTCCTTTAGAGAAATTACAAAATCCTTTGGCTAAATTTTGAGCGGCGGGGTAGTGGGCTGAAAAAGCTAACTGTCCACTTAATTTAGGGATGTCTCTTTTTTAAGAGCTTGTCATCTCCAAAACGGATGATAAAATAAGCTATCGATAGGCCGAAGATCGTATTTCCAATTAACACTGTAAAATTAGTAGGAATGTTGAAGGGAACTATTTTTGCTCCTCCTAAAGTAAAAAGAAAGCCATAAATTATAGTGTACATGAGCGCATTTGAAACTAAAAGCCCTTTTAACCACCAAAAATCGGTACCGGTCGCTCGTAGATAATAAACAGTTATTACACCTAATAAAATGGCTTGCGATTCCCAGACCAGACCTCCTAGAATCAGTCCGGCAGGCATATAAGTGAGTTCTTTAAGCAAATAAATGCTTCCGGACAATTGAAATGCGTAATAATTGGAATATCCAAGAGTTACCGACAAGTAATCAAAGAGCAGTTGAGGTATGGTGGCAAGTATACCTGAGATTGCCCCCAAGGCTGTACCGTCTTTAATCTTGATCATAGGATCCTCCATTTAGCAGTATTTATGATAGTATGCTTAGAATAAGGAGTTTAATTCCAGATTGGTAATCAGCAACATCCTAGCCCGGCAAGGGTTCGTCGCCGGATTATTAAAATAATAATCAACGTATCGGCAAATTTATACTAAACTAAATTATTATCGAATGGAGGCGGCGAAAACGTTGCCTCCAACTTTTATAGCGACGGTCAATCAGAATTGAAAATAGGTTGCCTCTTAGAACACCTCCGGTTCTTTCCTCATATATTGTTTTGGAACAGTCTATTATTGAAAGGAGGTGGTGGCATGACCGAGTTGGAAGCTTTGACCCGGATCATCTGGGGGGAGGCGGAGTCGGAAATCTTAGCGGGGAAGGTAGGCGTCGGCGCCTCAATTATCAACCAAGCCCAAGCCGAAAACAGAACCATTCTCCAAGTAATACAAGCTCCGGGCCAATTTGAAGCCTATGCCAATAACCGGTTCTGGCAAGCGCCTTACACTTCGAGTGAGCCGATGCTGGTCCAAGCAAAACAGGCGGCAACCCGGGCCTTGGGCGGTGAAGATCCGGTTTTTAATAAGACCCATTTTTGCGCCTACCAAAAGAACCCTTGCCGCTGGCATTATACCCAGACACCGCCGCAACAAATTTTGGGTAATCATGTTTTTATCAGGTCCAGAGCCTATGATTAAAACAATTGCCAATGACAGTGAACAATAAGTAATATTTAGTGAAACATTTATACTTTATTACTTACGAATGCTTATTGTTGACTGGAAACCGATCATTGTTGACTAAAAAATCGGGAGGTTCAAAACAAATGTTAAACACGGTTCAATACACCTTGAGAACCAGTTCGACTACGGGTGACTTTATCAATGCCGTCGTTACCTATGAGGTGAGTTTTGATAGCAACCGTGGCATAGCTTATCAAGTGGAACTGCAGGCTCCGCCGACCGTATTATCACGGGACTTGGAAACGGCCTGGCAGGCCAGGATACTCAATACTAACGATGAACGCCGTTTGGAGTACGACATTCGGCAAAGGATTTATTATCAGACCCGGCAAACTGCAAGGGTGGAGCGGGCCCTTTATAACCTTCAGGAAGACTTGGGCAAGTTTTTAGAAAGCCCAGGAGCGGAAGAAGTGGCTTCGTTCACCATCAACGGCAGGCAATATCCGGGTTATCGTTTAAACACTTTGACCATCTGGTATGATCCGGCGCAATATTTGCCGATCCGCCGCCAAAACATGGACCGGGGTAATATAATAATCGATGAATTCACCTATCATAATGTCAATGGCCCCATCCCGGCGGATGTCTTTACTCTTCCCAAACCGGCCGAGGCCATCGCTGATTTCAACCTTTACCCGGAAGCGCCGACATTGCCGAGGTTTGAAAATGTTACCGAAAGTCCCCAATTTGGAGTTTACGTCAATACTTTAATAGAAGAAATCACTAGGCACGTCACATTGAACCAGTGGGAGTACGGCCCTTTTGCAACGATTAAACTACCCTGGCTGACGGAGATGGCGGTGACGATTTACCGTAGAAGGACCAGCGAGGTGTTTCCGCCGCTGATTGTGACCTTTGACGTCCCGGCGCAGGGCAGGACTTACTTCTTTATTACTTATGATTTTTTAGGTTATGTGGTGACCGGCTTCACCCAGGATTTCTTTGATCTAACCGGATATGAAGCGCTTCCCATCACAGCTTCGGTGATCCTCGAAGAATTAGTGCCCTTATATGCCGCTCCCTCTTCGGAGAAAGATTTTGTGGTCGATAACTTTATAATTTCGGTCCAAAGCAACGATTTCTTCATTAACGCCTTTGAGATGGGCGGAAAAACTTTCGACCTGATAATCAAGAATTTCAGTTTCCATGAAAATGAAGGTTATTTATTGCTGAACGTATATGGGAAAGAATACTGGGACAACGCCAATCTGGAGGCGATGTTTAACTTCGTGTCCACCGGGCAAATGGCGGATGCCCATACCACGCCGATTATTATCTACGCTCTGAATACTTTAAAAAGAATGGGGATTTACCGGGAGGTAACGATGCCGGTTTTTGTCGAATTGACGACAGCTTGAATCCGGGTTAAAACTCATTATCCGGTAAAGCTTTCGCGGTAAACATTTATTATCATATTCAGTCATGGAAATCCCCTATTAGGTAATGTTCTAACTGCTTCATTTGAGTTATAATAATTCTTTAAGGAAGAAATTTTTCCTTTGAAATCCATGGAAGATTTTGTTTGAGCAGAACCTAGAGGATATTTCTCTTGTAGAGCTTTAGATATTATGCAACAAGCAGGATTTATAAATATATTTTGTGAAATAACAATGATACAAAAGTCAGCCTAAATGAGTCATAAAGATTTAGTTGTGGATGAGGCGGTCGAGGAGGAAATATGTTCTATCCAATAAAATTGATACCGGTTTATAAGGATTATATTTGGGGTGGTCGTAGTCTGGAGAGGTTGGGACGGAATTTACCCGAAGGAATAGTAGCGGAGAGTTGGGAAGTTTCCGCTCATCCCGACGGAGTCAGTATCATTGCCAACGGCGAATTTGCCGGGCTCTCTTTGCCGGAACTCCTCGCTAAATTTGGTAAACGGATAACCGGGACCAAATTACCTGAAAGATATATCCGTCAGTTTCCGTTGCTAATAAAGTTGATCGATGCCAATCAACAACTTTCCGTACAGGTCCATCCGGAGGATCAATATGCCCTGACCCATGAAGGCGGTTATGGTAAAAATGAAATGTGGTATATTATTAAGGCTGATCCGGGGGCGGAAATCATTTATGGCCTGGTTCCGGGTACAACTAGGGAATCATTGGGGGAAGCCGTTCGGGAAAACCGGATCGAAGGTTGTTTGAATACTATACCGGTATCAGCCGGAGATGCTTTCAACATTCCGGCCGGGATGGTCCACGGTCTGGGGGCCGGGATAGTGCTGGCCGAGATTCAGCAAAGTTCGAACCTTACTTACCGGCTTTATGATTACAACCGAAGGGATAATCTGGGAAATAGGCGTCCGCTCCATATTGAAAAGGCGTTGGAAGTTATCGATTTTAATTTTCCTAGCCAAGCTGGGAAATTAAAGCCAATAGTTCAAGAAAATGTTCCTGGTTTAATAAAGAAACGACTTATCGATAATAGTTATTTTGAAGTGGATCTATACGAACTAGACGGTGAAACTCATTTAACTACAAATGGGGAGCGTTTTTTCTGTTACACTTTTATTGAAGGTAACGGGAGGTTTATTTACCAGGAAGGCGCTTTACAGTTTAAAAGGGCGGAATCAGTATTGATCCCGGCGGCTCTTGGAGACTATGTGATTGAGGGGAAGACCGAATATTTAAAGACGGGTATTCCGGTCTAGAGGGATTATTTCGGCTGTATTCGTTTATAGCGTAGCAAGAAAAGGAATGATATAATTATGGTAAAATCAGCAAACGAGGTGTGTCTCTTTGTTTGATGCTAAAATCAAACCGTCTGATTCGGACAATCCGGTCTTCAAAGAGATTGCGGTAAGCGCTTTTGATTTTTTGGTTAAAGACTATGGTTTTCATTTGGTTAAATCGCATGATAATACCGTAAGATATCAAACGGCCAAAGTTTTTCTCAACATTAGTCTGGGACGGGCTTCAATGGAGCTAAAAGTGGAAATCGGACTATTGCCCAATCAATATGATGAAGCCCAACATAAATTCTCATTAAATGAAATCATTGAATTACTTGGTGACCATAAAGAAAGTGAACACCTATATTTTCAAGGCCTTAACAAGGAGCAACTTCAGAAACATCTGCCGTTATTAGCCGAATTGGTTAAAAAATACGCTAAGGATGTTATAAAGGGAGATTATTTGATCATTCAAAACTTGGAGCGGTTACGCTCCGATACCTCGATCGGATTATCTAAAGAAGCGCGAATAAGACAAAGTTTATTTGATTAATCTATAAAGCGATTAAGATAACTTGGTTATTATGCTTAAATTCAGGATCGGAGTTCACTGATTATCTGAAGAAGGAATCGAGGACCGACCATGATCAAAAAATATTGGTTAATTCCGCTATTTGTTTGGGGGTTAGCTCCTTTTGGATGGGCTGCCGATACGAGGGTTATTGCTGAACGGTTTCCATTATCGCTGGAAGTAGAGGGTTTCTCGATCCGGGCGGGCAAGGTTATGAACGATCAGGGCGCAAGTAACGGTAAGGCTGTTTTCTCCGATAGTATAAATTTTAGCGCTAAGATCATTGTCATTTTCAATGAAACCGGTGAGTATCGATTGACCTTGTGGGAAAAAACCACCGCTGGTAATAAAGACTCGGTTCATATTAGAGTAAATCATAACCCGAGCATTCGCACCTATCCTCAGGCAGCTTCCTACGGCGTTTATGCGCCCTGTATAAAAACAGCTCCCATAATTATAAATCAGCCGGGCGATGTTACTATTACCATTTTTACTACTAATGAATATGGTTCGTTTTATGATAAAGTCGTCATCGACAAAATAAAGTAACTCGGTTAAATTTACTCTTTATTCAAGTCATATATTATCAGCTTCAACATAGAAAATAAATGCAACGGCATTTTTCCGATCCGGTAGGCGTGAAAAATGGATCAGCATTTATTTTTTAATAGTTCAAAGTCTATGAAGGTTCTTGCCGTTGCCAATGGTTAGATGTGATCTATGAAAGGGGTTTGCTAAATGACTATAAATTCAAGTCCGATTAGAGTTAGTAACCAAATTCCCAGCCCTGATTTTGAGAGCGGTCCCTTGGAACCTAAGGATTGCGTTAAGGATGACGATGTCAAAAAGGCGATTGAAAATTACAAATGTGCTGTAAACCGCTATAATAGTGTTGATTTTTCCGATCCGAGGATGGAGGGTATTTTCTTTCTCGAACGTCAGTTGGCCTTCATAGGGCTACAGTTAGCGTTGGCTAAAGCCCGGATTAGAAACGGAGTTGCTCCAAATCTTGATTATACTACCTTTGAAACGATGATTAAGACTTTACTCCCTAATATTTTATGGATGTACCAAATGGATCGGGGAACCGAGTGACCTGTCCTATAAAGATAAAAACCCGGTGAAACCGGGTTTTTATCTTGGATTAAGAATTTTAATAATCCATTCCGCCGCCTGGAGGCATTGGCATCGGTTTTTCTTTCTCAGGAATCTCCGTGACCAAGCTTTCAGTGGTGAGGAGCATCGCTGCGATACTAGCCGCGTTTTGGAGGGCGCTCCTGGTCACTTTGGCCGGATCGATGATACCGGCTTTGACCATATCAATGAACTCTCCGGTTAAGGCGTTATAACCTTGACCTTTAGGCATGCCGCTGACTTTTTCAACGATGACCGAACCTTCAACACCGGCGTTATGAGCGATTTGTTTCAAAGGTTCTTCCAATGCCTTCCGGACTATGGAGATACCGGTGGCTATATCGCCGGTTTCTTTATTTTTCAATCCATCAAGTACCGGAGCGGTTTGGAGAAGAGCGACGCCACCGCCCGGCACAACACCTTCCTCAACCGCGGCGCGAGTAGCTGATAAAGCATCCTCGATCCGGTGTTTTTTCTCTTTCATCTCAGTTTCGGTAGCAGCGCCGACTTGAATTACAGCGACTCCGCCGGCCAGTTTGGCGAGGCGTTCTTGGAGTTTTTCCCGATCATAATCGGAGGTGGTGTCTTCGATTTGAACCTTGATTTGATTAATCCGGTTCTTAATTTCCTGGGCATTTCCTTTACCATCGACAATGGTGGTCTCGTCTTTGGTGACTTTGACCTGACGGGCTGAACCGAGCATTTCGAGGGTGGCGTTTTCCAGGGAAGCGCCGACATCTTCGGAAATGACCTGGCCTCCGGTGACGATGGCAATATCACTGAGCATTGCTTTACGACGGTCGCCGAAACCAGGGGCTTTAACCGCAACTACATTTAGAGTGCCGCGGAGTTTATTAACCACTAAGGTGGCTAATGCTTCTCCCTCGACATCCTCGGCGATTAGCAGGATAGGTTTCCCGCGTTGCATGGTCTTTTCCAAAATAGGGAGTAAATCTTTGATTAGGTTAATCTTTTTATCGGTAATCAAGATGTAAGGTTCATCCAGGATGGCTTCCATCCGTTCGGAATCGGTAACCATGTAAGGAGAGACATATCCCCGATCAAACTGCATTCCTTCAACTACTTCAAGGTTGGTGCCCATGGTCT
This sequence comes from Bacillota bacterium, assembly GCA_023394955.1. Lineage (GTDB taxonomy): Bacteria > Bacillota > UBA4882 > UBA8346 > UBA8346 > JAAYHS01. Next base: position 88,410 of record JAEWZY010000007.1, read on the forward strand.
TGGATTCCTCAACGGTGATTACCCCGTCTTTACCGACCTTTTCCATAGCTTCGGCGATTAAATTTCCGATTTCGTCGTCGGCGGCGGAAATTGCGGCGACTTGGGAGATAGATTCTTTTTGATCAACCGGTTTGCTAATTTTTTTGATCTCATCCACTACAGTTCCTACGGCCTTTTCAATTCCTTTTTTGAGGATCATCGGGTTAGCGCCGGCAGCGACGTTTTTCAATCCTTCTCTTACCATCGCTTGGGCTAACAAAGTAGCAGTAGTGGTACCATCACCGGCGATATCATTGGTCTTGGTGGCAACTTCTTTGGCCAGTTGAGCGCCCATGTTTTCGAAGGGGTCTTTTAACTCGATTTCCTTGGCGATGGTTACACCATCATTGGTAATAGTGGGCGAACCGTATTTTTTGTCGAGAACTACATTACGGCCTTTGGGGCCTAAAGTTACTTTAACCGCGTCAGCTAAAGTGTTGACACCACGCTCCAGGGCATGGCGGGCTTCTTCCGCGAATAGGATTTGTTTAGCAGCCATAATCTCACCTTCCTTAATGTTTCAAAAATTATTTTTGAGGCACAATCGCTAAAATATCACTTTCTTTGAGGACCATGTATTCTTCACCGTCTAATTTGACTTCGGTTCCTGCATATTTAGCGAATAAAACTTGGTCCCCTACTTTAACTTCCAAGGGCAGTTTTTCCCCGTTATCCAGAACTTTTCCGGAACCAACGGCCAATACCTTGCCCATTTGAGGTTTTTCTTTAGCGGTATCCGGAAGCACAATGCCGCTCTTGGTTTTTTCTTCACTTTCCAAAACTTTGAGGACTAGTCTTTCGCCTAAAGGCTTGATGTTCATAGTATCCCTCCTGTTGATTTTATTGTTAGCACTCACCAGACTTGAGTGCTAATTTCTAAAAATATTTTACCATCCAAACTGAAGTATGCAAGAGTGAATGAGGGTGGTATTTGGCGGAATTTCTTGATTATCAAGAGATATCATTCTTTTTGTTGAAATAACTCCACCATATTAGCTAATTTGATATTTTTTGCCGAAGAAGGAAAATTTATTTGGGTTGACGGTAAGGAGCTGTCTTTTTCCGTCCTTACGGTTAATACCATTAGCGACCCAGAGAATAGCTTAATTCGGACTTTTATAAAAGTTTGTGGTTTAAATAATGTATTTTAACAGGAGAAATGCAAATTAGAGCGAATATTTACATAACAATATGACAAACTGAAAACACGGATTGAACGCATCAAATTACCAAGGATGGGAAAAGATGGAGAGAATACAAAAAAACAAACGCAACTTAATCTTTGAGAAAATGCTCGACGGGTACACCTATTTAGAATTGATTTTTAACCACGAAGGCATTCCGGTTGACGCTGTTTTTAATAATGTCAACTTGGTATTTGAAGACGCTCCCGAACTGGATTTAGAGCAACTTATCGGCAAAAAGATATCCGAAGTTTTTCCCGAATTATTAATCAATGGTTCTGCTATTAGGGAAACCATCGAAAAAGTTGCAACTAAAGGTATTAAAGTAAAAACCGAGTATTATCACGATCAGTCGCGTAAATGGTTTTCAGTCGTGATGTTTAGTGAAAGTAGCCAATGTGTAACTCTGATAATCCATGATATCACTGGAACCAAAAGAGCTGCCGAGCAGATTAAAATTCTAGCTGAGACAGCCCTAAAGTACTTGGAGTTTCCTTTTAACCGTATTGATTACCAAATGATCGCCAATGATTTGCTTCATTTATCCGGCGCCAGATTTACCATCATCGACACTTACAACCGAGCCGGTAATTATGTGACAACCCAAGCCATCGCCGGCGATAGGGATGAAATCGAAAAAGCCCAAAAAATAATCGGGACAATAGTAGGTAGAAGTTGGGAGGTTAAAAACTTCGGTTCTTGGGTTATCGAATCAAAAAGATTAACTAAAATATCGGGAGTTCATGAACTGCTCTTTGAAGAGGAGCCTACTTCAAAGAGCATTGAACTTGAAACTACGATCCAAATGGGTGATATTTACTATTTTGGCATTAACCACTCGGAAGAATTGCTGGGCAATGTGTTCATTATTATGCCTAAGGGCAGAGGGGTCATTTCTCTGGAAATTATTGAATTGTACGCTAGCCAGTTGGAAGCGGTATTGGTTCGTAAAAATGCGGAATCGGAATTGAACAATTTAACGAAGCAGTACGCGACAGTGTTTAATGGATCTCAGGACTTAATGTATCTGATGAAGATTGGTCATGATGGGGAATTTTTCTTCGACACGGTCAATAAGAAATGTGAAGAGCGTTTCCAATTACAAAAAGAAGAAATTAAGGGTAAATCCCTGGTTGATTTATTTGGGAAAGAATTCGGCAATAGCCTGTCGGCCAAGTATCAACAGTGTATTCAGACTCGGACTCCGGTCATCTATGAGGAAACTTATAATTTTTTAGGCCAAGCACGAATTGGCCATACGGTACTTTCACCGGTAATCATAGATGGCAAAGTGGTACAGATCGTCGGCTCAACCAGAGATATAACTGAACAAAAACAAGCGGAAGCCCGCATCAAGTATTTGAGTTTTTATGATGAGTTGACGGGTCTTTTCAATCGGGCCTTTTTCGAAGAGGAATTGAGAAGACTCGATACGGAAAGGCAGTTGCCGCTTAGTTTGATTTTAATTGATGTCAATGGGTTAAAATTTGTGAATGACGCTTTTGGACACCCGGAAGGCGACCGAATATTAATCGACACTACTCGAATTATTGAAGAATCCTGCCGTCGTGAAGACATCGTCTGCCGCTGGGGCGGTGATGAATTCATCATCCTATTACCCCAATGCGGTGAAGAAGATGCCGAAAAAATTTGTCAAAGGATAAAAGACATCCCTCCCAAGAATGAACGGAACTTGATTCCGATCAGCCTAGCGTTGGGAACAGCCACTAAAAAGGAGATTAACCAGAATGTTCAGGGAATTATAAGTGACGCCGAAGACCGGATGTACCGTAATAAGCTTTTAGAGAGCAAAAGCTCACGAAGTTCAATATTGGCTTCGCTCCAAAAGACTTTGCAAGAAAGGACCCACGAAACTGAAGAGCATGAATTACGTCTCCAAAATTTAGCCCTCAAAATCGGGAAAGCTATTGGTTTATCGGGAAATGAATTAGATGAGCTGGTTTTACTTGCGGCTTTGCATGATATCGGTAAAATTGCCGTTCCGGACCATATATTAAAAAAACCGGGGCCTCTTTCTTCTGAAGAATGGATTATTATGAAAGGGCATACCGAAATCGGGTACCGGATCGCCTTGGCCTCGCCGGAACTGGCTTCAATATCCGAACTGATCTTAACTCACCACGAACGTTGGGATGGCGCCGGTTACCCCAAAGGGCTCAAAGGTGAAGAAATCCCGCTCCTCTCCAGGATTTTATCGATTATCGACGCTTTTGACGCCATGACTAATAACCGTCCCTACCGGAAAGCGACTACAAAAGAAGAGGCTTTTGGGGAACTAAACCGTAATGCAGGTACTCAGTTTGATCCGGATTTGGTTAATATTTTTATCGAAACCAATCAAATTAAGATCAATAATAGCCTTATCTGAAGGCAGGACTAACGGGAATAAGATCCTCCCAGGTTGTTGATTAAATTAGCTATTTATAGCAAAAACTATTCTGGGAGGGATTGTTATATGGAAAATTTTATACCACGGGTGATCGAAAACCGTGAGTTTGTTGGTTTGGAAGAGGAAGACATTCAACGTCTTAATCGTGATGAATCCGGAAAATTCGAACAAAATCCTAATGTGAGTAAGGCCATGGCTTCCTTAGAAGATGAATTGGGACATAACGGCCACTGGGAGGAACACTGGCTGACCGTAGACGCCAGTGGGAGAAGGGTGTATGCTAAAATTTATTATGGAGCTGAAAGAGCGTTAGCGATAACCTCGGAAGGGCGAATTATCCGGGAATTGGACTATCCCGCCGATAATCGGCATAGACGTTAAAGGTTTAGTCCATAGCATATTATTGCTTTTGAATTCAAAAAGCCTATAATAAATCGGGTAACTGGGCATATTCGTCAAGGATACGGGAGAGCGTTTCGATAAAGCTCACTATTTCCGGATCCCGAGACATTATCCGGATGCTCTGACGGACAGCCCGGATGAAATCGGGTTGAAGAGGGGTGTTTTTACCCTTGGCCAGCGGACAAATGCCGGTGGCCCTGACGTCCATTTCCAATGTTAAAGTCCGGCGATAAGTAAGGTAGGGTGTCAATGGAAAGATTCTGCAGGCTAACGGCCTAAATTTACGGTCGCATTTGCCATCGCAGTTGACTAGTAAGACGTTATTACCGTTTTTAAGTTGAATATCGGTGGGCATAATTCGAAAATATCCTAAACCGGAAAGGAGTAGTTCTTCCCCCGGGAAAAGGTACATTCCCAGGTCTGCGTCACCCCCATCGCAACAAGCTTTGTTACAAAGCAAACCGCAATCGGACTTTAAGGGAGTTACCCGCTCTAGCATTCGGTAGATTTGTAAATAGAGCTTTTTTTGGGAACTCGGATTATTGAGAAGCATTTTTTTGATTTATGTATTTATCAACGTTAAAAAACTTATAACCCAGTCTTTCCATAACCCCATTCATACTAGTAAACCAAGATTCGTTTTCCGGGGCATTCAATACTTCGGGGTAAGAGTATTGGACAGCGTCATGTAAAAAACTCCATTTAATGTTTTCGTTTTCCGGAAGATAAAAAAAGGAGAGAGCGATCTTATGTTTTTCTTTAATCCTTAGAATTAAAAAAGCGGGTCCCTTTAACCAAGCAAATTTGTTAATCTTGGCTTCGATTTCCTCCGGATTATAGTTCTTTTTAAATTGATTACCGACAAAGGGTTGGACTTTTTCATATACCGCGCGGGTGCGTTCGAGGGTCTCCCTGATTAAATCTTGAGGCGACTCAAGTATTTCATCTTTTTCAAGAGCCGCCGATTTTTCGTTCATATACTGACGCATCTTTTCAAAGACTTGTTGTTCCTCGTATTTAACGATCATTTGCTCTAACAAGGTTACGCGTAAACTTCGTTTTTGTTCAATTGACATATCTAAAGTGGCGAGTTCGCGAGGAGGCAGAGAATTAACGGTTTCGGCGAAACAAAACGTGGTTATTGCTAATAATAGTAATCCTGGCAGTGTTACATAAATAGTTGTTCTCATCATGAATACCTCAATATTCTTTACTATTAGGTTAGAAGCGCAAAAATACGGTTACATTTTATCATAAATACAAAATTTTGAGAATGATTTATTTATATGCCTTTGAACAATAATAGTCGTTGTTTTTATCTTGATTAATTACCTGAAAAATTTATAAAAGGGAATAGGGTGCAAAGAGCGAACAATTAACAAATAGACAAATTACCTGGAGGTAGTGATGAGGATTGCTTCATTAAAGTGTTTACTTATCGTTGTAATTATGATCGCGCTTGTATTTAGCAGCACAACTATCGTTGTCGGCGCGACAAGCAGTTCCACGTTTGATGAAACTAATGACAGTGAAACTACCTTTGCCGAAGCCGAGTCCTCCATCGAGGAAATGCTGGTAAAAGGGAAAGTTATTGAGGTGATTTCAGAAGAAGAAATTATTGATCCTCTTTCGCAACAGCCGACGACCAATCAAATTTTAAAAGTCCAAATTACTTCCGGAAAGTTTAAAGGTAAGGAATTAGCGGTTATAAACTATCAAACCGATAATCCGGTATATAATATTAAAATTGAGGAAGGTAATGGTGTTATTATTGCCCTTGAGATGGACAAAGATGGAAATAAGATCGAAGAAGCATATATCGCCGACCATCTTAGGCAGGATGAGTTATATTTTTTATTAATAATATTCGTGGTTGTGATCTTAGCGATTGGCTGGCGTAAAGGGGCTAAGACCCTCTGCGCGCTCTTGCTGACATTGATATTGATCTTGGGTGTATTACTACCCGGGTTTTTACAAGGATATAGTCCGATCTTTTTGACGGCGGTAGTTGCCTTCATCTCAACAGTGGTAACTATTCTAATCGTAGCCGGCCGTTCTTTGAAAGCTATTACAGCGATTGTCGGCACTTTGGGTGGGGTGGCCGTGGCTGGTTTCTTAGCTTTCATAGTAGGGAACGCAGCCTACCTTACTGGTTTTGGTTCCGAAGAGGCAGCGATGTTATTATATATTCCGCAAGCAGCCAACTTAGATATTAAGGGATTGCTCTTTGCGGGAATTATCATCGGCGCTCTGGGGGCGTCAATGGATGTAAGCATGTCGATTGCCTCAGCGGTTGAGGAAGTAAAACGGGTCTGTCCGGAGTTGGGAATTTGGCGGCTATTTCAGTCCGGAATGAATGTCGGGCGGGATGTGACGGGGACCATGGCTAATACGTTAATCTTGGCTTATACCGGTAGTTCGCTTCAGTTGATTTTGATATTTATGGCTTATAAGGAGAGTTTGTTAAAGATTTTTAATTTAGATATGATCGCCTCTGAGATAGTCAGATCTTTATCCGGGAGTATCGGGATGATTATGGTAATTCCGCTGACCTCGATCATCGCGGCGGTTCTATATGGAAGGAAGAAGAAGCTTAACCAGGAAGAACATCTCGAGGCCGGACAAGCGGTAAGAGGCAAAGAATGTTGAGTGAAATCCGGAGCTAGCTCCGGATTTTATATTTGTTAAATAGTGTAATCAGGTTTCAGCCCTATTAAAAGCACTTTACGGCGTATTTTAGAAAATCGGGGAAGCCGGGAACTAATGGAGATGGTTCACGCGGGGTGATCTTGTTATAGAAAGGTTGATTTTATTAAATACTATCTCCGTTAGGAGGTGAGTATAGGTGGAGAAAAAGATCGGGGAAGAACCCGACCGGGAGTTGCAAGATTTACAAGATATACCGGAGATCAAAGCGCCTTTGACGAATGAAACCGGAGCCGTGAAAAAGCCCAAGAAAAAGGCGGATGATTTTGCCGGGGAGCCGGAGGTAGATCCGGGGATCGATTATATGCGGTGGTCTGAATGAAAACAAGGCCGGCCCAAAAGTTTTGGGCCGGTTTATTATGCTCGTAATAATCATTTTTTCCTTTTTACATTGCAATTAGAAGCGCAATGCTTAAAAAGACTTAAGGAAAAAGTCCGGCAATTTTTTTACAAAACACCACAATCTGCTCCGGCGTGGTCTGGGCGGGGATGCTCCGGGTGGCAGGGCCATAGACAACCACCAGATACCGGCAAGCGGGGTTTCCGGTGAAGGATTGCCCGTTTTCCAGCACGATTTGGGTTGAGGGAGCGATATTCAGTTTTAACATGCCGTCGCTGCTTACTAAGTCTTCATTAAAAAAGTCGACTTTTACATTTTGATGTGGCACGGCCCGCGCCATAACAATGGCTTGATATTGGGGTGGGTAGATTAAGGGCATAGGGGCGTTGGCATCGTAAAACCCGGTGACCATATCTCCAGTACGGACCATTACATGATCCACAAAATAAGTCTCCGGCGACACTACAAAATTGGCTATTTCTCCGTCCATCTTTTGGATGGAGATTAATTTATAACAGCCCATCTCTCCGGGAGCTGTAAAAAAATCATTGATCGAAACAGTAATACCGCTGATAGATTGAAAATCCTTCATTCGTACCCCTCCATAACCTTTGTTACTATAGCATATGTGTCTGGAGCTCAGTATGGTCATTCTTAACTATAAACAACCTCAAGGCCGCTTAAGATAAGACGAGGGATCTTGTTAATAATTGCTATTTGAATCTCAACTATTGTTAATCGGTAGGCGGCTATCCGGGCTAATTATCAGTAACAACTATTTCCGAAAATTAAATATGAAGGAAAAAATTTACTGGTAATTAGCAGGAAATTCTTTAAACATGACGAATTTTTAGAAAGTCAATGTTTAAAAGCTTAATGAGGTGAGAGAATTTGTCCATTTTTATTAAAAATGATACAATAGAAAGCGAAACAATTAAACCAAGGCAGATGGTTAATAAGAACGACGGGAAACATAAGCCGCAGATTTTAGAGTTCACCATGGCCGATGGAGGTTGTTTTGAAGTTGATGGTCAAAAATGATCAAACGAAAAGGTACTAGTTGGTTATATATCAGAAATTTTTTATTTGTGTCCTTACCGGCGATTATTACTTTTTTTACTAAGGATGAAACCAACTTTCAAGTAATTGCCGGAACCTTACAAATACCACGAAAAATCAATTTTATCATCAGATTTAGTCTCGGTTTGTTGGCGGTATTACTCCAAGTCTGTATCGGCTGGCGAATCATCAGGTTGAACATTAAACGGGACCAACTTTTCAAATACTCCTTAAATTATTTAAAAGTCCATAAGCTGGTGTCATTAGATAAAATCGGCCAGGCAATAAAATCAGAAGAGCGAAATATAATTAAAGAAGATCGTAATATCGTTAGATTACAGAAGAAAAATCTCAAATGCATCGATGTCAAAGTCTATCTTTCATATCGAAACCCGGTTAATATATGTTTAGAAATAATTTCCTTGGGAATTATAAAAGCCAAGACTACCTTCTTTGAGAATAAAATCAAAGAGTTCGGACAACAGCGTGAGACCGATTTGACTTTTGAAGTCTACCCCAAACCTCAAGGCCTCATCGGAAAATGTTTTGCGGAAGGTTCAGTCTGTATCGCCAAAGATTTTAACCCCAATCTCAAGTCGTTGAACCTAGCAGCGCATCAAATAGATAAATTATTAGACGTTAAATTTTACGCCTGTTGTCCCGTTTATTTGACCAGGCGAAAGATAGCCGCGATCTTGGTTTTCGAGTCGAGGGTGCCAATCCAGTATGATGATAGGTTAAATAAGCTCTTTCATCAGAAAATGAGAGAATACCGTGATCAACTGGAACTGGAATTTCCGATAATTTTTAAAAGAGCTGAAGGTGAATGAGATGTATATTGCCAAGGAACTACCGCTTCCCAGAGCTAGTCGGAATTTATTATTTAACCCAAGCGAGCTTTATTCCGGTGAGATTGACGTATTAGAAACCGCTGACGGATTAATAGTCAAGACTAAAAAAACTTTATGCATTAACCGAAAATCGGGTATCCAAAAGATGGTAGAGCAAAGTGAATGTAAGGGTGTGAAATGAGGCTTACAAGGTTTCACTGGATAGGATTATTAAAGCTAAGAAGATTAGAGGGGATTTTTCCTTGATTTTTCGTTAAAAAAATTTTTAAAAGAAGAAGGAAAATTATTTAAAGTATAGAAATACTTTTTTAAATTAAAAAACAAAGCCTAAAATTCATTGGCTGCAAAGTAACATAAAGTTTTTTGTCGCAAGTTACTTTTTTAAATTAAAAAACAATTTAAGGATGGAATTCGAGTGCGAAAGGCAAGTAATAGTAAGGACTTAAAAATTTCAAACCGTCTCTTGGTAAGAGATACAATTCGGCGGAAGGGATTAATCGCCCGCTATGAACTTGCCAAGGAGACCGGGTTAACCCCACCTACAGTCACTGTAATCGTCAACGAGTTGATTAGGGATGAAGTTGTGCGGGAGGTCGGTCGCGGCGAGTCGAACGGAGGCCGAAGGCCGGTAATGTTGGAGTTGAACCCCAAAGCCGCTCTGGTATTCGCGGTTCGGATTCAGCGGGGTGAAGCGGTGACCGCAATCTTTGATTTGATTGGAAACATATTGAACCAGTATTCTCAAACCGTAAACACCACTTCACCCCAGGAACTGATTGAAGTGATCGGCGAATCTTACGACTGGTTAGTGCAGAATACCGCGCTTGATAAAAAACTTGTACTTTGGTGTGGTATTGCCACTCCCGGCTTGGTAGATACCGGCCGTGGAGTAGTTGAACGCTCTTCTAACTTAGGCTGGGAGAAAGTCCCGTTAGGGGAATTGCTGTCAAAACGCCTTGACGGACTACCGGTGCACGTTGAAAACATTTCAAACTCGGCTGCTTTAGCCGAAGAAGAATTCGGCAGGGGTCGGGGTTCCACTAACCTGATTTATCTCAATCTTTCAGTTGGTATCGGCGCCGGTATAATTTTAAATAAAGAAATTTACCGTGGTTTTCGCGGGTATGCCGGAGAGATCGGCCATATGACCTTGATACCGGAAAACGGGCCTCCATGCGCCTGCGGTTCCAGTGGTTGTTTTGAAGCGATATGCGGAACTAGCGCGATTTTAGAAAGGGTAAAAGCGGAAATCGATGATGAACTTTTGGAACAATTAGGAGTTGCCAGATCAACATTAACTTTTCAAAAGTTGCTTTACCCGCCGCTACGGGATGTTCCAGAGGTGAAGAGGGTTTTAAAGCGCTGTGGTTCCTATACGGGTATTGCTATTGGAAATCTAATCAATTTATTTAACCTCGATACCGTGGTTTTAGGTGGAGAATTAGCCCAAACGGGCGATGTGTTTTTGAATGAAGTTTTAGCTGTGGTCGGACAGAGAGTTTTCCCGGAAATCAGAGAGGGCGTCAGGATAACCTGTTCCAATTTAAAGGAAGACCCGCCGCTGAAAGGGATTTACGCTTTGGTGCTTAAGAAAATTTTTGCTACTCCAGATTGGTTTGAGAGCGATTCCCGGGTGTAGCTAATCTTTTAACATTGGAGGAGATCGTCATGGGAAGGATCGCTCTTGTTAATGGAAATGTGTTAACTCCGATCCGGCAAATTTCTAACGGAACTATCATTATTAATGGGAAGGTTATCGAGGATTATGGTCTAGACGGGCGGGTTAATATTCCAAATGACGCTAAAGTTATTAATCTCGAAGGTTTAAATGTTAGCCCGGGTTTTATTGATTTACATATTCACGGGGCATGGGGCGGCGATGTTATGTCCGCTTCATTAACGGATCTTGAAAAAATAGCCGGCGGCTTGGTGAAAACCGGAGTCACCGCTTTCCTTCCCACGACATTAACGGCGCCTTTCGATAAGTTGGAACAAATCGTTAACTGTATTGAGCGTGCGGCGGAAAAAAATAATGAAAATGGGGCGAAAATTATCGGAGTACATTTGGAAGGCCCCTATTTAAACCGAAACCAACAGGGAGCCCAAAACCCGGAGTGGATTATCAAACCTAAACATGAAGAATATTGTGCTTTTTTAGCTCGACATCCAATAATTAAGCGTATGTCGGCGGCTCCGGAGATCTCCGGGGGATTGGAACTGGGTTTGGAATTGCAACGGCGTGGAATCGTGGCATCAATCGCCCATTCAGACGCAACTTATCAAGAGGTTCTCCAAGCGATCGAACATGGTTATTCACATGTAACACATATCTTTTCCGGGATGTCCGGTTTGCAGAGAATTAACGCCTACCGGGTTCCGGGAGTTATTGAATCGACTTTACTAATTGATGATTTGACCACTGAGATAATAGCCGACGGGCACCATCTTCCACCAAGTCTAATTTGGCTTGTTATCAAAAGTAAAGGTTTGGAAAACATTTGTCTGGTAACTGATTCAATGTCCGCTGCAGGCTTGGGCCCCGGGCAATACGAATTGGGTGGTCTCAAAGTAATTGTGGAAGATGATATTCCTGAGAACTATGAGATTAAAACTCAAAGTGGTAATTTGGTCGCTAAATTGGTTGACCGGAGCGCCTTTGCAAGTAGCGTGGCCACTATGAACCAAATGGTACGCAATATGACTGAATTAATTGGACTTAGTCTTCAAGATGCCATTAAGTTGGTCACCTTTAATCCGGCATTGATGCAAAAGGTTGATGGGGATATTGGAATAATTGCCAAAGGAAAACGGGCTGACCTGGTTGTATTTAACGATTCAATTGAAATCGCCATGACAATGATTGACGGTAAAATTGTTTACCAAAAGTAGTTGGATAACTTGACGGGGGTATTCGAAGTGAAAGTTGGAGTGGTCGGCTTAAGCCTCAGTTTGTTGGATTTTACGGATTTATTGGATTTTATCCGGGATGTCGGCGGAAGTTGTCTTGAACTGTGTACGGTGAAAGGCGCGCACAATAATACTTTAGACTTAAGTGCCGGAAACCTGATGAAGGTAAAAAAAAATGTGAGCGACCGTGGGCTGCTCATCACCTCGGTAGCAGGTTATAATGACTTCACCTTACCGAATTTACAGGAACTTAAAAATCAGGTAGAACAATTAAGATGGTACTGTCAACTTGCGGTAGATTTGGATGTGAAGGTTGTCAGGGTTTTAAGCGGGGATAATCAAAGCGGAGAACTTCGGTCTGAGTATCTATCGAACATAATTACTGGAATGAAAATGGCAGTGGGAATGGCAGAGGAATTAGATCTGACTCTTGCCCTGGAAAACCACGGCTGCTTGGTCAATGATGCTCCCGCTTTGCTTCAAATATTGAACGAAGTCGCTTCTGAAAGGTTAAAAATAACACTTGATACCGGCAATTTTGTATGGGCCGGCCATAGTTTGGCAGATAGTTATCGCTATTTTGAGATGCTCGCCCCATATATTGCCAATGTGCATTTAAAGGATTTTATCTCTGAAAACGGCCAAGTAAGGTTCGTTCCCTTAGGTCAAGGAATGTTGGATTTTAATCAATTATTCCAAATTTTACAGGCGGTAGGGTATCAAGAGACGTTTTTATGCGAATATGAGGGGGCCGGAGAACCGAAAAATTTCCTGAAAGAAGGCAGTTTTAATCGGAAGCGTTTGGTCGTCGAACTAAAACAAGGTACAAAAGAGAGTCTTGACTATATTAGATCAATTTTCAAAGGATCGTGACAGTAAACGATACCTTAAAGCGAGGTGATTTCAGATTAATTCCTTTTACAACAATACACTTAAAACTCTGGTTTAAAAATCGATACTTTAATTAGAAGATGAAGGTTTTAAGTCGACACCGATAAATTTTCATCGCTCACCACGAAACTTGACGTTGTTACGTTGTCTTGATTTTAAATCGCGACGCGGCATAAATATAAAAATTTTAAATCCGAGCAGTTGTTGGTTTGTAAATTGGAATTAATCAAAGTAATGAAACTGTTTTGAAATACATTAAAAGGAGGGTTTTCAAGTGAGAAATAAAAAGGTTACAATGCTGCTTTTACTGGTCCTGGTGGTTTTCAGCACGATGAATGTAGCACAGGTCAGCGCCAAAAACAAGAAGATTTCCGTATGGATCGGCTGGTCTCAGCTAATGCCGGTCTATCAAGAGGCGGTGGCCGACTATAAAAAGAAAACCGGCACCGATGTTGAAGTCCTCGCTTTTCCATTAAGGGAGTTTGAAAGAAAACTAGCGGTATCATTACCGGCTGGAAATGCCCCTGATATTTTTGTAACATCCGAATACATCATTCCTCAATACATTGAAGCCGGTTTTGTTTCGGAACCGCCGAAGGAAATAACTAAATTCATTAATTCTTCTTTTGACCCGATGACTTTGGAACTTAATACCTTTAATAAGAAGATTTATGGTGTCCCGCAAATCGGTATCGCCCGAATCCTTTACTGGAACAAGGGTTTGTTTAAACAAGCCGGCTTGACAAACGCCCCGAAGGATTGGAATGAATTAGTTGACTATGCCAAGAAACTTACGGTTTATGACGATAAAGGCAAAGTGGTCCGGACCGGTATCAGTTTACGTAAATTCGGCGGTGGGTCCGGAGTTACCGAGAAGTTTCAAATTTTCTTAGCCAGCGCCGGTGGGAATATTCTCACTAAAACCTCCAATGGTAAATGGCGCGCCGCTTATAATGATGAAGCGGGAAGAGCGACCCTCAAATTGTATATCGACCTGATTCATAAGTATAAGACGGATAGTTTTGACACGAAACAAGATACCGAAGCTTTTGCTTTAGGACATACCGCCATGTTTATTCGGGAAGTTTGGCCGATTCCTTATTTTAAGACCACAGCACCGAATATTAGCTTCGGTACTACTACTATTCCAGGCAAAGCAGCCGGGAGATCGGGCACGGTTTATTCCACCGAGTCCGCCTTTGTCCCTAAGAGCAGCAAAAATGCTAAAGCTGCTTGGGATTTCGTAATGTTCTTCAACGAAAAAAAGTATATGCGAATGATGCTTGAAGATATCGGCTGGCCTGTTCCCCGAACCAATATCGACTTTTCCGATATCTATAAACGAGAACCGGCCTATTCAGCCGCTATGGAACGGCCCCAAGGATACGTATTATCCACTTATCCCCCAATCGCCCCTGCCGATGAGATTTGGACCAAACTTGGCGAGCGTTTGGAAGCGGCTTTCCGCGATTCATCTTTAGTGGACAATCCGGATGGCATTAAAAAAGTCTTAGATGACGCCGTTAAAGAAACCAACAAAATATTACAAGATAACGGACTTTATTAAGTTTAAATCTCAGTTACTGCCTGGGATGAATCAGAATCATCCCGGGCAACTTTCTAAGAATAAGGCCAAAAAATGCTGGGGGGATATTAATGCCCGGTACAAAATTCGGGTACTCTTTTAAAAAAGGCAGTGGGATTGAATCAAATAAATTAAGATACGCTTTATTGGTGATGACACCCATTTTCTTACTCTATCTTGTGTTGCGGATTATTCCGATCCTAGGCACTTTTTATCTCAGCTTATTTGATTGGAATCTAATCAAACCGCACCGGCCCTTTGTCGGATTAAAGAATTTTATTAATATTGCGGAAGATAAATCATTTTGGTTGGCCTTTAGCAACACTATGATTTTTACGATTTTCGTCGTTGTGATCAGCGTTTTGCTGGCGCTGGTTTTGGCTTTAGCTTTAAAAAAGAAAACCCGTATCGGCGGTTTATATGAGTTCGCTTATTTTCTTCCGGTAGTAATTCCGATGGTCCCGGTTTCGATAATCTGGAAATGGATGTACGATAAGACCTACGGTATTATCAACTATTTATTGACTTCTCTAGGGTTAACCGCAGTAGGATGGCTTACCGATCCCAATATAGCCCTAATTTCAATAATCATCATGAGTATCTGGAAAGTCCTCGGTTATTATATGGTTCTATTTTTAGTCGGTTTACGCAATATACCCGAACAATATTACGAAGCTGCGGTAGTAGACGGCGCAAACAGTTGGCAGGTGTTCCGTAGTATTACTTTTCCGCTCTTGAAACGGATGACTTTATATGTCAGTGTAATAGCGACAATTCAAGCACTCAATGTTTTTACTCAAGTTTATGTCATGACTACCGGCTCCCAGGGAGCTCCGTTGGCTTCGGTCCGCGTTTTAGTCTATGAAATTTACCAAAACGGGTTCCGTTATTTTAAGATGGGTTATGCCTCAGCCCAGGTAATTGTCCTGTTTGCGATAGTCTTGACCATTAGTTTGATTCAGTTCAAACTATTGAGGACGGAGGATTAAGCTCATGATTAACAGAGTCTTCAAATATAAATATCCGGTGATGTTAAGTCATTCACTATTGCTTTTCGGCGTATTCATAATGATATTTCCGTTTGTTTGGATGTTTTTGACTTCTTTCAAAACGGAACAGGAGATCTTGAGGGTTCCACTGACTTTTTTACCGTTAGGGCCGACTTTTGAAAATTATGTCAACGTTTGCAGCGCTATTCCCATATTTCGTTACTTCATTAATAGCCTATGGGTAGCAAGTGTTGGTACTTTATTTGTTTTAATCACTTCGGCGTTTGCCGGATCGGTTTTCGCCAAATACGACTTTCCTTTTAAGAATGTATTATTCGTTATTATTTTGGGTACAACCATGATTCCCTTTGAATGTTATATGATCCCGTTTTATTTGATGATTTCCAAGGCCGGGTTGATTGATACCTATACCGGGATCATCGCTCCATTGGTAATCACTAGTTTCGGGGTGTTTTTAATGAGGCAGCATGTGGCGTCGATTCCGGACGATCTAATGGATGCCGCCCGTATCGATGGCTGTGGTGAACTACGTGTGTTTTGGAATGTGATTATTCCTTTGTCAATTCCGGCGCTTTCGGCGTTAGCCATATTTAACTTCATGTTTTGCTGGGCTTTCTTTGTCTGGCCGTTGATTATCACTAATTCAGCCGATCATTTCGTTCTGGAAGTTGGTTTAACTATTTTTCAAAACCAATATACAATTGCTTATGGTCCGGTAATGGCGGGAACTGCGATTTCAGTAGTTCCGGTAGTGTTGATCTTCATGTTCTTCCGACGCCATATTATATCCGGTATGGCCATGAGCGGTATGAAAGAATAATGTAAAAGTTTATCGTATCATACTCTCAAAGGAGCGACATAAATGAAAAACTTAAATGAACCAGTTTATCCGGGCGCGTTTTGTTACGACAAGCAAGAGGCGGAATCCCTAGAGCAGGTGGTACTCAACCATTCCCCATTTCGCTATTACGGGCCGGCAGTACAGGGCAAAACAGCTGCGTTCGAAAAAACAGCTGCCGAGTTATTAGGAGTTAAACATGCTTTAGCGGTTTCTTCAGGGACGGCCTCTTTAGTTGTAGCGTTGCGGGCGATGGGAGTAGGCCCCGGGGACGAAGTGATAGTCCCGGCGATAACTTTTATCGCCTGTGCGGGCTCGGTTGTCCTATGTCAGGCAATTCCGGTTTTTTGCGATGTTGATGCTAGTCTTAATATGGATCCCGATGCGTTGGAAAAATTAATCACACCCAGGACCAAAGTAATTATGGTCGTTCATCTTCAAGGGATAAGCGCGGATATGGACCGGATTATGAAAGTCGCCGAAAAGCATCATTTGATGGTCCTGGAAGATTGCGCTCAATCATTTGGCACAACTTATCAAGGACGGCCTGTTGGCAGCATTGGCCACGTTGGTACCTTCAGCCTCCAGATCAACAAGACAATCACCGCCGGTGAAGGCGGTTTGGTGGTTACCAGTGATGATAATTTGTATAAAAGGATGATTATCGCTCACGATCAGGGCAATATCAGAGACGCCGACGGCCATGTGGTTGTGGATGAGTCCTGTCCGGGCTTTTTTGGTGAAAATTACCGCATGAGCGAGTTGACAGGCGCAGTTGCTTTGGTTCAAGTAAAAAAGGTTAATGGAATTATCGAAAAGATGCGGACTAATGCCAAAAAAATTATCGCGGGATTGCACGAGCTGACTAAACTTAAATGGCGGGTGAATTACAGCGGTGAAGGAGCTAGTTGTGTTTCGTTGACTGTTTATCTCCCTAGCGCTGATGCTGCGATTCAGGCTGTAAAAGAATGCCGTGGGCATAAAGTCCCTGGGACCAGGCTTTACCAGGGGTTGCCGATTTATGCCTATCCGTTTGTCTTACAAAAATTAACGTCTCATCCGTCTAGGTGTCCCTTTACTTGTCCTTTGTATAAAGGCCCAGCCGTTGACTACCGGATGGGGATGTGCCCTAAAGCCGAAGATTTGATTTCCCGCGCCTTATTTATCCAAGTCAGTCCGTTATTAACCGATAATGAAATCGATTATATTGTAAGCCATTTGAAACAAATTTTAGTTAAATTGATCTAAATTTATAATGCGAGGGAGAACGATGGTTGATAAATTTCGTTTGGCTATAATCGGTTGCGGCGCAATCGGAAGGGTCCATGCAGGAGCGATTACTAAGTTAGATAACGCCCAACTAGTGGCAGTTTCCGATTTAAAAGAAGAAAGTAGCGCCAAAATGGCGGAGGAATTTGGATGTAACGCCTATACCGATTTCCGCAAGATGTTTCAAAAAGAAAAGATCGATATCGCTTGCGTCTGCACGCCAAGCGGGACTAGGATCGAGATTTGCGAAGCTGCCGCCGAACACCATATTAATCTGCTGATCGAGAAACCGCTGGATATCAACAATGAACGCACTGAGAAGATCGTCAATATCTGTCGGACAGCTGGAGTAAAGCTCGGGTGCGTTTTTCAATTGCGGTTTTTACCGGTGTTTCAATCCCTAAAACAAGCGGAACGGGAAGGAAGATTCGGGAAGTTAATCATGGGAAATGCAGGCACTATTTGTTTCCGCTCCAACGAATATTATCAAAATGGCGGCTGGCGCGGAACTATTGCTCAAGATGGCGGAGGGGCTTTAATGAATCAGGGGATTCATGCAATCGACCTGCTTCGTTGGGTAATGGGCGATGCTAAAAGCGTCTTTGCTTACCAGGACCATTTAAGCCATGATATTGAAGTGGAAGATACGCTGGTAGCCGGTATTGAATTTCAAAACGGAGCGATGGGCACAGTTATGGCAACAACCTCGGTCTATTATGGAATTAATAAAAAGATGGAAATTTTTGGGACAGATGGCAGCGTGATTATTAACGATACCGAACCAACCGTGTGGAAATTTAATAATTTCCAAGATAGTGAAATTGGGTTGCCTAAGGGAGAACAACCGGTTCATAAATCCCTCAGCCCGATCAGTCCGTTGCTTGAAGATGTTTGGGCGCATCAACAACAGATTTCCGATATGATTGAGGCCGTCAGGGATGGCCGGGAACCCGCGATCGACGGCGTTGAAGGTCTCAAAACAGTCCAATTGGTTTTGGCGATTTATGAATCAGCCCGGACCGGAAAGCGGATTACTTTACCTGTGGCTTAAAAGTTCAGCAAAGGAAATGATCTAAAATGGATACGGTTTTAATGGCCGGCGCCGGCAAAATGACGATTACCCCTTCTTTCGGCTGTGAGATGTCGGGATTTGTAGCCCGAAAAGATAATTGCCGGGGCGTTCATGATGATTTATTCGCCAGGGCATTGGTGCTTTCCGACGGTCGGAGCAAGGTTGCCTTGGTAAATACCGACCTCATCGGGATCGACCATCACCTTTTAGTCCGGGTCCGGAAGGAGATGGCGGAGTATACCGACATTTCACCGGACTCGTTAATTTTAGGAGCGACCCATACTCATTCCGGGCCGGCAGTCTTAACCGGCGCTTATTTGGGAGTGATCGATCCCAATTACTTGGCAATTTTGGTAAAGAATATCGCCGGAGCCATTTATCTGGCCAATCAGTCTTTGGAACCGGTCCAAGCTTCGTTCGGGATAAGCGAATGCCGGGCGGTGGCAAAAAACCGGCTTAAAGAAGCAAGTCTGATTGATCCCCAGGTGTTGGTGGTCCGTTTTGACGGGGTTAAAGGTTTAAAGGCTTTATTAGTCAATTATGCTTGTCATCCGGTTGTTTTAGGCCCTGATAATCTGTTAATCTCCGCTGATTATCCTTATTATCTTAGCGACGCATTGGAACGGATTTATCCTACAGCGCAGGTGATGTTCTTTAACGGGGCTACCGGCGATCTCAATGTAGGGCATAAAACTGAGGATAGTATTAAAGGCGGGCCTAATCCCAAGCGAACTTTCACCGAGGCCGGGAGAATCGGTAGATTATTGGCTGGTGAGGCGTTACGGGCTGCCGAGACAGTCATACCAGTTACAAAGACGAAGCTCCGTTTTGATAGCCGGTTAATCAAGCTGCCCTTAGAACCACTATTCACGCCGGGAGATTACCGGAAAGAGGTTTACCGTTGGAAAGAACTAAGTACCGCTCTTCAAAAGAAACAGGCTAGTTTCGGGGAGTATCATCAGGCCGACCTTTGGGGCGATTGGGCGAAACGGACAGCGGAATTAGCCGAAGCGGGACGTCTCAACCAGTTTATTTCAACTGAAATTGCCTCGTTAATCATTGGTGAGATTGAATTCGCCACACTTCCGGGTGAGTTCTTTCATGAATTTGGCCTTAAAATTAAAGAAACGAGAGGACCTCATCAAGTAATGGTGATGGGGTATTGCAACGGTGATATCGGTTATGTGGCTCCGGAAAGCTTCTACGAAGAGAACTGTTATGAAGTAACGGATTCTTACCGCTATTATGGCCTACCTGCTCGATTGGTCAAAGGAGCCGGGGAAAAGGTAGTGGAAGAAGTCTTGGCAATGATGAAGCAATTATCAGCCAAGGCTTGAGGATAGGAATCTAACAGTCAAATACCTCAAATAAAAGGATTGTCCTTAACTTAGAAAGGATGTTCATCATGGATAATGGTTTAATCAAAGAACTAAAAAAAGACAAGTTAAGCGTGAATGTTTTCCAAAACCGCCGCGACTTGGGGAATGCCGCTGCTAAGAACGCTGCGGAAGCCATTAAGCAGCATCTTGCCGCACAAAAAACGGTAACCATCGTTTTTGCCGCCGCTCCTTCCCAAAATGAATTTTTGGATGCGCTCAGTTTCGAATCGGGAATTGATTGGAGTAAGGTAGTCGCTTTTCATATGGATGAGTATATCGGGTTGCCTGAAACCGCACCCCAAAAATTTGCCCTTTATTTGAAAAATCGTTTTTTTGATAAGGTTAAACCAGGTAAAGTTTATTACTTAAACGGAAATAACGACCCGGAAAAGGAATGCCAACGATACGCTGAACTTATGAAGAAATTCCCGCTTGATATCGCTTTTACCGGTATTGGCGAAAATGGACATTTGGCTTTTAACGATCCGGAAGTGGCCGATTTTAACGATGTTAAACTGGTTAAAGTAGTGGATTTGGAGTTGGTTTCCAGACAACAGCAGGTCCATGACGGTTGTTTCAAAACTATGGCGGAGGTTCCGGCCCAGGCTTTATCAATGACCATTCCAGCGTTAATGTCGGCCAACCGAATCTTTTGTATGGTTCCGGGAGCGACAAAAAGCAATGCGGCTAAAGAAGTGGTAACTGGGGAGATTTCTGCCGGATTTCCAGCTTCCATATTACGCCGGCATGAACAGGCTACACTTTATCTTGATTCGGACTCAGCCGCTTATTTACTGAAATAATTAGAATTAGATCGGGAGATTCGTTAATTTCAAATCTGGGAATATTCAAACTGGGGTTATCAACCCCGGTTTTTTGTATTGTAGCTGCCGTGGTTACACAGGATAAATCGCGTTTATTAGTAATTGATAGAAATGTATGGGCTAGATTCTTATAGAATCATAGAGCTCGGTAATTAGCGACTGTATTGAAAGTGAGAGTTAAAACTAATCGATGGGGCATAATAATCCCGGAGGTGATTTTATGGCGACACCCCAAGAGATTCAGGAGTGTATCGATAGTTCCACTCAAACCGCCCATGCGCTCCGTTCGACCGCAAACACGCTTTTATGCGCGATGGAGCGGCAAACAGCCACATTGGGCGCAGCCCATTTGGAAATGGGCATTAACTCTTTGGTCCAGGCAAAGATGCTTTTAAGATAGGAGGTATAATATGTCAACCAAACGGATCGCGGAAGCAATGGAAAATGCCGAACAAAACGCAGGCAGACTCAGGTCGCTGGCTCAAGCAGAAACCGATCAAAATGTGAAGAAACTTCTTTTAGAAGCGGCGCACCATTTTGATGTGGGAGTGGCGGAGCTGGAGTACATTACGACTGAAGCCACGGTTTCGATATAAAGTGTAGAGAACAGAATACAGTATTATAAGTGTGCTTAGAGTTTCCGGAATTAGTAAAAAAGATTTAAGAAGCATTAACTTTAGAGAACAAAGCATAGCTGGGTTTTCTGTAGTTGTATATTACTGAGGTACGAAAATTCAATTTAGTTAAATAAGGTTGGGAAGTTGGAGCAGGATTAGTAAAGTTTAGCGGTCCCTCTTCCCAATAAGTAATCTTTAAGCTTGGGGGTTATTTTCCCGAAGATACCTATATTTACAGTTATATCTGGGAGATTAATAAAGTAACCTTAAAAACAAAATTGAAATGTTAAATTTGTCCCGCGTAGCGAATGATAACCAATACCGAATCCGCTTCCTTTAGTTGATATAAATCTAAGCCCTCCGGAACAGGCAATCTCAGTGAAAGTGCCGTTTGTTTCTGTATAGTACCAACCGGTATCATTCGAACGGACTACTTCGCCAGTTCGGCGCCAATACATGCCGGGACCTCCGTATAGAATTATATTGCTCGAAAGATGTATCATTCCGAGTAAATCGATTCCGGCGGTGGATTCGAGTGTTCTAATACCCACCGAAGTGAAATTCCAATGAGGGCATTCATAATCAAGGGTTCCCAATGGAAGATCAGCGTCGTCGATAAATCCAAATTCAACACCAAGGGTATCACCTCCGAATCCGATTGCAAAATTTCCATTGCCATCCTTGCCGCCTCCGGAGAACCAGAAAAAACCGGATTCAGCATATGTAGCGGCGGTACATCCCAAAGTCAAAATTAGAACCAAGGTAAATATCAAAAGGAATTTGGTCATTTTACTTTCTCCTCTCAATTTAATCTGACTTCAGTTTATAGCCTAGAAATAAAATAAAAATGAAAAAATAATAAAGAAATATAAATTTTGCCAGTGGAGAAGCGGTTTTTTTAGGAAAAAATCATTGACAAATAGTAATAATTATTATATAGTATCAATATGAAAATAATTGATACTGAAAAAGTAATGGAATTGTTTTACCAAAAATGTGAGGAATATGGTTTGAGGGTAACGCCGCAACGGGTTTTCGTTTACCAAGAATTGTTGAAAGCTACGGACCATCCTTCCATTGATGATATATATCAAAGGGTAAAAAAGAGTTTGCCCAATATTTCATTCGATACTGTTTATCGCACGGCTTTATCCTTTTTTGAATATGGGATTATTGATATTGTTGAAGGACATAGCGGATCAAGACGTTTCGACGCCAACACGGCTCAACACTATCATTTCAGGTGTCTGAAATGTAATAGAATCATTGATTTTGATAACGATTATTATGATCAGGTGACAATTCCACCGGAACTACAAAGTAGATTTAAGGTATTAAATCAAAAGATTGTTCTGGAAGGAATTTGTGAAGAATGCAGTAAAAAAGGGTGAACCATAATTTTTTTGCGCTATTAATAGTAATTAATACTATTTAGTAGTAATTAGGTTTTTAGAAAGGAGGTAAATTTACTTTAGTATTGGATTGAATTTGTTGGTTAAAAGTGGTTGATTAAATTTTAAAGGAGGATTTACAAATGGATGGCATTAAAAAAGAATTGGTCGCCATGTTAAACCGGGCTCTTGAAATGGAACAGGCGGCGCGAATCCAATATCTAACCCACGTTGAGCTGATTAACGGTCTCGGCTCCGAAAAGCTCATTGAAAGGTTAAAGGAGATCGCCGACGATGAACAAAAGCATGAGGAGATATTCCGTAATTTAATCGGAAGCTATCTGGGAGGAGAACCTTCCATGGGTCTTGATAAAACTTATCGGGCAAACGAAACGATGGAGATTTTGGAGATCAACCTCAATGGTGAAAAAGAGGCAATTGATTTTTACAAACAAATTTATCAGAAAGTTAATGACAATAAAAAAGATCTGCCCTATGAGTTTGAAACCTTGGAACATGAAATTCGCCATATTATCATTGATGAACAGGAGCATGTAGTGGAACTTTCCTTATTGCTCGGGAAATAGACATCAAAAGTATTTTTTTATAATACCTGTATGGTTTTAAAAATAAACAATAAAGGAGAAGAAACAGTGGAAGAACAAAACACTCAATTCAGAATGCCGTTAATCGGCGACGACGCCCCGGCTTTTAAAGCCCGGACCACCCAGGGGGAGATCGCTTTTCCCGAAGATTACCAAGGGAAATGGGTTATTTTATTTAGTCATCCGGCTGATTTTACACCGGTGTGCACCACGGAATTTATGACTTTTGCCAGTATGCAGGAGGAGTTTAAAAAGCTAAATACCGAGTTAATCGGTTTGTCCATCGATAGCATTTATGCCCATATCGCCTGGTTGAGGACGATTAAAGAGAAGATTGAGTATAAAAATTTAAAAAACATTGAAGTCATGTTCCCGGTTATTGAAGATTTAACAATGGAAGTGGCGAAAAAGTACGGTATGCTACAGCCGAATGCTTCAACAACCCAAGCGGTGAGGGCGGTGTTCATTATTGACCCTCAGGCTAAGATAAGGGCAATTCTTTATTACCCGTTGAGTAGCGGACGAAACATGGAAGAAATTAAGCGGCTGATAATAGCTTTACAGAAAGCCGACCAGGACGGAGTGGCTACTCCGGCCAATTGGCAACCTGGAGAAGACGTAATCATCCCGGCGCCAGGTTCCTGTGGGATGGCAAAGGAAAGAGTTGATTCCAAGGAAGAAGGAAAGTATTGCCTTGACTGGTTTATCTGTTTTAAAAAAGACAAATAGAAACAAATATTAGTTTGACTAATAATATGATTGGTTTGAACTGAGTTGGGGTTGCTTTTAAAAGCAACCCCAAATTGTTTTAACACTCCGGCGACTTCGGAAAAACTCTCCAAACCAAATAAGAATAGAGGCTTATTAATTCGGCCGGAGGAAGATTTATATGGTGATTGTTAATATAATATAAAAAAGTTAGTTTTGCTTAACTTGTATCTTGACAAAATATACTAAGTAAAGTAAGTTATATTTAAGATTAAAAATAAATACTATGAGTAAGGTGATTATTTGCCCGAATCAACCGTAATCTCTCCTTCACTGGAGGATTATTTAGAAGTTATTTTGGATTTGAAAGAACAGAATGAATCAATCCGGGTTACCGACTTGGCCGAAAGAATGAAAGTTGCTAAATCCAGTGTTAATCAGGCCGTAACCAAGCTGGTGGAATTGGAATTGGTTAAACATGAAAAATATGGTCCGCTGGAGCTGACCGAGTTGGGGACGAAAAAGGCGCAGAAAGTCAGGGAAAGGCATCAGATGTTGACCAGGTTTTTTGTGGAAGTTCTCAAGGTTGATCCGAAGATCGCTGAGAAGGATGCTTGCGGAATGGAGCATTTTATCAGCCCGGTTACGATGGAAAGATTGATTGAGTTCTCGGCAAAAATCATCGGTATTCCAGAAGAGGCCGTTTCTAAGGAATAAAATTTAAGTAAATTGTTAGCCTGAGCTAACTTAAATGATTTATTTTAGAAAGATATTTTTTTAGAGAAAACTGTTAGTCTTAACTTACAAATATAAATATCAATAGTAATAGTAATAAAGACTTCATTTTTTGTAAATTTGTTAGTCATAACTAACTGCTTAAGGAGTGAGTTTAGTTGAAAACCATAATCAAAACCGAGAGACCAGTCGAATTTGCAACAATGCCCTTGATTCAAGAAAAGAACCGAGAAATCCGCTGTGGGGAAATTCCCCTTTCCGCTTTGGAATCGGGAGACAGAGGTGTAATAAGCCGTCTGGACGGAGGTGAGGATTTTCGGTGTAAAATGTTGTCCCTCGGCATTCTCCCCGGGAAAGAGGTTACCGTCGCCAGGGGAGCAAAGCGACAACCCTATATTATTGGGATTGGCGACTGTCGGGTGATGATGGATTGGGGCGCTTTGGGGCGGATTTACGTGACACCGGCCATCGAATGCGGACGAAAGGGGGGACAAAGATGGAGAAGGCAATGGGGCTCAAGGATTTAAAACCAGGCGAATGTGTAGAAGTAATCGGTTACGAAGGCAATGACCCGGTATACCGAAATAAGCTCTTAACTATGGGACTTACTAAGGGAGTCGAGATTAAGCTTTTGAAAGTGGCTCCTTTAGGAGATCCTGTGGAAATCTTGGTCCGGGGATATAGTCTTTCACTGCGAAAAGAGGAAGCGGACATTTTACAAGTGAGGAGGAAAAATTGATGGTTAACGAAAAAACCATTGCGGTGGTTGGCAATCCCAATTCCGGTAAAACCACACTCTTTAACGGATTGACCGGAAGTAAGCAACGAATCGGTAACTGGCCGGGTGTAACGGTTGAAAAGAAAGAAGGAATCATCGTTCTGGATGGACAGGAAATGACATTGGTTGATTTACCCGGCATTTATTCGCTGGCTGCCCAATCCGAGGATGAGCGGGTAGCCCGGGATTATATCTTAAGCGGCGAGCCGGAATTGGTAATTAATATTTTGGACGCCACCAACCTGGAACGAAACCTCTATTTAACGGTTCAATTATTGGAGATGGGCGTGCCGGTGCTAGCAGTAGTGAACATGATGGATTTAGCGGCGGCTAGGGAAATTATGATTGATCTGAAGCAATTGGAAGATAAGCTGGGAACCCCGGTGGTGGGGATTAGCGCCACTAAAAGTAAAGACTTGCAGCTGGTTAAAGAGGCTGTCGTTCAGATTTGGCAGGATAAACCGGGCTCCCGATTTCGGATTGATTATCCGGGGAAAGTGGAAATGGCGCTGAGCGCCTGGGAACCCATGCTTCAAAAAGCCGCCCGGGATTTGGGAGTTAATGAACGCTGGACCGGATTGAAAATATTAGAACAAGACCCTTGGATAACTGGAAAAGTAATCCAATCCGGTTCTATGTCCGAGTCTGAAATTAAAACTGCCATTTCCAAGTTGGAAACAGATCTAAACGATACTACCGATGTGATAATAGCTGATTCTCGTTATAGTTTTATCCAGGCTTTGACCGGACAACTGATTCAACGGGGAATTTGCCGGAAGTCGGCGAGTGACCGGATTGACGGGGTTGTATTGCACCGGATATTAGGGATCCCGATTTTTTTAGGTATTATGTATTTTATCTTTTGGGTCACCATGAATATTGGCGGCTCTTTCATTGATTTTTTCGATATTCTTTTCGGTACTATTTTTGTAGACGGTTTGGGACATTTGCTAGTCGGGATCGGGACTCCCGAATGGCTGATCTCAATTATAGCGGGAGGAATCGGCGCCGGCATTCAAACTTTGGCAACTTTTATACCCATTATTTTTGTGATGTTTTTGATGTTGTCGTTACTGGAGGATTCCGGGTATATGGCTCGAGCCGCTTTTGTGATGGACCGTTTCATGCGCTGGATTGGCTTACCGGGAAAGTCTTTCGTCCCGATGCTGGTAGGATTCGGCTGTACGGTGCCGGCGGTGATGGCCACCCGGACTCTGGAAAACAAGCGGGATCGTTATCTGACCATTTTTATGACGCCTTTTATGTCCTGCGGCGCCCGGTTACCGGTCTACGCCTTGTTTGGAGCGGCATTTTTCGGCGCCGGAGCCGGGAACATGGTCTTCTCCATTTATTTGATAGGTATCATCCTGGCGATCCTCACTGGTTTGCTATTGAAGCATACGCTTTTCAAAGGAGAGGCGTCCCATTTCGTAATGGAACTCCCGCCTTATCATGCGCCGCGATTCGGCAATATTATGGCTTATACTTGGAACAGGCTTAAAATTTTCATGTTTCGCACCAAAGTGATTATAATCGTGGTGGCGCTCTTATCCTTCCTCAATTCCATGGGAACCGACGGCAGTTTCGGCAATGAGGACTCGGCCAACTCGGTGCTCTCACAGATTGGAAAGTCAATTACTCCGATCTTTGAGCCGATGGGTGTAGAGAAGGAAAATTGGCCTGCCACCGTGGGGATTTTCACCGGAATTTTCGCCAAAGAGGCGGTAGTCGGCACGTTGAACTCCCTTTATAACCAAATTGACTATGCCGCGGCTGGGGAAGAAAGTGAAGCGGAAACGGAAGCGGAAGCCGGGTTTGACTTTTGGGCGGGGGTTCAGGAGGCGGCAGTTTCGGTTCCGGAAGCGTTAAGCGGAGTCTGGGACGGATTGAGAGATCCTTTGGGCTTAGGAATAATCGGCTCCGACCAGGAAGCTGTGGCTGAGGAAGTGGGAGCGGATCAGCAGGTATATACCGCAATGCAACGTTACTTTAAGCACGGACCGCTTCAGGCCTATGCCTACTTGTTATTTATCTTGATTTATTTTCCTTGCGTAGCCGCCTTGGGAGTGGTCGTTCGGGAGATGGGCAAAGGATATGGCTGGCTAGCCATGGGATATCTGACGGTATTGGCCTGGATTGTGGCGACGTTATTTTATCAAGTTGCCATCGGACATCAGTTGGTCTGGATTTTAGTCCCGATACTGCTAATGGCTGGTATTATCTTCGCCTTTCGCTGGTTGGGATCGCAAAATAGTTTTCCCGGGCAAGGAAAATCTCAAACCGGAACACTGGGGAGTTGATCTCCCCAGGACTTCCGTCCTATTTTGGTGGGTAAAATTTCAATCAGGCTGGAATTATATCTCGGGAGGTTTTATAAGGATGAAAAAGATACTAACGTTGATGATGGCCTTTTCACTGATATTTTCGTTTAGCATCTCGGCAATGGCCGAGGGTAAAACAATTTACATCGAATATGAAACGGAAAAAGACGCTGATGATTATGGACCGACAGTGGGATTGGATTGGGGAGCTACCGATCAATTGACCTTATCCATTGGTTACCAGTTTGAAGGTGACGGCGGGAATGAGGCCACTACTTCGCTAAGGGCTGAATATGCGCTGCTTGAGAATCTAGCGGTAGCTTTAAATTATGAGACCGCTGATTCCGAGGATTCTATCGGCCTCGAACTAGGCGGCAGTTATGCCCTGAGTGAACCGTGGGCTCTGAACGGGGGATTAGCCTATACCGCTTACACCCCGGATGAAGATGGAGAGGATTATACCGAGTTGGAGTTATCCGCCGGATTGGCCTATCAGGTCACGGAAGCGTTTGGCGCCTCGTTGAGCTATGTCTGGACCGATACGTCATATGATGATAATGCGCTTGATGCCACTGACGGCGGGGATGACGATAAGTTCGTGCTCGGCGCCGAATATAGTTTCGGCGATTATGCGGTTTATGTGGAATACGAGGAACCCGAAGAGGGTTATACTACCATTCTCGGTGTATCGTATAGTTTCTAAAAATCACTGGACCAGCCTGATTGTAAAATTTAATGATACTATTTTGTAGGAATAATATATGGTAAATAAAACTGATTTTAAAAGCGGTGAAAATAAAATGTTAAAAACCGGTCCTGATATCCGTCAGCTTATTGATGACGGGTACCGCCGGACTCCGCAACGGCTAAAGGTATTGGAGATATTGCGGCGTTATGCGGATCAATATCTGAATGGCGAGGAGATCTTTCGATTGGCCCGGCAGGAATATCCGGGGATCGGACTGGCTACGGTTTACCGTACTTTAACTTTGTTGGAAAAATTAAATCGTCTCTCGGTGCTGCCTACGACTGACAATGGCAATCTTTATCAATTGGCAACCGGCTCCGAACGCAACGGTAATTGCCGGATGATCTGTCGAAAGTGCGGCCGGGTTGAGGAATGTCCCGCGCAGCCGCGATGGCAGGCTGAATTTTCCGGAAATGGTTTTTTAATTGAAGAAGTTAGCATCAACGGTATTTGCCGGGAGTGTTTATTGAGAAACGGCTAATAATATTGTTTATCAAAAATGTTAGTTAGAACTAACTATCGAGCTAATATAATGAACTGACCAACGACTCTATGATGAGAATGGGGAGGTGATATGAAACAAAAACCTAAGAACACGGATAGTTGGTATTTTAGATTTGTGCCGTCCGGCTATGGCGAAAGGCATTTAATAAGTAAATCAATAGCGTTGGTGGAATCGAAATTTTCGGTTTTTGGGAAAGATAAGGTTCAGGCTGGAAGGTATTTGAATTTAGGAATATCGAATGATACCAAATAGCCCCGGATTAATTATCATGCCAATGAGGTTTATGGTGAAGACATTCGTAAATAGCTCTAATTGTTGGTATCTACAACAAACAGGAGATTACCAACCATCCGATTATTTATTATCAATCATCGCTTACCATTCAGCTCCGGTCCTGGAAAGGGAGAAACCAGCAACGTTATTGACTTTCGTTAATGATGGAACCCGAAAGTTGAATGATGTTTGGCTAAAAAATCGGGAACTGATTCCCGTTTCGGAGAACTTTCGCTATTTTGAATTATGGAACGCCCCGGAACGGACTGTAGTGCTCTTTTACCATCCGAACCTGCTTCAAAAAGCTTTACTGGAGGAGTCCGGCGCGTATTATTTACAATCCTGTGGTTATCGGAGCGAATTGACTTTGGAGACTGCCTTATCCGACTTGAAAACCAGATATCAAGCAGGGTGTCCCCACGAAATTGGGATCTTTCTTGGAATCCCTTTGCCGGACGTCTTGGGTTTTATTGATAATCGGGGAAAAAAGGCGCTAGCAGGCGGTTATTGGAAAGTATATCATGACCCTGCTCCGAAGTTGGCTTTATTCTCCCGTTATCAGGAAGCAAAAAGTTGTTTTGTCAGATTCATGATGGCAGGTAATGGACCGGAAGACTATCTGTTGCGAAAAATAGCGGTAATCATTGAATAGCTGGAGAGGCTGAATAATAACAGTGACGTAGCCAATCGTTTAATTTTTGAAGGAGGTGTCAAGATGAAAGCATGGATGATAATGACGGGAGTTATTACTTTTCTCGCAGGAATAACAATTTGGAGCGTTTTCCGGGCGCTCAGAAACGAATCCGGTTGCGGGTCTTGTTCCGGCTGCTCCGGTGGATGCTCTTTAAAAAAACCGGACTCATCAGCTTGTGAAGGCATGGATATATTTCGCTAGATAAATTGAAATAAATTTTGATAGGCCCGAATGCATATCAAATCAGAGGAGGCTGCGCAATGAAAAATATCGTGGTCATTTATTGGAGTGGTACGGGCAATACCCGGTCAATGGCTTCGGCAGTAGCTGAAGGAGCAAGAATAGACGGGATCACAGTTCAGGTGTTGGAGGCGGGGAAAGCTTCTCCGGATGATGTTTTAAAGGCCCATGCCGTCGCTTTGGGTTGTCCGGCAATGGGGAATGAAGTATTGGAGGAGGAAGAAATGGAACCTTTGGTGCAGTCATTAACAGTTGAGAATATGACTGAAAAACCGCTGGTTCTATTCGGTTCCTACGATTGGGGCGACGGGCAGTGGATGCGTGACTGGCAGGAACGGATGGAGGCGGCCGACGCCAAGCTGGTGGCGGAAGGGTTGATTATTCAAAATACTCCGGATGAAGCGGGTTTGGCCAGTTGTAGGGAATTGGGAAAAAAACTCGCTTCCGCGTTAGCCTGAGTTCCTATCCGACGATAGAGTAGGAAGGGGACACCTATAACGAGTAAGATTAAACCTCTATTAAAAGACGGTGTGGCGGATACATTGTTTATTCCACTGTTGAGGCGCAGTAGGGAAACACAGCACCCCAAAGCGATTATTCGTGATGTTCAAGCAGTCGAAATGGTAAACCGGCTCGATTATGACTTTTCAAAATATAAAAACGCTAGTTTCAGCGCGACCGGAACCGTGATCCGAGCGCGCCATTTCGTTCAAAAGGTTACCACATTTATTAGCGAAAATAGAAACGCGGTGGTAGTGAATATCGGCTGCGGACTTGATGCCAGGTTTTACAGGATTAGCAACAGGAATGACGCGGTCACTTATGAACTGGACCTTCCGGAAGTAATCGACTTAAGAGAAAAATTGCTGCCGGCTCAGAATAATGATCGATATCTCCGGGCTTCTATGCTGGAAACGGAGTGGATGGATAACCTGATTTTAAAACATCCCGACTCCAGGTTTATCTTTATAATTGAAGGGGTATTAATGTACTTTCCTGAAGAACAGGTGAAAAGCGTGATCCAAAATTTAGCCATACGTTTTCACGGCGGCGAACTTCATTTTGATACGGTCAGTAAATTGCTTAGTAAACAATCCCACCGGCATGACGCGGTTAAATACGCGCAAGCAAAATTCCAGTGGGGGATCGACGACGAGCAAGAGATCGAAAAATGGGCTTCGAACATCAGGCACATTGAAACCAAATTATATATGAACCAGGAAAAATCGAGATGGGGTATTAAAGGTTTTATCGCGCGCCGAATTCCGGCTTTCTTATATGGGTCAAAACTCCTGCACTATGGAATGTTATAAAAGTTAGTCTGGCTTAACAGAAGGAGGATCAAGAACATGCCACAAGCGAAAAGAAAATTTGTATTAAACAGGTTCACGCCATATATGGGCAAGAAGAAAGTACTTCTGCCTTTATCGTTAGTTTTGTCGGGAATTTCCGCGGCGCTTAACATTTTACCTTTTGTACTGGTCTGGTACATAACACGTGATATATTATCAGCTCCGCAAGGGATGAATCTTGCGAAGGTCGGTTTTTATGCCTGGCTTGCCTTTGCCAGCGCCATCGGAGGAATCGTGGTCTATTTCAGCGCGCTGTTAAGTTCGCATCTGGCGGCCTTTCACGTTGAAGTCGGAATGCAAAAAGTCGGCATGGAAAAGATCCTAGCGATGCCGCTCGGTTTTTTCGATCGGCACTCCAGCGGCAAAATACGCAAGATCGTCAATGACGGAGCGGGAACAACCCATACCTTTTTAGCGCACCAGCTCCCGGATCTGGCGGGCAGTGTCGTCTCCCCCATTATGCTGATCGCTCTAATGTTCATCGTAGACTGGAGAATGGGTCTTGCCTCGCTGGTGCCGATTATCTTGGGTTTTATCACTATGAACTTTATGATGAGCGCTGCGGGTGAAGACTTTCAAAAAATGTACTATGATTCCTTGGAGGAGATGAGCTCCGAATCGGTGGAATATATTCGCGGGATTCCGGTGGTCAAAACCTTCGGCCAAACTATCTTTTCTTTTAAACGGTTCTATGACAGCATCGTCAAATATAAAGAGATGGTCCACGCCTATACGCTGCTTTGGCGAAAACCGATGTCATTTTACACTGTAATTATGCAATCCGCCGCCTTCTTTTTAATTCCGACGGCTATCTTGTTAATCGGCAGAGGCAAAAATCTCCCCTTGGTACTGGCGGACTTTATCTTTTACCTGCTGATCGCGCCAATCTTTACGATGCTTTTAATGAAATCAATGCATTTTCAGCAAAATACTTTAATTGCCGAACAAGCCATTGACAGACTGGATCACCTTTTGGATTATCCGGGCCTGAGCTATAGCGAAAACCGGGAAAAAATTAAAGGCCGCAGCCTGGAGTTTAGGAAGGTAGTATTTTCATATGAAGGCAGCGACCAACGGGCCATCGATGGAATCAGCTTTAAATTAAACGAAGGTGAAACCATCGCGCTGGTCGGAGTATCGGGCGGTGGAAAAACAACCATTACCCGACTGGCCGCCCGTTTTTGGGATGTCGATGAAGGTGAAGTGTTAGTTGGGGGAATCAATGTTAAGGATATTCCTAAAAAAGAATTAATGGAGAATATCTCCTTTGTCTTTCAAAATACAAAGTTATTTAAAGGTTCAATCAGAGAGAATATCGTCTTTGGCAAAGAAGACGCTGAAGTGGAGGAGATCAATCAAGCAATTGATTTTTCGCAGTCAAGGGAGATTATCGAAAACCTTCCGGATGGACTGGATACGGTAATCGGCTCTCAAGGGACCTATCTTTCCGGGGGAGAACAGCAAAGAATCGCGCTGGCCAGGGCAATCGTAAAGAATGCTCCGATCGTGCTTTTGGATGAAGCAACCGCCTTCGCTGACCCGGAAAACGAACATTTGATCCAAAAAGCCCTCAAAGAGCTTAGTTGGGGCAAAACAACGCTGATCATCGCGCACCGGCTTACCAGCGTCCAAAATGTCGATCGAATCTTGGTTATCGGGAATGGAAAGATTGCGGAAACAGGAACCCACCAGGAACTGCTGAAGAGAGGCGGCGTCTACAAAACGATGTGGGATGAATACCAAAAATCGGTCGCCTGGAAAATAGCCACTAAAGATAATTTAAAGGAAGGAGTGCAATATGCTTAAATACTTTCAAAATAGATACACCCTGTCTGAAAAAGGCGCTAAAGACTTGCTTTACTCGATCATTTGGACTGTATTCATGGACCTTAGCTTTATGCTCCCGGTAATTCTCGGTTTTAATTTTTTAGACGAAACCTTAAGCCTGCTCTTTGATTCTTCGAACAACCTGAAAACTGGCATTCTTTACTATGCCGGGATGTCGGTAGCGTCTTTCCTGGTAATGCTGGTTATCGCCTATTTTCAATACGACTCGGCCTACACTAAAATTTACGAAGAAAGCGCCAAAAGACGGATCAGTCTGGCTGAAACCCTGAGAAAGTTGCCGCTGGCTTTTTTTGACAAAAAGGATATTGCCGATTTAAGCTCGACCATCATGGAAGATACTACCCAGATCGAGATGCTCTTTTCTCATGCAGTCCCGCAAATATATGCGGCGGGACTGACTGTTCTAATCGTGGGAGCAATGATGTTCTTTTACGACTGGCGGTTGTCGCTGGCCGTGTTTTGGGTAGTCCCCGTTGCGGTTTTCGTCTTTTATCTGTCGCGCCAGTTTCAAAACAAGGTGCATGCCAAACTTTATCATATCAAAAGGGATATTTCCGATCAAATTCAAGAGGGGCTTGACTCAGCCCATGAAATAAAATCTTATAATCGCGAAGCGGCCTTTTCAAATACTTTAAACTCAAAGTTAGACAATTATGAAAAGCTGATGATTAAAGGAGAGCTTTTGATAAGCGTATTGCTCAACCTGTCTTTTGTATTCCTAAAGCTTGGGCTCCCCAGCGTGATCTTATCCGGCGCTTATCTTTTAGCGACCGGTTTCGTAAATATCTTTACTTATCTGGTTTTTCTGGTAATCGCCGCGCGGATTTATAACCCGATCATGGAGGCGATGAATAATTTGGCAGCGCTGATCCATCTAAACGTGCGGATCAAACGGATGAAAGAAATGGATCAAATGCCGCGACAAGAGGGGACTTTCGAGTTTCAGCCGCAAAACTACGATATCGAATTCAATAACGTGGACTTCTCCTATCAAGATGATGTCCAA
>JAEWZY010000026.1 GCA_023394955.1 Bacillota bacterium
TTGCTGACTAAAATTTACCTTAAATTTATTCTGGTTTAACTCCACCTTCAGATGATAACAGCCATTCGATTTTATTGGGGAATTGGGGGGAACCGCCATTTCTCCAATAATATTGCATGTTCTGATCGTCACCCTTATAATATCCATTCATTTTTTTAACCGGGGTTCCCTTAGAATAGGCTTTGGTTTTGATATTATACCAATAACCATAATACCAAGTTGTCCTGCCATCAGAGTTACCCCAAGCCGCCTGAGCGCTTTTCGGCTTTGGCATAGTGTATCTCCACCCTTGAAGATACATTTCAACAGCTGTTTTTAAAGTTTGAGAATCTACAGTTATTCCTTGTCTCAAAAAATCCGGGATAGCATTATCTTTTATAATTGAAAAATCAAAATCATACTTTGGAGTATCAAGATATTCCCATGTAAAATCATCATGAAGTACAACTTGCTTACCGTTTTCCAATTGAATAATTTGATCTTCGGCAAACAATTGAGGTATTAAAAGAAAAGACAGTATTAGTAAAAAAACTAAAACACTAATAATAACTCGTTTTTTCATATTAATCCCTCCATTTTGAGCTCAATAACCTTTTTCATATAATAATGTATATTTCAAGAGTGTTATTGTTTGAAAAGCAACGGAGGATTAAAGCAGACATTACCACAAAAAGAATTTCACTGTTATGTAAGTCTATTTAATTGCAAGATCAGAATCTTTTATGACACAAATATATTTTCGTTATGCCATTCAATAAACTCCCGTGAAGGTTGATCCATCAGATTTCCCGGTAATACCAATAAATCTCGGCCATGCATTGCATAATACTCCCGCCCATTGCCATAATCTTCTTTGATCCGCTTGCTAACCTCTACCCGATAATCTTTGGTGACTGTGAGGTAACCCCGGTCGAATAAGGTATGCAAGTCCTCCCGCAGTAACAGTCCGTTTTTAACCTCATGGGGGCCTTCTTGGGAGTATGGTTTGATATGGGAAGCGTTTAAAACCGGTAAGGTCTTTTCGCCGGTGATGGCGCAGCGGCGTTGGTAGGCATCGGTGACCAGGACACGGAATGCTCCTTGGCCGAGGCGGGGGCGGATCATATATCCTTCACCGTAGCGTTCTTGTTTTTCCGATACTTGGATTATTTCATAATCCGGTATAATCTTCTTGCTCTCCAAACGTTCTTGCACTTGGTTCCAGATGGATCTCCCATTTAAATCGCCGGTATCATAGGTTTTCCCTTGTACAATATTTGGTTTCCAATCGGATGGAACTGGAATCCATTCTGATTCTGAAAAGAAGAATGGGCTGGCTAGGATGATACAACCGATGACCGGATCGATTTCGGTCTTCCCTTTTTGAGAGCGGTATTTTAGGATTTGAGTTTTAAAGGTTTGATAATAGGGAGCGCCGTTTTTCTCACCAAAAGAATCCCAAGCGAGGGATAGGGGAAGAAAGGAATGACGGACTAAAAAACCTCCGCCGACTATATAATTATAAGGGCTATGTAATTTAAAAAGAAACGGGGCGTTGGGTTCAATGGCAGCAAAAGTTTGGCTCCCGCCCGGTTGCCAAAAGTTGATTTCGTCGGGGTTGAGGTGGGAGAGATAGGAGAACCAATTGTTATCAGTGACGGCGAGGTAGAATTTCATATTGCCTTTTTAGAAAACTAACTTTGAAAGTATTTTCTCATATATTCTCGCTGGACTATTTTCACCAAACATCTAAGAAGTTTCTTTAAAGTTGCTTTCCCATTTTTTGTGAAGATCAATTTTTGCATTGTCGCACGAATACCAAATTTAGATTTAAGCCAATCCAATTTGCGTAGAGGTAAACTGAAACCAAAAAAACCTGTTCCTAGAGAAATCGATGAATTGCCATATTTCTCAGAATCAGAACTAATACTTTTATTAATAGCTCTAAAAATTTCCTTGTATTTATTTATTTCTTTAGCATCCTCGTTATCTATTACATCCTGGAAATGTTTTAACTGCTTTCTAAAGACTGAGTATTGATCTCTCATCTGTAACGCTACGGTGAAAAGAGAATTAATATCTGATGATGACTCAATGACCTCAACCGCTATCGGGGGTAGCATTATTCTTGATAATCTGAAACTTAAATCGGGATGTACTTCTTGATATAACTTAACCCTTTCAAGATCAATAAATTGCAAAGTCTCTTTAATGGCATCGCGGCGATTTAGGCTAAAAGTTGTTTGCTCCAATAAATCCCTCCTCAAAGGATAAGGAGTTGCTATTAGAGAACTTCTTGCAAAATTTCCAGCCGTTCCCCATATCATCTGGGAGAAAAATTGATCCTTAGTACTTTTTTGTTTTTCCCATGATATTTCATTTTCTTCTTGTTCAGCTAATAAGCTGCTCGTTAAACATATTTCCTTCAAAATAGCTTTACGAATTTCTAGAAAATCATTATCATTTTGAAAGGATTGGGTTTTAATAATCCCTTTCTCTTTTAAACTCATCAGGGGAGAATCTTTATCTTTCCAAGCACCGGAATATTCTTTATCTACAATTATTTCTTCGCGTGTTACGATATCTACTATTAAATTTAGTAGGGATTCAATTTGAACAGCGGCATGAGGAACAGAAATCCAATGATGAGCGTCTTTTTCAAAATCAATTTTAATTTTTGCGGTAGTTTCATTTTTTAATCCATCTTTGGTTATCGCTGTAATCTCTTGGAGCAACCAGTTATCTAACATTAAATTGGCTGACATAGATTCACCTGCTTTTTTATTAAATCCGAGATGAATTACGACACACTTACTCATTATGCCATTCAATAAACTCAAATTAATCTTCTCAATACATGATTATGAAGTTAAATCATTACATTGTAACCTGATTTTATACTCAAACTACTGCTATTCATACAAAAAATTATTTCCGTAGTGAATACACTTTGCTCATATTTTGTAACTTTGTATGTAATATCTCGCAACAAAACAGAATTCAATTAATTTATCCTTCTTACTATTTAGTCTTTCTAGTTCATTTATCCATTGGTCATGAGAGAAGCCCAAGTCCTTATACGCATCAATCACCGCTTTACGGCAATGGTTCAAATACGGGTTATTCAATCCCAATATATCTATCGTTCTTGCTGCGTCATTATCATTAGCAACTACGGGATGAATTTCTCCAACCTCATCATAAATAAAACGGCACTCACAAGTTGGATCTAATGGGGTTATAGGTAATATGTTATTGTTCTTTTTACTATCACAATATTCCGGAAATCGTTTATTCCCGCTTGCCCTCTCTCCTTGACCTCCATCGCAAGAAGCTAAAATATTTTCGTAATTTAACTCAAGCGAACGGTATTGGGGAACTCCTCGTGGTAATAAATGTTCCAGTATTGTATTTGCGTCAAGCTCAATTTGTTTTCCACAATAACAACACAAATACCCCTGTTCTAAAAGTAACGAACTTTTTACTGCGGTTTTTGTTTGGGAATCCATTTCATCAAAACAAACTCCTGGCGTTTCCTTATACTTTAATAATTCATGTGGCTCCATATTTTTTATAATATATCGCAACTATTACCCCTCCAATCTTGATAGTAAATGTTTTACTGTAATAAAGAAGGGGTCATCAGCGGAAAGTATCTCTTTTAATTGTTCAAGAATAGATAATGCGTTTTCTTTTTCCCCGCGCATTGCAGCATTCCGAAAATCTTTAATAGTCCCCTCCACATCAGGGGGACGTTTCCCCACTTCCATAACTTCTTCTAAAACTTCTGTAATGTCTCGGTTGTATGTGTCTGCGGCGGGATTAAAGACTTTGCCTTCTTTGAGAATAAGAATATTATCTTTACACATTTTCCCAAGAGTTAACGGCGAATGAGTTGTAAACAATATTTGACCTTCGATTTTCTCTCCCTTAATGAGTTCCGCAAACTTTCTTTGCCATGACGGATGCAAGTAAGAATCAAATTCATCCAGCAAGAATAATGCGCGATAATCCTTTGTGAAGTTTAGTATTGATAATAAGTTGCTAATTTGTTTCTCGCCTTCACTAAGTAAATTGCAATCAAAAGTTTGACCATCTTTTATAACATCAATATCAATACTTTCGAGAATTCCAGCTTGAAACAAGATTTTCAGGTTCTTAAACAGACCACTAGCACCAATTGTATCGTCTCGGAGTTTAGTATAATCATCTAATGTAATAGTCGTTTTACTCTGATTAATCAATTTAACCGATCCCTGATTAGCATATTCAGTTAGTGTATTGGCAATATGTCCTGTTGCATTCCAGAAGTTATCTGCTTTTCCGCTATTACTCCAATATGGTCTTTGTAAATTTAGAACACATTTTGTTGACACAGCCTCAAGATCAAGCAATTCAAGTATTTTATAAAGCATATTCGTATTAAAACACTGATTAGTTAATAAAGATGCCCCAAAATCATTTACCGACAAATAAGTAATAGCCTTATAGTTTGGGTTTTCACCTGATTTTACTCCGTATTCAAATGTTTTATCGACGATATTCTCCGATATATCCTTGAGTCTTTTAGTTTCTCCTGCATAGTAAAGAAATACCGTTATCGGCATTAGGGAACGGTATTTCTTTTTTGAAACCAATTCATCATTTTTAGTAATAACTAAGTTCCCTTTGCGATTTTCAACACGTATCCTGTTATCATATACTGAGTAAACAATGTCAAAAGTAAAATTCGGTGCTTCATCAGATACCATAATTTTTGAAAATATTGTCGCCAAGGCTTCTAATATATTTGATTTTCCACTTCCGTTATTACCAATAATTGCATTTATCGGTGAACCTTTTTCAAAAAAAGCCTCGAAGTTCGATAAATTCTTATATCCGTCAATAAAAAGATACTCTATCTTCATGTCAGCCTCTCCTTTCATTTAACGTTTCTTGGAGTAGATTCATTGCGCTCTCTTCACTCGGGTCATTGGTACCCAACTCACCGCGAAAAGCCCGGGCCAGAATCGCTTTTTTCATCAAGTCAATTTTATCTATAACATCACAAAGCTCTTTTGCTTTTTGCTCCTTTTCAAACAAGCTGTCCAGGATGAGAACTATTTCCTTTTGCTCCGGAAGAGTAGGAATTCTAACTATTAATTCCGATAGCTCTTTTTGATTAATCTTAGGTAATACTGAACGTGAGCCTGCGGAAGATGCCTGCTCGAGAAACTCATCAGAGAGCATATAATACCAAAGGTATTTTGTATCGCCTTTTGCCTCGATAGGATACATATCTGCACTGCAAAGACCATTAAAATCAGCAATTACAACTTTAGATAGGTAAGGTCGAATTTTAGAATATAGAATTTGCCCTGCATAAAATCTGTGTTTTCCACTCGTTACACCATCTTCTTCAATAGTACGATAATCTAATAATACACCTGAACGCTTTTCAATATTATCAGGAGCAATGTGGGGATAAGTAAAATAATCCTTTGGGTCTACTAGGTTACTTTTTATTTCAGCAATGTCTCCAAATCTCTTTTCCTCCCAACTCTCCATCCCTACTCCATTTTTCTCCCACCATTTAGCGGTAAGTTCCCCGGTGAACGCTTTATGGAGAATGGCAGCTTTACGAATTTCAAAAGTATCAAGGGCGTTTTGCGCCAACTCCTTTGCCTGGTCAAGCTTTGCAAAAAGACTTTCAATACGGTCAACGATACGCTGTTGTTCTGGAAGAGGTGGAAGGGGAACTGGATAAGTCATAACGTATTTAGGTTGAGCACGCATCAAGGATCCCCCAACACCTGATACATTTGATAGCATTAACTCTCGGAAATACTTAGAGGATAAACATAACATTAGATATTTTGAGTTTAAGTGCTTATTACGTATTATTATCCACTCCGAAGAAGCAATGAGTTTTAAATCTGTATGCTTTGCAACATACCAAACTCGATTAATTCTTGGATTAATTTTACAAAGAAGAACGTCATCTTTCTCCACAACTTGTTTTGTTGAACCAATATCAGCACCAGATATTATTTCAGGGTAATCATTAGACCAACTAGGTACACTGTAAAGCTCAAAATTATTATCCGATGATTTTAGAGGGTCTATAGAGTTACCAACATAATGATTAATATTACTAAGGTATGTCCACACCCAATTCCCCGGCACCTCATAAGGCCACTCATCCTCCGGCACTAACGCCCGTTCCAGTTGCTCCTCCATCGTCAATTCCCGCCGTTCCCCTCTCGCCATCAGTCGTTGCCTCCCAATGACTTTAACCCCTTAACCACGCTCATAATCAAATCCACCGCTTCCTCAAGCTGCGCCACGACTTCTTCGCCGCTTTCAACCGGGTCTTGTAGATCCTCATAATCCAAAACGCTATCATCCCGAATCAAGCCGAGGTCCAGACTGTTGTTCTTATCCTCGATTTGCTTACGGGTAAAGACGCTCCAGCGTTCGTCCTGAACCTTGCTTCGATCCCCGGCGGTATAGGCAGTAATAAAACCCTTAAAATGCTCCTGCTTCAACGGATTGGTCTTACCGAAGGAAGGCATATTGGTCCGCAGGTCATAAAACCAGACTTCTTTGGTGTTGTCTTTTTCCGTCTTGCCACGGGTGAAAAAGAGCACGTTGGTCTTGACGCCCTGGGCGTAGAAGATGCCGGTCGGTAACCGCAGAATCGTATGCAAATCGCATTTATCCATCAAGTCCTTGCGGATGGAAGCGCCGTCGCCGTCGGCAAATAACACATTGTCCGGTAAAACTACCGCCGCCCGCGCCTTGCCGTTTGCTTTCAGGCTGCGGTAGATATGTTGTAAGAAATTTAACTGCTTATTGGAGGTCGGATAGGTAAAGTCGTCCCGGGTGGCGCGCTCACCGCCTTTTTTGGTCCCAAAGGGTGGATTGGTCAACACTACATCAAAGTTTTTCATCGCCTTTCCCTGATTGGAGAGGGTGTCCGCCAGCATGATTTGCCCTTCAATATCGTGGAGCATGGCGTTCATCAAGGCCAGCCGGTGGGTCTCATGAACCAGCTCACAACCGGAAAAGGCTTTTTTCCTCTGAAACTCCTGCTGTTCCAAGGGCAGGCCGAATAAGTTGTCGGTATGGTCTTTCACATAACGGTCCGCCGCGATCATAAAGCCGAAGGTTCCACAGGCCGGGTCGTTGCATAGTTCACCGGCTTGAGGGGCGATCAGCTTGGTCATCACATCAATCAGCACTCGGGGTGTAAAGTATTGCCCCGCTCCTGATTTTTTCTCATTAGCGTTCTTTTCCAGCAGGCCTTCGTAAAGGTTCCCCAGTCCTTCCTCTTTGGCGGAATACCAGTCAAGCGCGTCGATGGAGGTAATAATCTTTTCCAGGTTTTTCGGTTCTTCAATATTGGATGCGGCTCCGGCATAAATCTCCCGAACCCGGCCGGTACATTTCTCTCCCAGATGGGTCAGTAATTCCTTATAAAAACGTTTTAATTCGGTACCCTTGGGCTTGATTAACTTATCCCAACGGTAAGCTTCAGGTATTGATCCCTCAGCGCCGGTTTCTTTGGCCATCTTTAAAAACAAAATATAGGTCAGTTCAGTAACATACTGATGATAGGTAATACCGTCATCGCGGAGTACATTACATAAGTTCCAAAGCTTGGCGACGATCTCTTGGTTGGTCATGCTGTTTTGCCTCCATCATCATAGAGGTATTCGTTGAGTTCCGCTATGACGTTTTCTAACTTATTTTTGAATATTTTATCAATTCGGGCAAAGCCCCCATAGGTTTTAAAAGCGCCGCTTTCAAAGGCTTCTTTATCTAAGACAGTCTCATGGAGCAGATAAGTTTCAATCCGGTTTAACCAGTCAAGCTCCATCTTACTGAAAGAGTGATTGCTCTTTAATTTCTCCACCGCATTGATGATCCGCTGTTCGTGGCTGATCAAGGCGGAACCAATGGCTTCCCGGCGGATAAAACTGATGATATCGGCGGCTATCTCTTCATTTTTCAGTTCTTTCCACGCAGTGTTCAGTTGCTGCTCGGTAAAACCTTCTCGATCCAGCTCCAGTTTGAGACTTTTCAGACTTTCCCTGGTCAGTTCCTTAGGCCGGGCGCAGACCACTTTAAGCGCGGCGATATTGTTGATGTTATTGGTAATGAAAGCTTTAAACTCTTCCAAATAGTCTTCAGGCTTAAGCCCTTTTCCGTAACCTCTGGTGTGACTGAGCAGTTCGTCTGCTTTGTCGGAGATAACCACAGCCCGTCCCGGATTTGCGCCGCCTTCATCAAGGATTTTAAATAATTTTCGGTTGCTAATCAATAGTTTCTTGGCTTCACCTACCGGTAGCGACTTGATTTTTTTAATAAACTCTGTTGGGTCATGCCCGCCGGACAAGTCACTGAAGTGCGCCATTGACTTTTCACTTAAGGAACGTTTCTTACGTTGTAACTTAGCGACGATCAAATCGATCTGATTTTGGGTTTGAGCTTCGGAAGTGAGTGTTTCCAATCCATTTAAAAGGTCGTCAAATGTTGTTTTAGGATTTGCCACAACCGGCTTCATGGTGTTGACGTCCTCTAACGACTCATACACTCCTACCGGATCATAGATTTCAAAGTGGGTTTTGCCGATCTCCGGGCAAAGCCGGGTAGCCCTGCCCATCATCTGCTCGAACAAAATACGGGATTTAACGCGCCGCATAAAGACAAGAGCAGTTATCTCCGGCACATCAATCCCTGTGGTCAGCAGATCAACCGTAACGGCGATATTGGGGTACTTCTCATTTTTAAACCGCTTGATAGCTTCCAATACTTTCTTCTTGTTTCCCCCACCAACACTCCCCGTGATTTTCATGATCGCGTCATTATCCACGCCGAAAGGCTCATAAATCTCTTTCAGGATTTTCACGATCAGGTCGGCATGGCTGTCATCCACCGCATAAATTAGGGTTTTCCCATCGCCTTCGGGATTAAGGTCATTCGCAATCTCCGTTAAAACAGTACGGTTGAAATCTGCGGTGATCACCTGACGGTTAAATTTATCCACATCGAATTTCAGCTCGTCTTCCAGTTGATCACTGTTGGTTATTTCACCGGTTACCGGGTCATAGATTGCTACAGTATCACCCTTCCGGTAGTTAATCCCTTCCTTCCTAAGCTTGGTCACAATATCATGGGGAGCGTCATGGTCAACCAAAAATCCCTCAATAACAGCCTTTCGATACGAATAATTAAATACCGGCTTGCCGAATATTTCAGTGGTATGCAATGCCGGAGTCGCCGTCAATGCAATCTTTACTGCCTCAAAATATTCGATCACCGTCCGGTACTTACTGATAAAATCGTCTTGATTACGGTATAAAAGTTCGTCTTCTCCCATTTCCTGATCAAGGATATAGCCACGATGGGCTTCATCAACGATGATCAGATCATAATCCGTAACCGAAGGCATGGATTCTTCGTCATTGTATAAAATCCGTTTCACCAGGCTCTGTACGGTTGCTACATGAATTTTGGTTTCTTTGTCGATCTCTTTATCTTCAAGATTTTTAATGTTGTAAATTTCATCTAATGTCATCAGCTCTTCAATTTTGACTTCTTTAAAAACATCCTGGGCCTGTTCACCCAAGGCGGTACGGTCAACTAAAAATAGCACCCGTTTAAATCTGTGAGTTTTTAAAAACCGATAAATCATCCCCAAAATTGTTCTGGTTTTGCCCGTTCCGGTCGCCATCGAAAGCAGCGCTCTTTGCTGACCGTTAATAATTGCATTTTCCGCCGCTTCAATGGCTTCGATTTGATAATCACGCAAATTAAGACCATCTTCATCTCTCAGAAGGTCATAAGGCATCTCTCCCAAAGATTGATTGGCGGCTACAATATCCTCCTCCAGAAGCTCGATAATACCATTTGGGCCCATCCAGCCTTGCAAAGCCTTTGGAATATTCGAACTTTGGCGGGCATCCAAAAACCAGATGCCGGATTTTGTTTCAAGCTGTTTTAAGTATTTCCTGCCATTGGTTGCAAACAAGAATGGCGCCTTATATTCATTCCAGGTACTAATTTGATATATCCCATGCTCTTCTTTTATTTCCCTAGC
This sequence comes from Bacillota bacterium, assembly GCA_023394955.1. Lineage (GTDB taxonomy): Bacteria > Bacillota > UBA4882 > UBA8346 > UBA8346 > JAAYHS01. The sequence goes on from JAEWZY010000026.1 coordinate 10,064, forward strand.
ATAATCTTTGCATTGATAATCGATAACCGACGGAATATCCGAAAATTTACGTTTTGCCTCAACGATACCCACCAGACGTAAGCCGACAAAAAGGGCATAATCGGCATAACCTCTGTCGCCAATGGCGGAATCCGTCGGCCATTCGGCAATCGCGATGTTTCTGCCATTTTGCGGCCTTGTTCCTTTGGAATAACGCAAATTTACTGTATCAGCTTCCCAACCCACTTTATGAAGTTGTTCATCAATAAGGTAACGAGTTTCTTTTTCAGATAGATAAATTTGGTCTGCCGCTGCATTTGCCTTTTTAACTCTTTCTGCAACCGGGATATCCTGGCTGGCGCTGATCTGCTCCACTTGTTCAGCCAGTTTCTTAATTAATTCTTCTTTCTCTTTTAAAAGAGATTCATAATCAACCTGATTACTATTATTCTCCGGCAATACAAATTCTCCGGGAAGGTATTCCCAGTCGCCATAAGTCTGCATAAACCAAACCCCAAGATTATACGCCATCTCAAGCAGGATTTTGCAATCTTCAAAGGAGCCATAATTGGCGTGGACAGCTTTGTTACGCGCCATTCGAAGCGAGTAAAGGATATCATCAATATCTTTCGGCAGCAATCCTTCTTTCTTTAAAAGCTTGATCCGGTTTGCATGAGTATTATCAAAAGACGGTGGAGCAATATTGTCCAGTTTAAGCATGATATTGACAATCGTCTCACCAAATAACCCCAGTTTTATCAGACAAGAATTGGTGTCGGAATATAAGTAATCTTCGGCTGTGCTTCCGATTTGTGATAAAACAGGGAAGGCTTTTTCCAAAAATATGAAATTTGATTTCATTTTTAAGCTCCTGTTTCTTTAATGTACTCAACGAGATCACAGTTTACCTCTTTCTTAAGAGAACCCTACCTAATAGAGCAATTTTAACATGATCATATTTTCTGTATCGTCATTTCCGGCAATCTTTTTAATTTGCAGTTTTTAAACTTAACGTTATTATACTAACATTCACTACTGGCAGGGGTTAAGCCTTCCGTTATTCTTCAACGCTTATTAAATACACCCGCTCCTCAAACCCGCCCCGTTCTTCCCGTTTCTCCGCCATCATCCCCTCAAACTTCTTCTTCGAAATCCCTTTCAATCTCACAATCGCTTGCGCCACCTCAACCAGATCCGCCAACTCTTCCACCGCCCCGGATTCCTGATACTCATGGATCTCCTCCTGCAGCTTCCAGTTCAGCTCCAGCAGATATTCCTCATCATCCTCCAGCGTCCGGATCTCACACTTCCTCCCCGCAGCCTCGATGATCTCCGGGATTTTATCCCTTACCAACTTGTGATACTCTTTTACCCCGCTCTCAGTCTCCGGCTCCTCTGCAACCTGGGAAGCGGCAACCTCCGCCAAAGCGCCCGGTTCCACCCGGTAGCGCCCTTGAAAATACTTGAGCCGCCGGTATTCCATGATATCTTTGATATGAGCGGCCAAAGTCGAATTCAGATATTGATTTAAACTTTGGTCCAGTTGAAACAGTTGACTGCCATCATCATAATGGAAAAACCGGCTCTTTGAGAGATAATTCACAGGATTCTTCCTGGCTAAAGCCATGAATTCATCGTTCCCCCAATACCGCCAATCCCGGTTACTCTTATCCTGAAGGTCCAGTTGATGATCTTCTGATAAATGATAAAAGTCGCTCAAGCTCCGCCCAATATCCGTCAACGGGACCGCAGCGCGCACTCCGTTCCTGGTCACAAACGCCAATACTGTCGGGATTTTATAAGCCTTGTCAAAGACGGTTTTTTCTAGCTCTATCAAAAACTCTTCCGCCGCAGTCCCGACAAACCCCATCTCTTCGGCTGACAACTCCCCCATCTCTGCCAGAAACCCCAACCACCCTTGGCGTAGATACTTATCAAACTTCTTACCCAGTCTCAGATACATATCGGTCCTAGTCGAACGCTTACCTAGACTGGTTTTAATTTCTAAATATTTCTTTTGCAATCCGTTCATTAAAACCCTTCCTCTCCAATACAAACTAATTAGTTAAGTGTTTCCATCTAAACCCGTATTTTCCTGCAAAATCATTTAGAAATCGCTGTCAAATCAATATGCCGAACAGTAATGAACTATAGCTTTTGTCATTGTTTATGGCCGATGGGAGGCCTTTTCCCGTCCTCCCACACCCACCAGGACCAAAGGATGTA
>JAEWZY010000074.1 GCA_023394955.1 Bacillota bacterium
ACCAAGGTGCCGTAGAGATCGAATATGACAGCCTTAAATTTCATAAGTGACTCCGTTTATCCAATGTATGCAGCTTTAATCAAAAATCCCTGCTATATTGTAATTTTACTTTATTTATTGAAATGAAGCAAGGTAGAATTATATAATTATCGGAATTAACCGCCTTATAATTTGGGATTTTTAATTAGAATGAATCGTTCATGTATAGTTGTATCTATTTTTAGTTTTTTGCTTTTTTAGGTTTATAATTGGTTAAGGTTGTTCGCTAAAAAAGGTGTCAAAAATGCCTAAATGTTTCAACTGAACAGCCACATCGCGAACGGAGCCAGCTTTGAACTTTTTAAGCACATTTCCTACATGAGTACGGAAGGTGGAAGCTTCGATATGTTTCATAGCCAGGATTTGACTTTTTGTTTTCCCTTCAGCACATAGTTTTAACAGTTCTAACTCGGTCGGTGTTAGTTTATAAACGATATTCAGAGTGGCAACTAAGGTCGCCCGTTCGGATCGGAGAACCCGGAATTCCTCCCGGATCAGTCTGGCAATCTCCGGCCGAATAGTGGTCTGATCTTGAGCTGCTGCCCGGATAGCTGCTAAAGTTTGAGTAGCCGAGGAATTTTTAATCAGATAGTCGACGGCGCCTGCTTCAAAAGCGGCAAATACCGTTTCTTCATCAGTCGATTCCGAAAATACCACCGAACGTATTTCCGGAGCTTTTACGGCCAGCGTTCGGATGACGTCAATCCCAGCCCGGGGTGTCTCCATCTCAACATCGATTAAGACCACATTAGGTTTTAGCGTTAGGCCTTGCTCAACTGCTAAAGCTCCGCTTTCGACAGAGCCTACAATTTTCATATCCGGCTCATGATTTAAAACCATGGTTAAATATTCCCTAATTTGAAGTAGATTATTGGCAATTAATACTCGGATCAGATTACTAATCATCTTCTTCACCAACCTTCAAAAGCTATTTCGTGAAAATTCGTTGAAATCAGAAGCCAAACCGCTTGATCCGGGTTAGACCATGGAGAATATTGACTCGGCCCAGTTATTAATAATTTTAATGAAGTAAGAGTCTAGTCACTGTTTTTTTCATAATTTACAGAAGGGACTTCCCGGACTACTACATTATCAACATAATATTCCACTCCGGGCCCAGGACCTTCAGTATATAATTGTAACGTTTTTAAGGCGCCGGTTACATTCAATTCGTATAAACCGCTAATACAGGTCCATTCCTCGTCGGAGATTGTCTTTGAGTCCACCCAAGTATAATTGTCGCCTCTGTCGTCGGTCCTTTTAATGTTTATTCGCCCGGCGTCGGCGGCTTTATTCTTCAGTTTGAACCAGGCGGAAACTTCGTATGTCAAACCGGGTTTCATCACGGAGATCAGGTCCTGGGCGACACCCTGCCAAGTTTCGGTCCGATCGGTAATTAGGAGGCTAGATGTTCCGGTATGAGAAGTTTCATTAGTGACCGTAATTTTGCTCGAGCCGCCAAAGTTGAACCATCCGGTAGTAGTCCCGCCTTCAAACCCCGGATTAATAAGCAATGAAGGTTCACTGCCCCAGCATAGTTTATCATCAATATAACCGGGCGCGGCTTCCCAATCGATCAGGCCATCCGGCTTGTGATTGAAAGAAAAATCGTTATCCTGCCGGTAAAAGCCCCCTTGAGTGGAGATTGATACCTGAAAATCAGCTTCTTGATTTGGTTCCAAAGATCCGGCATTGTTACTAAATCCTATTTCTAAGTAAAAGTTAACTTGGGGCGTAATGGCTTTCATTTTAACAAGTGATCCGGTCACTATGGAACCTGGTATTGAACCGCCATTATACTCAAATTGTTGCGGCGCTTCGGAATCAAGCGTGTAGAAATAACGGAGCTTGACTTTTTCCAGGTTTACCGGGACAGTTCCGGTGTTCACAATTTTAAAATGTGGAGTAATTTGATTGGTGATAACGTCGACTGCCTTATTTTCCAGTTGAATCTTTATTTTACCAGCCGGAGGTTTGCCGGGAGCTTTAAACTCCAACCAATTCAGCTTACAAGTGGCGCCTTGTTCCCAAGGTGTAAATACTATGTAAAAATCATTGACGCCTCTAACTTTTTCCACGGGAATCGATACGGTTTCCCAAACCGTTTTTTGCCGCGAGGCGGATTTTTTCCCGGATGCTGTAAAGGAGTACCTCCCAATCGTGGCGCCAAGGGTCGGACTATCCAATAATAGTTCCAATTTGCCCCGGCCATAAATGGCGATTCTTAAGTCACAAGTAGCGGGGCCATTATAGAAGTTATAATTTTGATAGGATGTGAAAGCTGCTTTTTTATTAAAGATAATCGCTGAGCCGCCTTCATTACATCTTTCCAACTTGATCTTGGAATGGCCATCAAAATTTTCGGCCTCGATTGATGTCGAAATCTCTTTGAAACTTAACTCTCCGGGAAGTTCATTTTCAAGGGCGATAAAAGTGGTGATACTTCTCGCTTTTAATTGAGCCCGAAAGGAACTTTCAGAAACCGGAATTTTATCCAATTTGGCCAGATTTTCTTGTGCCGAGGTCCGGTAGGGAATAACCGCTTTAAATTTTGGAAATTCATTTAAATGAAAATTAACAGTTTGCTCCGGCTCACCGCTGTTAATTGCCACAATGGCGAATTTTCCGCTGCGGTTATCTTTGTAAGCCGTTACAAAAACATCGGTGGCCGGATTCGTATCGGTATCAATCCGGACATATCCGGGTCTGACGAAACGGCTGTAATTTCCAATAGTATAAAGACGCTTGAAGGTTTGGAATGTTTTAAAACTTGTATCCAGGTGAATCAGGGTTTCACCCGGCTTATAGGCAATCAGCCACCAGAAAAGCCAAGCGTTGACTTCCGTGATTGTAATGTGATCATGAAGCAGTTTGGCATATTTAAGACCGTCAGCGATGCTGCCGTCATTAAAGCCGATATTGGAAACCTCGGTCTGCCAGATGGATTTGTTTTGGCTTTTGGCGACCGGAAACGGCTTTGCTTTAAAATCATAAGCGTGGGTCCCGATGATATCCGTTCCTTGACTGGCCTCGGGATCATTTAGGGTATCGATGGCATAAGCCTCGCTAAAGTTCATTTCCTCCGGTATTATTACTTTCGCGTTGACATTATCCTGTTTTAAGGTCGGGGTAAGGTAGTTTTTAATGAAGTCCCTGAATTGTGGGCCGGTCCAGAGGCAAGAGGAATATGGCGCTGCAAATCCAGGTTCATTGGCTAACGAGATTGCATGAATGTTGATATTATGATGTTCCTTGTAGCCCCGGACGTAATTCGACAGGTAGTCGGCAAAAGCCTGATATTTATCAAGACATAACTCTCCGCCTTTAATGACGCTGTTGTTGGTTTTCATCCAGGCCGGAGGGGACCAGACGGTGCTGACAAATTGTTTACAACCCCGTTTTTGAGCCTCATTCATCAGCCAGATCTGGTCCTCATCCCCGGCCCAGTTCCAAACTCCTTCCTGAGGTTCAATGCTTTGCGTGGGACCATCGATTGAATTGCCCCAATCGCCGCCGTCACCAATGATATTACGGACGATGCTCAACCCGATACCTTTGTCTTCCGAAAAGAGCAGATCGAGGATTAGCTCGCGTTCAGTGTCCGGGTAAGCCATTAGATTGGCTCCTTGATGAAAAGCTCCGGAACCTCCGAAACCATCGATGGTTTGTTTCTCAATATTCCAATTAACTGTACAAGTAAAGGGCGTATTCGCCGGAATGACAACAGAGGTTTCTAGAATTACTATTAGAGATATCAAGAGAATAAACGTTCTAAATTTCATATTAATTAACCCCTATTCTTGATAAGTCATAATCTTCGATAATAAAAGCAAGGGTAGTTTCATTGAAATCCCTTGCTGTCTAAACATTTGAAAATCTACTCCTAAGTAATTGTTTAAAAGTAAGTTAGCCTTTTAAAGCCCCGGCCAGAGTTCCCTTAAGAATCCAACGGTGGCCGATTATATATAAAATAACAGTGGGTGCGGCGGCAATAATCGCAGCCGCTGAATACCTCGGCATATTATCTGTTCCGTAAGAGTTCATAAACGACGCTATGCGCAGCTGCATGGTAAATAGGTTCTGGTCGTTGAGCAAGATTAGGCTCAATAAGTAATCGCTCCAAGATCCCATGAACACAAGCAGGACGGCTAAAATGGTGGCCGGCTTGGCCAATGGCAGCATGATCCGGAAGAAGATACCAGCGTGCCCGGCGCCATCGATCCAGGCTGCTTCCGCCAGTTCACCGGGGAGGCCACGGAAGAATGACCGATAAATTATTGTCCAAAAAGGGATCCCAAAGGCGGTCATGGGCAAAAAGAGCCCTGGCAATGTATTGGTCAGATTTAAATTGTTACACAATTGATAAAGCGGAATCAAAACCATCTGTACTGGTACAAAGTAACCGGCCAGGATGGCGTAAAATATAACTTCCGTAAATTTACTCCGGTAACGGGCGAAGATATAGCCCCCCATTGCGGAAGCAGGAACTGTGCAAAAAACCGCGCCGATACAGACGATCAAAGTATTTAACAGGCCTTGGCCTATCTGGATGTTTTCCCAAGCAATCACAAAATTGGTCCAGCGGATTTGTTTGGGCCAGTTCCAAGGATTATAAGCGTATTCCAGTTGGGTCTTGAACACGAAACACCAAGGTAGTAGGAGGGGTAAAACTACTGCCAAAGCTAAAATTATTAAGATGATGGTAATCAAGACTTCGGGATATTTGTGACGGTTCCGGGAAGTCCCTTCTTCGAAGTAGACATCGTTCATTTCGCGTCACCATCCTTTCCTTGCAACGAGAATTGGGTAAAGGCGAAGATAAATGCAAGCAAGAATACTATTACCCCGATGGCTGAGCCCCTGCCGTATTGCCAATTGACAAACCCTTGTTTATATAAGGTAATAACCAAAGTCGAAGAAGTATAGCCCGGTCCGCCACTGGTAAGCAGCCAGGGTAGATCAAATAGTTTCAAACTGCCGATGGTGCTGATGATGGCCAGGATACGGATGGGGTAGGAGACCATCGGTAATGCAATAAACCGGGCGTATTGCCACTTGTTGGCGCCATCCAACTCTGCCGCTTCACGGATCTCCATTGGGATTTGCTCGATATTGGCCATCAGATAAATAATGCCGAATCCAGTATAAGCCCAGGTAGCAACGGCGAATATTGACCAGAAAACGATATTGATGTCTCCGAGGAAGTCTATTTTTCCTAACCAAGTCCAATTGAGCTTTTCCGAGATGGTGGCGATCACTCCGAATCTGGGCGCAAAAACGAACCGGCCGATCATGGCTGTGATCGCCGACGGCAGTATATTTGCCAGATAATAGACGGCGCGTAATGGACCCACTAGCCGGTTTTTATAAACGGTTAAAGTAAAGGCGATAAAAAAGGCAAGGGGGATCTGGATTACCACGCTCCAGAAAGACCATTTTAAAACGTTGATTAAACCGGTGAGGAACTCTTCATTTTTAAACAGCCGCAAGTAATTTTCAAACCCGATGAAAACAGTATCGCCCAGGCCAGTGGCGCGCATCATTGAGAGACGGAACGTCTCTTCGATCGGATAGTACATGAATATTGTAAGAAACGCCAAGGCGGGCAGGAGGAAGATACTCTTGAAGACAATGAGATTCCAGTCCCGTTTTTTTTGATACTTAACATCATATGTTAAGGGGGTTACGTTGGCGTTGCTGTTCATCCGAACACCTCCATATAGTCGTCCACGTCAGCTACCGCTCGGCCCATATGAAATTATGAAAATGGAGCTGCCGTGGCTCGACAAACAACAAAACATTTTCTAGGTAGAAAGCGGGCGGAGACGTAAGGATGTCCCCGCTCCGCAAACTGCATGGCTAAGATAAATTATTACTTCTTAGCCGGTCCTAGATTTTCCTCCACTAACTCTTCATACTGTGTCAAAGCTTTTTTAACATCGCTTTGGGGCATGAAGAAGTTTTGGATGGTATCATTCAACGGGCTGGTTACCATCGGCGGTAAATCTTGATCCCACCAGAATTGAATTGCTTTAGCCTGACCGAATACTTCGGAAGCCATACCGGTCAAACGGGAGGGGGCCTTCACACCGGGCACGGAACAGATGCGACCGAGTTCGGCGGAGCAAGCTTCAACGCTCATGGCGTATTTCATGAAGCGAACAACCGCGTCCTTCTTTTTGGCGGCCGCTTTAGTGACGGTGAAACCAATATCGACCATACCCATCATATCGCTGACTTTACCCTTGCCACCCTTCATCTCCGGGAAGGCGTAGAAGCCGATGGTCTGATCGGTAAAACTCTTACTGGCATATTGGGCACACATCCAGGAACCGGTGATATGCATGGCTGCTTTACCGGTAGCCATCAGCTGTTGAGCATCGCCGTACGCTTCACTCAAAGGTTTATCACCGAAGTAACCTTTCTTAACCCATTCCTGGTATTTTTGAGCGGCTTTAACGAATGCGTCGCTGTCAAAACGACTCTTTCGGGAAGCTGCGTCACTAAAAGCGGTTATCCCTCCGAAACGGTCGGTTAAGTACATGTATAATGCCAGCGGCGGCCATTTATCCCTTGCGCCGCAAGCGAAAGGTTGAATACCTTTGGCTTTGAGGACGTCAGCCACTTTTTCCAGCTCGTCAACGGTGGTTGGTACGCTAAGCCCGTTAGCTTTGAAAATACCTTCGTTGACGAAAACGCCGGCAACGGCAAAGAACGGAGCCACACCATAAATCTTCTTTTTCCAAGTCATAGCCTCGCGGGCAGCTACGCTACCCGGGATAGATTTCAATTCCTTGGTCATGTCGAGCAGCCGTCCGGCATCGGCATAACCGCCCATCACGGAACCGCCCCAGCCCTGAAAGATGTCGGGAAGGTCCTTGTTACTTGCCATGGCAACTTTTGTTTTGTCCATAAGTCCCGGATCGCCTAAAGCGACATAGTCCAGTTCAATGTCGGGGTTTTGAGCTTTGAAACCATTGACTACAGCCTTAATGTAAGCATGGGCCGGGTTGTCATTGGGAAGGTCACGGCCCCAGACGGTCAATTTGACCTTGCTGGCCGCGATACCCGGCATTGTTGAACCGACAAGTAAGACAGTTACCAAGAGTAAAGACACAAAAATTGATACTTTGGTTTTAATCACTTAAACAACACCTCCCTTAAAATAAAAGACAGTCCACAGAGAAACTTTTATTGTAAAATTTATACGCTCCCAGACCACCTCCTTTTTAAAAAATTTCTTTTGATGAAGATAATTCGAGTTGCCAAACTAAAAACTATTTATTGGTGGTCAACATACCAAAATCCAAGGTGATATGCCAACCGGTTTGGGGCTGACCTTCCAACCGCCAAAGGATTTTTCCCTGTTCCACCCAGCATTTGACCCAAGGGATGGAACCTTTCTCCCAGTCAGCCAAGATCGTAAGTGGAAACTTACAAGGCAAACGGACCGGAGCTAATTCAAGAGTCTTTTTTTCAGCATTAACTTTCATTCCCAGGGCGCTCGCTAGAATCCCAATAGTGGTAACCCCACGGGGGTAGTAAGAAAGCCAATTCCAACCATAGGTATCCACGAAACATCCGCCGCGGCCTTGGGTGTTTTCCCATTCTAGGAATTTCCAATAACGTTCGGCCATATCCAGCAGATCGATGCCCAGGTAACCGGCGATCTGGTCCCGCCAGAAGTTTTGCGACAACCAAACATTACTCCGGTCAACGCTACTATGAGTACAACCATAAGAAGTAATACTTTTGGCTAATGATTGTTGAAGGTCGGTTTGCAATCGTTCATAGTTCAAATCCGGTTTTATTCCGGTCGCCAGCAGAAACAAAAGCCCGTTGGTTGTATATAAAGAGTAGGCATCCCAACCATTAAGCTCGTCGCCTTCAATTTTTTTTCCAGTCCAGACATCCCGCAAATCTTCAACGGATTGCGGCAGGCAAACCGCGTAATGGTCATTTAACCAGGCGATGTTTTCCATGGTATTTTTGATTTTTTCAATCACCTGGATCGATTTTTCGGTTAAATCTTTAAGGATGTTGGAGTCGGGGATGTTACCGGTTAACTCCAGAAAAGCGGTTAAAGCCGATAAAACCTTTACCGCTAGATAAGTTTGTTCTTTGGCAAATTGGACCGATGCCGCGGCGTCATCCACTGTATTGGCCACCCCCAGGTTGGGGTAGCCATTACCGGTAGTATCCGTGGTTAAAAGGTACCTTACCACTTTGACTAGCTCCGGCAGGTAATGGTGCCATTTTTGATAACCCCTGAACCGCCAGAAGACATAGGTTAATAAAAGTAAATTACAGGATTCTTCAACCGGCATGTGGTGGGGGTATACTTGGGAATTAACCTCCAGTAAAATCCCAATATCATGACTGGGAAAACCCTCGGGTTGGATACTTTGAAACCAAGCGCTTAATTGTTTTTCTAACAGTTCCGGCCAGAAAAGCAGGGCGAACCAGGAGCTGTTATACTCCACATCGATAGTGGAATGGAAACTGCACCAACCCTCCCAGATAAAAAACCAGTCATTTTGGCTGCCATCCCAGACCCACCAGGAATTAGCCAAATAGTTTTGGAAGCCACAAGCTATTAATGATTTGGCAGCTTCACTAATTGAAGAAAGAGATACGGTTTCGCTAAATAAATTTGTTTTGGCAAGTAATTCGTCCCGCTCTGAACGAGCGTATTCAATGACCGCTTCAATATTCGTGAAATATTTGGCGTATAGGAATTGACAATCATTTTGCCAGGCTTTTAAAACCGTATCGTGTTGAAATCCTGCAATAATTAACGTTTCTTGTAAAACCTGTTCCGGTGATTCCAATTGAAATGGTTTATTTAAACAAACGTTTGCCGAATTGTGTGTGATCAGCCACTTGCAATCCGTTTCTAACGGACAAACCTTAACTTCCCCGTAGAAGGAGCTTTCCGAAAAAGGCGAGCGCGATTCCGGAGGGCATTCTTTCGAATAATACCAACAGTTCTTATCTAATTGTGAAATTATCGGTAAAGTTATATTTCCATCGGTGTTAGTTTGGGCTCCGGAAAGACAAAAAAACCATTCTCCGTTTAACGGCTGGAAATCATTTCGCCCGTGTGTGAAACTGCGGATACTTAGATCAATATAAAAAAATGGAGCTGAAGAAACTTGTTTATTTTCCGGATAAAATGGGGCATGAATCCGGCAAACAAATTCTAATCCTAATTCTCCGTCACGAACTTTGAATTCAATTCCCTCAATCAAGAACTCTTGTTCAACTTCAGGAAAAACCGCATAATTGTCGATATCGGCAAATGGTAGTATATAGGTTTTTCCATTCAAACGGAAACCGATGCCGATTCCGACAGGTTGGTCGTAAAAACGGCCCATCGGAGAAAGATAGACCTTACGTTCTCTCGGACGGAAATTCAGGCTGAATCTAGACCCTAATCTTCCAACAAGCGCTTCTTGAAGTAAACCCACGGATATTCCTCCTCTTCAACTCAACAAACGTTTGTCAAGTTTTATAATTTTTTTTTAGGCAGATCGTCTGATGATTAACTCGGGGTTCAAAGGAATTTTAACTCCATTTTCCGCTTCGCCTCGAAGAATATCAGTTAACAATTCCATTGCTTTTTGGCCCATTTGATAGCGTGGTTGACGTATCGTTGTTAAAGGCGGGTTGGTTAAATTGGAAAACTCAAGGTCATCAAAGCCAATTACCCCAATATCATCCGGTATGATTAACCCCGCTTCGTTAATCGCTTGTAAAGCGCCGTAGGCCATGGCGTCACTAGCTACAAACACTGCCGTACATTGAGGATGGTGTCTTAAGATATCTTTCATTGTTTCATAACCGCTTTGCCAAACAAAATTACCCGATACGACCAATTCTTCCGAGTACTCAATCCCAGTTTCCAGAAGAGCTTTTTTATAACCTTCAAGCCGGTCTAAAGCAACTTGAAAATATAAATTCCCCGCCATATGGGCAATTTTACGATGACCTTTTTCAACCAGATACTTGGTGGCCAGGTGTGCTCCTGTAACATTATCTACCCAGATACAATTCACCCGGGGATCCGAAAAATTTCTTTCTACTAAAACATAAGGAATCTTTTCTTCCAAAAGAGCTAATGAAAAATTCTTTTCTTGAATATTGCTGCCGACAATTATTAATCCGTCTACCCGTTGGGCATTGATCATCTTTTGCAGAACACGATTATGTTCAATGCTTTCATATGAATTGGAAAAGAGCAATGTATATCCGGTCTGGTTGGCTATATACTCCATGCCTTTGATCAATTGTGAATAGTATGGTTCGGAAATATCAGCCATCATGATTCCGATAGTTTCGGTTCTTCGGGTTACTAAGCTTCGCGCGGCTGTATTCGGATAGTAATTCATCTCTTGCGCCAGCTTCAAGATTAAGTTCTTAGTTGAATCTTTTACGCCATATTTATTGTTTAGGGCTCTTGATACTACACTAGGAGCGACTCCGGCTTTACGAGCGATATCTTTGATGGTTGTCATATTTTCCTCGATAATTGTATTTGACAAACGTTTTCTATAATATATTTCTTGATAGCCTATAAAATTCCTTTTAAAAAATTAATTTTTTTAAAATTTTTTTATTGACGAACTAATGTTCGCATGAGAAGATTTATTTGATGAGAAGATCGGAGTCGAGTAGCGGATAGCGTGAGTGATTTTTAAAGGGTAGGATTATAATTGAAGTTTTGTAGTTCTATTAAGAACAAAAGACTTAATGAAATAATCCCGCCTGATCCAAAAATATTTATGGTTCAAAGTATCAATAAAAATCATACTGACTCCTGGTTGACTTCTATATGCTCCTAATATCTTGGAGAGGGATAATAATGACTCGAAAGATCCTCCATGTGGACATGGATGCTTTTTTTGCAGCAATAGAGCAGCATGACAATGCGGAATATCGGGGTAAACCGGTTATTGTCGGGGGCGATCCTCATTCGCGTGGGGTTGTTTCCACCTGTTCTTACGAAGCTCGAAAGTTCGGTGTTCACTCGGCTATGCCTTTAAGAGAAGCTTTACGCCGCTGTCCACAAGGGATTTTTACACCGGTTCGAGGGTGGCGTTATGTGGAAGTTTCAAGAGTGATCATGAAGATTATGAACCAGTACACCTCTTTAGTAGAACCGCTTTCACTGGATGAAGCTTTTTTAGATTTAACCGGATCGGAAGCCCTTTTTGGTCCGGCTGAAAAAATTGCCAGGGAAATTGTGGGCCGGATCGCTACCGAATTGGGATTATCCGCCTCGGCTGGATTAGCGCCTAATAAGTTTTTAGCCAAATTAGCTTCTGACCTAAAAAAACCCCGTGGATTCGTGATCATTACCGAAGACAATATGGCGGAGATCCTGGAAGATCTTCCGGTGGGAAAACTATGGGGAGTAGGACCTAAAACCGAGGGACAATTAATCGGACTGGGGATTAGAACTATTGGAATGTTACGCCGGATTACCCCGGCTCTTCTAGTTGAGAAATTAGGTGATACTGGCCGACAATTATATAGGCTGGCCTATGGTTTGGACGAACGGTTAGTAGAGCCAAATGAAGAAAACAAAAGCGTTGGGCATGAGATTACTTTTCAAAATGACACCGATGACCGGGAATTTTTAGCCGGAGTCTTACTCTGGCTTATCGAGCAAGTGGCCCGAAGGCTTCGCCGGCACAATCTTAAAGGGCGGGTAATTACGGTTAAAATTCGTGATCATAACTTCAAAACAATAACCAAACGGGTTACTTTAATCGAAGCTACTGATTTTGAAGAGGTGATTTATAAAGAAGCTCTTCGACTAGCCGGCGAGGTCCAATGGAGTTCCGGGAAAGTTCGATTAATAGGTATTAGCGTCAGTGGTTTTGATACTGGAGGCTCGTTGCAATTAGAGCTTTTTAAAAACATCGAAGCAACCAAAGACAAAAGTTTAGCAAAGCTTCATCAAACCATGGACCAACTACGGGACAGGTTTGGCGAAGGAATTGTCACTAAAGGGACAGTACTGCAGGTTAAGAAAAAGTTTAGCCGAAAAGGTAACCTGGACGAATCCGGAAATTAATAAAATTAGATCTTTGATTTAAATGAATATTTATAAACCCCCTGCGTAAGCTATAAGGAATTATTTGGGGGTTTTTTTTATGGGTGCTAAAAGAATAGTAGCTACATTTTTTTTGTGTTTCGGTTTGCTATTGGGAACCATTCCGGTTCAGGCCGGAGATAATCCGTGGTCAATCATGATCAATATTCCCGAGTGTCAACTTTATTTATATTATAATGATTGGCTTTTTAAAACATATAAGATAGCCGTAGGTAAGCTCGGTAGTCCTTCGCCTACAGGAGAATTTCGAATTGTTAATAAAGTAATTGATCCCACCTGGTATCCGAAGGATAAACCGGTTACGCCGCCGGGGCCTGACAACCCCTTAGGGAAGTACTGGATGGGGTTGAATAGTAAAGGATACGGCATTCATGGAAACTCCGCCCCTTGGTCCATTGGTTCTCCGGCTTCGAAGGGTTGTTTTCGCATGGATAATCACGAAATTGAGGAATTATTCTCATTCATTCCCATCGGGACACCGGTTAAGATAATCTATTTGGCCATAAAAGGGAAAATCGATCATCATAATCAGGCTTGGCTTGAAATCTACCCCGATATCTATCAGCGAATTAATTTGGGATTAGAAATCCAACGGGTTTTAGCCGAATTAAACTGGGACTATCAGCCACATCCTAAAGCTTTGGCTCGCCTGATCATTGCCAATAAACCTCTATCCATCATGGTTCCGAGAAAAATTAAAATCGAAGGTGATTGTATCAACACGGATATTGACGGGTTTTATTGGAAAGAACAAGTGTATCTCAGCGAAGAATTTATTAA
This sequence comes from Bacillota bacterium, assembly GCA_023394955.1. Lineage (GTDB taxonomy): Bacteria > Bacillota > UBA4882 > UBA8346 > UBA8346 > JAAYHS01. Next base: position 12,941 of record JAEWZY010000074.1, read on the forward strand.
GAATAACAACCTGTCTGTAGTTTTACAACCTGACGATTTATTTCAGGGATTTGTTGCCTGGAACTCTTTGAGCGCGCCTGGGAGAAAACAACAAAGATTAAAATGGGATCAAGAAAACAATAGTATATTAGTCAATTCTTTAAAAATTATATTTAACGGGGAAAAAGTGGAAGGAGCGGGGCGATTCGGAACTAAGGGACAAATTTTAATCAATTACACGAAGTTGATTTGTTGGTTTGAACAAAAACAATTACTAAAACCGGTTTTGGTAATTGATACAACTGAAGGCAATCAATTCTCCGGGGAATTGATCGATGGAGAATTATGGGTTGATTACGAAATCTTAATTATTAAGTCACCAGCTTTTAGTTATTTGTGGGATGAAGCTACCTGGAGTTTATATTTAAATTATATTCCGGATTAGAATCTTAAATAAAAACCGGGGGTCATGGGGAAGCCGAAAATGTAAGGTATGAGCTTAAAGTTATGCCTTACACTTTCTTGGCAACAATCAAAGATTTTTTGAATCCTAACCAAATTAAAAGCTTGAAATAAAGAATTTAAACAAAAGAAAAATAACCGCTAGGAAAATTTTAGATAAATTTTAGTATTTTATAACTGATACTTGATTTTTTCAAATAACGTGCCGATAATAGAGAGGAGAAAAAGAAAGAACGCAGAAAAGTTAGTAAATACAATATTTCTATTCATGAGGTGTTCCATGCGAGTAGAATTTGTTAATCCATTTGTTTCAGCGGCCTTCATGGTTTTGGAAAAGGTCGGAAAGACCAAAGTGTCTAAAGGGAATTTGAGCCTTGCTACCTCTCCGATTGCCGGAATGGATGTCAATACGGTAATTGGAGTAACCGGAGATATTTTGGGCCAGGTAATTTATAGTATGTCTACGGATACTGCTCGAAAATTAGCTTCGGTCATGCTGATGGGATTACCGATTAGTGATTTTGATGAGATCGCTAAGAGCGCCATCAGCGAACTTGGTAACATCATAACCGGTAATGCCGCGACCGAGTTAGGGAATAACGGGTTTTGTTGCAATATTACCCCTCCCTCTTTATTTATGGGAAAAGAAGTTAAAGTTTCAATAAAAGATTTACAAATACTTCTGATTCCGGTAACGACTGACTTGGGTGAGATTTATATTTATGTTGCCCTGAAGGAATCGGAAAAGTAATTACATACCACCGCGAATGTTCTCAACATCTTTTCCCGGTTGTATCTGCAGTAGATGGAGGAAATATCCATGAAATTGGTTAAAGTTTCAGTGCTGGTTCCAGGGATGATTTTGGCCAAAGATATTATTCAGTCAAACGGTATCCTTTTGTTAAACAAAGATACAGTCTTAACCGCGGAATTAATAACTAAGTTAAAGTTCTGGGGGTTTAGCGAAGTAGAGATTGAAGAACCGCCAATTTCCCTTAAAGATCAACAGGAAGCGGCTTTAGCGCCTCAGATTGCCGCTGCTCATGATCGGGTGATTGATATTACTGAAAATATAATGTCATCCGGAGACGCCAAAGAAATCGATGCTAATTTGCTCCGGGGAATGGTTGGGGATCTTGATTCCCAAATCGATTTGAATACTAATGTGCTTTTGAATTTAAGCCATATTAAAATTCATGACAATTATTTATTTTCTCATGTGACCAATGTCTCAATTTTAGCGATGATTATTGGTAAAGAATTAAAACTTAGCGATCAGGAATTGAAGGATCTGGGTTTAGCCGCTTTATTGCACGATTTTGGCATGACACAAATTGATCGTAGTTTATATGATAAAAGTCGGGCTCTTTCTCCCGAGGAGTGGCTGGAGATCAAACACCATCCAAATTATAGTTTGGAACTTTTAAAAGGGTCCGGACACTTTTCCGAATCGATCCTTCGGGGAGTTAACGAACATCATGAACGAATCGACGGCAGTGGATATCCACAGGGAGTTAAAGGCCAAGATATTCATTTGTTTGGGAAAATTATCGCTGTCGCTGATGTTTACGATGCGTGTATTTCTCCTCGAAAACATCGTAAACGGATGACTCCTTACGAAGCTTTGAAAAATTTATTAGGCCAGCCACACCTTTTTGATATCAAAATCTTAAAGTCCTTTGTCGCTTGTATGGCAATTTATCCAATTGGAAGTCTTGTGAAGTTAAATACCGGCGAAACAGCGAAGGTAATTGGGATTAACCAAGGGGCTCCCTTCCGTCCTGAAATTCGAATATATCTTGCCCCAAATGGCGAAATAGTGAAACCGCCAATCCGAATTAATTTATTTGACGGGCAATATATTCAAACCTACATTCAGAACACATTGGAACGTGATGAATCGGAAAAGATTTATGAAATGCTTGAAAAGAATCAATTAAGTTAATCAGAATCACTAAAACAAATCCGGAGTCAAAACCGGATTTTTATTTTACTAAATATGCTCTAAAATAAGAATTTACAGAGAAATATCTTTGACCTTCCCCAGCAGATTTGAATACTATACTTAATAAATAACAGACGTGACTATTGTCACTCAAATAAGGGGGAGGTTTTTTGGTTAAACAACACTGGCTGATTTTGGTCTTGATCTTAGGTTTAATGGTGATACCGGTTAAAGCGGCTCCGAAAAAAAAGATCATCAGGGTAGGTTATTTTCCAAATATTACGCATGCCCAGGCAGTACTGGGAATAGCTGATGGTACTTTCCAAAAGTATTTAGGCAAAGAAATCGAGATTAGAAAATATGTTTTTAACGCTGGGCCGTCGGTTATTGAAGCAATGCTTGCCCGCCAAATCGATCTGGCTTACGTTGGGCCTAATCCGGCAATTAACGGATATTTAAAAACGAAAGGGACTTTATTAAAGATTATTGCTGGCGCAGCCAGTGGCGGAGCGGCGTTAGTGCTTCGATCGGATTTAGGGATTAAGAATGTTAAACAATTGGAAGGATTGAAGATTGCCTCGCCGCAAATAGGGAATACCCAAGATGTAGCTTTGCGTTATTTTCTAAAAAATAATGGATTTAAGCTCCGGGAACAAGGGGGTAAAGTATCAGTACTGCCAATCTCCAACCCTGATCAGCTAAATTTATTTTTAAAGAAGGAAATTGACGGCGCCTGGACTGTTGAACCTTGGGTTAGCCGGTTGGTGGATGAAGCTGGAGGAGTAGTATTTCTCGATGAGCGCAGTCTTTGGCCTAAGGGGAAATTTGTAACCGCTCATATTATCGCCTCGCAGACCTATTTAACAAAAAATCCGGCCTATGTTAAAAGATGGCTTCAAGCTCATGTTCGTACTACTCAGCAGATTAATTCCGGTAAAACTATAGCAATTAGTGGAATAAATCGGGAATTAAAACGGATCACCGGTAGTTTCTTACCGGATAAAATTATTACTGCAGCTTTAAATAATTTGGATTTGACTTATGACCCATTGCCGAAAAGTTTGTATGTTTCAGCTGAACGCGCTTATGAATTGGGTTTTTTGGGAAAAACCAAACCGGATTTATCAAAAATTTACGACTTGCGTTTGTTGAACGAGGTTTTAAAGGAGTTGGATTTGCCCCCGGTAGATATGGAATAAATGATGGCAACATATTATTCTCTTTGGTTCCGATAGCTAATTTTCAGTTATCGGTTTTTGTTTTAAATCATTGAAATTTTTTTACTAAATATATTTTAATTTTAAAGGGGCTGGAACAGAAAGTCAGGAGTCCGGAGAAGAGTAGTTATTTATAATCCTTTTTAGTTTTACATAAATTTTGATTCCAAAAATCGCCACTACTATTGGGTTTTGGTTTATGTTAAAATTTTTATGTTAACTAACTGTTTTGTAATGAGTGGGTGTAGACTAATATCTATTTAAGCGGCGTTTGATAATCGTGGATTTGACCATTCAAATGAAAACGGAGAAAAAATTTTTTCATTTAGAAATGACTAGAGAGGCAGTGTTAGTCTTTGATTGATAATAAATTATGAAGTTCTTTAATGTTTTATTATTAAACAACAAAGATACTAATCTCGTAACATTTAGGATAGAGGAGGTTTTAAGGTGGGTAAACAATTTAAGGATTTACGACTTTGGCTGGTTTTGCTAGCCTTTTTAGGTACGGTGGGAATACTATTCGGAGGCCAAAGGTTAGTAGCCAAATATCGTGCGGAAAATCCAACCCGCCGTGCTATCGGCGCTATCAAAGCGGTTCATAATTTTGAGGTGAAACAAATATCAGATGGTTTAACAGTTGAATTAAAACTTGATAAAGTGGGCAATTTAGAATCATTGCTAGATGGAATCAAACAAAAGGTTGAAGCTCATTATAATCGACCGGTAAGAAATTTTAAAATCACCGGACAGCCTGATCAAAAATTGCAACAGCTACGGTATGATATTTCATTTTATCTTGAAGAAGCTTTAGTGTCGGGGCGTTATATCCAACTGAAAGAAGCGTTGGAAGGATATCGACCAGTGAAAGCCCGGGTATACCTAGGGATCGATTTTATTTATCTGCAATTGGAAAATGATAATCATTATCTCTATGAAGCAATTCCCCGGGGGTCGAAGGTTGTATCAACCAATAATAATCAGAGGGGTGACTCCGTTTGAAAAAGTATTTGGAATGGGCGGCCGGTATCGGATTGGGATTAATAGCTTTTTTAATTTGGCGCGGAGTTGATTTAACTCCGTTGTTATTACTTGGTGGCGCTGGCCTCGCTTTATTCTTCCTATCCCAGGGCAGACTGGGCCGTAATTTTGAACCCCTTGGCAACCAATCTATGATCAAAGTAGATGCAAAAGTTAAATTTGAGGATATTGGGGGGCAAGAAATTGCCAAACGTGAGCTGCTGGAGGCCTTGGATTTTGTCCGCAGCCAGGAGCAGATCAAACAATTAGGCATTCGGCCGTTGAGGGGTATTCTTTTGACTGGTCCCCCCGGAACCGGCAAAACCTTATTAGCGAAAGCGGCAGCCAATTATACGGATTCGGTTTTCGTTTCCGGCTCCGGTTCGGAGTTTGTGGAGATGTATGCTGGGGTTGGGGCTCAACGGGTTAGACAATTATTTGCGAAAGCGCGAAGTATGGCTGTCAAAGCTGGTAAGCGCAGCGCAATTGTGTTCATTGATGAGATTGAGGTCATTGCAGGGAAGAGGGGTAGTCATACTTCACATTTAGAGTATGATCAAACCTTGAACCAGTTATTGGTCGAGATGGACGGGATTAAGCCCAATGAAACGGTGAAGATCTTAGTGGTCGCAGCCACTAACCGCTCCGATCTGTTGGATACGGCCATCATGAGACCGGGACGTTTTGATCGTCAGGTTAAAGTTGAGCTCCCAGATAAGGAAGGAAGGGTTCATATTTTAAAAATTCATGCTAAAGGGAAGCCGTTTGCTCCTGGGGTTGATCTGGAGGAGGTGGCCAAGGACACTTATGGTTTTTCCGGAGCACACCTGGAATCATTGATAAACGAAGCGGCTATTTTAGCGTTTCGAAAAGAACGTGATCAAATTGTGATGGATGATATTCGGGAAGCCATTGATAAAGTGATTATGGGAGAAAAGCTGGACCGGAGACCGGAACCAGACGAATTGAGGCGGGTGGCGGTTCATGAAACTGGACATGCCTTGGTCAGTGAATTGCTAAGGCCGGATTCAGTGGCTACCATTACGGTAGTACCGCGCGGCAAGGCTTTGGGGTTTATGCGTCAGACTCAGGCTCAGGAACAATATCTGTATACCAAAGAGTATCTTTTGGATCAAATTGCGATTTGTCTGGGAGGCGCAATGGCTGAGGAACTAGTTTATGGTAATTGGAGTACCGGTTCAGCTAACGACTTTGAACAAGCAACCTCTATCGCGGAAAAGATCATTAATACCGGTTTGTCCGGATTGGGTATTGTTAAGGAAGACTTGACCGGTAAGGACCGTATCGCTGAAGAAATGGGTCAAATTCTTACCGAACAAAAAGAACGGGTCAAATTACTTTTGGAAAGCAAAGTTTCCTTAGTCAATTTGATAACCAACACTCTCCTTGAGCAAGAAAAGATCACCGGTAATTGGTTTAGAGAACAATTGAAAGTGAAGACATTAGTCCCCAGCGTATCGTAATTTGTAAAGCTGAAATAACACAACAGCATTGATAGGACAAGAATAATTCACTTTCATTTTTTAAGTGTTTTCATATAAAATTCCATTTTTAAAGTTGACACTAACATGACACTAACACTTGGATGGGTTCATTAAATGATGATCATTAAAAAAGTATCATTTAAGATAAAGGGAAAACATTGTCGGAAGCGAAATAAATATGGTCAAACCTGAACTAATAGGCATTTATAAAGCTACTTGAGTAAATTTGTTATTATAAATGTTTTGAAATAACAGTAATGTTAAACCTAAATTTATTTGGACAAAGTGGAAATGAGGAGGATATATTGTGGTTGATCGAGTGGGAAATACAATGAAATTTTCGTCAAAAGAAACTGAGGTTAACGAAGTTTCGAAAGTCTTAAACCAAGTGTTTCAGGCTTTGCGAGAGAGTGACTATGATCCGGTTGACCAATTGGTCGGCTATTTAATCTCGGGTGACCCGGCCTATATTACTAGCCAAAAGGATGCCAGGATCTTAATCCGGCGTTTGGAACGGGATATGATCTTGGAAGAGTTGGTCCGTAAGTACTTGGAAAGAGAGGGATTATAAGATGTCAAAGTTTGTGGTTGCCGGCGGAAACCGACTTCAGGGCAGCGTTAAGGTCAGTGGAAGCAAGAATAGTACTTCAGCTTTGATGTTTGCCGCCGCTCTGGGCGAAGATGATGTAATCCTAACCAATATCCCGTTAAATAGTGATGTAATGACGATGGCGGAAATCTTAAAGAGCATCGGGGTTCGGGTTCAGTTTGAAAACCAGTCGGTAATTATTAACGGAGCGAAGATCGCTAATCATCAACCCCCTTATGAACTGGTCCGGAGAATTAGAGCTTCGGTTTATACCGCCGGGCTTCTTTTAGGCAGACTTGGTTTGGCCGACGTAGCGATGCCCGGCGGTGACGAAATCGGGACACGCCCCGTTGACTTGCATATGCGGGGCTTTCAAGCGTTGGGAGCGGAAGTGACGATTGAACACGGGCAGATGGTTTGTAAATCAAACGGCTTGAAAGGGGCCACTTATTATATTAATAAAGTTAGTGTGGGGGCTACTATTAATATGATGTTAGCGGCTGTATTAGCCGAAGGGACCACTATTATTGATAACCCAGCCAAGGAGCCCGAAGTGGTAGATTCCGCTATCTTACTAAATAGCATGGGAGCTAAGATTCGGGGAGCTGGCACAGACAGCATTAAAATCGAAGGTGTTAATAGTCTGCATGGGTGCGAACACACCCCTATTCCGGACCGGATTGAAGCCGGGACTTTTATGATCGCAACCGCGGCTGCTGGAGGAGATGTTCAAGTGAAAAATGTGATTACGGAACATCTAAGGATGTTGATTTCCAAATTAAGGGAAGCCGGCGCTGAGATTATCGAAGGTGATAATGATATTAGGATTATTTCTAATTCCCGTTTGAAAACGGTTGATGTCGATACCGGCGTTTATCCGGGATTTGCTACCGACCTTCAAGCTCCTTTTGGAGTCATGCTAGCCGAGGCGGAGGGTACGGGTATTATTTGTGAAACCGTGTTTGATAATCGTTTCCGGTATATTGATGAACTGCGCCGAATGGGAGCGGATATTAAGGTCGAACGGGATACGGCGATTATTAGAGGGGTGGAACGATTGAGCGGCGCCCCGGTGGTCGGCACCGATATTCGGGCAGGAGTGGCTTTGGTCATTGCCGGACTAATGGCTGAAGGCGTTACTGAGGTTTCGGGCATCAATCATATCGACCGCGGTTATGAACAATTTGACGAGAAACTAAAAGGTTTAGGGGCTGGGATTCAACGGGTCGCTGAATCTTTAGAGGAAGTTAAGGCATAAACCAATAGATACCTTGTAGGCTCGACCGGCCTACAAGGGTATTTTTGAAGAATCAAAATAATATTAAAAGTATAGCTGCGATTGGAGTTGATTAAATGATTGATCGATTAATGGATGAGGCATTTCGCTTATTTGAGGAAGGTGAAATGAGAATCGGTAGCGAAATTTCGGAGAGTATCGGCCTTTTCCAACATGCGGTCTGCAAGTTACTGAATATATATCTAGTTATTAAGGGGACTGAAGGAAAAGGAGAATTAAGGGAATTATTTCAGGAATGTAAGAGGGTCAATCCGGACTTTGAAATCATCCAATCAGAAATCGAATATTTGCTGGAGGTAAGCCCTGAAGAGGCTGATGGAGAAGAACTAACGGACAAAGCCAACGAAATATGGGACTTCATTCAGGGGCTACTAATTGAAAACGAACTGGAGGATATTGAATAAAAAAATTTTTAGCAAGTAGTTTTTTTACCTAAAGAAGGAAAAACAAATAAATTTCCGAATATTATCCATATACTGTCAAAGGAGCCGTATAATGCGAACGATTAGATTTTTATGGATATTATTTGGATTATTAGTAGTGTTTACCTTTCCGGCGAGAGCTGAGTTTTCTCTTGACAAAATAACGATGAAGGTTGGTTCGACCGAAGGAGAAGCGACCCAAAAAGATTTTTATGGCTATTCTGATTGGAAGTTCAAATATTTTAAGCTGGATTTGACCAATAAATTTAGTTGGCCGAAGAATAACGAAAATTTTTCAAAATTCAACCTTAAAGCTGATCTTGGGAAATTTAAACAGTTAGATCTTGATCTGGATTATCAATGGAATGAACGCTATCGGATCCTAGGGCCGGAAATAGCTTATGACTTTAAGTTTAAGCCGGGTTTGACCATTGGACTCGAATATGAAAATGAAAATCGCAACCCGGTTTTAGATAAAGATCAGAAATTTAAGTATCATATGGACATTGGGACCGTAAAAATGGCGTTGGATAAGAAAAAATGGGTTTATGGCTTAAAATTGGCTCATGCCCGAAAAGAATATCCTAAGGATGAGGTCAAGAACTACACTAGGAATCAATTGAACCATGATTTCTCATGGAGGATTCAACCGGATCTTAAATTCAAATTCACCTATTATGAGACTACTCGTTTTTATCCTAATGATCTCAAAATTTCTCAAGATTATTGGAGTTCGGAAGTAGGTATAAGTGGTGATTACCGATTTAACGATCAATGGCAAATGATAGGATCGTTAAGAGTTAAAGAAGCGGAAAGAGGCCTTATCCCATACTTAGATCAACAAAATTGGGAATTTAAATTAAAAAATAAGCTCAACCGTGATGTAACCATTGATCTGCGAATTAGCTCAGGGGAGTTTGATTATTACTCGGATATTACATACTTTGATCCGGATGAGTTCGGAGTTGCGGAAGAAGATCAAAAAAGTAGGATGGAAAATAAGGCGGCTGTGGAATGTTACTGGAGGTTTAAAGAATTAAACCTTGAATTTGAGGCAGGTTTGTTCTGGGTATTTAGAGATTATTCTTCTGCCTTGATAGCGGATTTACAACGAGAAGGCATCTATACTTCACTAAGCTGGAAACCTAACAATATCGGAATTGAACTGGTAATAGCTCCAGATGGCAACCTTTGGCGAGTAAACGGATTTTATCAATTGAAATTCGAATACTATTTTTAAGCGTTCACGTCAATTTCCATCAATCGTGAGCTGTGGCTAGAACTCCCGGTTTAGCACTTATTAATTAATTTATAAATCATAAAGCTTATTGTGATATATAAAATGATCCTGAATTTTTTTGGAAGGGGCTATGCTGATTGTTTGCTAAAAGGATTATTCCTTGTTTGGATGTAAAAGACGGACGGGTGGTCAAGGGGACCGAATTTATACAGTTCCGGGACGCCGGTGATCCGGTGGAACTGGCTGCTTTTTACGATAGGGAAGGCGCCGATGAATTGGTTTTTCTCGATATCACCGCCTCTCACGAACGTCGAAAGACCGTAGTGGAAATGGTAAGCCGGGTAGCGGAACAGGTTTTCATCCCATATACGGTCGGGGGTGGAATTGCCAGCGTCGAGGATATGCGCGCTATTTTGCTGGCCGGAGCGGATAAGATTTCGATAAATACGGCCGCGGTTCAGAACCCTGATTTGATCTCCGAGGGAGCGGAATTATTCGGTTCCCAGTGCGTAGTGGTGGCGGTTGATGCCCGGCGGCGGGTGAAAAATGACCCTACCCAAGGGTGGGAAGTATATATTCATGGCGGCCGTAATTCCGCCGGGATCGATGTTCTGGATTGGGCGCGGCAAGTAGAAAAACTTGGTGCGGGCGAGATCTTACTCACCAGCATGGATCGGGATGGGACCAAGGACGGTTATGATAACGAACTTAACCGGGCAGTGGCCGAAATAGTGAGTGTTCCGCTGATTGCCTCTGGTGGGGTCGGCAACTTGGAACATTTAGCGGACGGAATTGAGATGGGCAAGGCCGACGCGGTATTGGCCGCTTCGATCTTTCATTACCGTGAATACAACATCCGGCAAGCCAAGGAATATTTAGCGTTACGTGGGATTCCTGTGCGGCTAGAAAAAAAGTAGAGTTTTGAGCCTCGCGTTCAGGGTCCAGTGCTTTTTGAAGAGGGGACGCGGTGCTATCCCGGATTGATGCGGGAGGGTGTTTTTTCACGCAGCGTTCAACAGGGAACAATAAAAAAAGCCTTTACAGGCTTTTTTCTTTAACTATTTCCCATGGCGTTCAGCTTTTTAGTTAAACGGGATTTACGACGGGCGGCTTGGTTTTTGTGAATAATACCTTTACTTGCAGCTTCGTCAAGTCCTTTAATGGCTTTCATCAGGTCCGACTTAGCTTCCTCTTTTCCGGCAGTTATGGAGGAGAGAGCGTTCTTAAGATATGTTTTCAGTTTCGAACGGTTGGATATATTGGCGGAGTGTTTCCGCACGGCGGTCCTTACCCTTTTCTCAGCTGACTTAATATTCGGCAAATCTTTCACCTCCTTAAACTGCAAACAATAATAACCTAATTTTCAACAAAAAATATTTTATCATTCTTTGGATAGATTTGCAACCTTTAAACTGCTAATTGATAACGGGAATATTCAAGGAAGAGGAATACTTTAAAATAGGAGTCAGGAGACGGAAGAGACGGTGAATTCGATTCAAGTAAAACCGTTAAGAACTAAGTTTAATTCGGATGAAAAACGTGATAAAAATAGTTAATTTGGGCAAAATATGGTTATCAATAATTAAGCGGTTGTGAGATTCATCCTTCATTAGGCGGTTAGGAAATTGCTTTTTTTAATTAGGTTTACTTACATTTCCCTGCTATTAATCTTGACGCAATTGTTAATCCCGGCCTTTCGGCCGGGTGGACGGTTTATCATCTTGTTAATCGCTTTGATTACTGCTTTATGCGCTCAAATCATCCGGAAAGTGACTGCAGGAAGGTTGCAAAAAAAATGGCAAAATTTGTTTAGCGGTGCCAGTATTATAATCATGCTCTTGCTAAGCGGCTATTATTTTTCCGGAGTGAAGCCCACATTCTTGGGAATACTAGCTGCATACCTAGGACTGGTTATACTGGAAGTATTGCTGCCGAATTCATGGCATGAATTGATTTATCAAAAGTATCAAAGGACGGAGTAAGTTTGAAATAGGCATATTCAGGCTACCTTTTTAGGCAAGAGGCATGAGGGGTTTCTATAAACTACTGGATTTCATACTTGCAATCATCCAGGTAAAACTGGAGTGGACGACTACTTTATTAATTCTCGGGAAGGGGTAAGTTGATGGATAGGCAAGATTTAGCGTTGATGGGGGAGCTCCATACTGATCTGGCTTTGGAAGCCAGGGAAATTCTTATGCAACGGGGACAAGGGCAGGAACCGCCGGGAGTCGGGACTGAAACGGAGAAGCAAGGGGAGACGGTGATTACTAGGGTCCACATTCAAAACGAAGCTGCCGGAAAGGCCATGAACAAAGTACCAGGCTACTATGTGACTTTGGAAGCCCCTGGGTTAAGGACTACCGACCGGGACCAACATGAGGAGATCGCATTTTTGACTGCCAAAGAAATCGAAGGTTTCATAGGTCGGATCGGAGTTAAGGAAGAAGATACTTGTCTGATAATCGGTTTGGGTAACTGGGATGCGACCCCTGATGCCCTTGGGCCCAAAGTGGTGGAACATATTTTAGTAACACGGCATCTTAAATCAATGACGCCTCCGGAGAAAAAAGGAGGACTACGGCCGGTTTGCGCCTTAGCTCCGGGAGTTTTGGGAAGTACCGGTATGGAGACCGGAGAGATTGTGATGGGGGTAGCCCAGCGGATCCGCCCCCGGTTCATTGTGGTAATCGATGCTTTGGCTTCCCGGACTACCAGTCGCATGGGAGGAGCGATTCAAATCGCGGATACCGGGATTCATCCCGGTTCCGGCTTGGGCAATAAACGGATCGGGATTACTCCCCAGACAATGGGAGTGCCGGTGATTGCCATTGGGGCTCCCACTGTGGTGGAGGCCGCTACGATTGTTCATGATGCTATGGAAGAACTATTCAAGACCCATCCGGGTATGGTTAATCTGAGGGCGATCAATGAGAAAGATTTGATTAGAAGAGTGTTATCGCCTTATATGGGCAGCTTGATAGTTACTCCGAAGGAGATTGACGTGATGATCGATAGCGTGGCCAGAGTGGTCTCGGGAGCGCTAAATATCGCCTTGCATCCAGCGGTCAGTCCGGAGGAAGTGTTTAGGTATTTAGGTTAAGAAACGTTAAAACAGTTCTAAATCGGTAAAACGGTTCATAGCATTTGCCGGGAGATGATCGGCGATGCAAATCCAAATTAACGGTTGGAAGAAGGTATATTTTTTTTACGGGATTGTCTTTTTCGGCCTGGGTGTACTCGGATTTTTCTTTAATAACCGGTTAAGTCTTTCAAGGTTAGCCCAATTAGCCTTTGCGAATGTTTCTCAAGAATTATCGGATCTGGGGTTGATTCCTTTCGGGGAAAGCCGAGCAGTAACAGTTTTCAATCCCCGTTTGCGATCAATTGTGCTTGTTTATCCTGAGAATACCGGAGGAAGCCTTTACGATGGACTGAAAGAACGAATTTTATACCGGGAGGGAGCCCGTACTGAAGTAATCAGCTATCCAGTTTCGGAACGGGAATGGTTTAAATCGCCCCAATCAAGATGGCTACTTAATAATGACCGGTTTGTGATTGGGGTTAATCCTGACTCCGACTGGAATAGTTTGAAGGAGGCAAGTATTTTATTTTCACTCTCAAAACCGATGACGGCTGAATTTGTCAACCGGTTAATCAACTACCAACCGGAGATCCCTTTATTTAAATTAGAACTGATTTCCAGGGGTCAAACTTTTCTATATAGTTTTAGTCTCGAGGAGTCTCAAAGTACCTCAGTCCATTTGATGAAAGTGATGGATATATTATTAGATTTATGGGAAACAGGAGGACATAGTCTCCAGCGGGGGAATTACCGTGAAACACTTTGGTAAGATCATCTTAATTTTAGTTTGGACAATTATAATTTTAAGTTCCGGTTATTACCTAGTCTTCGACAACTTGGGTTCGGTTTTAACTGCTGATCACACCGGTTTTAGTTGCCAACTTATTTCCGAAGGGGTCCGGCTTCGTTCGGGGGATTCGGTTACCGTAGTTAAGCTTAAATTTCCGTTACAATTAAGGGCAAGAGATGATCAGTGGCTGGTCCAGACCAGCCGAGGGGCCGTCTCTTTTTCATTTACCCCAAGGCTTCAAGTTCAATGGGAAAGATCGGACCAGGGAAGGAGTTCGAAAAAGGATGGTGAATAAACATACTACTTTGTTTTATCAATTAAACCGCTAAATATCAAAAATTGAATCGACATCGCCGGTATTAAACCGGAAAGGGAGGCTGTAATGGCCGAGAATGTCATGGAAAGAGCTGCTAAAGCAGCCGGTATGATTTCAATGCTGTTTTTAGTCAGTCGTATTTTGGGTTTTATCAGGGAAAATTTATCAGGACGTCTCTTCAGTAGATTTGAAACCGACTCATTCTTCGCCGCTTTTATTATTCCTGATATCATGTATTACCTGCTGGTAGGGGGGGCGCTCTCGGCCGCATTCATACCTATTTTTACCGAATATTTGGCCAAAGGCGACGAGGAAGAGGGTTGGAAAGTAGCCAGTACCTTTATTAACATTACGGTGATCTTGTTGGCTATTTTTACGATCTTGGGAATGACTTTCGCGAAGGGTGTAGCTCTATGGGAAGCGCCACATTTTCAAGGGGAAAAGATGCTTTTATTGGTTAAGCTTACCCGGATCATGTTCCCGGCAGTCTGCTTTACCGCTTTGGCCGGTTTAATGGGGGGAGTATTGAACTCCTATAAGCATTTTTTAGCTCCCGCCCTTGGCCCTGTTTTTTATAATATCGCCATCATTCTTGGCGCGTTTTGGCTGGGACCGCGTTATGGTATCACGGGTATGGCCTTTGGCGTAGTGGCTGGGGCTATCGGTAATTTTTTAATTCAAATGGCATTTTTGCGGAAAATGGGGGGCGCCTGGTTCCGTTTCGGCTACATTGATCTGCGGAATTCCGGATTTCGACGGATGTTAATGTTAATGGTACCTGCTTTGATCGGGCTTTCGGCCACTCAGGCCAATATATGGATTACTAATGTAATGGCCTCTTCGTTGCAAGAAGGGAGTATTACCGCGCTTCGTTTCGCGAATCGGTTGATTCAGTTGCCTATTGGAATCTTCGCGTCCAGTATCGCCATGGCTTTTTTTCCGATGCTATCCGGGTTGGCGGCGGAGAAAAAGATGGACTTGTTCAAGGACACACTTTCGTTGTCACTCCGTTCAATCTTTTTCCTATTGCTTCCGGCGGCTGTAGGTTTAATGGTCTTAAGGACGCCGATAGTTAAGCTCTTGTTTGAAGGACAGAAGTTCACAGCGGAGCATACCGCTTTGACGTCTTATGCGTTGTTGTTTTATAGTTTGACCGTCTTCGCCCATGCGGCCATTTTAATGTTGCCTCGGGCCTTCTATGCTTTACAAGATACCTTAACCCCGGTATTGGTGAGTGTCTTCTCGGTTTCCGCAAGCATTCTGATGAATTGGATTTTCCTTAAATATACGGATTTGGGTGTGGGCGGTTTTGCGCTCTCTTTTTCGATTATGGGTTTGATCAATATGTTACTTTTAATGGAAATCCTACGCCGGAAAGTTGGCGGAATTAGGGGACATGGGATTTTAAAATCTTTCCTTAAAGGGTTGACGGCCTCTCTGGGATTGGGAGTAGCGGTTTATTTAACTGCGCGAGGAATTGGTTCGATCAGCGGGAGGGTGGGGTTATCTGGCCATTTTGAAGCTGCTTTGATCGTAGTTGCCGGAATGGCGGTAGGAGTAACGGTCTATTTTGGGACCGCTTGGTTGTTGAAGATGGATGAGCTGGCAATGACAATTAGGCTGATCAAGAGTAAACTGCTCAGACGGTAGATGGAATTTTTGGCTACTGGCTATTGTTTTTAGGCCTAAATATAAACCCTCAAGCTACTACTAACAGGCAAGCGCTAACAGCCAAAAGAATAACTAATAGCTAAAACCAACAGCTAACTGCCGACAATACGGTTGAGGGGGTAACCATGGACTTATTCCAAATCTTGGGCCAAGCATTTTTAGTAGGGTTATCAGGAGCGGTGGCTCCCGGTCCATTGTTAACTTATAACATTCAACTTACTTGTAAAAAAGGCTTCTGGATTGGACCTAAATTGGTGTTAGGACACGCTATTTTGGAAGCGATTTTGATCATAGGATTAATATGGGGATTGGGTCGTTTTATTCAGCTTTCGGCGACCCGGATCAGTATCGGCGTCTTGGGGGGGTTGATGCTGATTTGGATGGGCTACGACTTAGCATTCAAGGAAAGCAGAAAAGGGAGCATCACATCATCGCTAGAAGTAGCAGCAACTGCTGAAACCCCGCCGACGACAGGGATGACTGAGTTAAATCCGGTATTGGCGGGGATGATCATTTCAATTAGTAACCCTTATTGGTTGATGTGGTGGGTAATGGTGGGACTGGCCATGATTACTCAGGCTTTAAATCTCGGTTGGGTGGGTGTCGGTTGTTTTTATTTGGGGCATATCTCAGCGGATCTGAGTTGGTATAGTTTGATTTCGGGAGCCTTGACCAAAGGACGCCGTTTTCTTTCGGACCGGGTCTATCGTTGGTTGTTGTTCGTTTGCGGTTTGTTCTTGATCTTCCTGGCGTTGGCCTTTATATATGACGCTTTGGACTTACTCGGATTTATCCCTTGGTTTTTCGATCAAACGATTGACCTGTTTCAACAGGTAAGACAGATGGTTTAAGGCTATTCATTCAGTTAGCCATATATAATTGGATGTAAAAGCTTAGTTCCCCGTTTCTACGGGGAACTAAGCTTTTACTTATACTTTACATGGAGGAGAAAATAAGATAATATTTTTAGTTAATCAAGTAGTCGGACAGCTACAAGATTTCTAGTTTTTAATTGCCCGCCTTAATGCTAAATGGTATAATATTTTAGATTTAAATCAATATAATTCGCGCCAAGATAGTTCTGAAGGAAATAATCACCTTCGAAAATGAACCTCTAGACCGCAATTTTTCAGCACTGTTTTGGGTTTTGCTCTTCAGTAAATCAGCTTACTTTTAAATACATGGAGGAATACATTTGATTCAAACCAATATTCGGAATTTTTGCATTATCGCCCATATCGATCATGGTAAATCAACCTTGGCGGATCGTTTATTGGAGTATACCGGCGCATTAAGCCGTCGGGAAATGACTCAACAGGTTTTGGATTCCATGGATCTGGAACGGGAGCGGGGCATTACCATCAAAGCCCAAGCGGTCCGCCTTGAGTATCAGGCTAAGGACAAAAAGAAGTATATCCTAAATTTGATCGACACCCCTGGCCATGTGGATTTCACTTATGAAGTCTCCCGTTCTTTGGCTGCGTGCGACGGGGTTTTATTGGTGGTTGACGCCACTCAGGGGGTAGAAGCCCAAACCATCGCCAACCTTTATCTTGCTCTGGAACAGGACCTGGATATTATTCCGGTGATTAATAAGGTGGATCTACCTAGCGCTGATCCGGAAAGGGTCAAAAATGAACTAAAGGAGATCATCGGTTTGGACCCGGCCGACTGTATTGTGGCTAGCGCTAAAACGGGCATCGGCACGGAGGAGATCTTAGAAGCCATCGTTCAACGGATGAAACCGCCCAGCGGGGATCAACGATTGCCTTTACGGGCCTTGATCTTCGATTCGCTCTTCGATTCTTACCGGGGAGTAATCGCCTATGTCCGGTTAGTCGAGGGTAAACTGGCAGTTGGTCAAGGGATTCGAATGATGGCTACGGAAAAAGAATTTGAAGTGACCGAACTAGGCACTTTCCGGCCAATGATGACTTCGGCCCAAGAATTGATAGCCGGAGAAGTTGGTTTTGTGATCGCTTCTATGAAAAATGTTAAAGACGTCCGGGTGGGTGATACCGTTACTTTAATCGAGAATCCGGCATCAACGCCTTTGCCTGGTTACCGGCCGATCCAGCCCATGGTCTACTGCGGTTTTTATCCGGTTGATAATGCCGCCTATGGCGAGTTGCGGGATGCTTTAGAAAAGCTGCAGCTGAATGACGCATCGTTGGTCTTTGAACCCGAGAGTTCCGCGGCGTTAGGTTTTGGGTTTCGCTGTGGTTTTCTAGGGTTGTTGCATATGGAAATCATCCAGGAGCGGTTGGAAAGGGAGTATGATTTGAACTTGATTGCCACGGCTCCTAGCGTGGTTTACAAAGTCTTTTTAACAGACGGTAGTATGAAACAGATTTCCAACCCAGCCGAGTTGCCTGCTTCTAATTACTTGGACCATATCGAAGAACCGTATGTCAAAGCAACCATCATTTTGCCCAATGATTATGTAGGGACGGTAATGGAATTGTGTCAGGATAAACGAGGCCAGTTTGTTAACATGGAATATTTAACTGAAAATAGAGTCATGCTCACCTATGATCTGCCTTTATCCGAAATTTTAATGGATTTTTTTGACAAGTTAAAGTCCCGTTCTCGGGGGTATGCATCATTGGATTATGAATATAAAGGGCACCGGGAATCAAACCTAGTAAAACTGGATATTCTTTTAAACGGGAAAATAGTCGATGCCCTCTCCGCCATTGTTCACCGGGACAAATCATACCAGCGCGGCAGACAGTTTGCTGAAAAATTAAAGGAGATTATTCCACGGCAGATGTTTGAAGTCCCGATCCAAGCGACCGTAGGGACCAAGGTAATCGCCAGAGAGACGGTGAAAGCTATGCGTAAAGACGTATTAGCCAAGTGTTACGGGGGTGATATCTCACGGAAACGGAAGCTCCTTGAGAAGCAGAAAGAAGGGAAAAAACGCATGAAACAACTGGGTACGGTGGAAGTTCCCCAAGAAGCGTTTCTTGCGGTATTGAAAATAGAAGATTGATGGTTCGAAACGTAGTAAGGCGGTTAATTAATCGTCCCCATCAATATCATCTATATCATGTTATTCCCCCAAAATCGGCGGGACGATTGGTTCATGTTTATGGAGCAAGACCGAGCGTTTAGGTTGGCGGCCGGAAAGAACATTGAGGCTTTCGAGCTGTTCTTCCATGCGGTTCATCTCCAAGACGCCAATGGCATCCGGGAATTTTTTCGCGATATTGCGGAAGAGTTTTTTCCACCAATCCTGGTTGGCGGAAACTGACTGGTGCAGGTCGGCGTTTCGATCATTGTCGTGAAAGTGAAAATGTTTTACCCGATCCATTTTTAAGAAGGCCTCCGGGGCAATCCCCGCTTGTAAAGCGTGACCGATATCAACCGTTAACCCAAACTCCGGATCTGGAAAAAGCCAAAGAAGCTCTTGAAATCTTGAACCATCACAGGCGCTGGGATGATAGCGCGGGTCACGGGGCATATTCTCCATTAATAAAATTACCCCTAACTTTTTTGCCTCATGAAGTAGCATCCCGAGACTGCCTTCCTCATAGAGCAGGATTTCTGAATATTGTTCGGACGTGTTTGGCTCAAGAGAACAAGGGTGAAAAGTAATTAATTTGATTCCTAGATCATTAGCCAATCGCATTACATTTAAGAAAATATTAATGGCGACCATTCGTTCTTCCCGATCTAACG
Organism: Bacillota bacterium; assembly: GCA_023394955.1. Classification (GTDB taxonomy): domain Bacteria; phylum Bacillota; class UBA4882; order UBA8346; family UBA8346; genus JAAYHS01. The sequence continues at coordinate 32,163 of JAEWZY010000074.1, forward strand.
CGCCTAAGCGTAAATTGACGAAGGGAGCGTGCATGGTTAAACGAAATCGGAAGCGTTCTTGATAAATGCGGATTGTCTTCTTTTCAGAAGCGGTAAATGCAAAATGAGGCGAAAGGCAGCCGGGGTCGGTATGTAGTTCAATCGCTTTAAAATAATGGACCGTTTCTTGAAGATAAGCTGAAAGAGGCCGATTATTAACGATTTTAGAACCTAGGCAAAACGCCATGCGTTCGTATCCTCCGCATCTGTTATGACATCTAAAGAGTATTATAACAGTGAGTCAAATTGAAATATTTAATGTATGAAGGATTTTTTAAGGTCGACGACCGGTCACTTTACGTCGGCTGATGTTTTAATGCCGACTTGATAAAGTTAAAGCTAATGTGGCTTTATATAAATAAAATACCTTAAATAGGTCTAGGCGTCAAACCTAAAATAATTAGTTTTGCCGGTGAAATTGAAAACAGAGGGGGGTTTTTCCATCTGAAAGACCAGCTGTCGCTCTATCTCCATTTTCCATTTTGTAAAAAAAAATGCGTTTATTGTGACTTTAATTCCTATAGCAATCTGGAGAATTTGATTGCCCCCTATTCCAAAGCTGTAAAGGTAGAGATCCAAGAGTATCTTCCGGAGTCTCGTTTAATCAGCTCGATTTTTTTTGGAGGAGGAACCCCCAGCTATCTTCCAGTGAAGAACCTAGTGGATCTATTGGGTTTCATTAAAGAAAACTTTCGGATTGAACCCGATGCTGAAATTACCCTGGAAGCTAACCCCGGGACCATTAATTGTCAGGAGCTGGCCTTATTAAAGTCGGCTGGTTTTAACCGTTTGAGTATTGGCCTTCAAGCCTGGCAAGACCATCTCTTAGCAAGTATCGGAAGAATCCACTCGTTGGATGACTTTTTAAAAATTTATCAAGCAGGGCGGTTTGCCGGTTTTTCTAACCTAGGAATTGATATCATCTTTGGCCTTCCCGGACAGACGGTTCAGGATTGGGCTGAGACCCTAAAAGAGGTTGCTTCATTACAACCGGAGCATATTTCAGCTTATGGCTTACAGCTGGAAGCGGGCACCCAGTTGGCAAAGGATGTTGAACTTGGTTCTAAACAATTGCCGTCTGAGGATGAAGTATTGGAAATGATGAGTCTGGCTATGGACTACCTTCCTAATAAGGGATATCAACATTACGAGATCTCAAACTATGCTAAACCAAGGTTTCAATCCACCCATAATTTAGGTTATTGGCACGGCAACGACTATTTAGGATTCGGCGCCGGAGCTTATTCGACTGTCAATGGGGAACGCTGGTATAATATTGAAGAGCCATGGGATTATATCGAAGCAGTTTTTAAAGGGGCTTCTCCGATAAAAAACCGGGAAAAGCTGGTCACAAAGGATAAAGCGACTGAGGCGTTGATGTTGGGGTTAAGGCTCCGCGCCGGAGTGAACCTTCATGAATTTGAAGCCAAGTATGGCATTGACCTTTTAAAAACAGCCGAACCATATTTAACGTGCCTCTTGGAACAAAAGTTATTAGTCTTAAACGATTACTGTTTGGCTTTGACCAATATCGGAATTATGTTGAGCAATAGTGTGATCAGTTCATTGTTTTTTGGAATCTAAAAGAATTGGCTCAATTGCACTTTGTTTAGTTAGAACTTATTCCCGATTTTATAAAGAGATGTTAAAATACTTGACAAACCTAATTAGCAGTGATATTTTTTAAGTAGATTAGCACTCGTTAACTCAGAGTGCTAACAAAAAATGCTTGAAATGAGGTGCTCTTATGGCCTCCGAGCTTGATGGAAGGAAAAAACAGATCTTAAAGGTTGTAACCGATGATTATATTTCATCGGCTGAACCGGTAGGATCAAGGACCATTGCCCGAAGGTATGATCTTGGTTTATCGCCGGCTACTATCCGCAATGAAATGTCAGACCTGGAAGAAGGCGGATACTTGGAGCAACCTCATACTTCCGCCGGAAGGATTCCTTCTGAGAAGGGTTACCGATATTATGTGGATGCTTTAATGTCCATGCGGCAATTGAACGAACATGAAGTAGAATTAATATATCGGGAGCTAGAGAAACACCACCATGAGATTGAGGTCTTAATCCATCAAACATCAAAGATTTTAACCCAAATGACCAAATATCCCTCTATGGTGCTTGGACCCCAGATTCAAACCGCTATCTTCCGGCATATCCAATTAGTGAGACTTTCGGAAAACACTATTTTGGTTTTAGTAGTGACGGATACCGGTTATGTGGAGAACAAAGTAATTGAGTTAGAAAACGGAATTACCGATATGGAATTGGATCGGATATCCAGCTTGCTCAATCAGAGATTGCGCGGGATGAATCTGAAAGATATTAAGAGTAATATTATCAAAGATATCCGGTCGGAAATAGTTTTTCAAGATGAATTTTTCAACGAAGCCGTTAAGATTTTAGTCAAATCGATTACCGACCATTCTCAGGAACGGGTCTTTTTGGACGGGGCTACCACAATTCTCGAACAGCCGGAGTTCTCGGATATTATTAAATTTAAGCCGCTAATGAAGGTATTGGAGGTAGAGGAAAACCTATACAAGCTTTTAACTAATAATCTGCAACGCGGCGCTAAAGTTAAAATCGGAAGCGAGAATGAGAACTTCGGAATCCAAGACTGCAGCATAGTGACTGCCGGTTATGAGATTGCCGGGAGGACGGTGGGTGTAATCGGCGTATTAGGGCCGACCCGGATGGAATATGCTAAAGTGTTGCCGGTTGTAGAATATACAGCCGGAATATTAAGCGATGTGTTAACTCAAATTTGTAAACGTAATCGGTAGAAAGAATCCGCCTTAGTTCCGATATACTAGAGCAATAAAATTAATTATTAATCGACCGGCTCGATTGAATTTGTAGTTTAGATTATGCTTGTGGTCGAGACTGTCAATAATAACCTTAGTCATCCATATCAGTTTTGAGTTGCTCAAACTCAATCTGAATTAACTGATTTGGCTAAAAAGATTGGAGGTTAAAATGGCAGTCAATCAAAACCCGGAACGGTCCGGAGCTAATCAGCCTTTGACGTCCTTAATGACTAATGCGGAAGCGGTCCGGGCATTAGCCCAAATCGTTGCCGGTACTTTTGGGCCCAAGGGTTTGGATTGCATGTTAGTTGGCGATGATGGTGAAGTAATCATTACTAATGATGGGGCCACCATCTTGAAAACTATTGATATAACTCATCCGGTAGCCCGAATTTTTATTAACGCCATCCGGCTCCAGGAAGAAAAGGTGGGGGACGGTACTACTACCGCCTCGCTTTTGGCGGAAGCACTGATTAGCGAAGGAGTAAATCAGGTTCTAAAAGGCGTTCCGGTTATCAAAGTAATCGATGGAATTAAGTTGGGGATTGATACCGCCCTAAAAATATTAGCTGAGGCTAAAATACCGATTAAAGGATTGGATTCCCCGCTTTTAGGACGGATCGCGTTGATCTCGGCCAGAGGCCATCACGATTTGGCTAATTTAGTTATTGAGGCGGCGCGAATTTTAGGTGAGGAGTATTTAGCTAAGCCTGGATTTAGACTTGCAGACCAAATTATCGCCTTTGAAGGAGGCCCTACTGAGTTAATTTCTGGAACTATTATTAACCGGGAACCGTTAAATAAGGGGATGCCCCGTGAAGTCGACGATGGTAAAATTTTAATTATCGACGACGCTTTAGAACCGGTAAAAGTCGATTTTCAAGCTTTAGGGACTGAAGCCGGATTTAACAGCCAACTTCACTACCAGGAATTGCTTCGGGAGAGTATCAACCAATTGGCAAAAATGGGGTTAAAGGCGGTCTTTACCGATCGGGGTATCTCGGACCAGGCTGAAACCTGCTTGACTGATTTGGGAATTATTGGGGTCCAAGGAGTGCCGAGATGTGAATGGGAACGGTTAGCTGTTTTTACCGGAGCGCGCCCGGTCAAACGGGATAGTCTTCTGAAAACCCCGGCCGAACTGGAAGCTTTATTTGGAAAAGCTGCCGCTGTTATTGTTGATGAAGACTATAAGTATATTAAAGTATTGGGTCATCCCGAGCAAAAGATGGTTACACTTTTAATCGGCGCATACACTAAAGAAATAACTGAGGAGAAAGAACGGATTACTAAAGATGCAGCTGGAGCGGTTCAAGCCGCTTGGTGTGGTGGCGTGGTTCCGGGAGGAGGCAGTGCCGAACTGGGTATATCCCGGCTCCTTAACGGGAAAATCCCCTCGGATCTTAACCGCTACGGTTATGCTTGTGTAATTGAAGCCCTTAGAAAGCCAATTGCCCAAATATGTTCCAACGCAGGTTTCGATACTTTGGAAAAATTGGCCCAAGTGATAGCAGATCAGGAAAGAACAGGTTCCTTGGGAATTGGGATTAATTGTGAAACTGGTCAAGTTGAAGATCTATTGCAAAACGGGGTTTGTGATCCTTACTTAGTAAAGTACCATGCTCTAAAGTCCGCAGGGGAAGTAGTCGAGGGGATTTTAAGGATTAATGCCATTGTGAAGATGAAAGATTAATACTAAATCGACTCAAATAATTTATCATGGGGGAACACCGTTAGACTCTAATTTATTCACAACCTTAAACAACGCTAAACAATATGAAAAACGGAGGTAATCATGTCCAAGCAAGAACAGCTTGATAGCGCGGCTGATATCCTCGAGACCCAAGCAGGTTTTGAAGAATCGGCTCCGGAACAAAAAGAAAAAGCGGAAGCGGATGAAACTAACACTAAAATCACTCTTTTGGAAGAAGAATTAGCAACATTGCGCCAAGAAAAGGATAGCCTGTATAATCAGATGCTAAGGATTCAGGCTGATTTTGAGAATTTCAGGCGCCGCAGCCGGCAAGAGTACGAACAGTTATGCCTTTATGCCGGTGAAGAGTTGATGAAAAAGATTCTTCCGGTGTTGGATAGTATGGAACGGGCAATAGCTTGTTCCGATACAGCAAATGAAAACATTTGTAGTTGGCAGGAAGGTGTGGTATTGACTTTACGCCAACTTCAGAACATACTTAAAGCCGATGGCCTTGAAGAAGTTCCGGCCCTTAATGAACCTTTTAATCCTGAACTTCAAGAAGCAGTGCTCCAAGAAGAATCCGATACAGTCCAGAGTCCGATCGTAGTTGAGCAAATGCAAAAAGGGTATACATATAAAGGTAAATTAATCCGGCCCGCTCTAGTAAAGGTGGCGGTCCCTAAATAGTGATCATTTAACTATAGGAAGTTTAGTAATTTGATTTTTAAAATAATAAATACTACTTAAACAAGAATTTATTTGAAACAGGGGGTTCTATAAATGGCAAAGGTAATAGGTATTGACTTGGGTACAACCAACTCATGTATGGCTGTTATGGAGGGTGGAGAAGCGGTGGTGATCCCGAGCGCCGAAGGTGGACGGACCACCCCTTCGGTAGTGGCTTTTTCCAAAACCGGCGAACGAATGGTAGGGCAGGTCGCTAAAAGACAGGCTGTTGCCAATCCCGACCGGACTGTGACCTCTGTTAAACGCAGAATGGGGACCGATTATAAGGTTGGTATTGATGACAAACAGTATACACCACAAGAGATCTCAGCCATGATCCTTCAGAAGATGAGGGCTGACGCCGAGGCTTATTTAGGCGAAAAAGTTGAGAAAGCGGTAATTACAGTACCAGCCTATTTCTCGGACTCACAGCGTCAAGCGACCAAGGACGCAGGGAAGATCGCCGGTTTGGAAGTATTGCGGATCATCAACGAACCGACTGCGGCATCTTTGGCATACGGCCTGGAAAAAGGAGAAGACCATACCATCCTCGTCTATGATTTGGGCGGAGGGACTTTTGACGTATCAATTTTAGAATTGGGCGACGGCGTCTTTGAGGTTAAGGCAACCAGCGGCAATAATAAACTAGGTGGCGATGACTTCGACGAACGGGTCGTTAATTGGATGGCGGAAACCTTTAAGAAGGACCAAGGCATCGATCTGCGGAATGACCGGATGGCGATGCAACGCTTGCGGGAAGCGGCGGAAAAAGCCAAAATTGAATTGTCCGGGCTTACTTCGACCGCTATTAACCTGCCGTTTATTACTGCGGTTAATGGGGAGCCCCGTCACCTGGATATGACTCTAACTAGGGCTAAATTTGAGGAGATCACTGCCGACTTGGTGGAAGCTACCGTTGGGCCTACCAAACGCGCCTTACAGGATGCAGGGTTAGAACCTAAAGATATTGATAAAGTTATCTTGGTTGGAGGTTCGATCCGAATCCCGGCTGTTCAAGAAATGGTAAAACGGGTAATCGGCAAGGAGCCTTTTAAAGGGGTAAATCCCGACGAAGTGGTCGCGGTCGGAGCTGCCATCCAGGCCGGTGTGTTAGTAGGAGAAGTCAAAGACATCGTCTTACTTGACGTCACCCCGCTTTCACTGGGCTTAGAAACTTTGGGCGGTGTTTTCACCAGAATCATCGACCGGAACACGACTATTCCGACTTCAAAGAGCCAAATCTTTTCCACTGCCGCCGATAATCAGACCGCGGTTGATATTCATGTCCTCCAAGGAGAGAGGCCGATGGCCGCTGACAATGTTACCTTAGGGCAGTTCCGGTTGGATGGGATTCCACCGGCGCCTCGGGGAATACCCCAGGTTGAAGTCACCTTTGATATCGACGCCAACGGTATCGTCCATGTATCGGCAAAAGATAAAGGCACCGGTAAAGAACAAAAGGTTACTATTACTTCTTCCAGTGGCTTAAATGACGATCAAATTAATAAGATGGTACAAGACGCTGAAGCCCACGCGGAGGAGGATAAACGTCGCCGCGAGGAAATAGACACCATAAATGAAGCGGATAGCATGATTTATACGGTTGATAAGACATTGAAGGATATTGGCGATAAAGCCGATAAGGATCAGGTTGAAAAGATTCAAAAGGCTAAGGGAGAGTTGGAACAAGCGGTTGCCGCCAAGAACATCCCGGAAATTAAAACTAAGAAAGAAGCGTTGGAGAAGGTTCTCCATGAACTTTCGGCGACAATTTATAATCAGGCGGCAGGCCAAGGCCAAGCGGGAGCCGCCGGCGCCGGGCCGGACCAAGAACCTACCGGATACGGTCCTCAAACGGAAGGGCCCACGGTAGACGCAGATTATAAAGTTCAAGACGATAAATAGTCATCACGTCAACCACCGATTGATCTAAGCGAAAGTGACGTGGATTGACAAGCAGCTATGACACTTTCTAATAGTTTTTAGGTTAAGAATACAGGAGACGGAAGATAGAATATCGAATGATTTATTAGATTGCTTCAAGACTTCCCGTTATAAAATATTATTTAGTTAGTAGTTGAGGGACTTTCTTCTGAATTCTGTATTCTGTCTTCTATATTTATGGTTTAAACGAAGGGATATAATATGGCAAAACGTGATTATTACGAGGTGTTGGGGATCTCAAAGACCGCAACCGATGAAGAGATCAAAAAAGCTTACCGTAAACTGGCCCGCCAGTATCATCCCGATGTTAATAAGGACAATCTGAAAGAGGCCGAAGCGAAATTCAAAGAGGTTAATGAAGCCTATAGTGTGCTAAGCGATTCTCAAAAACGCTCCGCTTATGATCATTACGGGCATGCGGCCAGCGATCCTAACTTCGGCGCCGGTGGATTCGGCGGCGGGTATGGCGACTTCGGTTTTGACGGATTTGGGGATATCTTTGATATGTTTTTCGGAGGTGGCGGCAGAAGCTCCCGGCAGCGTACCGGCCCCCAGCGAGGCAACGATCTCCGTTATGATATGGAGATTACTTTTGAGGAAGCGGCCTTCGGAAAAGAGACTACGGTTGAGATCCCTAGGACTGAAGTCTGTCCTACCTGTAAGGGAAATATGGCCAAACCGGGAACTCCGATCAAGACTTGTCCTAATTGTAACGGGACGGGTCAGGTCCAGGTTACCCAAAATACAGCTTTCGGCAGGTTTGTCAATGTAAGGACCTGTGAAAGATGCCAGGGTGAAGGTAAAACCATCGAAACGCCTTGTCAGGAATGTGGGGGCAGCGGACGGGTCCGGAAGAACCGGAAGATTGACATTAAAATTCCGGCTGGAGTGGAAAGCGGATCCCGTTTAAGGGTTTCTAACGAGGGAGAGGCAGGGATACGAGGCGGTTCCGCCGGGGACTTATATATCTATATTTATGTTAAATCCCATCCTAAATTTGAACGTAAGGGTTACGACGTTTACAGCGAGATCAATTTAAGCGTTACCCAGGCTGCATTGGGAACTAGTATTTCTGTGGATACTTTAGACGGTAAGGTGGAATTGCGGATTCCCGAGGCAACTCAACACGGTACATCATTTAGAATGAAGGGGCACGGCATTCCCCAATTAAGGGGCCATGGACGGGGCGACCATTATGTAAAAGCGCGGATCGTCATTCCAACCAAACTCAATGGAGAACAACGGGAATTACTAAAAAAACTAGCTTTATCCTTTGGAGAGAATCTGTCCGCTGATGACAAAGGATTTATCAATAAAGTGAAAGATGCGTTTAAGTAAGGATGTAGATCGTTAGGTTTATAGAATTCAGTATCCAGGAGGCAGTAGAAAAAATAACCCATTTTGAAGAATCTAAAAAGATAAAATTGGTTGACGGATATCATAAAGAGGGGAGTAGATTGCTCCCCTTTTTATCAGTTACAGGAGGTTAAATGAACGGGTTCAGTTGGTGCGAGGTTGAAGTCAAAGTCCCGGCCGAGTATGGCGAGGTGGTAGCCGATTGTTTTCAGGAGGAAGGCGCCGGCGGAGTTGTCTTTGATGATCCTGATATTCTAGAAGGAAAGCAGTTTCAAGATGACGAGTACCTGGGTGAGGAATTTAGTCTTCCCGGGCATTTTGGGGTGCGATCCTATTTTCCGGTGGATGATCGGTTAGGCCAACGGCTAACCCGAATCAAAAAACAACTGGGCGAAGCGCTGGGAATCGCGGTGGAATTTGGGTTAAAACAGGTTAGGGAAGAAGACTGGGCGGAAGCCTGGAAACGCTATTTTAAACCGGAGCGTATCGGAAAGATAGTCATTAAACCCAGTTGGGAAGATTATACTCCGAACGATGGCGAAATCATAATCGAGCTGGACCCGGGGATGGCCTTTGGGACTGGGACTCATCCTACTACGCGGATCTGCCTCAAGTTACTTCAGGAGATAATAACCTCTCAAACCGAAATGTTGGACGTAGGGACCGGTTCCGGGATTTTGGCGTTGGCTGGGGCTAAATTGGGCGCCAAAAAAATAAACGCTATCGATATTGATACGGTTGCGATAAGAGTGGCTTTGGAGAACATTAGACGCAACCGGATGGAAGGATTAATTGACGTCTGCGAGAGCGATCTTTTGGACCGACCGTTAGATTCCAAGTTTAACCTGGTGGTAGCGAATATCATAACCAATGCCATTTTGGAGCTTATTCCCCAATTGGAGAAAGTATTGAAACCGGGCGGGATTTTGATAGCTTCAGGAATCATCGAGGAACGTTTTCCGGAAGTGTTAGAGTATTTAACAAAGTTAGGTTTTGAAGATGTTAAATGCGTGTGTGAAGAAGGTTGGGTTGGATTGGTTGCGCGGTTTGGAATTTAAGTCGGATTATTTTAAAATTCGCAGAAGAATTAACATTAAAAACCCAAAGGAGATTACTATTGACCCGTTTTTTTATTTCACCCGATCAAATCAAAGATCGGACCGTCATTCTTCGAGGCGGAGATCGGCATCATCTGTTGAATGTCCTCCGTCAAGGGCCGGGCGATGAAATTACCGTATTAAACGGTAAAGGCGAAGAGTATTTGGTTAGGATTACCGAGGTAACTACCGATCAAGTTTACGGGGAAATCATTAAAAAAATGGAACGCCAAGCCGAGCCTCGGGTCAAGCTCACCCTGGTCCAAAGTCTGCCGAAGGCTGATAAATTCGAGTGGATCCTCCAAAAAAACACTGAACTCGGCGTCAGTCGCTTTCAGCCGGTGCTTACCGAGCGTAGCAATGTTAAATTAGACAAGTCTACTCAGGAACGGAAACTGGAGCGGTGGCACAAAATTATCCGGGAAGCGGCGGAACAATCCGGAAGGCAAATCGTACCTGTTTTGGAACCAGTCCGTAGTTGGAGTGAGATGCTTGCCGGTTGTGACACGGGTTTGGTTTTGATCCCGTGGGAGGGAGAGATAGTTCAATCGTTGAAGCAAGTTTTGGAGCGCCAACCGAAAATACCGGAGCTGATTACAGTATTAATCGGGCCTGAGGGTGGGTTTTCATTAAAGGAAGTCGTGGAAGCGAAGGAAAAAGGCGCCGTTTCTCTGACTTTGGGCCCAAGGATTTTACGGACTGAAACCGCCGGGTTAGTGGCTGCTTCGGCTTTACTATATCATTTTGGAGATTTAGGAGAAAATTGAGGCGTTTTTTACCAAGAGCTTACTCTCGAAAGCGCCCGAATTTTTTATGAGTGGTTTCATTGCTTGCAAAAGGAAACTAGTTTGTTTTTAGGTAAGAGTATATAAACATAGGATACATTTTACGCTGTTTTTTGGATAGCAAAATGGATCCTATTTTTTATTGTTCGGAAAACAACCCACAATGGAACGTTCCAAAAATTTTTTAACTATAAATGATTTTAGAGATTCATATCTTGGGGAAAAAAGTTCAACAATTCTGCCATTAGAAGCCGGTTTTTGGCGCGTAAATGCTTCACCCAAAATTTTTTCGACATTATATTGTTAAAAAAATTTTTTAAAAAAGGAGTTTTGTTTCTGAGAAAGAATATTAACAACTAATGGAACGTTCCAAAAGTCTAGTTTTAAGGTTTTTCGGTCTAATAATCGATTGAGGTGAATTATTTTGAAACGGTATTTAGATGTAGATGTTGTCGTGGTCGGAGCAGGGCCAGCCGGTGTTGCCGCAGCCTTAGCGTCGCGCAGAAACGGAGCCAAGACGTTACTGATTAGCGAGCAAGCTTTTCTTGGGGGGCTTTTAACATCAGGATTACCATTACTCGGCTTTTTTGATAAGTACGAAAAACGGATTGTTTGTGGCATTGCCGAGGAGATGATTGAACGTTTGCAAAAAATCGGAGGGAGTCTGGGTCATACTACCCGTGAGCCGGTAATGAATTCGATCACTCCCATTGATCCTTTCCTGGTAAGGTTTGTATTGCTTGAAATGATGGAGGAAGCCGGCGTGGAAATATTATGGCCGGCCCGGGCGGTGGACGCGCTTGAGGAAGGCCATGAAATCCGGGGGGTTGTCATAGAGACTAAAGAGGGAAGGCAAATTGTTACCGCTAAGGTTGTGATTGATTGCTCGGGAGACGGGGATATCGCCGCAAAAGCTGGCGCTTCATTTACGGTAGGCCGTGCTGATGATGGATTGATTCAATCTGCCACACTAGTATTCAGCTTGGATGGCATTGATTTTAACGAGCTAAAACGATACCTTCGGGAAAATCCCTCAGAGATCCGGACTCCATTAGAGTGTTTAGATGAACCTGGATACGCGGTAGTCGGTTTATGGAATCTAGCTCGGATAGCTGCTGAAAAAGGTGATTTCCCACTGCCTCACACTCGAATTTTAATGAGTATTCTTCCTAATGGAAACCGAGTCGCGGTTAATACAACTCGGGTTGATAATCCTAATCTATTAACCGCCGCCGGTTTTGCAGAATTAATACGGGGATTACATCAACAGGTAATGCCGTTACATAATTTTTTCCGTAAGTATGTACCGGGTTTTCAAAATTGTTATCTCGGGTATGTCGGAGATCCGGTTGGGATTCGAGAGTCGCGTCACATTATCGGCGATTATCAGTTAACTGAGCAGGATGTTTTTAATGGAAACACTTTTAAAGATGTGATAGCCCGAGGAGGTTATGACATTGATTTACATCATCCCGGTTTAAAAGAACGTTTTCCGGGGCGTCATGACAAAACGGAACCTTATGATATTCCATATCGTTGTTTGGTTCCAACCGGAATTGAGAATGTTTTAGTCGCCGGAAGATGTATCTCAGCCACCCATGAAGCCGCCGGTTCTATCCGGGTGATGGCGACTTGCATGGCGACAGGCGAAGCGGCCGGGGTGGCGGCAGCTTTAGCGGTTCAAAAGAGCGTATCACCTCGTAAGGTTGAGATAGCGTTGATACAAAAAGCATTAATCGCTCAAAAAGCTGAGCTTGGACCTGCAATTAAGGAAAAGATTTCATGTATAAAGGTGGAAGGAGGGATGGCGGCAAATTGATTTTTGTTCGGGTTATCATCAATAATAACTAAGGGAGGTAAGTGTAAATGAAAAAACATTGGCTTTTATTAATTGCAGTTAGCGTAGTGTTCTTATCAACTACCGCGGTGTTTGCGGAAGGGAAATCATTTGAAGGCGTAAATATTGCGATCCTAATTCATCCTACCCTGTATAATAGTACGGGGGGGAATGAAGGCCAGATTGCCGCCTTTGAGAAGAAAACCGGCGCTCGGGTGACTGTGGTCAAAGCTCCGATTGGCGAAATAAAAGAAAAAATGTTTATGGAGTTTATGGTTAAATCAGATCGTTATGATGTGATGACAACCCAAACCTCGGAAGAAAACGCCGACCTTTTTCAATATGCGGAGCCATTGGATACGTATTTGGACAAGACTGGCGATGATTATGACAAAAAGGATTTAATTCCCAGCCTGGTTAATGCCTCCCGTTATAAAGGAAAACTTTACGGGATACCATGCCGGTACGGGACAAATATGCTTTACTATCGGACTGACTTAATGAAAGCGGCTGGCCTTGATGTACCAAAGAATTGGCAAGAATTCACTACGGCAGCGCAAAAACTGACCACTACCGGCCCCAGTGGCAATACTATTAATGGTATTTTGCTTCGTGGAAAGGGTGAAGAGTTAGTATATGATTGGTTGGGTGTCTTTTACTCTAAAGGAGGCAATCTTCTAACATCTGATTGGAAGAAATCGTCGGTTGATTCCAAAGCGGGTATTGCTTCCGCCCAATTGCTCGCGGACTACTTAAAAAAGGGTTACTTACCGGCGGACTTTTTAGCCTGGGGCCGTGATGACTATATTACAGCTATGCAACAAGGGAGAGGCGCAATGGGAATTTACGTCTCTTCGTACTGGGGAAATTTCATTAATCCCAATACTTCTAAAGTTGCTGATAAAATGGGTTGGGCCTTGGTTCCCTCGGACCATGGCGTGGCCAAGGGAAGAAGTCGTTCGGGCGGCTGGTACTATACTATGAATAAATTTAGCAAAAACAAGGAAGCGGCTTGGGCCTTGATCGAATGGCTCACCAATAAAGAAAACCAACTGGAAGGCGCTCTTAAGTTCGACAATGGGGCGATTCGAGCCTCGGTTTATCGGAATCCTAGCTATCTAGCAAAATTCCCGTTAGCAGAAGATTGGTTGGAGTCTATTGCTAATTCAACTACTGACCCGGCTCATCCCAATATGCCGCAAATAATTGATGCGCTGAATACCGAACTATCCATGATTATACAAGGAAAAAAGACCGCGGCTGACGGGATGCAGGATGTTGCCAAGAAGATAAATAAACAATTATAAAACAGTTTAGGGAGTGGATCATCTCCACTCCCTAACCAACATTTTGTATTGGAGATGAATTAATGAATTCTACATTGAGAAAAGGCGCTCAAAAGAATAGCAGTGTTAAACTCACACCTTATCTGCTTATTTTGCCAGCATTTGTTACTTTGGTTGTTATTTTAGTGTATCCGATGTTTTACAATATTTTCTTATCTTTTTTCAATTGGAGATTCACTTCGATGCCGCGTTTTGTCGGATTGGACAACTTTATCCGACTGTTTACCGGGGATGAGTCATTTTGGCAGGTTCTGACTTTTTCGTTGAAGTTTGTTTTTATCACATTATCGGCTGACCTTTTAATCGGGGTAGCCAGCGCTTTGATCTTGTATCGAATTGTCAAAGGACGTCAAGTGATTATCACCATGCTTTTGCTTCCTTATATGGTAGCCCCAATTGCAGTGGGTTTAATCTGGAAATTACTGTGGGCCAAAGACTTTGGCCTGGTCAATTATTTTTTGGGTTTTTTAGGAATTCAAGCGGTTAACTGGTTAGGTAATTCGACTTTTGCGACTTGGGCGGTGTACATTCCCGAAATTTGGCGTTCATTGCCATTTTCAATGTTAATCCTATTAGCGGGACTATTAGCCATTCCGGAAGATGTCTATGAAGCCGCTAGGATAGATGGTTCTTCGGCCTGGCAGACTTTTTTCCGAATTACTTTACCGTTACTTTCGCCTTCGATCACCATTGTCTTATTATTTCAAACAGTATTTAAACTTCGTGTATTTGATTTAATCTTCAACCTCACCGGAGGCGGTCCTGGAATCGCCACAATGCCAATCGGTTTAATGGTCTATCGAACTTACTTCAAGTATTTTGAAGGTGGGTATGCTGCGGCCCAAAATGTAATACTGCTCTTATTGGGAGCGCTGATCAGCGTCATCTACTTACGTTACGTCTACCGGGAGGTGAGTTACTAATTATGGGGAGTAAGCTATTTAAAATCTTAAAAGTAATATTCATCATCCTATTATTGTTTGTTAGCATAGTACCAATTTTTTGGATTATACTTACATCGTTTAAAACTCGGCTAGATATCTTGTCGGATGTACCTAAATTTTTTTTCCGCCCTGATTTGAGCGCCTATATTACTGATTTAGGCAACAGCAGTCAATCAATCTGGCCTAGTTTAATTAACAGTATAATCATTGGGATCTGTACTGTTATGATAACTTTAACTTTTGGAAGCCTGGCCGCCTATGCCTGTTCCCGTTATAATTTTTGGGGGAAGGAACAATTTATTGTCGGGGTCTTGATAACTAGGCTATTACCTCCTTTTACGGCGATTATTCCATTATTCATGATGATCCAAAAACTTGGTATTTTCGACACTCATTTGGTTCTAATTATAATTAATTCGGCTCTCAATATACCACTAGCCATCTGGATGATCAAGACCTATTTTGACTGCATACCTAAAGAACTTGAAGAAGCGGCGATGCTAGATGGTTGCACTTCGTTGCAAGGGTTACTAAAAGTAACCCTGCCATTGGCGGCTCCCGGATTGACAGCTACAGCGATATTTGTATTTGTGATGTCTTGGAATGAATTTTTATTCGCTTTTATGTTTACCAGCGTTAAGGCCAGTACAATGCCGTTATTGATAGCTCAAGCCCGTGGCGAGGACCAGATTTTTTGGCAACAGATGGCTTCACAGGCGACTATCCTAATGGTTCCAATGTTGCTCTTTAGTTTGTTCATGCAAAAACACATGGTCAAAGGATTAACGGCCGGAGGTGTAAAATAAGTTTAGGTGATTCTTCCACCAAAAGCCCGCCGGAGATGCTTTTCAAACGGCTAAACGCTTTATCAAGCGATAATATCGCTTATGTCGTTAATGTCACGTGGACATGGAAATAATAATGTAATATTTTTTATTTATTAGCAGTTGCTGGCCTTGTAACTTGCCGGTTTTTGTGGGAGAATCATAACAATGAGGTAATCTTTGCTGGGAGATAATGAGTTATGGATACTACAATTTTCGATGTAGCGAGGCGCGCCAAGGTTTCCAAAAGCACAGTTTCATTGGTGGTCAATGGTTCTACCGCCGTAAAGGAAAGCACTCGGGAGAAAGTGTTAAAGGCTATCCGGGAAATCGGTTATGTGCCTAACCGGGCGGCGCGGGAAATGGTAACCGCTAAGACTGGAAATATCGGTTTATGGATTATCTTGGATGAACAGTATTCCGAAGAGCCATACAGCTTTTCCAATTTGATTGACTCTTTCAGTCATGAAGTCAGCTTAGGAGTGGAAAATTTTATTCAAAACCGGCGTTATGGTCTTTTATTCTCTAGAACTTCAGGGAAGGTGGGAGTTCAATATTTACCTCCAATGATTAAGGAACACTGGATTGATGGTCTAATAGTTATAGGCGGTTCTTATGACGAGAGATTGATTCCAATAATTGAGCAGACAAATTTGCCGTCAGTATTAGTAGCAACTGAAGTTGAAAGCTCCATTATCAGTAGTATATATGCAAACAACCAGGAAGGGATTTCGAAAGCGGTTGATTATTTGGTTGAATTAGGGCATCACCGGATCGCGATGCTTAACACCCACAAGATATCGCGAAATAGCAAAGTAAAATTAAAAGGCTACTTGAACGCTTTAGAGCGTCATCAGTTAGTAATGCGACAGGAATGGATTAGAGAGAGTAATTTTACAGGCCAATCCGGATTTGAACAAACTTTGGAGTTATTTAAGACAAATCCTTTACCAACTGCAATTGTCTGTAGTCATGATGTGATCGCCTTGGGCGCCATGCGGGCGATCCGGGAGCGAGGCTTGCGAGTTCCTGAAGATATTTCTTTAATAGGGTTTGAAGATGATTGGTTAGCCTCTTATGCCGATCCCCCTTTAACGACGATTCGAATCAATAAAAAGCAACTGGGGGAGTTGGCGGCGCGTCGAATCTTTGAATATTTCGATTCAAATGTAACAGACGCTACCAAAACTGCCTTATCTACCCAACTAATAGTGCGTAGCTCTTGTGCTTCGCTTAAATGACGCATTCGTAATATCTAGTACAACATATATGGAAAGCTAATTGTTTTTTAACGTCAATTTGCGATAGTTCCAAATAATTGTTTGATTGCATTGCTTTGATTAAGTAATGACTGTATGTCCGACATTTCAGAAAATCTTTTAATCCGAGGGTGAACGTGATGTTAGAGACTCGGGCATTGTGCAAAGAATATCAGGGTCATTTAGTGGTGAATAATCTAAATCTTCAGGTGCGTTCGGGAGAAATATACGGTTTTCTTGGACCCAACGGAGCGGGTAAGAGCACTACAATTAAGATGATCCTTGACCTGTTGCCGGCCACCAGTGGTGAGATTCAAATATTCGGTCAAAGTCTCCGTGAAAACTATTTTAAGTTGAAACAGAAAATAGGTGTAGTAGGTGAATTTCAAAATTTATATCCGGAGATGACCGGGCTTGAATATTTATCTTTTTTCGCAGATTTGTTTGGGATTCCCGATAAAAAACAGCGTGTAAATCAACTTTTGGAGCGGTTAGACCTTTATCAACAACGTCGGCTTCCATTAAGGGGTTATTCCAAGGGAATGCAGCAAAAGATCGCCTTGGCCCGGGCCATGCTTCATGATCCCGAGATTCTAATTCTTGACGAGCCGGTTTCATCCCTTGACCCGCATGGAATTAAATTAGTTCGCGACATTATCATCAGTGAGAATCAAGCCGGTAAGACCATTTTTATTTCATCGCACCTGCTTTCGGAAATTGAGAAAACTTGCCACCGAATCGGAATCATTCATCGCGGGAGATTGATGGCGGAAGACACCATCCCTGGGGTAATTCAAAAAATAGCGTCAGGGATGGAGATTGAGTTAGAGTTGGAAAAAATTACTCCGGGGCTTGTTAATAATTTGAAGCTACTGTCTTTCGTTGCTTTCGTTCAGGTAGTGGAAGAGTCCAGGCTCCTCATTCGCACGCATGGGCCGGATGATTATCGACCCGGCCTGATGAAATTTTTAAATAGCGAGGGATGTTCCGTGCTGGGTTTACAAAAGAGACCAATGTCACTTGAAGAAGCTTTCGTAACAATTACGGATAATAATATCTCTTTACTGACTACAAGGGAGGGCTGAATTAATGGATGCGCCAGGATATCGGTTTCGTTCCATCATTTCCATTGGATGCAGAGGATTCAAGTCCTTGATTTATAGCCCTGGTTTTTATGGGACCATTTTTTTGAGCGCGCTGATCGCTGTTTTAATCAGTTATATATATCTAAAAGTTATTTTTGAAACTGGCGTGCTGGTAATGGCCAATCCGCTTAATATACCCCTAATCGTAACGATGATGATTAGTGCTTCTTATTTAGCTTTTACGGCCTCATTATCAATTTCCAAGGAAAGGGATAGCGGGACGGTCGAAGTGTTGTTTTATGGAGCGGTGGATTCGATTTCCTATGTTTTGGCGAAGTATTTGGAACAGATGCTTTCCTTTGTGGCGATGCTGGTTTTTTATTTGATTATCTTCTGGTTGCTGGGAACCAGAACTAACTTTGGCTTATCTATGGCAACTACATTGATTTTGGTCTTAGCCGGAGCAGTTGCTTCTAATGTCGTGGCTTTGGGGATTTTTTTGTCGATAATTACTAGTAAAATCCGGACTTCCATTTTGACCTTAATCGCCTTTTTAGTACTGTTTATCGTTGTTCAACTCGGGAATGCTTTTTTAGCGGGATTGGAGTTCAACGGCTCCTCGTTCCCATGGGCGGGAAGTATTATTTCAGTTGGCGTAAGAATAGTTGGTTGGGTATCGCCCTTTGCATATTTGAACCGGGGAGTTAAAGCCATTGGAATAAAGGATCTCAGTGGTTATTTTACCAATTTTGGCATAGTTGTTTTTTACTCCATACTATTGTTAATGGTCGCCATAATAATTTTCCAAAAGAAGGGGGCCGGATCGCGATGATTCAAGGTTTTCGTCTTTGTTTACGCATCCTGGCATCGCTCACCCTTCTAATTAGTATGACATTTAAGGTTGCGGCTAGCAATTCAGATATGGAGAAAAGAATCTTAGATGGGCCCAAAGACCAAAAAATATCAGTAAAAGTGGAAAAGCAACTGGTCTATGGATTGATTTTATTTGATGGGTCCCAGTATCTAGGAACATTTTGTCCGGAAACGATTGATACCGTATATATGATAGCCGATGTCGATAATGTCGTTACCGTTAGTAAAACGAAGGTGTATTATTGGCCGATTACTAAGGAGTATAAAGCCGATTGGTTGGAAGTTAACGAGAAACAAATTGGCGTCCTGGAAATTTTGAAAGAGGGAAAATTAATAAAATGTTTGCCGTTAGATTCTTTTTCCCTGGAGTATCTTCAAGGATCCCAAGGAAATCCAAAACAAGTATTGGTTGGAGAAGCGGCTGAGAAAGCTGTTCGGGAATACCGCTACGCAATGGAAGAATATGATGGTTTGATCCGTCAATATCAGGCATTGGCTGAAAACTATCTCCAACTAGTTCGAGAATTTCTTAAAAATCCGGCAGCTTATAACAATAATCCTCCCGCAAAACCAGTTCCGCCAGAAATGCCACAGGAATTTGTCACCGGAATAGAGCGAGGCTTTGTGATTAATCTACCCAACGGAGTTTATTCAATCAGATTTAAAAATCGTGAGGGAGTAGTCGTGCCGAAGAGTGAACGGAAATTGGTGGTATTCTCAGCTTTAGACCAGGGAATCGGTTATGAGATTATTCCGGAAGATACATGGACCTTACCTTTAAATAGTGATGATCTGAGCGAACAAATTTTGGCCCGGGGAGGTCGGGTTATTTATTTAAAACCTTTTAGGGCGATGAAGTATAACAGTCATCATTATCTTAAGCTTTCCAAACTTACCAGTCCGAGCAGCGGGCGAGGATTGGAGGATCAAGTCACCTGGATTCATCAGGCGCCTCTATCCGATTTCAGACTCATTCAGTTGCAGAAAGATGGGCGAATAATAGCTCAAATCAAGGAGAAACCCTATTATGTGCAACAAAGCGAAGGCCATAACTTAGGATATGATATTCTGGAATTTGATGAGGAGAGATATCCGGGTAGTTCTCCAACATTCACTGCTTTCAAAATTGTCGTTCCGGCACAACCAGGGAATTATTCCTTAACCCTTCTAGCTGAAAACGACCAATTAATTAAAGGCAGCGAGCGAATCATTAAGACTATTCGGTCGGCCAAGTTTAGTGAATTACTCCTCATTGCCTTGATCCCGTTATTTATGGGAAGTGTTTTAATTGGTTGGCGGTTTTATAATACTAAATTCGGCCATAGAGATGAGAACAAATAATTTGATTATTAATACTTGGCAATAATCCTTTGATTACCATTTTGAAGATTTAGGAGAAAACTGAGGATAAAAACACCATTATACCACAGAGATCACAGAGACCACCGGGGAGGATACGGAGAGTCCAAAACACCAAGATGTACTTGCAATATAAATTTTACTCAGTGCTCTCTGTGGGCTCCGTGGTAAAAGCAGTCATTTCAGCCTATGCCGCACTGGGTCATAAATCAATGGGGGTAATTCCGGTTCTCCCGGATATGGTTCCAGGGTATAACGGACTAACGGTAAATAAAGGATGGCTGCGTTGACAATTTGAATCCGGATAGTAGGGCGGTATTTCCGGTAGACCTCGGCCATGCGCCGGTAAAAACTTTGTTGGTCGAGATCTTCATCAAGATTTCCCCGGTAATAATTTTCCAGGTAAGTTACTTCCTCCTCCCAACGGGCCTGGGCGGCCTTAACCCAGTTGGAGTCGTGGTTTTGTAGTTGCCATTTCAAATGATTGAGTAAGGCCTCATAAGCGTCGCGATAGGGAATTTGCCGTTTTTCCAAGTTTTTTTTGGGCGGTTGGATTAATAGTTTCTTATCCTTTAACTCTTGAATAATGTTGGTGGAGATTTGGCCATTTACCAGGTCAATACTTAGCGAGGCTAGTTCGTCAAAGCTTTCATCTGTCTCAAAACTGGTTTTGAAATTGACCAGCAGATGAGGGTGGTAAAAAAGAGCTGGTTGTTTAAAGAAGAACCGATTTTTTTCTTTTAAGACGGTTAATATTTCCCGTTCTATCCTTCGATGGTCCAAGTCATAAGGAAAAGTGACTCTAGCTATTAGGCCCCGCTTCCGGATCCCGTCAACCAGCCATTGAAGGCGGAAACTACCCCGGGTCACCAATTCCGATCCGGGATATTTCTCCAATAACTCAGGAGAGCAGACCATTTGAAGATTGAGTGTTTCGGTCCGGGCCGGCCGGAAGAAAGTTCTGGCGATGTCCACCTGGCATTGGGCCATGATTAATTCGTTATTAATGATATTATAAGGGGAATCGGCGACTTTTAAAGCATCTACCAGATATTCGAAGACCAATTGATTTTCGTGAACAGGTTGTGATTTGGGCATTAAAGAATTTTCGACCATTCCGGTTCCTCAGCCTCACTTAGCATATTGTCGATCTCCGCCCCTAACCGCGCAAAACCACGGT
Source organism: Bacillota bacterium (assembly GCA_023394955.1). Lineage (GTDB taxonomy): Bacteria > Bacillota > UBA4882 > UBA8346 > UBA8346 > JAAYHS01. The sequence goes on from JAEWZY010000074.1 coordinate 53,331, forward strand.
TGAGTTCTTCATTGGAATTGGCGCCGATCACTAGTTCCAAAATCCGGGCTTCCAGACTTTTACCGCGGCACAGTTTACTAATGACCTTTTCGCTTTCACCGATGACCATCTCAAACATGCGCACTTTCTGATCAAGCAGGTTTAACAAGTATTCTTCAACAGTCCCTTTGGTGGACAGGTTATAGATATAAACATCCCGGGTCTGGCCGAGTCGATGGATCCGGCCGATCCTCTGTTCCAAACGCATCGGGTTCCAAGGAAGATCATAGTTGATTAAAGTATTACAAAATTGAAGGTTAATCCCTTCGCCGCCGGACTCGGTACAGACCAAGACCCTGAATTTGGAGAACTCTTTAAACTGCCATTTGGTGAACTCCTTTTTACTGGCGGAAAGACTGCCGTCAAAAGGCAAGGTGAGAATCCCGGCTTGTTCCAAGCGGGTCCGGATATAGCTTTGGGTAGCTAGGAACTCGGTGAAGATAATCACTTTTTCCTGGGATTTTTTGATTAATTCCTCGACTATCTTCATTTTCGAGTTGTCTTTGAGTTGCTGCACCATTTGAAAGAGGGCCACCGCTTCCTCCTGGCAATCAGCGTTGATTTCCATATTTTGGGCCAGCTTATAAAGGGTCAAGGCAGCAGCGAAAGTACTGGAACAGATCTCCCGTTGTAAAGTTAACAGGGGTAGGGAGACGGTCCCTCTTGATGTCTTGCCGATGTTTTTGCGAATAAAAGTGGTTACGCCATCATACAACCTCTGCTCCAGATCGGAGAGGACGATTGGGATATTCTGAACGTACCGTTTGGTAAATCCCATATTGGCGCCGTGTTTGTTCCGGATCATCACTTCACTAAGGAGGCTTCTTAATTCCTGGGCATGTTGGGGAGTTCGTTTATCCTTGGTGTAGGTCTTTTTAAAACTGCGATAATTGCCAAGTTGTCCCGGACGGAGCAGAGTAATCAGGTTAAAAAGTTCTTTAAGGTCATTCTGAAGCGGAGTGGCTGTCAATAATAAAAAGTATTTTTTTTGAATACTATTGACGAATTGCCAGTTCTGGGTGGCTGTGCTTTTCAATTTGTGGGCCTCGTCGATGATCACCATATCGAAATAGAGTTTTAAGATTTCGCCCCGGTGGATTTCTTTCTTAGCAGTGTCGATCGAAGCAATTAGTTGATCGTAATGGGACCAATGGTATTCTTGTTTGGCGATGAGGGTGGGGATCTCAAACTTCTCACGGAGTTCGGCTTCCCATTGCCGGCTGAGAGCTGCCGGGGTCAGGATTAGGAATTTTTTTACCAAACCTCTAAGCATATATTCTTTAAGAATCATTGAGGCCTCAATGGTTTTGCCAAGGCCGACCTCATCGGCGAGTATGGCCCGGCCGCGCATTTGGGCGATGACCCGGCGGACGGTCTCGATTTGGTGAGGATAAGGGACCACCCCGTGCTGCCGCCAGTATTCCTGCATATGACTGAGGACCAGTAATTCTTCGAAACCCCGGTTTAAAGTCAGTTTTTCACCGCGAAAATGCAAGAGAAACGCTCCCCAGGAGTCCCAGTGTTTCCGGCGCATCTCCAAGAGAAAAGGGGAAAAATCACCGTTTAACTCAAAAACCGGATTAAAATCCGGTAGGGCAAGTGATGAATGCTGGTTAAGTTCAGTCTTTTCTATTAACTCCATTGATGCTCCTGA
>JAEWZY010000076.1 GCA_023394955.1 Bacillota bacterium
AACGGAAGTGAAGAATTGATACGGTTTTTAACTGCCGGAGAGTCCCATGGCCAGGCTTTGACCGCTATCATTGAGGGTTTTCCGGCGGGATTGGCCCTTTCCCTCGACGCCATCCGGGAAGATTTAAGCCGGAGGCGGCAAGGCTATGGCCGCGGTGGCCGGATGAAGATTGAAAACGACGAGGTCAATGTTTTATCAGGGGTCAGGTATGGTCAGACCCTTGGTTCCCCGATTACACTGCAGATTTGGAATAAAGATTGGGAACGCTGGCAAAAAGTCATGGCGGTTACTGCGGGCGAAGGTTTCACCAGAGTAGAGATTGCTGGGGATGACCGTTTGCAGGAACTTGACGCCCGGGTAACCAAGGCCCGGCCCGGTCATGCTGATCTGGCCGGGGCTTTAAAGTATCAGCAGCAAGATCTCCGGAACATCCTGGAACGGGCCAGCGCCAGGGAGACAGCGGTCCGGGTGGCGGTTGGAGCGGTAGCAAGACGGCTGCTTGACGAGTTTGGAATCAGATTATTGAGTGGCGTTGTTAGGATTGGAGCTGAAGCGGCAACCAATCTTCCGGATGATTTAAACCTTTATCGGGAGAATGTTAAACAATCGCCGGTCTCATCTCCGGATCCGGAAGCTTCGCCAAGCATGATGAAGGCGATTGATCAAGCCAAGGAGAATGGTAATTCTTTGGGGGGGATAATCGAACTGATAATTCAAGGCGTACCGCCGGGCTTGGGAAGTCATGTTCATTGGGAAAGAAGGTTGGACGCCCGGTTAACATACGCTTTAATGAGTATCCCGGCGATCAAAGGGGTTGAGATCGGGCTGGGCTTTAAAACCGCGGAACTTCCCGGTTCAGAAGTTCACGACCCAATCTATTACGATTCAAATCAGGGTTTTTACCGTAAAACCAATAATGCGGGGGGAATTGAGGGGGGCATCAGCAACGGAGAATTAATCCGGCTCCGGCTGGCCATGAAACCGATTCCCACTTTATATCAACCCTTGGACACGGTGGATATCGATAATAAGCAACCCGCCAAGGCTAGTGTAGAGAGGTCCGATGTCTGCGCCGCGCCGGCTGCGGCGGTGGTGGCCGAAGCAATGGCTTGTTGGGTGATGGCCGAAGCCTTGCTGGAAAAATGCGGCGGTGACCATTTGCAAGAGGTTAAACTCAATTTTGATAACTATCTGAAGCAAGTTTGGAGCTTTTAAATGAATCTGGTAATCATCGGTTTTATGGGAACGGGCAAATCAGCGCTGGGACGAGCATTAGCTGAAGAGCTAGGTTATGAATTTATCGATGCTGATCAGTTAATCGAAGCTGATTATGGCAAAAAAATCACTCAAATCTTTCAGGAGGAGGGCGAAGCCTTCTTTCGGGAGCTAGAGAATAAGTTGGCCCAACAGTTGAGCCGGGCCGATCGGAAAGTGATCGCTACCGGAGGGGGCTGGGTGTTAAATCCGGAAAATCTTCGCTTGGGCCGGATTAATGGATTCATCATTTCCCTTACTGCCCCGCCGGAGAACATTTATGAGCGGACCAAACATGAAACTCACCGGCCGCTGTTGGTTTGTTCGGATCCTTTAGCGGAAATAACCCGGATCTTAACCGGGAGAGAAAGTCTTTATCAAGCTGCCGACTTGGTGGTGGATACTTCCCGGGAGACTCCGGAAGAACTTTCAAAACAAATTATTAAGGAATTAATGAGAAGAGGGATAGTGGATGGAAGAGGTTAGGGTAGAGTTAGGCGAGCGGAGTTATCCGGTGTTAATCGGTTCTGATTTAATCGCCCAAAGCGGCGCTTTCTTCGGGAAATACGGCGTCAAAGGCCGGATCTTGGTTGTGACCAATCCCACCGTTGCCAAGTGGTATTTGGACCCCTTCCTTGAAAGCCTGGGCTCCGCCGGATATCGGGTTGAAGCAGTGTTGGCGCCGGATGGGGAAGAGTTTAAATCTCTGGAGCAAGCCACTGAGATTTATAATAAATTAGTTGAGGGTAAATACGACCGGAAATCGGTTTTAGTGGCTTTGGGAGGCGGGGTTAGCGGCGATCTGACCGGATTCGTGGCCGCTACTTATATGAGGGGAGTCCGGTTTATTCAGGCGCCCACTACCCTGCTGGCCCAGGTGGATTCGGGTATCGGTGGGAAAACAGCGGTAAATCACCCTCAAGGAAAGAATCTGATTGGCGTTTTCTATCAGCCGGGCTTAGTCTTGAGCGATGTTACGACTTTCCGGACCTTGCCGGAACGCGAGTTTAACTCAGGGCTGGTCGAAGTGATCAAACATGGTGTTATCCTTGACCCCGGATATTTCAAGATGTTACAAACGGAGTTATCTGCAATTAAAGAACGGAATCCGGAGGTAATGGCAAAAGTCGTTGCTGGTTCTTGCCGGATTAAAGCCCGGGTTGTCCAGGAAGATGAAACCGAGACCGGTTTGCGAGCGGTTTTAAATTTTGGGCATACCGTCGGCCATGCCCTGGAAAGTATCACTAATTATCAATATTATAAACATGGCGAGGCCGTGGCTTTGGGTATTTTGGCCGCATTAAAAATCGCTCTGCGCAATCAGGTGTTGGAAGAAACGGACCTGGAGGGACAAGTAACTTCGCTATTTAAATCATTTAAGCTGCCGACGACAATCCCGGGACTAAGTACCGCCGGAATTATGTCCTTATTAGATCTGGATAAGAAGGTGGAGTACGGTAAAATCCGCTGGGTGTTGCCCAAACGCCTCGGTCAAGTTGTAATCTCCGACCAGATCCCGGCGGAAACCGTAAAGGATACTCTGCTGGAATTGGGGGGAATATAAACGATGAGGATCTTGGTGCTGCATGGGCCGAACTTAAATTGGCTCGGCAAAAGAGAACCGGAGATTTACGGTTCCCGTAATTTGGATGATTTGAACCGGATGTTGGAAGCTACGGCTGCGGAATTAGGATTGGAGTTGAAAATATTCCAAAGTAATTCCGAAGGCCCATTGATCGATCGGATCCAGGAAGAATCCGATTGGGCGGAGGGGATTTTGATAAATCCCGGAGCATATACTCATTATAGTTATGCTTTACGGGACGCATTGGCGGGATCGGGCTTGCCAATCGTGGAAGTACATTTGAGCAATGTCCACCATAGGGAAGAATTCCGGCGTCAATCGGTTATTGCCCCGATAGCCGCCGGGCAGATTATGGGATTCGGGTTTGACAGTTATCTGCTTGGGTTGAGGGCGTTCAAGCCTTTATTGGAAAAGGAGCGGAAGTAATGTCGCGTTTAGTAAACCTACGAACCGGATTGGCCGAAAAGGGACTTGACGGCATACTAATCTTCAACCGTGAAAACCGGCGTTATTTAAGCGGATTTACCGGTTCGTCCGGTATGTTGGTGATCGGGCGGAGAGAGGCTTTTTTAGTCACAGACTTCCGTTACTGGGAACAGGCGGCCGGCGAAAGCCAGGATTTTGAATTATATAAACAAGGCTCGCAATTGTGGGCGAGCGTCGGTGAATTGTTGAAAAAGCTGAAATGGGAACGAATCGGCTTTGAAGCCGATGATCTTACCTACTCCGACTATCAAAAGCTGGCAGGGATTTTAACCTCCGATATTTCACCGGAACCTGTCGCCGGATTAGTTGAAGAGTTGCGGCGAAGAAAAGAAAAGGGTGAAATCGAACTTATCGCTAAAGCGGCGGGGATTACCGATTTGGCTTGGGAGAAGACGGCCGCCCGGATTAGACCCGGAGTTAAAGAACGGGATTTAGCCTTGGAATTCGATTACCAGCTCCGTTTGAACGGCGCCGACGGTAACGCTTTTCCGACCATTGTAGCGTCGGGAGTCAGGGCTGCCTTGCCTCATGCCGCGCCCGGCGGGAAAGAGGTTGCCTCCGGAGAGTTTGTTTTAATTGACGGCGGAGCGAATTTTCAAGGATATAACGCCGATCTTACCCGGACGGTTGTATTGGGGAAGGCCGACCCGGAGCAGCAACGGATTTATCAATTGGTGTTACAGGCGCAGACAGAGGCTTTGGAATATTTGAGAGCGGGATTGACCGGTCGGGAAGTGGACGAAAAAGCCCGCAGTGTAATTGTCAAAGCTGGATATGGCGATTATTTCGGGCACGGATTAGGCCACAGCGTAGGTTTGAATATTCATGAAAACCCCAGGCTGTCGCCGAACGAATTCAATCAAATCCCCAAAGGAGCGGTAGTAACTGTTGAACCAGGGATTTATCTTCCTAAGCGGGGCGGAGTTAGGATTGAAGATTTGGTAGTGGTCGAGGAGGGCGGAGTTCGGAACCTTACCGGAGCGCCGAAGGAGCAGTTGCTGGAGATATAATACTCGACAAAGGGACAGGCTTTATGATAGAATATTCCTGGTCCTTATTAGGTAATCAATACAAAGATACTGATGTTCCGTTAGGAGGAAAATCCATGGCGATTTCAGTTACTGATTTTAAGACAGGCTTGACAGTGGAGATTGACGGGCAATTATTTCAAGTTGTTGATTTCATGCACGTAAAACCGGGGAAGGGAGCTGCTTTCGTTCGTTCGAAGTTGAAGAATATTCGGACTGGAGCGACGGTGGAACGAACTTTCAACTCCAATGAAAAAGTGGAGCCGGCCCGGATTGATTTTCGGGAGATGCAGTTTTTGTATAAAAGCGAAGATGATTACACCTTTATGGATATGGAGAATTATGAACAGCTGACCATTGAAGCTGCTAAAATGGGTGATGTCCCAAAATACTTAAAAGAAAACATGATCGTCGAGATTCAAATGTTTCAAAACGAGATCCTGGGTGTACAACTGCCGAACACCGTTGAACTAGAAGTTACTGAGACTGATCCCAACTTCAAAGGGGATACCGCCACCGGCGGCACCAAACCGGCCACTCTGGAGACAGGCGCGGTGGTCAACGTCCCGTTCTTTATAGAGACCGGAGATATACTTCAAGTGGATACCAGAACCAACCAGTATTTGAAGCGGGTTAATAAATAGGTAGAAGTCAGAAGTCAGTAGTGACAGTAGGTTTGAGGAAGAATATTTAGAACCGGAAGGACTGCATTTAAAAGCGGTCCTTTTTTATTTGAGAAGAGGAACAGCGCGCTTTAAGGCGGGCGCATTATCAAGTTACCCAACGGGACCCCCATTATCAAGGCGGTTGTGAATCAGAGGGTTTTGTTTTCTCAAACCAAGGAATAATAAGCATATAAAATAGACCTTACGGAATTAAATTGGAGGGACCTAAATGGCCCGGAATACTCCCGGCTGGTTGAGGCGCGCGGTAATCTATGAAATATATGTGCCGGGGCACAGCGCCTTAGGAACGTTTGAGGGCGTAACCGCTGATTTGGAAAGAATCAAAGATCTGGGGGCGGATTTCATCTGGTTGATGCCGATTCACCCCATTGGCGAGGAAGGACGGAAAGGGAGTTTGGGCAGCCCTTACGCAGTCAAAGACTACCGGGGGATCAATCCTCTCTTGGGAGACGCCGCCGGACTTCGAGAGTTGATCGGCAAGACCCACCAATTAGGGATGAAAATCATCATTGATGTAGTTTTTAACCATACCGCCAAAGATTCGGTCCTGGTCAAGGAGCATCCCGAGTGGTTTTCCAGAGACTCACACGGCAATCTCACCCGGAAGGTGGCTGATTGGTCCGATATCTATGACTTGGATTATTCCCAGCAAGGTTTATGGGATTATCTGATCGCTTCATTACAGGGTTGGCTGGATATGGGGGTCGACGGTTTCCGGTGCGACGTGGCGGCGCTGACACCAATCGAGTTTTGGAATAAGGCCCGGAGCGTCTTGGGCCGGGATCGGGAGGTTATCTGGCTGGCCGAGAGTGTCCATAAGGATTTTGTCAAATATTTGCGGGACGCCGGTTATATCGCCCATTCCGACCCCGAACTGCATCAGGCCTTCGACCTCACTTATGACTATGATGGATTTGAATATTTAGAGAATTTCATCCGGGGCCGGGGCGGGCTTAAGAATTATCTAAAATATCTTTATCTGCAGGAGACCCTCTATCCCAAAGAAGCGATTAAACTAAGATTCTTGGAAAATCATGACCAAGAAAGGATTGGCGCTTTAATACCGGAGCGAAATTTCTTAAAAAACTGGGTAGTCTTTTACTCTCTGCTTCCCGGAGCGACCTTGGTCTGGGCGGGCCAGGAGTATTTGATTAAACAGCGGACCGACTTTTTTGAAAGGGAGCTCATTGATTGGAAGAGAGGCGACGCTGAATTTTATAATTTCTTTAAAAATGTGCTTCGGGCCGCCAAGGAGATTAAGGAAAAGTGTCACCGGTTTGGGATTGAAGAGATAAAGCCGGGGGTGGTTAAAATCATCTGGAGGGGGCGGAATGAGGAATTCGGGGCTATCCTCAATCTTGACTGGAGAAACGGAACAGCCGATGCTGATGGGGATCTTCACGGAGCAGAATTGCTGGGTACCGGGATTAGGAAGATTACTTAAACAGTAATTGTCCCAGATATAGCTTAAACTATGGGTGGGTGGAACGGTGAAAAAAAGATAAACCGGCAGTCAACCTGATTTGACCGCCGGTTTATAGAAGTCTGTGAAAAAGATTAAGCTGTCTGTTTTAACCTAGCTTTCGACCATACCTCTCGGAAGAGTTTCAAGTGAGGTTTAGGTGGAAGAGTCAAGAGAGAGGCCTTACCCTAAGATCGCTTTCAGATCCGCTTCCGGGGTGGTGCTGGGTTTGAGATCAAACTTTTCCACCAGGACTTGCAAGACGTTGGATGAAATAAACGCCGGCAGGGTCGGTCCCAGGTAGATGTTTTTGATGCCTAAAGCCAATAAGGTCAATAAAATGCAGACCGCTTTCTGTTCATACCAGGAAAGGACCAAGGTCAACGGCAGTTCATTGACACTACAGTCAAAAGCTTCCGCCAAGGCTACCGCTACTTGAATGGCGGAGTAAGCGTCGTTGCATTGCCCCATATCCATGATCCGCGGCAAGCCGCCGATTTCCCCTAGATCCAGGTCGTTAAAACGGTATTTGCCACAGGCCAGAGTGAGGATTACACTATCCTTGGGGGTCTGTTTGACAAATTCGGTATAATAATTCCGGCCAGGTTTGGCGCCGTCGCAGCCGCCGACCAGGAAGAAGTGTTTGATGGCCCCGCTTTTTACCGCTTCGATAACTTTATCCGCCACACCAAGAACGGTATTCCGAGCGAAACCGGTCATTAGTTCCGAACCGCCGTTAATGCCGGTAAAATGCCGGTCTTCATCCCAACCGCCTAGTTCGAGGGATTTTTCGATTACCGGCGTGAAATCCTTCTCTCCCGCAGGACCTTCCGGAATATGTTTTAAACCCGGATAACCGACTACCGCGGTGGTGAAGACCTGATCACGGTAGCTATCTTTTGGCGGCATCAGGCAATTGGTAGTGAAAAGGACCGGGGCCGGTAGCGCGTCAAACTCCTTCTGCTGGTTCTGCCAAGCGGTACCGAAATTGCCTTTTAAGTGAGGATATTTCTTTAGTTCCGGATAACCGTGGGCAGGCAGCATTTCGCCGTGAGTGTAGATATTAATTCCTTTTCCTTCCGTCTGCTCCAGCAGTTGTTTCAGATCAAGCAGGTCATGGCCGGAGACGACGATGAAAGGCCCCTTGGCGACATCAGTAGTAACCTTAGCCGGTACCGGGTGGCCATAGGTTGAAGTGTTGGCTTCATCCAGCAAAGCCATGCATTTTAGGTTGATTTGGCCGAATTCCATTAATAAGCCGAGCCATTCTTCGACAGTATGGTCTTCTCCCAAGGCCCGCATTCCCCGATAGAACCAGGCTGTCACTTCGGGATCTTCTTTGCCTAGTACATAGGCGTGCCAGGCATAGGCCGCCATACCACGAAGGCCCAGGAGTAAAGTGGAACGCAGCGATATCAGATCGGGGTCGCCGGTCCAGAGGGTATCAACTGGAAAATCAGCGGCGCCCCCATGTTTTTCTTTTTCTTGCCCCACCTGTTCTTTGAGGTTGTCAATCCCGTCAGGATCAAAGTTGACATTAGTCACTGTCGCGAATAAACTTTGCATCATAAGTTCGTTAGCATGTCGGGAAGGGGATTTACCTTCAACGGCGCGGGCCAGGCCCACCAGGGCGGAAGTGAGTTCATCCTGTTTGTTGGCGACTTCCGGTTGTTTACCGCAGACTCCTACCTTCGTACAACCTTTGCCGCCCGCGGTCTGTTCACATTGATAACAAAACATAGCGCTCATTATAAAACCTCCTGAATAAAATTAATTTTAAAAAGCCAATATCAGCTGTTTTCAATCGTTCTCGGGCTCGGAGCTTTGACGACAAAAAATTCGGCAACCGGTCCATCCTGATTGGAGATCCGCATTTTAGTTCGATATGGGATGGCAATGATATTACCGGCCGCATAGATATGCTTCTCTTGTTCGCCAAGGCCGACGGTGATCGCGCCGCGAGTCACGATTAAATAGACATTGGAATTGGAGTAATGTTCGGGTAAAGCGTCGTCTTTCGCCAAAACCATATGATTAATCGCCGCGTGGTCGTCTTCAACGATTTTTTCAATGATTTTACTATCTGACTCTGTAAAAACATAGGTTTTTTCAATCATTTCAAGATCGCCTCCCAATTAACGATAATTAATAGCCTGTTTCGGACATTGGCAAACGCATTCCAAACAAGTGAGGCATAAACCTTTATTAATAAAATACCGATCGGTTATGACAATTGCGTCGCCAGGGCAAACCTTAGCGCAAATTCCACACTTAATACAGGCGTTCGTGTTTATCGTCAGGCTTTTTTTTGCTTTGGCCCCTGTTAAATTCAAAATTGCGCCATAGGGGCAGAGATAGCGATGCCAAAGACTTTCCGGAAAAAAGACGGTCAATAACGTCCCGGCTGTAAAGAGAAATGGAAGGACCGGAAGTCTCTTACCGCTAATCATCATTATTGCAAAGACAACCGCTAAAGCCCCAAGCATACCGTAACGAAAGACGGGTTTGGATAAAGGCTTCGGTATGGCAAAGCCTTTGAGCTTAAAGCCGGTTTTAATTTTGGCAATTATCCTCATGACTGTATTAATAGGGCAGATCCAGCCACAATAAAATCGGCTAAAGAATAAGGCTGCGACTATCCCGACTAAAAAAATGCCCATCCAAAGCTGAATCTTGCCGGTCAATAACAGGAGACCGAATAAGGCCAATGACACGATTTGAGTAATGGTTCGGGAGATTTTAATTGGAGTCATTCAAATCACCCCTCAATGATATCCCCTTCGGTACTGATGGTCACCACATTCCAAGGGACCATTTTGCCGCTGTTTACGAGGGCGTTCTTGACGGCGTGGACAATACCACCGCAGCAAGGGACTTCCATCCGGAGCACGGTAACGCTTTTGATTTCGTGTCTTTTCAGGATTTCAGCGAGTTTTTCAGTATAGTCGACCTCGTCAAGTTTCGGGCAACCGATAATCGTTATTTTATTGCGCATAAAGTCTTGATGAATACCGGCATATGAATAAGCGGTACAATCAGCGGCTACCAGCAAATGAGCATTGTCGAAGTAAGGCGCGTTGACCGGGACCAGTTTAATCTGGCAAGGCCATTGCCGCAGTTCCGATTCCATGCGTACCGTACAGGTTTGCGGTTCCGATACCTTCTCTTTGACGATGGACCGGGCTTGCGTGCCGGGACAACCACATGCCAGCGGAGGCGCGGCAGTAGCTTTTTTATCTTCGGTATGCTTGGCGACGGCTTCCTCGTCATAAGCGGCGGCCTCCCGCTCTTCGATGGTGATCGCGCCGGTGGGGCACTCCGGTAAACAGTCACCAAGGCCGTCACAGTAACTTTCCGACACCAACTTTGCTTTGCCGTTTACCATTTGTAAGGCCCCTTCATGACAGGCGTCGACGCAAAGGCCGCAACCGTTGCACTTGACTTCGTCGATGCTGACGATTTTTCGTTTCATACTTTTCACTCCCTTCTATACTTTGAATTTCTTGTTTTGCTAGACATATTGTAATATAATTATGATAAAAAGTCAGTAGCTATAGCTACAAATTGAGGATGAGTGTTATTTTTAAAGAACATATCCCTACCTTAACCAAGGTCAGCCTCTTTAAAGGAATTGAGGGACCGGACTTAACGCTGATGTTGGGTTGTTTGGAACCAACGCTATCCGAGTATAAAAGGAATGATTATATAGCAATTGCCGGCGAGAAGCTTGAATCCATCGGGATCATACTTGAGGGAGAAGCGGTAGTCGTTAAGGAAAACGCAGCTGGTAACCGGGTGGTAATGGACCTTTTAAAACCAGGAGACATCTTCGGTGAAGTGGTGGTATTTGCCGAAGATTCGGCCTGGCCCGGTTCGGTAATAGCCCAGGAGGCTAGTAAGACCCTTTTTATTCCCCGCCAAAAAATAATCGGCCAGTGCCAGAGGATGTGCCCCCGGCACCGGGAGATCATTCGGAACATGCTCAAGATCGTCTCGGAGAAAGCGATGCTCCTCAATAAGAAGGTCGAGTATTTATCCATCAAGAGTATGCGCGGGAAGATCGCCGCTTTTTTGTTGGAACAATACCGGAGGACCGCCGCGACCACCTTCGTTTTGCCGTTGAACCGCAATGAAATGGCTGACTTTTTGAATGTCTCCCGGCCGTCAATGTCTAGAGAGATGCGACGGATGAAAGAGGAAGGGGTGATCGATTTTCATCTGGCTTCGGTCCGGATTAGAGAGATTGATGCCCTCAAGGGGATGGTGGAACAGTAGCGATTAAAATATTAAAATATTTAGAGAATTGCCGATAGATTATATATAGCGAATTGAAATAGTTATTCACCACAACAATTTTTGAAATCAACTTTAAGGAATTGTATAATTCCCGATTTATGCTCAGACCGGCAATATATTGATGGATACATCCGGACTTATTACTATATATTGTGGTCGAAGGATTTGTTAGAGTAATTATGGAATTTCCCCATATTACAAAAAATGGAGAACCGGAATGGCTTATTTCAATTACTTTAAGAACACGTTCAAAAGCATCCTCATTATCTTCGCGGCCTGTATCGGGATTGGCTTCCTGCTTTATCTTTACGCTTCCGGAATGTTGATAAATACTGCGGCCGACTCTTTGGAGGAAATGGCCAAACTCGGCGCGATAATCGTGGAAAAAGAGATCCACCGGCGCCTTCAATCCCTCGACACCATCTCCAAAACCAATGCGATTAAAAACCCGAACTTAAGTTTGAGAGATAAAGCCGTTTATTTGAATAATTATTTAACTGAGGACTTCGTACGAATCACTGTATCCGATAATCAAGGCGAGGCTTGGACTTCAGACGGGAATAACATTAATATTAAAGACCGGGAACATTTTCAAAAAGCCGTTACCGGGGAAAAGACCGTTTCCAACCCCGTTGCCAGTAAGATTGGGTCTGAAATGATAGTAGTTTTTGCGGTCCCGTTCTATGTGAACAACGAAATAAGCGGTACTCTTAGTGGAGTTTACAAAGGGGAGGAATTAAGCAAAATTACCGACGGGTTCAGATTGGGGGAAGGGGGAAATTCGTTTATTATCAATAAATTTGGCGAAGTAATCGCCCATGATGATCGGAGCTTAGTTTTTCGGCAGTTCAATCCCGTCCTGGAAACCATGAGGGACCCGACTCTTAAGGAATTGGCCGGGTTATTCGAACAGATGACTCAAGGTAAGACCGGGGCCGGAAGCTACCGTTTTCTCGGAGTTGAGAAATATCTAAGTTTTGCGCCGATAAAAGGCACGGATTGGTCCTTAGCCGTGGCCGCGCCTAAAAGCCAAATATTCAAGGATATCTATCAGCTATTATTCTTCTTATCCGCTTCTTTTTTAATAATATGCGGCGTTATCGCCATCTTAAACTTGTATCTTGGGTATTTGCAGCGTAGAATCGATAAAGAAAGAATACTATCAGGCAATGTAATTGAGATGGCCAATCTGATCATCATCAAATATGACCATAATGGAAAGATCCTTGACTTTAATAAGTTTGCCGAGATCAAAACGGGTTTAGCTAAAGAGGAAGTAATCGGAAGGATGAATATTTCCGATTTTATTGTCTTAGACCATAAAGACGGCCCCTCTCTGCTTGAAGCTTTATCAACCGGATCTTATCCGCGGAAATTGGAATTAGCCTTCACCACTAAGACCGATGGAACACTCTATTTGATCGGCCATTGCAATTGCCTTAACCCAATATCCGCGGACCAGCGCGAATATGAATTAATGGGGATCGACATCACTGAGATGGTTGAAGCCGAAAAACAGCTTCGAAAAAGCCATGAACAATTAGCGGCTTTGAATGAGGAAATAACGGCTTCCGAGGAAGAATTGCGCGCCAATTTCGAAGATCTCTTCGAAAGCCAACAACAATTGAGGGAAAGTGAAGAACGATATAGTTTGGTGGTGGAAGCCGCTGGGATCGGTATCTGGGATTGGGACTCCCTAACGGGGAGATGGTTCTTTTCGGCCGAATGCCGAAGGATTTTAGAGATTGAGTCCCATTCCGTCCAAGAGTTTTTCCAGGAAATCCAAAAGCGGATTCATCCCGATGATTCCGAAGCTGTGTTTCAGGCTTGGCAAGCATATCAAAATATTAAGATCGGACATTGCGAAACTGAATACCGGATCATCTTGCCCAACGGTGAAGTCCGGTGGATCCATGCCTTAATCAAAGCGGTCTGGAGGATGGACGGCAACATAATCCGAATGGCCGGTTCTTATATGGACATCACCAAACTAAAGGAATACCAGGAACAATTACAATACTTAGCCTATCACGATGTCCTCACCGGTTTGCCTAACCGTTTGATGTTACATAAACATTGGAATGAAAATTTAGCCGGAAGTAAAGATCTGAAAACCGCCGTTTTTTTCCTGGATACCGATAATTTTAAACTTATCAACGACACTTTGGGACATAATTTTGGCGATCAATTGATTGTGGAGATCGGTTCCAGGTTACAATCACTTTTTGGCCGGTGTTCAATGGTTTTCCGGATTGGCGGGGATGAATTCATCATTTTCAGATCCTGTTTTACCGGAATCTGCGAAGTGGAAGCGACCGCCACTCAAATATTGCAGTCCTTTACCGAACCGTTCGAATTAGAAAACAAGCGGGTCCATATCACGGTCAGTATCGGAATTACAATTTATCCGGACTATGCCGGCGAAGCGGTTGACTTGCTCAAAAACGCCGACATTGCCATGTTTAAGGCGAAAGAATTGGGGAAAAACCGTTATGTCATTTTTGATCCCGGTTTGCAAATGGTCATTGATGAACGGATGCAGCTGGAAAAGAACTTACGCGATGCCCTGTACAAGGGGGAATTTCGCCTTTACTACCAGCCCCAAGTCGACCCGAGAACCGGTAAGGTGGGCGGTTTTGAAGCATTGTTAAGGTGGGTTAGTCCGGAATTGGGAATGGTTTCGCCTTTTAAATTCATTAGAATTACTGAAGAAACCGGAATGATAGTTCAGTTGGGAGCCTGGGTTCTGGAACAGGCTTGTAGTTTTGTAAAAAGTCTGCAATTGATTACAGGCGCAAACTTTTTGGTCTCGGTTAATGTTTCCATCATCCAATTGATGCAAGACAATTTTGTCCAACAAGTGTTGGCAATATTAGATAAATATCAGGTAAACCCGGAATTCATTGAATTGGAGATCACAGAATCGGTTTTAATTGAGTCTTTTGATACGATTTATCAAAAGTTAAATGCTTTAAGGGAGAATCGGATCCGGATCGCTTTGGATGATTTTGGGAAAGGATATTCTTCTTTGAATTATCTGTGTCAGCTTCCGATATCTACGCTTAAAATCGATAAGATTTTCATCGATAATATTATGGATGTGAATAAAGAAAGGATAATTACCGGAGATATTGTGGCCATCGGACATAAAATCGGGTTGGCGGTGGTGGCCGAAGGAGTTGAGACCAGGGAGCAAGTGGATTATTTATTAAACCATGGGTGCGATAAGATCCAAGGCTATTTCTATAGTAAACCTATTACTGAAGAGGAAGTGGTCCCTTTTTTAAAGAAAAGGATTGGCAATGAGTAGCCGTTGCATCGGTGGGGCCAAATTTGGTTTGTATTGTAACTTGAATTACATTATAATAATTGAGGTTAACTTTTTTAATTATAGTCATTATATACCGAAGGGAAGTTAATAACTTGAAACTAGGAATTGTGGGCTTGCCGAATGTCGGCAAAAGCACCTTGTTTAACGCCATTACTAAGGCGGGGGCGGAAAGCGCCAACTATCCGTTTTGCACCATTGATCCGAATGTGGGAATTGTAGCCGTGCCTGATGAACGCCTTGATAAACTGGCCGGGATGTACCAACCGGATAAAATAACACCAACTGCCATTGAGTTTGTCGATATTGCCGGTCTAGTTAAAGGCGCTAGCCAGGGTGAAGGCTTGGGAAATAAATTTTTAGCCCATATCAGGGAAGTGGACGCCATTGTTCATGTGGTCCGTTGTTTTGAGGACCCGAATATCGTCCATGTGGACGGTTCGGTTGGACCAAAACGGGATCTGGAGACTATTAATATTGAACTAATCTTTGCTGATCTTGAAACTGTCGAAAAAAGGATTGAGAAAACCAATACTTCATTAAAAACCCATGATCCCAAAATTAAAGCCCAGTACCAAATGGAGATGGATGTTTATCATAAGATCAAGGCGGGTTTAGAAGCGGGACAACCCGTTCGGACGTTGGAATTTACCGATGAGGAAAGGACCGTAGTCAAACAAGCCTTTTTGTTAACTAATAAGCCGGTGATTTATGCAGCTAATGTAAGTGAATCCGATTTGACGGGAGGAACGGATCAAAATCCATTGTTGGCGGAGCTAAAGGAATGCGTCGCTGCCGAGGGGACGGAGATGATCGTGATCATGGCCCGGATTGAGGAGGAAATCGCCCAACTGGATGAGGCGGACCGGAAGGAATATCTTGAAGAGTTGGGGATTGCCGAATCCGGCCTTGACCAGTTAATCAAGAAGAGTTACAAATTATTGGGATTGATCAGCTTTTTGACCGCCGGGAAACCGGAGGTCCGGGCCTGGACCATAACCAAAGGGACCAAGGCGCCGCAAGCGGCCGGGAAGATCCATTCCGATTTTGAGAAAGGGTTCATCCGGGCGGAGATCGTGAGTTATGATGATCTGATGGCTTGCGGCAGTTATGCGGCGGCGCGGGATAAAGGCCTGGTCAGGTTGGAAGGTAAAGAATATGTGATGCGAGACGGGGATGTGACATTGTTCAGGTTTAATGTGTAGAACGGAGGGATAGGAATGTCGAACAAGACTTTGAAAGACCCCATTAGTGGATTGACCCATTTAATCGGGGTCGTTCTATCGTTTATCGGTCTGATTTTGATGGTCTACCGGGCGGCGGTGGCCGGGAAACCGTGGCATGTGGTTTCCTATGCCATCTTTGGCGCCAGCATGATCTTGTTATATACGGCCAGCACTTTATATCACTGGCTGCCCCTCTCTCCAAAGGGAACTAAGATCTTGCGGAAATTGGACCATATCATGATCTTTATCTTAATCGCCGGTACCTATACCCCCATCTGTCTGGTCCCGTTACGGGGCCCTTGGGGTTGGAGTTTGTTCGGTTCCATTTGGGGACTGGCGCTGGCGGGACTTTTCTTAAAACTTTTTTGGCTGGAAGCTCCCCGTTGGTTTAGTACCGTTATTTATACCGTCATGGGCTGGCTGGTGATCATCGCCGCCTGGCCGTTGGTACAAGTCTTGCCTTTACCGGGTTTCGGCTGGCTGCTGGCTGGAGGGCTCTTTTATTCCGTGGGAGCGTTAATTTACGGTATCAAAAAACCCGATCCTTGGCCGGAAGTTTTCGGGTTTCACGAAATTTTTCACATATTCGTTTTACTCGGCAGTTATTGTCATTTTTGGATGATGTACCGGTATATTTTAGTTTTATAGGTGATAAAAAACAACCACATTTTATTTTCTTAAAAGAGCAGGAAAGCGTCTTAATAAGCAGAACTTCTTTAAGAATTTGGGGAAAACTAATGTAAAGGAAGATTTTAAAAAGTGAAAATTGGAATCGTAACCGATAGTACATCTGATTTACCGCGGGAATTGGTTTCTAAATACGACATTGAAGTAATACCGCTTCACGTATCGATGGATAACCAAAATTACCGGGATGGCGTAGATCTTACCGCGACTCAATTCTATCAAAAGCTCAAAACCAGCGGTCCCCTTCCGACAACTTCCCAGCCTTCTCCGGGGGCTTTTGTCGAGTGTTATCGGTCTTTATTGAAGAAAGTGGATGCCATCTTATCAATCCATATTACCGAAGCCCTCTCCGGGACGATCCGGACTGCGCGGATGGCCCGTGAAATATTGCCCGAAGCAAACATTCAAGTGGTCGATTCCCATTCGACTTCGATGGGATTGGGAAGTCTGGTATTGGAAGCCGCCCAAGCGGTAAGGCGGGGTATGAAGATTGAAGAAGTATCGAAGTTAGTGGAAGCGCTTCGCGAAAAAGTCAATTTTTTAGTGGTCTTGGACACTCTGGAGTATATCAAAAAAAGCGGTCGGGTCAGCGCTTTACAGGCCTTTTTCGGTTCGATTCTTCAAATCAAACCATTGTTGAAACTGGTCAATGGCAAAGTAGAGTTGGTTGAAAAAGTTAGGACCAGACGTGAGGCTATCGCGCGAATAATGAATGAGTTTAAATCCCAAATCGCCGTGGAAACAGAGGGGATTATCGCGGTAATGCACACCGCCGCCGAGGGGGAAGCGGAGAAGATCAAAGCCGCCCTTCAGGAGACTTTTAAAAACGCTGAGATAATCATCAGCCAGGCAGGCCCGGTTCTGGGCGTTCATGTGGGCCCTGGGGCTTTGGCGTTGATTTCGGTTCCCAGAGCGGTCCCTGTTTTATAAATTAACGAAGTCCGTTTATTGACTTGACTTGGTTTTCAACCGATACTTTTACGTATCGGGATTATCTTGAGTGTGACGGATTTGCGGCTGAGGTTTTAAAAGAGGGAGTGGAAATAGTCTAAAATACGTAAAAACTCGCTAAAGAAGCGAGTTTTTTTGTGACTTTTTTCGAAGTTTGAAATATTCATAATGAGCTCCTTCGCATCGTTCCATCGTTACTTCGGGTCATTCTATGATTCCTTCACGTCGTTTTGTCGTTCCTTCGTCTCGTTCCATCGTTCCTTCAAGTCATTCCATGAGTCCTTCGCCTTGTTTTGTTATTCTTTCGCCTCGTTCGATGATTCCTTCACGTCATTTTATCGTTCCTTCACCTCGTTCTGTTAGTTCTTCGCCTCGTTCCGTCGTTCCGGTGGGGGATTTTGGTTTTGTGATTTTAAAAGTGGCATCGTGTGTCTTTTGGAAAACATTTTAAGCGTCAACAGAAAAATATTTAGTTTTGAAGGGGTTATTTCAGCATTCGGTTTCCAGTTATAATCGGATGATTTGGTTATTATTTAAACACATACCAAAGTTATCCCGATTAGTTTATAATAAATTTTTTTGGAATTTTTGGATTGGGCAGGTGGATTGGGGTTTTTATAAGTTTGGAGTTGGAGGGGGAGGGTGGACGGTGGAAGGCAAAGGTAAAAGATTGGAACTATCTTGAATACTAATAATGACTATATACTTAGCCAAGCATTGTTTTCATTACCCAGGGCAGATGTCAATCGATGTAGCCTGCTTCCAGTTCAACTTTTGTTCTAGTGTTAGCTTATAAAAATATGTTCAACAAGCCGATGGCTTAGAACATCCTGTTCTCATGCCACGCGCCGACATCCGCGCCGGTCGGCGTAACACGTAATCTGTCTTTTACAAAAAACAAAATTATGAGCTTACATCAGGCGCTGTTGTAAAATAGACTTTTTGCCGTTCTGTCCACCCAGGGTTAAAACCCTGAGTTAGGCTAAAAAATGATTCTAAAGCCCGATAAACGGGCTCGGTAAGTCTTCGCAGCATTAACCCAGCCCCATTTCATGGGGCTTGAGAATGGTTTTATATGCCTAGCCAGGTCCTTTAGGGCCTGGTGGAGATGAGGGCATCCGGTTGTTGTCTGTTTTTGCAACAACCCCCGCCGCCGGAACCGTGTACAGGCGGAGACAAGCAATCACAAAGAAATTATATTATTAAAGACTGCACGGGAACGGCGGTGAACCGTCAGCAGCACCGGCTTTACCCCTTAAAACCGGTATCAATCTAAAAAACACCCCGGGATTTATAGTTAAAGGCCCGGACCTGACGGAGTCCGGCTTAAAAAAAGAACCAAATCCCAATCTTCTTCAGTGACCGGCATTACCGAGAGACGGGGTTGATGGACCAATACCCAGTCTTGAAATCTGGGATCAGCCTTGATCTCTTTCAGAGTTACCGGCCGGGGAAGGGGGTATTCCGGCTTTAGATCAACCACCACGAAGCGGGGATTTTCCAATTCCGGATCGGGATAGGGTTGGGAGACCACTTTGGCGACACCGGCGATTGCCTTTTGTTTGCCGGTATGATAAATAAAGACATCATCACCCGGTCGCATCGCTTTTATGTTTTTAAGCGCCACCGGGTTTTTAACGCCGTTCCAACGATCCCGGCCCAGCCGGACTAGGTCGGCGTAACTGTAAGTTTCGGGTTCGGTTTTGGCTAGCCAGTAGGACATATTGGGACCTCCAAAATGGCGATAATTATTTTATTATACCCTAATTTAATGAATAGATGGTTGACTTTTAGTTATAAATATTCGAAGGGACTAAATAGCTTATTACTGCGCATGAAGTCGCTGAGGCAAGGGGAGACTATCTTTAAAGGTAATGACTTGTAATATCCAATAAGGCATGGTTAGGTAAAATGGCGCGATTGGAAAATGAAAACCAATTTATCAAAGGCGTATGGGCCGGATTGATCGCCAATATTATTATGTACTTTTTTGTCGAAATCTTTCGCTGGGTGGGTTTAACCGAGTATGGCGTAAGCTATCTAGCCGGGGATACGGTTTTTACATTCAAAAATGATTTTGGGATGAACCTGATCGCCTTCATGATTCACAGCGGCGTCGGCATGTTTTGGGGGATCATTTTTGCCTTTCTCTTTACCAAGGTTTTTTCCGGCGATTATTATCTGTTAAAAACGATCTTCGGGGGTTTTTGCATCTTCTTTTTTCATCTAGGCTTTTTAGACGAGGCTTTTCACTACACTAGAAAAATTCATGAACGAACCGGTGATTTACTGGTAATCTTAGGCGGATACATTATTTACGGGATACTTGTGGGAGTTATTCTAAAAAAGCAGGGGATTATCCGGGGTATTGGGGATGAGTATAAAAAATAAGTCAAACCCATAGGGCTTTTTAAGGCCGCTCAGATCCGGATCGCCCCATTCCACCGATAGTTCCTCCTCCTCCGCCCCGGCGGGGACTTCGATCTCCATTTCGTTGAAAACCACCTTGGTTGGCCGGTCTTTGCCGGCTCGAAAATGTTTTCGATGGGACATTGAACCGGATGCCTGTGTGGCAAATAAACAGAGCAGCACGGTTGTTGCTATTAAAAACCGCGTTGTTGTTCGATTTGACATTTTACCGCCTCCAAACTTAACATATGATTATGGAAACTAGTTCTACAATATTCTATTTTTTTCTCTTATTTCCTTTAAATTATTTTTGTGTTCTAATATGGAGCGACTCTCAAAACTTCGGCGTCATGGTTCAGACTTAGCCCTGTAGTTCTCCTCTTTTTGAGAATGATAAAAACCAGTTTTATTCTTTCTTACTTAATTTTGTTATGGTAAAATATTTATGTTAAAATGATGAATTGAATCCCGACGCCTGGGGGTTTGACGAAATGACTATGATAGTTAGGAGAGGCTTTAAATGATTCGTGAAGCTGAACCAAGAGACCGGGACGGAATCCAGCGTCTCTATCAAGCCCTATGTCCCGACGCTCCGGTACGGGTCCTCCCGGAACGAATCGCGGAACTGAAACAAGACCCCAATAATTTTCTCTTTATCGATGAGGTTGACGGGAAAATTGCCGGAACGGTCTTGCTGACCATCTGTTTAAGCCCGATCTTTGGGACCCAGGATTTTGGGTTGATTGAATATTTTATAGTCGATGAAAAGTTCCGTAGGCAAGGGATCGGGAGTAAGTTGACGGAACACGTGATCCAAGTCTGCCGCGCCCGGAAATGCACCCGGATAATTCTATTGAGCAATGATCACCGTAAGCAAGCCCACGCTTTTTATGAGAGTATGGGGTTTGATTGTTCTGGAAAAGTAGGGTTTGTGAAATATCTGAATCGAGAGTGAAAAAACCTTAGCTTAATTTCACGGTATTAATGAAAGGATACTGATGAATTCATTCCAAAAATGCCAAAAAATTGAGGAGGCAGGGTATGAGTTGGTCAAACCCTATCTCCGGCAAAACTTCGACGAATGCGTGTATGTGAATACCGTTGCCAGAAACGAACTGGTTCTGGCCTTTCAACAGAATTTCGGCGACTTAATAGTTAAAAAGGGGAAGTCGATTTATTTTATCGATCTCAAAACCGAAAACGAAGACAAATACGGCAACTTGTTCCTGGAAACCTGGAGCAATAAGAAGCGGAATACGCCCGGCTGGTTTCCGCCTGAGGTTGGCGTCAAGGCCGATTTTGTTTATTATATATTTTTACGACAAAAGATTCTGTACATTCTGGATCTGCCGAAGCTAAGAAAGTGGGCCTTTGAAGAAGGCAATATTCAGCGTTATGCTGAAAAAATGCAGAACAAGTACGACCAGCTAAATGATACTTGGGGAAGATGCGTTAGAATTGTTGATTTAATCAATGATGGCCTTTGTCTGGTTGTAAACTTGTAAATCTATATGGGGGGCGTTAAAATGCTGATCCGAAAATACGAAAGCAAAGGGGATGAAATTGTATTAAGGGGCAAGTTTTCTTTCGTAAAGTTTAAGGAGTTAGTCCTTCTAGAATTTACTTATTAATTACACCGAAATCCCAACCCAAATTGATTATTAACCGGTAAAGCCCGGCCAGATTTAGCTGTCGGGCTTTGTATTTTGTAATGTTCTTTTTTACATTGGGATTGCCATTCGAAACCACTTATTCTAAACTGTAAGTATCACTCCACTATCACTTTATGTTCACAAAAAGGACACATATTAATTGTAAAATAAAACTAATGCAGTAAATATTTAATTATTGTTTCAGGAGGAACCTTTACTCCATGGCTATCAATCAATCCCCCAAGTTGAAGTTATACTTTTGTTTATTAATGGCGATAACGTTTAGCCCAATATACTCCGTTGTTCAGGCCCAGGATGAGATGGTAATCGACTTGGACCAGGCGATTGGGATGGCTATGCAACACGACTATCAGAAAAAAATCGCCGGAAACAACTTGGAAAAATCGAAACTAGTTGTTAAAGAGAAATTGATCAATACTTTGCCCAAGATCAACTTGGGGGCGGAGAAAGGGGAGAACCTTTCATCCGGCGCCGACCTACAGAACACCTCCTTAACAGTGACGGAAACAATACCAACCAATTTGAGACTTTACGGCAAAAAGACAGCTTCCGAATTGGAGATTTCAAAATGGGGACTCCAATCTTCAGAGGCGGACTACCGGATCGGCCGGGCTGAAATAATATTTGATACTATCTCTTTGTATCTTAACACAGTAAAAGCGAAGCGAATGTTAGATTATCAAGCGGCGGCGGCGGTAATCGCCGAAGAAAAGGCGGAACACGCCAAGGTCCAGTTAGGCTTAGGGAAGATCACTAAAGTGGCCCAACTCACAGCTGAGAATGATCTGGCTAAAGCCCGGTATGAACTGGAAAGTAACCGCCAAGGATATTTAGGGTATTTGAAACAGTTGGCCCAGAAGATCGGGATTAAAGAATACCGTTGGTTACGTCTGGCTCAAACCGTCTCCATAACTGATATTGATATTACCGATTATCAAAATTATGAAAAGCTGCTGGCAAAGGCTTTGGAGACTCGCTTGGAACTTATAAAGACAAGAGTAACGGTCAAAGAAGCCGAACAAGAGTTGGCCAAGACAATCAACGGAGGCTTACCCGCTCTTAGCCTGGTTTATCAAAACCGGAGCCGGGATGAGAGTTACAATTTGGAGTATGATTTTTTATCCGGTGACTTTAATTGGACCGCGGCCTGGCAGCAAGATTACCTTGATGATATCAATTATGGCGGCAACGATGATATATTTGGGGCATCTAAAAGGCAGTATAAGTTGAAACTTTCATGGAGTATCGGCTTTGGCGACGTAAAAAACCAAATTCAACAAGCGACCTATACTTTGGAAAATGCAAAATTAGCACATTTACAATCGATTGAAGCTATTAGCGCCGAAGTCGATGAAGCGCTTTCCGCTTATGAACTGGCGGCCTTGAAAACAGCCCAGGCTGAGCAAGGGCTGGATCTTTACCGGAAAGATTTAGAACTAACAAAACTTAAATTGGAATTAGGAATGGTCACCACATTCCAGGTTAAAGACGCTGAATTGAAATTAGCCGGCGCTAAAATGGAAATTGATAACGCCCATGGCGACCTGCGGGTTGCCGCTGAAAAATTAAGGTTAACCTTGGGTGAACTATATGATTACCCCAAATAAACTATATCTGTAAATGAGAATACTCGGGAAGCCGAATATGGAAGAAGAAGTCCGGAGCCAGAAGTGACCTGGGGTATTCGTGCTTGTAATCGAAAAACTAACCGGGAGGGTTTAAAATGTCAAAGAAATTGGTTGTTATAGGACTAATTACTATTTTAGCCGTTACAGCCGGAATATATCTACATAACCGAAAGCTTCAAAAGGGGAAGGATTCAATAGCCAACCGCAATGAAATCGTTCTGGTGGAGCGGAGGGATTTAAGCGCAACAGTTGATGGTGACGGCGTCGTTGTTTTTTCGAAAAACGGAGGCGTCTTTCCGGCATATAAAGCCACCGTCCAACAGATCCATTGCCAAGCGGGGGATAAGGTCAAAAAAGGCGATTTATTAATGGTGTTAACTTCGGATTCTTTGCAATCCAGTTGGGTAGAGGCGGAACATAGGCATCAAATGGCGCAACTGAATCTATTCTCGGCGGAAAAAGCCTTGGAGCGTCAAAAGAAACTTCATGAAGTAGAAGGGACGACCCTTGATGAATTGGAAAGCGCTCAGAACGCGGTAGCCTTAAACCGAGTTTCTCTACGTGAGGCTGCTTCCAGCCTGGAATTATTGACCCAAACCACGGATGAGGCTAATTTTATCGGCAGTGACCACCGTACTATCATGATCCGGGCGCCTTTCAACGGGGAAGTCGCTTGGGTTGAGGTCAAACTCGGGCAAATTGTAAGCGCTATCGGAAGCAGCAGTAGCGATAGCAGTAGCAATAATCTATTACTATATTTGGTCGCCGAAGACTCGTTGGAAGTTAAGGCCACTGTGGATGAGACTGATATCGACCTGGTAAAGATGGGTCAAAATGCAAAAGTGATTTTAAATGACACGAACCAAACCGAAGTTTACGGGGTTGTTTCCGAAGTAGGCTCGTATGGTTCGGATGATTCCGGAGTAATTGTCTTCCCGGTCAAGATCCGGCTTGATAAGGCAGGGGTAACGGTCCGGCCTCAAATGACCGCCGATGTCTCAATTTATATCACTGAAAAACCTGATGTAATCGCGGTCCCCAAGGAAGCGATCTCGAATATTCGCGGGAAGGCAATGGTTAGGAAGGTGGTTGAAACAAACAGTGAATTAATTGAAGTTCAACTTGGCGTCGCTAGCGCTTCATACATTGAGGTCCGTTCAGGTTTGCAAGAAGGAGATCGAATATTAATTACTCCTAAAGAAGATAAAGCAACAACAACTAGTTCCAACCGGCAGTCGGGGCCGGGACGGAATAGAGTCGGCGGGCCGGGCGGAATGCCACGAATGTAGGGAGGGGTAATAGTGCTTACCATAATAGGCTTGAGTAAAATCTATCAGATGGGTGATACTCAGGTCCGAGCTTTGGATGAGGTCTCATTGACAGTTAAGGAAGGTGAAATAGTGGCGATCATGGGGCCATCGGGTTCGGGAAAATCAACCTTAATGAATATTCTCGGTTGCCTTGATCAACCGACCCGGGGTTCATACCAATTATCAGGCAGAGACGTTGGCAAACTGGACGAACGGGAACAGGCCGCTTTAAGGAACCGGGAGATTGGTTTCGTCTTTCAGTCCTTCAATCTACTGCCTAAGTTAACCGCGATTGAGAACGTGGAATTGCCTCTGGTTTATGCGGGTATTCCCCATAAAGAACGGCGGAGCCGGGCTAACGAAGCTTTGGAAAGGATAGGATTGGCCAAACGGATTTATCATAAACCGCAGGAACTTTCGGGGGGTCAACAACAAAGAGTGGCTATTGCCAGGGCTTTGGTCAGCCGACCCCGGTTTATCTTGGCTGATGAACCCACCGGTAATCTTGACTCTAGATCCGGCGCGGAAATTATGAGTGTTTTTCAAGAATTGAACCGGCAGGGAATTACCATCATTCTGGTGACTCATGAGGAAGAGATCGCTTCATATACCCGGCGGATCATTCGTTTTTTGGATGGCCGGATCATCTCCGATGAACCAATCCGGCAACGGGCGCTTTCTGAGGAGGCTTGTTTATGAAAGCTTCTGAAAATGCGATGATGGCCTTTAGAAATATCTTGAATAATAAAATCCGTTCTTTCTTGACAATGTTGGGGATTATTATCGGAGTTGCCGCGGTAATCAGTATGATCTCCATTGGTGAAGGCGCTAAAAAAAGAGTTACCGATTCGATCACCGCCATGGGTTCAAATCTACTGATTGTCACCCGGGGACGGGGAGGCAGGGGCGGCGGCTTCGGTCAAGGCTCGGCCACCTTAGGCCGTAAGGAAGTGGAATTGATCCAAAACAGTTCCTCCTTTATTACCAATATCGCTCCGGAGGTCCGGACCAATCAAAATGTGGCCTACGCCGGTAGCAGTATGAATACTTCAATTATAGGTTGTACGGTTAATTATCCGTCGGTCCGCAATTATCAGGTGGATTCGGGAAGATTTTTTACCCAGGATGAAGTTGACGACAGGCGCAGGGTCGCGGTGCTCGGATCTTATATCAAAAATGAACTTTTTCCGGATTCCAATCCAATTGGGTCGATGCTCAAAGTAGGCCGGTTACGGTTGGAAGTCGTTGGAGTTTTAGCCGAGAAAGGCCAGAGCGGGTTTAGCAATAGTGACGATCTAATACTGGCCCCGTTAACCACAGTCCAGAAAAAGTTGGTTGGAAACGAGAATTACCAAGCAGTTTACATTCAAGTGGAAAATGAATCTGTTATGGACCAGGTCTACAATCGAGTTTATACGGCTTTAATAGATCGCTATCAGGATGAAGATCAGTTTAACCTTCGTAATCAAGCGGAGATTTTAACGGCGGTTCAAGAGTCTTCCAAGACCTTCACCTTTTTGTTGGCGGGTATTGCCGCAGTTTCACTTTTAGTAGGTGGTATCGGTATTATGAATATCATGTTGGTATCGGTGACGGAGCGGATCCGGGAGATCGGTATCCGGAAAGCGATCGGCGCCCGGAAAGAAGAGATATTGTCTTTATTCCTAATTGAAGCGGTAATGCTCAGTTTAAGCGGAGGGCTAATCGGAATCCTGGCGGGGTGTTTAGCAGCCAAGGTGATGGCGAATTTATCAGGGTGGTCGGCCACGATCACTTTGCCCTCAGTTATGCTCTCCTTTGTTTTTTCGATTGCTATCGGCCTCTTTTTTGGGGTGTATCCTGCTTATAAAGCTTCCGGATTAAACCCGATTGAGGCGTTAAGACATGAATGAAGAGGAACGCCATGGAACAGAAAAAGATAATGATTGCCGATGATGAAGCCAGACTTCGTAAACTGGTGGCTGATTTTTTGAAAAAGGAAGGATTCCAAGTCATTGAAGCGGAAGACGGGGCCCAAGCAATGGAATTGTTTGCGGCGGAAAACAAGATCGATTTGGTAATCCTAGATGTGATGATGCCCCGTTACGACGGCTGGGTTGTCTGCCACTATATCCGGAAAACTTCGTCAGTGCCGATTATTATGCTAACTGCCAAAAGTGAGGAATCGGATCAACTTTTCGGTTTTGAGATCGGAGCCGATGAGTATATCAGTAAACCCTTCAGCCCCAGCATCTTGATGGCCAGAGTTAAAGCTCTGTTCCGCAGAGCGGAAAATTTTAGCCCCAATAAAAACGCTTTTACCTATGACGGCCTAGTCATTGATAAAAAGCGGCGTTCGGTTTTGGTAGACGGTGAAATGGCTGAATTGAGTCCCAAAGAGTATGAACTCTTAGTTTATATGGTAGAGAATGCGGGAATCGCTTTGAGTAGGGAACAGATCCTCAATTCAGTCTGGGATTACGATTATTTCGGCGATGCCCGGACCGTAGATACCCATATTAAAAAACTACGGATGAAACTTAAGGGGAAGGGAAAGTTTTTGCAGACGGCGCGAGGCTTCGGCTATCGTTTCGAGGTGGAAAAACCATGAAAAAGTCGATTCGGACCAAATTATTTTATGGGATCTTCGGCTTAGTAACCTTTTTTGTATTAATGTCATGGCTCTTAAATACGGGTTATTTAAAGAAGTTTTATATCGCGAAGAAAGAACATAAACTGGTAGACAACTATCATAGAATCGATGAAATATATGACGGTGATCCGGAAACGATCGGTTTGGATTTGGAGAAAATAGCGAGGAACTCGGGGATGGCCGTTGTTATTTTCAGTAAGGAGCTTGAAGAAAAGTACAACTCCTTTCCCGAAATTCGGCCGAAGAAAAAAGAAGTGCCTTCGCCATCTCCGCTAGAACTTCCCAGGAAAACTAATCCTCCCATACTTCGGATTGTTAACCGGCATTTATTATTCATCAAATCGAAGCTAACCGCTTTAGGTGAGGGGGATTACCAAACCGGAATCGTTGAAGAAGAACGATTGAATACGTCCTTTTTATATTTGGCGGTCCGTTTGAAAAATCAGGAATATCTTTGGTTGGAGACTCCAGTTTTTGAAATTATAGAGAGTACAGCCATTGCTAATCAATTTTCCTTGTTGACGGGTATTTTGACACTACTTATCGGATCGCTTGCAGCCTATTGCTATTCCAAAAAATTCACCGGGCCGATCCTGGAGTTGAATGAGATCGCCCGGCGCATCGCCAAACTTGATTTTAGCCGTAAGTATAAGACGGGCCCGAATTCGAACCCAGGCGACGAATTAGGTGAACTGGGTAAAAGCATCAACTTTCTATCGGATGAGTTGGGGAAATCCATTCAAGAGCTGCGGGAAGCAAATATGAAACTAGCTGAAGACATTGAGCAGAAGCAGAAGATCGATCAGATGCGGAAAGAATTCGTCTCCAATGTCTCACATGAAATCAAAACACCCTTGGCATTGATTCAAGGCTATGCCGAAGGTTTAAAGGCCAATGTGGCGGAGAACGAAGCGGATAAAGAATTTTACTGTAATGTAATCATCGATGAAGTAATACGCATGAACAAGCTGGTGAAGGATCTTTTAGATCTATCCCGGATCGAATCCGGGTTTTACCAATTGGAGCCGGAAGAATTTGATCTAGTGGAATTGGTAAGATTGGCGCTGGAAAAGTATAAATTAAAGCTAAAAGTGGAAGGGGTTCTTGCTCAATTGGAAGGCCCGGAGTCCATTTTGGTTAAGGCCGATTACTTCCACATTGAACAAGTTTTTCTTAACTATTTGAACAACGCCCTTCATCACGTGGATGAAAGGAAGGTCATTAAAATTACCATTACCGGGCTGGCGGAAAAGGTTAGAGTATCGCTCTTTAATTCTGGCAAGCCCATTCCGGAGGAGGATTTAGACCAAGTTTGGTTTAGTTTTTATAAGGTCGACAAGGCCAGGACTAGGTCTTACGCAGGGACCGGTTTGGGCTTGTCAATCGTAAAAGCCATTATGGAACAAAGCCGGAACCGATATGGAGTATTTAATCATGAAGGTGGCGTCGAATTTTGGTTTGAGGTTGATCGGGCAGCCTTTCAATAAGCCAATTCAAGGATGAGAAATCGGAAGTCATGAGGCTACATTATGAATCAAGAACAAAACAAGATTTTTAAAGCTGAACCGCTTTGGATTAGGGGTTTCATCTTAATTACTATTCTCAATTTTTTAATCTATTTGGGTTTTCAAATGCTCCATCCGACATTACCGGTTTACGCCCGGCTTCTGGGGGGAAACGACGCCGAAGCCGGGCTGCTCGTGGGCGTTCTAACGCTGGCTGCGGTTTTAGCCCGCCCATTTATCGGCTTGCTTTTAGATCTCTATGGGCGAAAATGGATCTTCTTTGTCGGCCTAATTGGTTTGATCGCCATCGTTAGCGGTTACATTTGGGCGCCATCCATCGGGGTGTTATTGGTCATCCGTTTTCTCCACGGTTTAAGTTGGGGTATTGCGGGGACCGCTTCCAGCACCGTGGCTTCGGACTTGATTCCCAAATCAAGGTTTGGCGAGGGGACGGGATATTTCAATTTAACAACCACTTTAACCATGGCGCTGGCTCCGGCATTGGGACTCTATTTGATTCAACATTACAGTTTTCCGGTAATGTTTATGGTTTCGGTTGCTTTATCGGCCATTGCCGCCTTGATCAGTTTGGGTATTGAATATCGCGCGGTTATGCCCCGAAAGCGGTTTGGATCTTTGCTGGAAAAAACCGCTGTTATGCCTTCGTGTACCATTTTCTTCGTTAGCATGACCCATGGTCCGATACTTACTTTTATCACACTGTATGCTTCTGAACAAGGGATTACCAACATAGGCCCCTTTTTTACAGTCTTTGCGTCCGTTTTGTTTATTACCAGGCCATTCGTAGGCCGCTACTCAGATAAGTATGGCATTCCAACTCTGATCATACCGGGAACTATCCTAATTGGGGCGGCAATGATTATGCTTTATTCAGTCCATTCCCTGCTCGGTTTCTTATGGGCCGGCGCCTGTTATGGGTTGGGTTATGGAGCGGTTTTTCCAAGTTTACAAGCTATGGCGGTTATCGCCGCGCCTCCGGAACGCCGTGGCGCGGCAAACGGCAATTTCCTCACCGGTCTCGATCTGGGGATCGGCATTAGCGCGGTTGTTTATGGATTTGTCGCTCAAGCTGTCGGTTATAGGAGTATGTATTTCTGGACTATAATACCGGTATTAATGGCTTTGTTTAGTTTTCTATTCTTGAGACGAAAAAAGAAAAAGTAATTATCCCAATCACCGGTTCAGCCTTTAACCGCTCCCATGGTTAGGCCTTTGATCACATAACGTTGAAAGATCATTGTCAAGATAATCGCCGGAGCGATAATCACTACCGCCGCCGCCATAACACTGCCCCAGTTGACTTCGGCATATGAAACAAAGTTATAGATAGCGATGGGCAAGGTCTTGGTCTGTTGGGCGCTGAGAACCATGGAAAACATGAAATTATTCCAGGAAAAGAGAAACGATAAAGTAGTTGCGGTTAAGACACCCGGCCCGGAGATGGGGAGAATGATCTTTAAAAAAAGTCCCTGAATAGTACAGCCGTCGACTCGAGCCGATTCTTCCAATTCATGAGGTATCCCATCAAAATAATTAATCATGATCCAAACGATAAAAGGCAAGCCAACCAGCATATGGCTGGCGATCAAGGCGGTGTACGTATCGACTAACCTTAACTTTGAAAAAATGATGTACCAAGGAATTAAGAATGATATTCCCGGCATTAGTCTGGCTACTAAGATAAAAACGCCTAAGGTATGTTGCTTATGCCTGGAAATGGAATAAGCGGCCGGAAGTCCAAGGGCTAGCGACAATATGGTCGAACCAACGGCGATAATCGAACTGTTGAGCAAGTATTGGCTAAAGTTTTGGTCGACAAAGACCCGCAGATAGTTTTCGACAGTCGGTTTGAAAATCCAAACCGGAGGCATTGATACAATCTGGGCTTGGGTCTTAAAGGAGGAGGAAATGATCCAAAACAGTGGAAAAATGAACGGGATCATGATGAGCAAGATTAAACAGTACCATCCAATATTGAAAAGAGTTTTCCGGCGCATCCTCTTCAGCTCCTTTTAGATATTTAAATTTATTCGTTAAAAATCATAGGTTTTTCTAATTTTTAAGACAACAAGGCTAAAACCGAGAACAATCGCAAACAGTGCCACTAAGGCGGAAGATGCGGCCCCGAAACGAAAATAGCCGAAACCCAAGTTGTAAGCGTAGATATTTAATGTTTCCGAAGCGAAACCAGGCCCCCCGGCGGTCATTACATAAATAATATCGTAGGTCTTTAAGGCGTCGATACTTCGCAAGACCATCGCAATTAAGATGGTCGGGCGCAACAGCGGCAGGGTGATCCGGCGCAAAGTCTGTAAAGGAGTTGCTCCGTCAACCAGGGCTGCTTCATAAGGTTCAGTGGGCAGACCGGCTAATCCGGCCATCACGATCAGGGAAATCATCGGGGTCCATTGCCAGATATCCACTAACGCCAAGGAGGGAATAACAGCCAGATTAGAAGCCAACCATTTCGATCCCGGTAAACCCAGTAGTTTTAATGCATAATTTCCCAAACCAATTGTCGGCTCATAAAATAAAGTCCAGGATAATCCAACTGCCACAGGAGTTGCTACCATCGGCAACAATAGAATTAATTTCGCTAAATTCTTGCCGCGAAATTCCCGGTCTAAAATAAGGGCGATGATCACACCCAAGACTGTTTCCACACCTACCGCCAGGATCGTGAAATATAAGGTCAACCAGAAAGCATTATAGAAACGTGATTCTTGAAACATAGCCACGTAATTGCCTAATCCGATAAAGTCGGCGGTCCCTCCGGAACTCATATTCCAATCGGTAAAACTGACAAAGAAAGTATAGAGGATCGGGAAGACCATCATCACAACAATGAAGATTGCTGCGGGAAGCGGAAATATCCAATTAATATTTTTTTCGATGAAGCGACCGATCTTCAAAACTTACACCCCCTGTAAATAAGGCCGTTTAAAAACCGGGTGCGGCAAAGCCGCACCCGTTAAAGATTATTTCTTTAATTCACCGGCTTTTGCCAATAGATCGTTTACTTTTTTCGCGGCTGCCTTCGCTGCGGTATCAATATCCGCTGTTCCACCCGAGTCAATCGCTTTGACAATTACTTCACCGATCGCGTCACGGGCCTCAACGACCGAGGTCATTAAGGGGCGGTCATAGGGAGTGGCGATGGGCCCGGTCTTTTTCATTGTAATAGCCATATCCGGATGAATTTTGGCTAAAACTTCAGGGTCGCTCCATACTGAAGTTCTCGACATCGTATTCCCGGTTAGTTGAGCCTTTTTGGTGATCTCCGGGCTAGTGGCCCATTTAATAAAGGTCCAGGCTGAGCTTTTGTTTTTGGATTGATTGGCCATACTGAGAGACCAAGGAACAATCATAAACGGACGGTGATCCGCCGGTCCGGCGGGAAATACCGCTATGCCCAGTTTATCATGGATTTTGGATTTGGAAGGATCCAACAATGGCGGAATTAACACGCTGGCGTCAGTCCACATCGCCGCTTTGCCGCTGGCGAACAGGGCCTGAGCTTGGGGCCAGGACATATTTGTGACGCCGGGAGGTCCATAATCATGAAGCAGTTTGCCATAATATTTGAAAGCCTTAATAGCTTCGGGCGTATCGAGGACGCATCTCCCATTTTTGATGAAGTCTCCACCAAAGCCATATAAGTAACTGGAAAGCTGAGTAACTGCAGCCGACCTCTGACCACGGGAGACGATGCCGTAAATATCTTCGGCGGGATTATGGAGCGCCTTCGCCGCTGCCTCTAACTCCTCCAAAGTGGAGGGAGGCGCTATTTTTGCCTTTTCAAAGAGGTCTTTGCGGTAAAAGACAACTTGCCATTCGGTAACTAAAGGAATCGAATAAACTTTATCATCTAAGGTGACCGCTTTAACCGATGAATCGGGATAATCCTTCCAGTTCCAGTCGGCGGATTCTTTTTGATTGATGTATGAATTCAAATGATTGTACCATTTGTTCTTGAAAAACAGTCTGCCTTCTTGGAGCGGCCGGGTCATAAAAACATCAATGGAGGAAGCCCCGGAAGTAAACTCCACTGTCAATTTGGGAGTCAATTGGTTTTCTTCGTAACTTTCGAAATTGATCTTGATTCCATGAGTTTTTTCAAATTCGGGTAATAAGGGTTTAATTGCGTCCGTCCAAGGATGGTTGGCCAAAACAACTCTGAGGGTAGGCACTTTCTTGGGAGCGCTAAAAGAAACCGGGATTAAGACTGCCAGTAGAGTTACGGCCATGCAGATCATCAACAAACCCATTGTCAATCTTTTCTTTAAAATAGCCATTTTATTCCCTCCCTTTTATTATTAAACAATGAGAGCCAGCCAAATAATTTGAATGAACCACCCCCTGTTATATTTTCTTGAAATACACATAAACAATTTGTAACATTCCTTGATTCTAACAATAACACCTTCAGTGAAAAATGTCTTGTTACAAGAATACTATTACTTGTCATAACTTTTGCTGGTTATTCGGTCCAGATGAAGATGTTTAAAAATAAAAAAACCTGGGAACCTTGTTGGCGCCAGGCATACACTTTAGGATTTTTATATTAGACTAAACCGGCTTTACTCGCCATCTTCGCCACTAATACCCGATCTTTGACCCCCATTTTACAGTAAATAATACTAACATAGTTTCGTACAGTTTGTTCTCCGATGTAAAGCTGTTTGGCAATCTCCCGGTTATCATACCCTTGGGCGATTAGGCTCAAAATTTCCTTTTCCCGATTGCTTAATTGATCCAGCCAATCCGGGAAGTTTAATGTTATATCTACGCTAGGTTTGTCTTCGGTAGTATTAACCAACTTTTTTACTAATTTGGAGGCTACTTTGGGAGCGATTAACACGTTACCTTCGAATACGACGCGAATAGCCGCAATCAAGTCTGCGGGCGGCACGTTTTTCAATAAATATCCGGCAGCCCCATATTTAAGGGCTTCGATAATGTATTCGTCATCATCAAATGTGGTCAGCATGATAACCCGGATCTCTGAAAAACGCTCAATGATAATGCGGGCGCTCTCAACCCCGTTCATTTCCGGCATTCGGACATCCATTAGGATTACATCCGGATCCGATGAGGAAGCTAACTCGACCGCCTCCCGGCCATTCCGGGCCACGCCTACTACTTTGATATCATCGGTCGTTTTTTCCAAGACCATCCGTAAGCTTTCCACGAAAAGGATCTGATCATCTACAAGTAAAACTTTAATTTTCTCCATGATTTGCCCCTTTGAGTGGAATTCTTGCTAACAGACGAAATCCAAAACCGGAATTGCTTAAGATGTCTAACGTTCCCCCGAGCCGTCCGATTCTTTCCCTCATTCCCATCAAACCATAGCCTTCTTTGGGCCCGTCTACTCCAATTCCATTGTCTTTAATCTGGATATGAACTATATTTTCAACGAGGGAAACGGAGATGGAAATTCCAGTTGCATGTCCGTGCCGTAAGGCATTGGTAATTCCCTCTTGGACAAAACGGTAGACCACTAAATCAACTTCATCCCCTAAATATAGGGGGGCATTCCCCAGATCTAATTCGATCTTAACTTGGGTGGCTTTGGCAATGGTATTAACCAAATGTTGAATGGCCAACAATCCGGTAATTCCAATCAAATGAATCGGCCGCAAAGCTTGTAAAGCGCGGTGAATTTCCGTTAATCCTTCACTGGCTTGAGAACGGGCCTGCTCTAAATGTTCGTAAAGTATTTTTTCATCTTTATTAACCATTAATTTGGCTGCTTCCAACATCATCGCCAAATTTGTTAAAGTATACGCCAAGGTATCATGTATTTCATGGGCCAAACGTTTACGCTCGTTTAGTAAGGTTTCTTGCTCAACGGTCGCCGCATATTCTTGAAGCTGCAAGTTTACCTGTCCTAACTGAAGTAATGCTTCTTGAAAATTCCTTTTAATTAATGCCGCCGGGATCTGGGCTTCCTTTTGTAGACGGATAACAATGGCTAAAATAGCGACGGTTATACTATAGATCCCATAGGACCACAAATTAGTAATGGCCGGGATTCGCATAACAGAGCCCCAAGCAGTTATCGGCAGGAATTGAACCCCGATTATAACTCCGATTAAAGTTGTGGCGAAGCAAATCCCGCTAGAGATTGGCAGATACTCAAAAGCTTCTATGATTAAAGCCGACGTTAAAGTTAATTCCAGATTAAGATATCCATCCATGGGCAGGCCGATGACTATCAAAAGTAGCACACGGGATCCCAGTAATAGCCAGGTTATAAGTTTACTTTTGGAGAACGGCGACAGCAAAGCCAAAAACAGGGAGATGGAAAGTAAAAAAAGAAATTGCCCTTTCCATTCGTTTGGTAAAGGAAGGGTATGGATGCTCAAATGAAATTGAATGATCGCAGCCACATGTAAAATGGTTACAAAGGCCGCAATCAAGCTGCGAAAGGCCCTTTGCGTCATTTTCGATCCTTCCTTTAACGACGATCGATATCTATAGTATTCTTGCCAAAGTTTAATCTTCCTACTTTTTAAATACAATAAAAAAGAACCGTGGACTCCCCACGGTTCTTTTTTATCACTGCGCCTTCACTTCGGTCCAGATCCGGTCGAATTCTTTCAAAACGCTTACCAAATTGCTAAAGATTTCGCTGGTCTTTAAATCTTCTTCCAGCGGATATGCTGAACGGTTGCCGGTAATCTCCCCCGGCAGTTTCTTGACAGCCTCGGTATGGGGGGAAGCATAGCCGATGTAATCAGCGTTACGGAAGGCGATTTCCGTTTCACACATAAAGTTGATGAACTTCTCAGCCGCTTCTTTATGGGGCGCTCCTTTAGGGATCACCATCGCGTCAAACCAAAGGTTGGAACCTTCCTTGGGAATGACATAGTCTAAGTTTCCATTCTCCTGCATGCAATAAACGGCGTCCCCAGACCAGACTACAGCCAGGGAGGCTTCTTCGGAGATCATTTTATCTTTTACTTCGTCGACCACATAGGCTAAGACTAATGATTTCTGTTGGAGCAAAGCCCTTTTGGCCGCTTCCAATTCATTTAAATCAGTGCTGTTCATAGAATAACCCAGCATTTTCAAGGTGATTCCAATGCTGTCCCTTTGGCTGTCCAGCATTAAAATTTGTTTGGCGTACTTTTTATCCCAGAGAATTTGCCAACTATCCGGTTTGGTTGGAACCATCTTTTTATTATAGAGGATTCCAACTGTACCCCACATATAAGGGATTGAATATTCGTTTTGGGGGTCATATTCCAGATCCTTAAAGGTGGAACCGATATATTTATAGTTCGGAATATTAGTAAAATCGAGTTTTTCGAGCCTGTCCTCATCGATCATCCGCTTAATCATATAATCGGAAGGGATAAGCAAGTCATAACTGCTTCCACCGGCTTTGAGCTTGATATACATGTCCTCATTAGTGGTGAAGGTATCATAGTTGACTTTAATCTTATATTCCTTTTCAAACTCCTTTAGTACCGATTCATCGATGTAGTCGCCCCAGTTATAGACATTTAACACCGACTTTGAGGATGGGCCGCAACCTGCCGCCATGACCACGGCGCTAATCAATAAAATAGCGACCATCATTTTGCCTAAATTTTTCATCTGGACTCCTCCTTTATTTTTGAATGTCTTTGGTGTGACATCATAACATTGACAATGCTCAACAAGGTTAGGACACTGATAAACATTAAAGTGGAAAGGGCGTTGATCTTGGGATTGATACCTCGCCGGGCCATTGAATAGATGGTGATGGAGAGGTTTGATACTCCCGAACCGGTATTGAAAAAACTAATGACAAAATCGTCCAAGGATAAGGTAAAAGCGAATAACAAACCGGTGATTACCCCCGGCATTATTTCCGGTAAAATAACCTTTCGAAAGGCCAGATTGGGAGTGGCCCCCAGATCTAAGGCCGCTTCATACAGGTTTTTATCCAATTGTTTCACCCGGGGCAAAACCGAAAGGATAACGTAAGGTATATTAAAAGTAATATGGGAGAGTAAAAGGGTCAGAAAACCCAGCTTTAACCTGATAAAAATGAACAATAACATAAAAGAGATCCCGGTGACAATATCCGGATTTAACACCGGCAAATAAGTCAAATTCATAACTGTAGCCCGGGGCAACGGTTTCATATTGTTGATGCCGATGGCCGCCAGGGTGCCGATGATGGTAGCAATCAAAGCGGCAATCACTCCGATCACTAGCGAATAATAAAGTGAGGTCATAATTTGCCGGTCTTGAAACATTGCCAGGTACCATTTGAAGGTAAACCCGGTCCAGGCGCCTCTGGTGCGGGAATTGTTAAATGAATAAAAAGCCAGCACAATAATGGGCGCATAAAGAAAGATATAAAGGAACAGGATGTAGGCCCGTTGCAAAAAATTTTTCACCATAAACCGGCGCCCTCCTGTTCAGTTTCATACTTGGAAGCAAACCCCATGGCAATTAGGATTACAGCCATCATTACCATTGAGATGGCCGAACCAAAATTCCAATCACCAACTGTTAAAAACTGTTGTTCGATGAGATTGCCGATTAGGGTATACTGTCCACCCCCTAATAACCTCGAGATCACAAAGGTGGTAACGGCAGGCATAAAAACCATGGTAATTCCGGAGATCACCCCCGGGATGCTCAAGGGGAAGATAACTTTCCGGAAAACCAATGCCGGGTCAGCCCCTAGGTCTTCAGCCGCTTCGATCAGGTGCCGATCGATCTTGCTTAAAACCGAATATATCGGAAGTACCATAAAAGGAAGAAAATTATAGACCATTCCCAAAAAAACGGCAAAGTCATTATATAATAAACTGAGGGCAGGGAGTCCAATTGACCTTAGAATGGTGTTAATCAAACCCTTTCTCTCCAGTAAGGTCAGCCAGGCGTACGTACGAAGCAAGAAATTGATCCACATCGGTAGGACCATTAAAAGAACCATAGTATTACGATGTTTTAGGTCGCGACTTGATAAAAACATAGCGGCCGGGTAACCCAATATTAAACATAAAACAGTACTAATCCCAGCTAAAGATAACGATCGGATTAGGACTTTCAAATAAATCGGCTCGGTAAAGCGGCGAAAGTTGTCTAATGAAAAAATAATGCCTGATGGGGTTGATAAGGTAATACTAAAAAACAATAATAGCCCCAACGGGACGATGGTAAAGATGAGTATCCAAAAAAGATAGGGATAGGCCGTCCAAGATTTATTCATTATCAGCCACCTTTTTCATGATGTGAATATCATAGGGATCGACTTTTAAGCCGACCTTCATTCCAGCCGGACGCATCCGGGTGCTGTGAATCATCCATTCTGCATCCCTGGCTTGAACGGTCATTTCATAGTGAACACCTTTAAAGGTCACGGATTTAACGGTTCCTTGAAATGCTCCTTCCGATTCATCGACAATCTCGAGGTCTTCGGGCCGAATTACCACATCGACCGGCTCGTTTTGGCCAAACCCTCGATCCGAACAGCGCAGATTTTTACCGCTGATATTAACTTGGAAATCCTCCAGCATTATCCCGTCAATGATATTACTTTCGCCGATAAAATCAGCTACAAAAGCATTAACCGGCTCATTATAGATCGATTCCGGGGTCCCGGTCTGTTGAATCAGCCCATTGTTCATGATTACGATGGTATCGGACATGGAGAGGGCTTCTTCTTGATCATGGGTAACATAGACAAAGGTAATTCCTAACTGCTGCTGCATAGCTTTGAGTTCAAGCTGCATGCCTTTGCGGAGCTTTAAATCAAGGGCGCCTAAGGGTTCGTCCAACAGCAACACTTCCGGTTCATTCACTAAAGCCCGGGCAATGGCCACCCGTTGTTGTTGGCCGCCGCTTAAAGAGTTAACCGAACGTTTTTCATAACCGGAGAGCGATACCAACTCCAAGATCCGGCCTACCTTGTTCGAGATAATCTGGGGAGCAAGTTTCTTTATTTTTAATCCGAAGGCAATATTTTCAAAGACATTCAAATGTGGAAAAAGGGCGTACTTTTGGAAAACCGTGTTTACCTTTCTCTTATAAGGCGGCAGGCTAATCAGATCAGTTCCTTCAAAGAGAATCTGGCCTGATGAGGGATATTCAAAACCGCCGATAATCCTCAAAGTGGTTGTTTTACCACAGCCGCTAGGGCCAAGCATGGTTAGAAATTCGTTTTTCTTAATATTTAAAGTAATATTCTTTATGGCTTCAGTGCCGTTGTAATCCTTAGAAACATCCAGCATACTAATGAGGTATTTATTCATTGATTTCCTCCAAAGAAGATGGATAAAAGTATAAAATACACCGCCGTGAATCAGCGATATATTTTTTCCGAAATTCAAATAAATTTAGGATGAAATTAGGTCATTCACTTTATATATTTTTAAGCCAATAATAATTATCACAGAAAGCGCAAGAAAGTCAATATTTTTAGCAAAAAATAATCTGAAAGCCGAGATAAGGGGAAAAATACCAGCAAAATGATTTCTAAAAATAAAAGACGTGTCTCGCGTTGATTAAAACCAAGTTTTTGATAGGGGGTGATAATCTCAATAATAGCGCTGATTTTGGTTTGGATAGTCTTAAATCGTTTTGGGAGTTCAAAAGTTTTAATAGCTGAGCCATAAATGTTTTTGAGTTTTAAATCGTCAAAATCCCTGGAGCGGTCCAAAACCTTAAGAGTATTAATGAGTGTCAGTTGGATCTTAACAATGCCCAAGGTCATTTTTTTCAAGATCAGGCTGGTTGGTTTGGGTAAACCGCGCTGCAAATCAAAGACGAGGCGTTCGGCTTGGTCATAGATGAGGTCCAGATTTTCTTCGAGGAATTTCAATTCGGTTGATTTGGAAAGCACGATAGCATATAGCTTTAAAATATTCGAAAAGGCTAGGGGTTCGGGAGAATTTTCCAATGCTAGGTTGTAATTTTCATTGTATTTGGTAAATAAATTAAAATCAATCGAACCATAGGTTGATTCCAAGCTTTTCAGAAAACGGTAAGTTTCCGATGATTCGAAGTTAATAAAACAAATGCAGCCCCACTTGAAAAGCCAAACCAATTTGGCGGGGGTTTCAAATTTTAAGACAGCGCCGACATGTTTCGGTTCGAACACCACAAAATCAGGGTCAATACCGGAAAAGGGAACCTTAAAAAACTCAGCTACCCGGTGAAGGTTCGGTTCCAAGGAGACCTTATAGCAGCTAAAAGAGGCGGAGTAGTTCATTTTTTTACCTACATAACTTAATATTTGCCTACTTGATCAGATCAGCAATCATTAAGAAAACTTCGACCAAGATCAAGGCGACGATCAGCCATTCGACGAACAGACCGCGGATGGAGTGGCTAATTGAAGAAAAATGCCCGACGATAACGTTGAGGATATCCGTTTTTTGTTTGAAAATCGCATAGCGATCATTTAACTCAAAAAAATCGCTCATTTGTTCATAAAAATTCCCGGCTTCGCTATTGACCCAGGTAATATCCGGTTTATCAAGGATCATTAAATAGTTAATAGTATTATACTCATGCCGGATGATTCGAGCCGTGGTTCTGGCTAGTTCCTTATCGCTGATCTTTAAATTGCCTTTTTCCAAACGGTCAATCATATTTTCAAGTCGGTCTAAGATCTTGCCGACTTGCTCCTCAACTTTTTCAAGGGCCACCGATTTGGCGATTACCACCGAAATCAACTCCGGATGGTAAGGCTGGAAATGAGGGACAACAGCATATGCGTCGGTGAAATGCAGTTTTGCGAAAGGTTCTCCGGAATGGTCCGATTCCCTTAATTCATAATCGTCAAAATAACGCCGGGAAGTTTTCAGATCCAGTTCCGGTTTGATGGATTTGAGATAGTTAAACATTTTTGGCTCATCCTGGACAGGGACGTTGATAAAGACTATGCTCCCGAAGGCAAAAATCATTATTTGTTGAAATTGGTCCACTTGATGGTCGAGGATGGAAGCGAGAAATTCGTCTTGGAGGATGAGCGGTTCTTCCCAAGTATACTTC
This sequence comes from Bacillota bacterium, assembly GCA_023394955.1. Taxonomy (GTDB): domain Bacteria; phylum Bacillota; class UBA4882; order UBA8346; family UBA8346; genus JAAYHS01. The sequence continues at coordinate 40,174 of JAEWZY010000076.1, forward strand.
TTGGGGATATTACAGCGGGAGGCAATTTTATTAAGATCAATTTCGTTAGTAATGGCGTAAGCTTTAAATTTCACTTATCAATAACACCTCCGGCTTTTATTATATAATACCTACCGGCAGAGTAAATTATAATCATTATTAATCCGGGGGTTATCCCTAATATAAAAGACCACATTCGTATAGAGTATTTAAATCAGGACCGGTTTAAACCCTCTCATAAATTGTTTTTAAAAATTCCCCACTTTCAACAGCCGTTTCGGGAGAGGCTCCTTCTAACAATACATTAATATAAGGTCTACGGGTTTTGATTAACTTCAATAATAATTCATAATTGAGAATCCCTTTACCGACCTGGACCAATTGTTTTTTGCCGTTTTCGATCACAAAGTCTTTGGCGTGAATGATTACAATCCGATCACCAAACAATTCAAAGGACTTTTCATAGATTTCGTCCTGGGATTGATAGTTGTCTTCGGAGATCAAATTGGAAGGATCAAAAATAATTTGTAAATTGTTTGATTTGATAGTATCGATCAGCCGCTTAATCTTTTCCGGGGTCGATAGCGTTTCTTTGGCAACACCTTCTATACCGACCATAACCCCGAATTTTTCAGCCTCAGCTACTAGTTCCGTAAGGCTCTCTATTAAAGTTTGGAAAGCTTCTTCAGTATGATTTTCGGAAGACGGTCCCCCGGGATTGACCGATCCGGATTCAGTCCCGACAATGCAACAACCAAAATCCCTGGCATAGCGGAGATGTTCCTTGAAACTCGCTAATCCGTGGTGGCGGATCCTGGGATCCGAGTGGACTAGATGGATGTAACAGCCTAACACTGCAATTTTGATATTATGGACGGCGAAAACATCCCGGATGTAACCTGCCATACCGGGGTTCAGTCGTCCGAGACCAGTATCAATGTTAGCGATGGCTTTGGATAAAGGCAACTGAACACTGGTAAATCCTTTAGCCGCAATTCGTTTGGCCAATTCCTCCACGGATGTTTTTCCATAATCATGGGCTCTGACGCCTAAAATCATTTTGTATCACCTCGAATTAAGATATCTTTATAGTATCATTTTACCAATGGTTAATACAAGGAGATTGATAACAACGCGTCAAAATCGGCATATTTCTCCATTTAGTCCCGTTGTGGCCTCCCTGTTAGCTTTTTCCAAATAACGATCCCGATAGCGAGTAATACAAAAAGTCCGAGCGAGATGGCTAAGATTAGTTGAAACTTGGGACCCCATTCCAGATAAGCCTCTTTCCAGCGGCGTCCCAGAAAGCGGCCGGATAAAACAAATAAGGTTGAGGAAAGAAGAATACTGATAGAAAGAGCGATTAAAGCCCGGCGCCGCTCAAAGTTGACGATCCCCACAGCTAAAACTACTCCCGAACGGGCGATCGGTAAAAACCTGCTGAGAATCAGGGTCCAATAACCATATTTTTTAAACCACTTTTCAATTTCCAGAAAAGTCTTGGTATCTAGTAACCACGAGTATTTGGGAGATACCAGCAGTTTGTGTTCGAATTTATTACCTAGACTATATAGTAATAATGAGGCGGTAAAGGTTCCCGCGAAGGAACTGATAACGATCCACACCGGATTAATTCCGGCAATGCCCCCAATCGAACTGCCAACTACTAACACTGTATCACCGGGGATAGGGGGTATCACAACTTCGAGAAAACTAAAGATCAGGATGATCAGTAATAAATACTGATCGTATTCGGCCAAGACCTCGGGATTGGTAAGATGAGTAATCAGTCGAAAAATAGTATCCATTGAACTCCTTTGAATAGTGGTGTTGAATAATCTTTAACCTAAATTATTAATATTATTATCATTTAAAAGCATTGTAGCAGATATTGATCTGTATTATTAGTCATCCATAATTAAAATCCTATTAAGTTAAGTTAAATCTTTAGTATTCTATAAAAAAATTGTAAATGGAAGTCATTGATTGACAATTCGTCTTATTAAACTTATAATATACCCACCGGGGTATATCAAGGAAAGGAGTTTGATATTGCTGAATATGAAAGAGAAATGGCGCCAATGGGTTTGGCTATTATTAATAGGATTTATCATTACCGGTATCTTGTTTCCAGCGATTGGGGTAATTGCTTTGCTGTGCATGTTAGCTCCGGTCGTTACCGCTTTTTGGAGTGGCAGGAAATGGTGCGGCCATTATTGTCCGCGAGGGAGTTTTAATGACTATCTGCTCGCTAAAATAACTTTAAAACGAGGAATTCCCCGAATTTTGAAAGAGCCTTGGTTCAGACTATCGTTTTTAATATTGCTAATGGGAGCCTTTGCGATTCAAATCATATTAGCCTGGGGAAGCTTGGTTGCGGTCGGCTTTGTGTTTGTGCGGATGGTTTTATTGACCACCTTATTAGGAATAATCCTGGGTATTATCTATAATTATCGTACCTGGTGCGTGATTTGCCCTATGGGTACTATGGCCAATTGGGTAGCGAGATTGAAAAATGTCAGCATTCGATTAAGGCGGGTGACATTCTTAAAAGAGCTATGTATTGATTGTAAATTATGCTCCCGTTATTGCCCGATTGGGATAGATGTGGCGGCTTGCCGAGAAGCAGGCCGGATCGAAGATGGGGATTGCTTACAATGCCGGGTTTGTGTCGAAAAATGCCCGAAACAATCTTTATTTATAAAGTAAGATAGAAGAATAATCTTATCTAAAAATCAATTTGGCCACCCTTATAGCGGTGGCCATTACTTTGGTTTGCCTATCTATCTTGGCATTGAATGCTATTCGGTATCCGATGATAGATCGTCACTATCTGTTACTTCGGCTGTTAGATTGACCATTCCCTGGTGGCGCAGGTCGATTCTATCCCCGGTTTCATGGTATTGAAATATTTCACTTTCGGTCCGGCCCAGGTCTTTCACAAAACCCTTCAATGAGTGGAGATCACCGAAAGCATGCATGGGAACAAAGAGTTTTGGCTTGACGGTTTGGATGAATTCGGCGGCCCCGGCCCAATTTGGCAATCGGGGATCGGTATTTTCGAAGGCAATATCGATTCGGTATTTAGCCAGAGTTTCAATGGTATTTTGAAAGTGCTTCTCCATCCAATGTCGTTCCCGGGGAGTGAAATCATCCCAACTCCACTTGGCGAGATCGCCGCCGAAATAAACGGTGCGGTCACCGCTTTGGATTAAATAAGCTACCCCCAGGTCATTGCTGGGGAAAGAGTTGATCTGTATTTTTTCCAGTTCATAAGTTTTCGATGGTTTAATGATAATGCAGTTTTCAACCTTTCCAAACCGGGGATGTCTTTCGACAATATCCTCGGAGAGGATAAATGTGGCTTGGGAAGTGGTTTCGGCTAAATCCATAAGCTTCGGATTAAAATGGTCCTGGTGACTGTGGGAGGCGAAAACAAACGCCTTTGAACCTCGGAGTCCGTTGGTGACGACCTCCCGCATTCTGGGGGTGAGAAAGCGGTCGTCGGGATAATCGAAGAGAAATGTCCGGGATGAATCTTTTAAGATAAAACAATTATGATGCACATAGGTAATAACCGCTTTCATATTTTTTTCATCCTTTCGCCGTTCGGTTTATTTCACCATTTCTTTTTCTGCTTGTTATTTTTAGGCCCATTTTTATTCTTAAGCTTACCTGAATGATAATTTGCTTTATTTTTTAAGACGTGAAACTTAGCTGAGCCCGGTTTAATCCCGAGTTGTTTAGCGATATGACCCAGCCCGATATTAGCCTTGAAAGAGCCAAAGTCCAGCCGGGCCGCTAAAGTAATGATTAAACAAATTAGCGAAACCGGCAAATAGTTTGATTCAATAATAAAGCCTCCTCAGTGTTTTGGCAAGATGATTCGGGGTTAACCCCGGCTTCCCTGCTATGGGATTTTTGGGTTAAGTTAAAGGAAAGCGGGCTTTCAAAAGATGTTTAATATAACTTGTTGGCGAAGGAAAAAGTCAGGAAGGTTTTTCCAAGAAAATGGCGAAAATATAATAATCGAATTGACCTTCTGTTGGTTCTCTTATGCTTTGATGCGAAAGGGGAATGATTTATGAAACGGATAGCCTTGGTTCTTTGTTTGTTGACGGTCATCTTCTGCTGGGCAAAAGAAACTCCTTATGGAATGGCTGAAGATTATTCTCAAACCTTTCATATAACTAAAGAAGCTTCCGGAAAAGTGTCGGATTACGATCAGACTCAAACTTTCACAATTCCGGAAGAACCATTGACATTTACGGCGGATGTGAAGTGGCAGGCTGAAGTGGAGAATAGACATTTAAGCGTAAAGAAAGCTCCCTATTTTAAAATTTTCGTGGTCGACAGTAAAGGCATTAGTAGGCAAGAAGTGTCTCTAGAGGAAGGGGATAAGAAAAGCGGAACCATTCGTTTAGGACCGGGCCAATTTTGTAAGTTTCAACTTTATACCGGGCAATTTAAAAGCATCATTGGTACTAAACATGCCGCTGAGGTTAAAGCCTCTTGTAATTACCAGACATTGCGGGTTACCGCTAGCGAGCTCACTACTGTGGGCGCATTTAAAATGACCGTCGCCGGCCCGGAAGGATGCCAATGGATCTGGAATCTGCCCGGCGGGAGAGAGGTACCGGGCAATATGATCGAGGCTTCATTCAAACCGGGCGATATCGGGATTTCAGTCGCCGATGAAGGCCTCAAGCATACGTTGGCTTTTAAGATGAAAGTTCCGGAAGCGCTCGAGTTGAATCCGGTAATTTCCGCGATTAGCGGCTATGAAGAGTTTCCAGTAACAATCGCGGCCAATATCAAAAATCATTACCGTTCAACTTCCATCTGTTCCTGGGATTCCGGTGACGGAGAACCGGTCCCAAATGGCGTAAACTTCGAACACGTATATAAAAGGGCCGGGGTCTACAACCTGAAGTTAAGGGTTGAAAATAGTCTGGGGCCGACGATTGATAAAAATTGGACTATCACCGTAAACCCCTTTGCAATTACGACCAAACCTTACATTTCTCCCGTAACGGGAGTGATGCCGTTGGAAGTCTATTATAATACAAACGCTAAGGTTTACGGGGGGCCTTCCAAATTGAATATCAGATGGGATTTTGGGGACGGGACCACTAGTGCGGAAAATTCCGGGAAACATGAGTACCGGTTCGCCGGGGATTACCTGATAACTTTAACCGTAACCGATGAGTATCATCCGGCTCTGTTGATCGAGCCTTGGTCGGAATTAATAACCGTAACCAAACCCAGATTGAATTTGAAGATTAAAGCTTCCAAGCCCAGCGGGACCATACCTTGCCAGGTCCAGTTCGAATCCAACCTAAAGGTTGAAGGCGGTCCCACGGAAATTGAATATCTTTGGGACTTCGACGATGGCGCCACTTCCACGTTGACCAGCCCGAAGCATACTTTCTCAGAACCGGGCCGGTATAAGGTGATTTTAACCGTAAGGGACCGGTTAAACGATACTGAAGTCTCCGAGCTGGTAACGGTTGATGTGTTGCCGCCGTTAGTGACATCCCGCAGCACTTTGACTCCGTTAATGGGAAATGCACCCCTGGCGGTGCAGGGCGAAGCGGTCCCGGAGATCAGCGGTTCTCCTACCAAGCTGGATTATGAGTGGTATATCGATGACCGGCTGGTTCATAAGGGAAAGAGCCTACGGCATACTTTCGCCAATCCCGGCATATATACGGTAATTTTACGGATTAGCGACGATCTTCCCGGCCATAGCGCCCGGGCCAGTCATACTTGGCAGGTGAGGGTGGAAGGTCCGAATCCGGGACCAGGCCAACCGGGTAAATAATCTGGTGAATTAAGAATGTTCAAGGAAGAGCAATTTGTAAATTTTGGAATATGTATTGCTTCAATGAAGCGTTCGGAATATTTAGTACAACATATATAAAAGACAGAAGTGATAGCACTGGGAGGAAGAATGCGAAACAGGCTTAAACTGAGCAGAGAACAAAAAGAACCGCTGCTCTCGCTGGTTAAGGAATATTTTTTAAAGGAGCGGGACGAGGAGCTTGGGGACCTGGCAGCCACTCTTTTCCTGGATTTTATAATCGAGAAGATGGCGCCGGTATTTTATAACCTTGGGGTTCAAGATTGTATCGGTTATTTAAAAGATAAACTGGATGATTCGTATGGGTTGGAGATTTAAACTTTTCATCAATGTTACACAGGATTCATCCTTTATTTGGCAAAAAAGGCCTTAGGGAAATTTATAAGTATATATAGTAGGTAGTGGATTAGGGTGTTTAAACAACAAAGGAGGTTTATAGGTGTTTATAGAATTATTATTATTGATCTAGACAAGAACATGTGTTCGTGATAGATTATTTATATCAATAATTCTAAAGGTGAATGTTATTGAAAAAAAACAAGCTACTTCAACCTTTTTTAAAATGGGCCGGGGGAAAGCGACAGCTTTTACCAACAATTGGTAAATACATTCCCCAAAAATACAATATATATTACGAGCCTTTCATTGGTGCCGGGGCAGTATTGTTTTATCTTCAACCATCAATAGGGGTTATCAATGATAGTAATTCTGAGTTGATTAATTGTTATGAGGTAATTAGAAATTCGATTGATGAACTAATTCTTAATCTTCGACAGCATAAAAATGAAAAAGAATACTATTATAAAATCCGGGATTTAGATAGAGATACCGGTTTCTATGATCTCGACCCTGTTAGAAGAGCTTCTCGAATCATTTATCTTAACAAAACCTGTTTCAATGGATTATTTAGAGTCAATAGCGCCGGGCAGTTTAATGTTCCTTTTGGAAGTTATACCAACCCCAAAATTGTTGATGAAATTGTACTTAAAGCTGTTCATAATTACCTAGTTAATAAGGATATTAAAATCCTTAATATGGACTTTGAAGAATCAGTAAAGACTGCAAAAAAAGGAGATTTTATCTACTTTGATCCTCCCTATGACCCCGTTTCAGATACATCATCATTTACGGGATATGATTTAAACGGTTTTGGTAAGGGTGAACAGGAACGATTACGGGATGTTTATAAAAAATTATCTGATAAGGGTTGCTTTGTCTTGTTAAGTAATTCCGCAACAAATTTTATTTTTAATTTATATAAGGATTTTTCTATAGTAACAGTGGCTGCTAGCCGAAACATCAACTCTGTTGCCACTGGACGCGGAAAAATTGATGAGGTTCTGGTAATGAATTATGACTGTTTTAACAAAAAATGATAAGGCTTGGCAAGCATTATTCGATAAGTACAGTATATTAGAGGCCATTCAACGTTCTGGTAGGTTCGAGATTGAAGCCAACACGATAAACACCGTCCGGGAAGCCTGCTTAATGGCTAAGTTCGATCATTTAATTAACCTCCCTCAAATCTTCAAAGAAAACCGACTTACCATCCTTCCTGTATCACGCTCCAAATATGTCATTGGAAAATTCGAATCCTATTTTTCGGTTAGTTATGATGACGTTGAGACTAGTGTTATACCCCCCCAAGTTTTATTGAAAGTATTAAGTACAATAATTTGTATTCCGAAAGCCTTGCATTGCATTATGCTTATTTGGCCGGAATAATGGATGACATAGCTGATGAAAAAACATTCTTGACTGTTTCGGGAAGAATGTCCAGTAATAAATTTGATTTCGGCGTTAGAAATAAATACTTATCACTGGTTAAATGCATTCTCGAACATGAAGTGTTTTATAAGGTTCTGGGGCGATATTTTGAATTAAGCAATATTCCTGATAAACAGGATGTCTGCGACATCATGCGGTGTAGTTATATTTATGGGGTCAGTGCAGATAGTCATAACACGATTGAGCGAAGAGCACAGACAGTATTAAGTTGGGTGGACTGGATTTTAGGTTTACAAAACTAATAGGACTAAAGAGTTTAGCGGTAGAGCTTTTAAAAGGTGGCTTCATTCTTGGACAAGAATATATTAAAAGAAGCCGGAACTGATATCCATTACATCCAGCAACTCATGGGTCATGCTTCGGTTCGGACAACAACCATCTACATTCACATTATCTCCGTAGCGTCGTGCTGCTGGGTAAAAAAGTAAGTTTTAAAGAATGAAAGAATATTTTCGTTTGCCGTGAATGATCCGTCTGATTTCGACAATATGGTTCTTAACAACATAAAATACCAGATAATTGTCTATAACAAGCATCCGATAGTTTAGGCTTTTCAATCGAAGATCTTTTGGGATTACACCCATGTTTAGAAATTCTTCGAGTCCGGAGACAACTTGATCAATTTCCTGGATGAGTTTATAAGCTGCAGTTGGATTATCTTGTCTGATGTAATTTAAAATATCTATTAAATCTTGTTGAACTGCCAAAAGATATCGAACTTCATATTTTTTGCTCATTCAATTGATCTTTTAATTTCTTCATGAAATCATGATGAGAAATTGTCGGTAATCCGGCTAGACTTTGAGCTTCTGCCTCACCTAATTTTTGGTATAATTCAAGTAAAGCTTGTTGCTGAGGCGCGCCCACATTCAAAACGCTAAGTCGGCGTCGCCACTTGGTAATCTTTACTGAAAAAATCATCCCCGATCTTGAGCGGCCCGGTTTTAAAAATCCCTTGGCTTGATCTAGAAATTTCTCTAGAGAAACTAAAAGATTCCTCTAGAGAAACTTCAAAGTTCCTCTGGTTAAATTTTAAAATTACTTGGCTTAATTTAAAAATTTCTCTAGAGAAATCAAAAAATTCCTCTAGAGAAATTATTGTTCGAGAGCGACCCTTTTAAAGGAACTAAGGGGTAATTATGCGATGCGGTATGCGGTAGTAACACAACAGCAATTAATAATATATGGTCGTGACATCCATGTTGCTCTTGTCTTTGGGGGGTCCGGGCCGTCGTGTAAGAATGATTTTGGAATGAAAAAAGACCTATGGAGACAAGGGGCTAATTTGCATTGGCATCTAAAAGCAGAGGAATAATTGCATTTTTAATAAAAGAAATGCCTATTCAAGTCCTTTTTCGATTTTTAACAAGGGATAACCGATTTAACCTCGAATTTAGAATTTACACCAAAATGATAAGGGTAGAGAGGTAATGAAATGAACCGAATAAGACTGGGACGGACCAATTTAATGGCGGGCCGCAGCGGTTTCGGCGCTCTTCCGATTCAAAGAATCGGTATTCAAGAGGCGGGACGCTTGCTACGCAAAGCATATGACCGGGGAATAAACTTTTTTGACACCGCCCGGGCTTATACCGATAGTGAGGAAAAGATCGGCGCCGCTTTGGCTGACGTTCGGGAACGGATCATTATCGCTACCAAAACCGGGGCTGAAGACAGGAAGACTTTCTTCGCGCATTTGGAGACAAGCCTCCGCCATTTAAAAACGGACTACATCGATCTTTACCAGTTGCATAACCCTAAAGCATTGCCCGATCCGGACGATCCCGAAGGACTTTACCGGGCGCTATTGGAAGCTAAAGATAAAGGGATGATTAGATTCATCGGCCTTACCAATCACCGGCTGGATGTGGCGGTCGCAGCGGTTGATTCCGGCCTTTACGATACGGTCCAATACCCCTTGAGTTTACTTTCGAACGATAAAGATCTTGGATTGGTCAGCCTTTGCGAGAAAAAAGACGTGGGACTAATTGCCATGAAGGCCTTGTCCGGCGGCTTGATCAACAATGGCAAGGCGGCTTTCGTCTTTCTAAGGCAGTATCGGAATATCTTACCGATCTGGGGTGTCCAAAAAGAATCCGAATTGGAAGAGTTTCTCGCTTGCGAGCAAAATCCGCCGCCTTTAGACGAAGCAATGTGGCAGATTATCAATGAATTTCGGACCGAGTTAAGCGCCGAGTTTTGCAGGGGTTGCGGCTATTGCCTTCCTTGCCCCGCCCAAATCCAAATTCCGACAGCCGCAAGGATGGCGTTATTTCTAAATCGGGCGGTTTATCAAAATTATTTGACGGACGAGTGGCGGGAACAAATGGAGTTGATCGAAAAATGCATTGACTGCGGTCACTGCCGCAAGCATTGCCCTTATGAGTTGGATACGCCGAACCTATTAAAGCGAAACCTCTTGGCCTACCGGGAGTTTGACGCGAAACATTCAAAAACATGATTCACGGGTTCGGATGATTAATTCGGGGTTGGCAGTTGGCAGCGGGTATCCACCTTAGAGATTTTGCTATTAAGCGTAAACTAAAAGAGCCTTTTTCAAGGCTCTTTTAAAATCTGGTCAATCCCAAAAAGGCTTTTGAGCTGTAAAACAAACCCCCAGAATATCCGGGCCGGTGTGGGTCCCAATTACCGGCGAGAGCCTGACCAAGGGGACCGGCTGTCCGGCGATCTCCTCCAGTTCTTTGGCGTAGCTTTCAGCTTCCTCTTGGTTATCGCCAAAATGGAGCCCGACTTGTTCCAAGCCGAGATTGGCGATGTCTTTTTCGAACAACTCCAAGACGCGGTTTTTGGCATTCTTTAAAGTACGCACCTTTTCATAAGTAGTCATCGTTCCCCGTTCATCAAACCAAACGATGGGTTTGACCTGGATCATCGACCCGATTAAAGCTTGAGCGCCGCTTAGCCTGCCGCCTTCATACAGATAACGGAGGGATTCTACTACAAAGTAGACCCTGGTTCGCTTGCGCATCTCTTCTAAAGAAGCTACGATTTGTTCCCGGTTTTTTCCGGCGGCGGCCAATTCGACGGCCTTTAATGCCATGGCGCCTTGGTTTAAACCGCTTTGATAAGAGTCGACAATCGAGATCTGATCGGTCTCCAGCATTTGTCTTGCCAAATGGGCGGAATTGTAAGTTCCGGAGATGCCGTTGGAGATGGTCACACAAATTGCCTCGTCGCCGGATTCGATCACTGGTCGAAAGGCCTCCATAAAAGAATTGGGATCCGGTTGGGAAGTGGTGAATTTGGAGCCGGCCCGTTGTTTGCCGTAGAATTCTTCATAAGAGATTTCCAACATCTCTTTTTTAGTGTTGTCTCCTTCCCTGATATATAAAGGGACTGGAGTAATGCCGTGTTTGGCATATTCTTCATTAGTGAATGAGGAAGTAGTATCGGTTACGATCTTTATCATTAATCGAACTCCTATCCTGTTAAAATTTATGTTTAATAATTCCTCCTAGATCCGATTCTTCCTTTTAATTTAGTCGAATTTTTAAAAACTTATTTTGTAATGTGTTTATTTTGCTATGAAAATAAGAACATTCAAGATGAAGCATTTGCATAACAGAAGTCAATTACCGAAAAATTTAAGGCTAATAAATATAAGATCAAGCGTTGGGCTCTATATAAAAAATTATTCACCAAAAATATTTCTAATTTGTTAAAAGGGTCTTTTTTGGATATGCCGAATATTCACATTCAAGTTCAACTTCTTGCTAAATTGCACCTTAGATTATACAGCCTTACGATGCGGTTATTATAATTGATACATGATTAATAATGGATTTTATTAGTAAAGGAATTCTTGATGGGGATGGCGATTGTCCGGGAGATGACCCCGGAAGAAAAGGAGTTACAAAAGAAGAGGCTGGAGTTAACGGCGCTGGAAGCTGAACTAGCTCAACGGGAGTTGGAATTGGTTACCTTCCAGGCGGAATTAAATGCTTTCCGTAACCGTTATCTTCAAGCATTGGGTAAACTTTACGCCGAATTAGACGCTATTTTAGCCGATTTGGCTGATCTTCAAGCCTTAAAAAAGCCGGCCAGCCATCAAGCTTGGAAAAAGGCCGAACAGGCCAGGACTAAGGCGGAGGAGTCAGCCCGGAGCGCAAACGAGACCAAAGGTCAACCTAAAAATTTTAAGCCGTCGGAGAGGTTAAAAAAGTTATACCGGGAGATAGCTAAGAATTTTCATCCGGACCTTGCCAGAGACGAAGAGGAACAGGACCAATTTCAACAACTGATGGCTGAAGCTAATCAGGCATATAAAAACGGGGATGAACAGCTTCTTGAGAAACTTTTTACTCAAGGCAAACACAGCCCGGAATCGGTTAAAGGGGCAGGAACCGGAGTTGACTTGGTGCGGGTAATTCGTAAAATCGCTAGTATTGAAAAGAGGTTCGCCCAAATTGCCGCCGAGATGAATCTATTAAAAAGTTCCTCTCTTAATCAACTTAAACTAAAATATGAGGAAATGAAGGAGAAAGGGATTGACCTTTTGGAGGAAATGGCCGGCTACTTAAACCGGCAAATTACTGAGGCCTGCATTCGCTTGAATCGCGCCAAGAAAAACAAACAACCGGCAATTTAAACGGGGTGTAGAAACAGTGGGCAAAGTATCATCCGGATCTCTGGTCGCATTGGGAAAGGAAGAATTAACCGAATATTCCTCTCCCATCTATCAGCGGGGATTGCGATTAATAAAGGAGTTGGAAAAAGACCGGACAATCTCTTTTACCGATCCTGAATTAGAAGCCGTAATACGAATCAGTGTCGGTAAGCCTGATGGAGATTTAAAGTTCAAGGATATCAAAAACCTAAAAGTATTAAATGCGCCGCGCCATAATATCTCCAGTCTTCAAGGGATTGAACAATTGGTTTCCGTAAAAGAAATTTATTTAATGGGGAATCAAATCGAATCCCTAGATCCTCTGGCACATCTGACTGGCCTCCAGATTCTCAATTTGTCTCATAATCGAATCATAAATATTACTGGTTTGGCAAGATTAAAGAATTTACACCGTTTATATCTAGGCCGCAATCAAATTACCGACATCCAGCCGTTAACCGGATTATCAAAATTAAAAGACCTGGTCCTTTCCTATAATGAGATTGAAGACATCCAAGGGATAATCGGTTTAAGGCAATTGGAAGAACTCCATTTAACCGGGAATAAGATTCGCGAAATTACTGGAATGAATTGTTTTAAAAAACTACGGGTGCTATCCATTTCCGGGAATGGGATTGGCGATATTAATTCCTTGGCTGACTTGGCAGGCTTGGAGAAGTTATGGCTGAGTAACAATGGGATTAGAGATGTAGACAGTTTAAAAGGATTAAAAAAGTTGCATTTATTATACTTGGGATCAAATAAAATACGGGAAATTGGTTCCCTAGCGTCCCTAAACGGACTGACCGATCTAGACCTGTCGGATAATTTAATCGAAAATATCAGACCTTTAATTAAGCTAATTAATTTGAATGAATTAAGATTATCATACAATCGGATCCGTAATATCAACGTTTTGTTGCAGTTAAACCATTTAGGAATTGTAGAGCTGGACCATAACCTGATTCAGCCGAACGATAATGCAGCCGCCAGGCATGTTTTAACACATTTAGCGAAACAGGGATGTTTGATTAAGTTATAATCTACAACTAAGATCGATATCGGTTTATGGTCGAATCGCCTTCGGGATGCTGGTTGTATAAACATGTATTTCAAACCTGTATAATCAGGGAAAACAAATAACATTCAATGAAAAACCCAATTGTATCAAAGGGTTGGAAGATTGTCTGGTTTTGTTAATATTAAGTAAAAAAAGAGTAAAGAATGTTAAATTAATCGTCTTGGAATTGTTCCGGTTCAATTATAGAATGTAAGTACATGGTATAAGGAGTGAAAATAATGACTAATTCAGAAGTTCAAACTGATCAAGCTATCCATTTGCCTAAAAAAAAGCAGCCGTTATTAGCCCGGATTAATCAGCAAAAATATATTCTTTTGTTACTCCTACCGGCGTTGATATGGTATGTAATTTTTATGTACATGCCGATGGCATTTTCAATTGTAGCCTTTACGGACTATGGTTTTAGCGCTACGGTCAACTGGGTGGGGCTTGCTAATTTCCAAAGGTTATTCCTCTCGCCCGGTTTCTGGAACGCCTTGGAAAACACACTGCTCATTAGCTGCTACAATTTACTTTTTTATTTCCCGTTGCCGATCGTTTTGGCATTGTTGATCAATGAGTTTCGCAGCGTGGCTTTTAAACGGGTAATTCAATTTATCGTTTACATTCCTCACTTTTTTTCCTGGGCTGTGGTAGGAAGTATCTTTGTGATGCTTTTATCGCCCGGTTCCGGTATTGTTAACGAGGTCGTTAAGTTTTTTGGAGGCGAACCGATCTTCTTCTTTGTTTCACCGAAATGGTTCCGGTCTATTCTGGTATCATCCCATATTTGGAGGGATGTCGGTTATGGAGCGGTTATTTATATCGCCACCTTGGTAACGATCGATCCCGAATTGTATGACGCAGCCTGGGTAGACGGAGCTGGGGCCTGGGGCAAATTAGTTCATATCACCTTGCCTTCTTTATACAGTACAATCGCTACAGTGCTCTTGTTGCAAGTCGCCAGTATATTGCGCCTCTTTGAGCAGGTATTGGTTATGTATAACCCGGCAGTATATGATGTGGCCGATGTTTTGAATACTTATTCGTTTGTGGAAGGTCTTCAAAACGGAGACTTCGGTTTTGCGACGGCCATCAGTTTATTTACTTCCGTGACCAGCACCATTTTAGTATTTGGCACCAATTATTTGAGTAAAAAGATCTTCAATGAGAGTGTGCTCTAAAACATTAGCAGTTAAATTTCAGGTTCAGGCAATATTTTAGTAATTTAGAGGTGAAAAAGATGATATATCAAGATAGTATCGGCCGTAAAGCCTTTATGGTTTTCAACTCCGTTTTATGTGTATCGGTCTGCTTAGCGGTGCTATTTCCATTATGGATGGCTGTGATGACCTCCTTGGCTCCGGATAAACAAGTTATTTTTAAAGAGTTCGTTGTTTGGCCGGAATCCTTCAGCTTAAAAACTTATGAACTCGTCTTTAAAAGCGGTTATATGAACGGGTTTATAGTTTCGATAGCTACTACAGTTATTGGAACGATTGCCTCGATGATCTTAACTTTGTTCGCCGGATACGCTTTGGCCCAAAAGGATTTGGTTTTTCGCGGTTTTTTTATGAACTTCATCTTCATTACAATGGTCTTTGCCAACGGAATCATCCCATTTTATATGGTAGTCCAAAAACTGCATTTAATTGATAAGTATGCGGCGATCGTGATTCCGGTTTTAATTCAAACCTATAACTTAATTTTAATGAAGAATTACATGGTTTCCATTCCCGAGAGTTTAATTGAGTCGGCGCGTTTGGATGGCTGTTCCGAACTGGGAATCTTGTTCCGGATCGTGATTCCGGTCTCCATTCCGATCATCGCGGCGATCACCCTCTTTTATGCTGTTCATTACTGGAACCAATATCTTAACGTAGTAATGTTCATTAATGACGGGACCAAATATACGGTCCAAGTCCTGTTACGTCAATTGGTCTTTGAAAACGCTTCGGTCCAGACCGGCCAGAACAGGGTCTACAGTAACTTTAAGATGACGGTAATGGTCGTAGCGATGTTGCCGGTAATAATTATGTATCCTTTTATCCAACGGTACTTTATCTCCGGCATTATGCTGGGTTCAATTAAAGGTTAATGGGAAAATTGGAATAATTGCGGAAAGATATGGTTTTTGATGAAATATTAACTAACATCACGATTTTCTACAAAAAGTGGTCATCACTCACCATAAGATCCGGTTTTTGACAAGCGGTGAGGAGAGATAAATTATAGTTTTCTTCACTCTTGTCAGGTTTTACCGGTTGATGAAAGGAGTTGATGCCTGAGCTTAGGTGTTTTGTCTTTAGTGGACAGCATTTAAAATTAAGGAGGTAAGATCTGTGTTAAAAACCAAAAAAACAGTAGTGCTCGTGTTAGTCGGTTTAATGGTGCTTTCATTAGTAAGCGCCGTCGGCTTTAGCGCCAAAAAGCCGGTTCCTTTGAAAGTTTGTTTGCCCAGTTCCAGCTGGGGCAATAGCGCTGACCCCGGTCATTTGGATGAAGTCAAAAAGTATATGGAGAAGCAGACCAACACCAAAATTGAGATGATTGCTCCTCCGATGAATACTTATTCCGACAAGATTAACGTACTGCTTGCTTCCGGAGATATCCCCGATGTATTCCGGGTAACCAAGGCGATGGTCAATATTCATACCTTTACCCAAAGAGGATATACCGCTGATCTTGATAAACTCATCAAAAAGAACAAAGCTTTCAAAAATATCGACCCGAAATACTTCGATTACATGAAGGTCAATGGCGTTGTCCGCGGGATTCCGATGGCTAAAGAATCCGAGAAATTCATTTGGCTCCGGAAAGATTTGGCTGACGGATATGGAGTTAAATTATCGAATACCCCGACCACAGATGAGTTTTACAATGAAATGAAAAAGGTCAGTGGCAGGATTCCTTTGACCTATCCGAAATTCCTTGATAATCTACCATTTTTCTATCATACTTTCGGTGTTTATGATGAATTCATCAAAGACGCGAAAGGCAAATATTATGATGTCTTCAATACCCAAGATATGCGAGATTGCTTAACCTATCTCAATAAGCTTTATAAAGAAGGTATCTTAGACAAAGAATTCCCGACCAACGATAATACCGTGCTCCGGAACAACCTGATCTCCGGTAAAGCGGTTGCCAACATTGACTATGACAACCGGTATTTCTATTATAACGCTGAAATCACCCGGTTGGATCCGAACGCCAAACCGAACCTGCAACCGATCTTCGTGCTGAAAGGGCCTAAAGGTCATGGCGGTACTCTGAACGAAGCTTGCCAAGACGCAATCGCCGTTTCCGCAAAATCAAAGAATCCGGAAGCCGCTGTTAACGTTATTGCTTGGGCTTATTACACTGTTGACGGGCAAAAGGCAATGCAGGTCGGTCTCCCTGGGAAACACTTCGTAGTTGAAAACGGAGCTGCCAAATTAACTCCGCAAGCTGAAGCCGGCGGTATGTCATTAGACTTAACACTCTTAATGAAACGTCATGTTCCGTTGGAAGATCTCCAAAAAAGCTTTGGTTTCTCCTTCCCGAACGAAGAGAACTTAAAAACTTACTACAACTTGGTTAAAGACGTCAGCAAATATACCGGTCGCAAAGAAGTCATCTCCATGGGTCAATCCGCTGTTTATGACAGGATGGGGCCGGGCTTGGTCAAAAAACGCCAAGAGATCGCTTTGAAAGCCATCATTGGCACCGTTAGCATTGCCGATGCCTTCAAAGAATATGAAGCTTACTTCAAGAGCATCAACGGCGATCAAATTATTAAAGAATTAAACACCAGGAAATAATTAAACGGTAAATAGATCTCCTAATTGTCCTGTACAAGGGTTTCCCCTAGTGCAGGACAATTTTTTAGATTAAAACTCATACCGCATATAATAACGAAGAAACCGTTGAAAAACGGTTAAGGGGTGGATCCTATGGACCAAAAGAAATTTGTTATATTTTTTTTGCTGGGGTTTTGTTTTGTATTTAATTCAATTATGAGACATCCACAAGATTCAGTTGAAGCTGCAATGGTGAAATTACCGTCTAATTATATTTTTTACATACCTGGTTTAAAAAATCCCAATGATCCTAAAGCGGACATCGAAGCTAATGGTTTTATCGCTTCCGACACTTTCAATTCTCACTTTATATTGATTGACGATACAAGAGGTAATAAAGTTTTAAAATTAAATACCTTAGATGGACAAAACGATATGTTAACCATTCCCCTCGATGGGACCGAGACAAAACTCACACTCATTTTTAAGGCCAAAGGAGCGGTTGTTCCCGATAAAGGCACCCCTTATGGAATCCTTTGGGCTCTGTGGCAGCGGGGCGAATATCAATCCCTGCTTCGCCATAATTCAACCAACCAAATTAAAGGCAGTTCCGGATTATCCCGGTTAAATCCGGAGAATGTTGTTTCGGATTGGCATGATTACCGGCTCGTCTTCGGCTTGGCGGACGATGGAAAAGCGATGACCGCCACGGTTTTTATCAATGGGAAACAAAGACATCAGACCGCTAATTTTGAAAACAGAAACGGCTCAGGAAACTTTTTGCAGTTTGGAGAAAATGACGGAAGTACCAATGGACTGGGACGCTATCCCTATTTGTTGCTGATTAAAGACGAAGATGTAAGCGGTAAAAGTCTTAAAGAATTAAGCAAAATTGTCGGTTTTGACCTAGAGGCTAACCCGGAACTGGTGGACGATGCCGACCCAGTGAGCAAAAAACCGGCTAAAAAACCAACGGGTATTAATATGACCGCTGTTGACGCCAGTAGCAAAGATCTAAATTATATTGATCCCGCCTTTATCAAAGATGGCGTAATCGACCTTACAAAACTTCCTTATAGTAAGAATATAGCCCAAAAAGTAACCGCCAATCCCAAAATAGCACCACGTATCTTGAAAAAAGCCGTGGCCATAGTCGACCCCAGCGGTTCTAATGGAGCCTATCGAACAATCAAAGAGGCGATCGACGCGGTTCAATCGGGCGCGTTAATTTATATTAAACCCGGTACTTATCAAGAAAAAATAAGAATAACAAAAGCGGATCTTAGCTTAATCGGAGAAAGTCCGGCTAATACCATCATCTATGGTTATGAATCGGATTACGGCGGGATCGGTGGTAACATTCTAGTAGAAGTGGATCTTCCCGAATCCGGCTATTTTACCGCTGAAAACATTACTTTCTACAACAAAGGAGCGGAATGGAATAAAACCTGGGGTAATGTTGAGAGAAGGTCGGTTACATTGGCTACGAAAAACGTGCATCAAGGATATTTGAAAAATTGCATCTTCCTCGGGCAGCAAGACACCATGTATCTGAGATCCGGAAGACAGTATTTTGAAAATTGCTACATTGAAGGGGAGGTCGACTTCATCTGTGGCGGCGCGACAGTTTTATTTGACAATTGCCATATTCATTCGATCTTTCACAAAGAAGGCGGGTATATAACCGCCCCCGCTCCGTCGGATACCAACGGTGCTGGGTTCAACAACGGATATGTTTTTGAGGAGTGTCTGTTAACAGTTGATCCCACTATGACCTGGAAAAACATTTTTCTGGGGAGAGGGGCCTGGAACGGCGGGAGCAATGGAGCGCCGAACCAAGCAAAGGTAGTTTTTCTTAATTCACAGATTCATGGCCAAATTAATTCCAGAGCTTGGGCTGATTGGGACAATGTCTCCACTGCGGCAAAACAGTTTTTTAGAGAGTATCGCAATACCGGAGAGGGAGCTATTACTTTAGAAACTTCAACTAGATTATTTTTAACCGAGACGGAGTACAGATCCACTTACAGTTCACCCAAGAAGATTTTAGGATTTAAGCCAAAGATGCCATATTAATTCTATATTAAAATTAAGGCAGGAGCTTTTATAGCGCCTGTCTTGATTTTATAATATAATTATCATAAAAACTAGGTGATGCGGATGAAAACAGTAATGGAATTTGCTGAGAATGTTTTGAAGTTTGGTAGGGACCGTTATCATGAACGACCTTCTCCACTATTTGCCGATGGAATTGATGTGAATACCGGCGAACATTTGAAATGGGTCTTGCCTGGAGGAAGAGAAGTAGTAGTCTCTAATCTAGCTTGCCAACAAAACCTTTATCGAACTTTAACCGCGTTAACGAATATAACCGGAGACCCCAAGTACAAAGAGGCGGCTCAAACAGGGTTAAAGTATCATTTCGACTATTTAGCCGATGATAGCGGCTTACTGCAGTGGGGCGGGCATCGTTTTATCGACTTGCTGACCTTGGAACCAACCGGTCCGGGTGGTAAGGAAATGGTACATGAGCTAAAAAATGCCTTTCCTTATTACGAATTAATGTACGAAGTCAATCCGGAAGCGACAATTAGGTTCATTAAGGCATTTTGGAATGCCCATATTATCGATTGGGATGAATTGTATCTGAGCCGTCACGGCCAATACGGATTAAAACTAGGCCCGGTTTGGGACCATACACCGGTAAACCGTCCAACCTTTCGGGAATCCAACGGGCTATCCTTTATTAATGCCGGTAGTGATCTGATTTATGCAGCCGGGACTCTATACCGGCTTAACGGGGATCCGAAAGCGTTAAATTGGGCTAAACATTTAGCTTGGCAATATGTTGCTGCCCGGCATCCTCAAACCGGACTTGGGGCTTATCAATTTACCCAACCGAAACAAGTCGCCGCGACAACTGATGATAATATTACCCTTTCTAAATTTGGTGATCGGGCTAAAAGACAATTTGGGCCGGAATTTGGGTCTATTGCCTTAGAGGGGAATGTCCTTTTTCATAAGCAAGGAGAGAAAATATACAGCGAGAATATGTTGATGCAGATCCAACTAGCTTGGGAAATTGCAGCTGCAGGCAGTGATTTATTGGAATGGAGCCGTCAAGGACTGCTTAGTTTCGCTAAGTATGGGTATGACGGCGCAACTAATCAAATTAAACCAATGTTTGCTGATGGAAATGATCTAACAGGTTATGTTTTAAGACGTAATGGTTATTATGGGAAAGCAGGTACTGCTTTGGTCAGGGAAGATGCTGATTGTAAGTATTTGCTTACTTATGCAAGAGGATTTCTTTACATCAATGACGAAAAGTTATGGCAGACGGCCCGAAGTATTGCTAAGGGGAATAGCTTAGGTGATTTAGGAGTTGAACCGGGTAGGGGACTTAAAATAAATTTGGAGACTAAATGCTCCGATCCGAAAGCCCTTTTTGCCTTGGTCGACCTTTTTCGGGCGACTTCAAATTCAGAGTATTTGAGATTAGGCCAAGTTATCGCCGCCAACATTGAAAAAACGTATTTTCACAAAGGGTATTTTCTTAAAGGACGTGAATATCGATACGCAAGATTAGATGCAGTTGAACCTTTGGCATTACTGGCCTTGGAAGCGGCGCTTCGGGACGAGCCGGATTTGGTTCCGGTATTCATCAATAGCAGCGGTTATATCGGCGGCGACTATCAGGAACCGGACGGAACTGTTCGGAACGCCTATGACCGAGAGTTTTATGATTTGAAGCAATAGAATTTAAGTTTTTATTTTATTCGGTCAGCTAGTAGTTTGAAATCTAAACAAGAGGATACTAAACTGATTTAAAAACAGCTTTTAATCCGTAGAATTTAATATAGATAATTTTAGTTTAAAAGGGCAGGACCATGCTGAAAAAATTACCGGTTAATCTGGAAACTACTAGTGACTTCATTTTAACTTCAAAACAAAAAATGATTCTCTACTTGGGAATCATTATGTTTTTAGTTTTTTTAATCATGAACGGCGTTTTTTCTAAAATGTATTCCGATAATGTCAAGGAAATAGTTTTGCGAGAGTTTGATAATAAAATTGAACAAACCTGCCGTTATCTGGATTTGATTGTTGGAAATATTCAAACCACTTCTGAAATTATCTTTACTAATCAATTGGTCCAAGAACAAGCATTGGAAGAAAGAACCGGAAGTCCGTTTCAGATTTTAAGCCGGATGGATCTGCTCTCTTTTTTACAAGGGATTGCCTTTACAACTGAAGAGGTAAATTCAATCGATCTTTTTTTGAATAAAGCCGAGATATTGGTGCCGTCTGATCAAGGGATTTATTCTAAATTGGATCGGGAGGATATTGATTGGTATCATCAATTGGGTCAGGTTGATAAGATCGTTTGGACTGATGATTACGGCCCAAAACCTTTTCTAAGATCAAGAGCAAAAAACCAGGTTACCATGATTAGGCCTCTGGTTTCTACCGTAACTTGGGAAAAAGTAGGATTGATTGCGATTAATATAGACAAAAGGGTGATCAAGGATTTAATATCCAGTGACTCTAATGCTAACAATATTTTGATTAGTCCAATGGGTAAAGTGATTGTCGAATCATTAAGCGAAGATTATAATTACGGCGATTTGAATCACAATATCAGGACAATTAAAGAAAAACTAAAAAAGGGGGAACATTTTGGGCGAATTCAAGGAATCAACAGTGTGTTTTTAACTCATACTTTATCCTCTACCGGGTGGGAAATTGTTTCCTTCGCGCCGATTGGTCCTTCATTAATGGAAATTTCCAAGTTTCGTAATTATGTAATAATGTTTTTGATTTCGAACTTATTGATACTCATAGTTTTGATAATTTTTACTACTAAAAAAATGTTTGAACCCGTGAATAAATTGATCGGTTTCATGAAAAAAGTAGAACAAGGAAATTTAAATGTAACAATCGAAGATAATCGGAAAGATGAGTTCGGCTACATATATAGTAATTTTAACCGGATGGTGGCGAATATTAGATATCTGTTTCAGGAATTGTATGAAGAAAAATTATTGAAAAAGGATGCAGAATTAAAATTATTACAATCAAAAATAAATCCTCATTTTATCTATAATATTTTTAACAATATGAGTTGGCTGTTGGAGTTGGAAAAGTATAACGATTTAAGAGAAATGATCGATTCCGTCGCTAAATACCATAAAACCAGTCTTAATTATGGCAGCGATTTCATTAGGATTGCCGATAATGTTGAACAGTTAAAAAGTTATGCTAAAATTCAAATGATTCGTTTTAAGAATAAATTCGATTGCGAATTTGAGATCGACCCGAAAATCTTGGATTATAAAATCCCGGTCTTTATTTTACAACCGCTACTGGAAAATGCTATTTGTCACGGAGTGGAGCCCAAAGAGGATAATGGTTTTATCAAAGTTACAATCAAACGGAATAAAGGGAATTTGATTTGTACTATTCAAGATAATGGAGTAGGGATCGAAAAGGAGAGACTAGCTGAAATTAAAAAGAATATTAACGATGAAATCCTCGATAGTAATCGACATTTTGCCCTTACTAATGTTAATAAGCGAATTAGATTGAGGTATGGACCGGAATACGGCTTGAAGATCATCAGTAAGAAAGGTGAAGGTACAAAAGTAACCGTAGTGATGCCTCTAACGGAGATGGAGGGAAAATAAATTGTTTAAATTATTAATCGCTGATGACGAGCAGATTGTGATCGAAGGAATTAAAGATAGTATTAGTTGGGACCAATATGACATCGAAGTAGTAGGGACCGCTAAGAATGGCGCCGAAGCGCTAAAACTAGCCAAAGAATTAAAGCCGGAGATCATCATCAGCGATATTAAGATGCCCGGTCTCAACGGCTTAGAATTCATCGAAGAATTGAAGTCCTTTTTACCCGATGTCAAAGTGATCTTGATTAGCGCTTACGAAGAATTTGACTACGCTAAACAAGCCATCCGTCTAGAGGTTAATTCATACCTTTCCAAACCGGTAAAAAAGGTAGAAGTAATTAATGAGGTTTGTAAGATCAAGTCCTTGTTGGAACGGAAGCAACACGAAGAGGAAATGACCAAACGGCTCCAGCAACGTTTTAGCGAAAACTTGCCAATCTTAAGGGAGCACTTTTTAAACACTTTAATTCGAGGAATTAACGTTAGAGATCTAGAGACCAAGTTCCTGACATATAATATTAATCTTTTGCTCTATAAAATCGGAGTAATGGTCTGTAAAATGGATCATTTTCGGAGTATTAGTCTTGAGAATGATGAAGCCCAAATCCAGCTATTGATGCTCCGTATAACTGATGTTTTTAATGAAACTACTTTTTCGGCAAGCAAAAGTATTACCTTTCAAAGTTACAATCAAGAAATCGTAACAATTTTTAACGCTCCCGGGGAGACTGAATTTCCAATCAAGAGTTGGATTGGATTAGCAGAAAAGATTAAGGACCAGGTTTTAGAAGAGATCGGGATCGAGGTCAGTATTGGCATTGGCCGGATTTATCCCGAGATTAAAGATATTGGATTAGCATATAAAGAAGCAGTTAAAGCTTTGAACTATCGGCTGGTATATGGCGACAATAATGTTCTTTATATTGGAAATGTTGAGGATGTTGAAACTGATGCATACAGCTCATTAATTAATATCAATGAGTTATTGGAAAACATTCAGAACATTCTATATACTGGAAAGTTAAAAGAAGTCTACGATTTATTCGATAGCTTTAGGCAAAAGTTGCAAAATGCCGAAAAAATACCTTATTACTATATTCAACAACTTTATATCCAATTGCTTTCGATCATTCTGCGCACGGCGACCGAAATTGGTATTGGAACCCATCTAATTACGGAGAATAACGATTTATACGGTACCTTACTTAAAATTGAAAGTTTTTCGGAACTCGACAATTGGATTAAAGGAATCCTTGGTAATGTTTGCGGGCAGATTAGCGCTAAGAAACAATTAAAAACGAAACATTCAATTCAAAAAGCTATCAACTATATCCGGGAGCATTGTCAGGAAGAGATCTCTCTGACTTCCGTCGCTGATTATGTCCGATTAAACCCCACATATTTTAGTAGGTTGTTTAAAGAAGAGACCGGATGCTCTTTCGTGGAATATCTTAAAAAATTAAGGATCGAAAAGGCCAAAGAGTTATTGAGGACCAGTAACCTAAAGATTTACGAGATTTGTGAAGCGCTAGGATATCAGAGCGTCCAATATTTTTCAACCCTCTTTAAAAATATGGTTGGGGTAACACCCCAGGAGTATCGGGAGAAAACTTAACGCAGATAACGCAGGTTATGCGGATTGGAAGCTGATTTAAAAGCCTAAACCCGTTACTTGAGGATAATAGAGGTTTACAATCAAGTGTAAGTATCAATTGGTAAGTTTTAGCTCATTTCAACGAAGGATTTTTACAATCCTTCGTTTTTCAGTGCTATTACTACAGAGTTTAAGAAAGTCCCGTATCGCATTTCTATGGGTAGGGTCTCCAGTGGCGGCTAAATCTTCAATTTGAAGATAATTACGGAATAGGACCTCATCCGCACTATATGTATGAAGATTATCCGGATGAAGCTGGTTGTTTTTGAACAACTGGCTGTAACTGTCCCAGATGTATCGGACATTATGGGAAAGGGAAAGAGCGGCCTCCAAATGGGAATGAGATGTTCGGTTACTATAATAAGTGACTTTTGAACTTAAATCGATGAAATAAGCGCCTCCACTGATGCCTGTCCGGGAAACGATAGCCAAGTATCTTTTATTGAAACCTGGCTGAGGCAAATCTTGATAAACATTATACCCCAATACTTCCTTTAATTTGGGACTTTTTAAATCATACCAACGATCTTGATACATTCCGGACATTTCAGGGGAGTTGGATTTGGAAGTTATAATTAGCCAAGAGTGGTCTTCGATCGTTACCATACGGGAGAGCGGTTCAGTTAAAGCTTGATTTGGCAGATCAATATGGCCCCAAAAATTCCAGGATCGATTTTTTATATTAAAGAATAAATATTGCCAAGCGTTGCTTTCTTGATTAGTTATTTTAAAAACATAGAGTGACGTTCCCTCGGGAGGGATTAGTAATTTTCGGGATTCTGCTAAAACGGGGGTATTTTCTTTAAAGAGTTCAGATTCGATACCTAATTTTTCCCAAATAGTTTGGATCTGCTGAAGTTCATTTTTTTGAATCTTCTCAATCAGTTGGGCAGTAGTTGGGTTTTGTGCTTGATTAGCCCCTGATGGGACTGATATTACTTGAGAAAAAATTTTCGGGAATTCTTCCGGAAAGGCGAAAGAAGGGAGGCCTTTAAGATTATTAAAGTGCTGTGAAAGATAGAAAAACACTGTTAGCCATAGGGAATACTTAAGCAGTTTCATCATGGCCCCCTTTTATTAATAAGAGTAAAGCACAGTAATGTATTCGGTAATTTTCAGCAAAGAATTTAATACTACTGATTCAAGAATAATAATGAAGAATGTTCTTTGGAATTGAAATAATAAACTTATTTTGATGGATAATCGAATTGATCCATCCAACAATCGTTCCTATTCTGCTAAATATAACAAGTCAGCCGGGTTTCTTTTGGATTCGGCTGACTTGTTATATCATCTAGCATAATCTAGAGAAAACAGATCTATGAACCAACTATTGTAAAGCAGCGTGATACTCTTGGAGGGATTTAACGCCTACGGGGTTTTCCCGGTGGGCGGCGATTCCCTTGGCGGAAGCTAGCGCCGCAGCTAAGGTAGTTATATAAGGGACTTTATATTTAATGGCTGTTTTGCGAATATAAGAATCATCCTGCTGGCTGCTTTTACCGATCGGCGTGTTCACGACCAACTGAATCTCGCGGTTCATAATAGCGTCCACGATATTGGGCCGGCCTTCCTGTAGTTTATTGACCAACTCAGCCTCAATGTTTTGTTCGGTTAAGAATTGATGAGTGCCGCGGGTAGCTTTGATTTTAAAACCTAAATTGGTAAATTCTTGGGCTACTTCTAAAACGGCGGGACGGTCTTTTTCAGCGACGCTAATCAATACAGTTCCTTCAGTGGGGAGAGGCGTCTGGGTCGCTTCCTCGGTTTTATAAAAGGCTCTGCCGAATGAATCGGCAATACCTAGCACTTCACCGGTAGACCGCATCTCCGGGCCTAATAGGGGATCGACTTCAGGAAACATATTAAAGGGGAATACCGCTTCCTTAACGCCAAAGTGGTTTATTTTTTGGGGCTTAAGGTTCAAGTCGGCAATCTTTTTGCCGAGCATCACTTCGGTAGCTAGGCGGGCCATTGGTATATTACAGACCTTTGAAACCAACGGCACTGTTCTCGATGCTCTAGGATTAGCCTCAAGAACATAGACTTGGTCGTCGGCGATGGCATATTGAATATTCATTAGTCCAACCACATGAAGTTCTTGGGCAATTTTTTTGGTATATTCTCGAATAGTTTTTAAATGGCGTTCGGGAATGCTGACCGGAGGAATAACGCAAGCGGAATCACCGGAATGAATTCCGGCCAATTCAATATGTTCCATAACGGCTGGAACGAAAGCGTCGGAACCATCGGCGATGGCATCGGCCTCAACTTCCAAAGCGTTATTAAGAAAACGATCGATCAAAATCGGGCGGTCGGGAGTAACATCGACTGCCGCCGCAACATACTCCCGGAGCATCGATTCATCATAGATAATTTCCATTCCCCGGCCACCAAGGACGTATGAAGGCCGGACCATTAATGGATATCCAATTTGGGCGGCGATTTCCAGTGCTTCATCAAGATTGACAGCCATCCCTGATTCAGGCATTGGGATCTCTAATTGGTCCATAATCAGGCGAAAACGATCCCGATCCTCAGCCAAATCAATCATATCAGTAGAGGTCCCTAAGATTTTAACTCCAGCCTTGGCC
Source organism: Bacillota bacterium (assembly GCA_023394955.1). Taxonomy (GTDB): domain Bacteria; phylum Bacillota; class UBA4882; order UBA8346; family UBA8346; genus JAAYHS01. The sequence goes on from JAEWZY010000076.1 coordinate 67,208, forward strand.
AGTTCATCGGCGATATTGAGAGGGGTCTGGCCGCCAAATTGGACGATGACCCCTTCAGGTTGTTCTTTTTCATAGATACTGAGCACATCCTCAACTGTAAGGGGTTCGAAGTACAATTTGTCGGAAGTATCATAATCAGTGGATACGGTTTCCGGATTACAATTAACCATGATGGTTTCCAGATCAAGATCGCGTAAGGCGAAAGCCGCATGAACGCAGCAGTAGTCGAATTCGATTCCCTGGCCGATCCGGTTGGGGCCGCCGCCTAGAATCATTACCTTCCGGCGCTTGCTAACTGGAGCTTGGTCCGATTGGTTATAGGTTGAATAATAATAGACCGCGTTTTCAACGCCGCTGACCGGGACTGCATCCCATCCCTCGGATATTCCCAAGTTTAACCGCTGCTGGCGGATAAATTCTTCGGGAACGCTCAAGAGCCGGGATAAATAACGGTCGGCGAAACCGTCCCGTTTGGCGCGGATCAGTAAATCATCAGGCAAACTACTGTTTTTATATTTGAGGATCTCGGTTTCCAGATCGACCAGTTCTTTCATTTGTTGAATAAAGTGAGTTTTAATATGGGTCAGCCGGTGTAATTCGTCGATATCCGCCCCTTTACGCAGGGCTTCATACATTAAAAATTGGCGTTCGCTGGATGGTTCTCGGAGCAGATCCATTAATTCGGCTAAAGTTTTTTCGTTGAAGTCCTTTACAAAACCCAGGCCATATCGTCCGTTTTCCAAAGAACGAATCGCTTTTTGAAAGGCTTCTTTATAATTTTTTCCGATACTCATTACTTCACCGACCGCCCGCATTTGGGTGCCGAGTTTATCTTGAACTCCTTTAAATTTTTCAAAAGCCCAACGGGCAAATTTAACCACCACATAGTCACCGGAGGGGGTATATTTGTCCAAAGTCCCATCTCTCCAATAAGGAATCTCATCCAAAGTCATTCCTGCAGCCAACATTGCTGAGATTAAAGCAATGGGAAAGCCGGTCGCTTTGGAAGCCAAAGCTGAAGAACGGGAAGTCCGGGGGTTGATTTCAATCACTACCACCCGATCGGTTTTAGGATCATGGGCGAATTGGACGTTAGTGCCTCCAATCACCTGAATGGCCTCGACAATCTTATAAGCATACTCCTGAAGGCGTTTTTGAAGTTCGGCACTGATGGTCAGCATCGGTGCGGTGCAATAAGAATCGCCGGTATGGACCCCCATAGCATCCACATTCTCAATGAAACACACGGTGATCATATTGTTTTTGGAGTCCCGGACTACTTCTAGCTCTAGTTCTTCCCAGCCCAATACCGATTCTTCAACTAGAATTTGACCGACTAAACTGGCGGCGATTCCGCGGCCGGCGGTAGCCCGAAGTTCTTCGACGTTATAAACCAGCCCGCCGCCGGTTCCGCCCATGGTATAAGCAGGTCGGATCACAACCGGATAACCAAGATCAGCAGCTATTGTTTCTGCTTCTTCAATGGAATAAGCCGGTTGGCTTTTAGCCATCTCGACGCCTAATTGGTTCATTGTTTCCTTAAAGGCGATCCGATCTTCACCGCGCTCGATAGCATCGATTTGAACGCCGATTACTTTGACATTGTATCGCTCAAAAACACCGGCATGGGCCAGCTCAGCGCAGAGGTTTAAGGCTGATTGACCGCCAAGATTCGGTAAGATTGCGTCGGGACGCTCTTTAGCAATAATTTCAGTAATTGTTTTTAGGTTGAGGGGTTCAATATAGGTAGTATCAGCCATACCCGGATCAGTCATAATCGTCGCCGGGTTAGAGTTTACTAACACTACTTTATAACCGAGTTTACGAAGGGCTTTACAAGCTTGAGTCCCGGAATAATCAAACTCACAAGCTTGTCCAATAATAATTGGCCCGGAACCGATGATCAGTATTTTCTCAATGTCGTTTCGTTTTGGCATATTTAGCATTCCTCACTTTTTTATGGAATAGGTTTTCAAATACTATTTAATTCAAAAAAATATTTTCGCTTTTTACAAACAATTTCCTCTAATTAGAGGTAGTATGATCAAACATTAACATTAAGTTTACCCGATACCATCCAACTCGGCATCGCAATTTCCTTTAGCGAAGATTATTGGCTGAGGAATTCCTTGCAATTCTTTAGTCAAGGCTTGGGGGTCATAACCTTAATTACCCTAAATCTAATCGACAAACCTCCTGAATTATCATATTTCAAAAATTATATCATAAAAAGCTTCTTAATTGAGAATTATCTATTAGTCTTATGGATATACGGAATGGGAGAAAAGAAATAGGAGAGTACGAGGGGAATGTAAATTTGAAAAGAAGGTTTTTATTTGTTCAAGCCCATCGTATCTGAAGAATATCGTTCTTGAAAATCAGAATTAAAGTATTGGGATTTTATTTTAAACATTTTGTGTCATTGCCTTGACACTATTGATCAGGAATGTTTTAATGATAAATGATATATAAAATGGAGTAATTATTGGTTTCATTTTTGATATTAATTAAATCTTAGTCGTCTATATCAACCTCATGTTGGACCAAAGCTAAAATTAAAAATAAAGTTTACATGGTTCGACAAGCGACAGCTCTATTCGAACAGTGTTCCTGTTGAAGGGCGACTCGGTAATAGTTATACATCTAACAAATGGGGGATTATTACGTGGTAAGGTTATTTAAAAAAGGAATATACCTTGGAAAAGGTCGGGTAATTCAAGAAGAAGTAGGAGAGGCGACCCTTCGTGCTCTTAATGGGCAATTATTACAGACGGGTCTCGCTCCCCTATCGATTAATAATATTGATCGGGATCAAGCCCGGTCCGGCACAATCGCTTTTCGAATTATGTCCGCTCATAATCAAACCGAAGATTGGCATAATTTACGAATCCGGTTTGACGCTCTAGCTTCTCACGATATTACGTACGTGGGGATTATTCAAACTGCTAGGGCCAGTGGTCTGACTGAATTTCCCGTGCCATATGTCCTTACCAACTGCCATAATAGCCTGTGCGCGGTAGGGGGGACTATTAATGAAGACGACCATATATTCGGATTGTCGGCGGCCCAAAAATACGGTGGCCTCTATGTGCCGGCTCATCAAGCGGTGATCCATCAATATATGAGGGAAATGCTCTCCGGTTGCGGCAAGATGATTTTAGGATCCGACAGCCATACTCGCTATGGGGCTTTGGGTACTATGGGCATCGGCGAAGGCGGTCCGGAACTGGTTAAACAGCTTTTGCAAAGGACTTACGATTTATCTTATCCGGAAGTAATCGCCGTCTATTTGGAAGGCAACCTCCATCCGGGGGTTGGCCCTCAGGATGTGGCCTTGGCATTAATTAAAGCCGTTTTTAATGATGGCTTTGTAAAGAATAAAGTTTTAGAATTTGTAGGCCCTGGGATCGATAATTTATCGGTGGACTTTAGAAACGGCATTGATGTGATGACCACTGAAACTACTTGTTTGAGCTCGATTTGGCGTACTGATGAACGGGTAAGGGATTATTACCGGATTCATAACCGTATATCCGATTATCAGCAACTGGAACCCGGAGAAATTGCCTACTATGATGGGTTGGTTAGGATTGATCTCAGCAAAATAGAACCGATGATCGCTTTGCCTTTCCATCCAAGCAACGCTTATACCATTGAGGAACTTAATCGTAATCCAGTAGAAATTCTAAAACATGTTGAAGCCGAAGGTCGGAAGCAATTAGACAATTCCAAGCTTAGCTTGGAACTGAGTAATAAAGTTGTTAACGGCCGTTTGAAGGTGGATCAAGGGGTAGTTGCCGGATGCGCCGGGGGCACTTTTGAAAACATCTGTGATCTGACGGAGATCCTCAATGGGCGTTCAATCGGGCAAGAAGAATTTTCGTTGAGCGTCTATCCTGCCAGCCAGCCGATTTATATCCAATTGGCCGACATTGGGATATTGACAAAGTTGCTGAAAACCGGAGCTACCTTTAGAACTGCTTTTTGCGGTCCTTGTTTCGGGGCGGGAGACGTACCGGCTAACAACGCTCTTAGTATCAGGCATACCACCCGTAATTTTCCTAATCGTGAAGGTTCCAAACCGATTAACGGCCAAATAGCATCGGTGGCGTTAATGGATGCTAGGTCGATTGCGGCCACTGCCATTAATGGTGGAGTATTAACCGCTGCCACCGAATTAAACCCACCAGTTTCGACTGAAAAATATCTTTTTAACCATTCGGTTTATCAAAACCGGGTGTATCAGGGTTTGGGTAAGGCCGACCCTAACCGGGAATTAAAATTCGGCCCGAATATCGCCGATTGGCCTTTAATGATTCCGTTGCCTCAAAATTTATTATTAAAAGTGGTTTCAGTCATAACCGATCCGGTGACGACTACTGATGAGTTGATTCCATCGGGGGAAACCTCGTCTTATCGTTCCAATCCGCTGAAACTGGCCGAATTTACTTTGTCGCGGAAAGACCCGGGTTATGTGAGACGGGCCAAAGCGGTTCAGGCATTGGAGGAAGAACGCCGGCAACTATTTACCGGGGAGAATACTCCGGTAGCAGTGGGGACAAATTTTGAACCGGCTTTGGTAAATTTGATTAAATCCGGATTAGCGGCTCAAGATGAGTTAAACCGGTTGGCTGAGGTTACAGGTTTAGGAAGTGTAATTTTCGCGGTAAAACCGGGTGACGGTTCAGCACGGGAACAAGCGGCGTCCTGTCAGAAAGTGCTCGGCGGTTGGGCCAACATAGCGGTGGAATATGCCACCAAACGCTATCGGAGCAATTTGATTAACTGGGGTATGTTACCGTTACTCATTTCAGATTTGGGCGCGGTTAATTTCGGGGTTGACGATTATATTTACCTGCCGGATATTCGACAAGCAGTTGCCAGTGGCGTCGAGGAAGTAAAAGCTTATGTTCTGAATTCGGAAGGCTGTAAAGAAATTAAGTTGACTTTGGCAGCTCTTTCCTCTGATGAACGCGGAATTATCCTGGCGGGTTGTTTAATCAATTATTACGCTGGAAAATAAGATCAGTTTTAAACGCAATTAGTTCAAGAAGTCACAAATTTTCAATTGGGTTTCATGACTGTTTAGATGTAGCGCGAGTATAGGAGAAATGAACAAATACAATATAACAATCATGGGGCGGGACCAGACCTCATGAGGGGGAGGACAAATCGTGGCCAAGTTCATCTTCGTTACCGGCGGAGTCGTATCTTCCCTGGGCAAAGGGATTACAGCCGCTTCATTAGGTTGTCTCTTGAAAAGCAGGGGAGTTAGTGTTTCGATTTTAAAACTCGATCCGTACATCAATGTGGATCCGGGTACGATGAGCCCGTATCAACACGGCGAGGTTTTCGTCACTGATGACGGTGCTGAGACAGACCTGGATTTGGGGCATTATGAACGTTTTATTGATGTTAACTTAAGTAAAAGCAATAACGTCACTACCGGTAAGATTTATTGGTCGGTAATTACCAAAGAACGGAAAGGTGATTATCTTGGCGGGACAGTACAAGTAATACCGCATATTACTAATGAGATTAAAGAACGGATACACCGGGTGGCCAAGGAGAGTCAAGCGGATGTGGTAATTGTGGAAGTGGGAGGCACTGTCGGCGATATTGAAAGCCTGCCTTTTTTAGAGGCTATCCGACAATTTAAGAATGATGTCGGTCGGGATGACGTAATGTATATCCATGTAACATTGATGCCGTTCATCGGAGCGGCCACCGAACTCAAAACCAAACCGACCCAACATAGCGTGAAAGAATTACGGGGAATTGGTATTCAACCGGATGTGATTGTCTGTCGTTCCGAAAAACCTCTTTCCGATGAATTAAAAACGAAAATCGCTTTATTCTGTGATATTCATAAAGAAGCTGTCATTCCCAACCTTGACGCGGAGACCATTTATGAAGTGCCGCTTCTTTTGGAACAGGCCAGGTTGGATGAGATAGTCATTAATCGTTTGGGCTTAAAATGTACTGAACGTGATTTAAAAGAATGGCGCGAAATCGTAGCTAAAATGAAAGCCCCTAAAAACACCGTTACTATTGCGATTGTGGGTAAATACGTGGCACTGCCGGATGCTTATCTTAGCGTGGCCGAAGCTTTACGTCACGGTGGCATTACCCATGATACTCATGTCAAGATTAAGTGGATCGATTCCGAAGGGATTGAGGCTAAGGGAGTCGAAAAAATTCTGGGACAAGTTGACGGAGTATTAGTACCAGGTGGATTTGGGAATCGCGGTATTGAGGGAAAAATTGAGGCCATCCGTTGGGCCCGGGAAAAGCAGATTCCCTTCCTCGGAATCTGTTTGGGGATGCAGTGCGCAGTCATTGAATACTCCCGTAATGTATGCGGCCTGACCGGGGCGAACTCATCAGAGTTCGACCCGGAAACCCAATATCCGGTTATTGATTTGCTTCCCGAACAAAAAGAGATTGAAGACATGGGCGGAACGATGAGACTGGGACTTGATCCGGTAAGGATTCAGCCCGGTTGTTTGGCGTACCAGGCTTATCAACAAGAATTAATTTATGAACGCCACCGCCACCGTTATGAAGTAAATAATGAATACCTTTCTATCCTGCAAAACAAGGGTTTGAAAACCAGCGGCATTCTTCCTGACCGGCAATTAGTAGAGGTTATTGAACTTCAGGAACATCCTTGGTTTGTGGCGACCCAATTTCATCCGGAGTTTAAATCCAGGCCTCACCGGCCGCAGCCGTTATTTAGAGACTTTGTGGGAGCGGTACTCAAATACTCGTTGGAGACTAACGTATCCCAATAAACCGTGGGTTTAAGAAACTGCTTGCGACATGTAAAGACTGGTATTTTTCCCTTTTAAGTTGTCAAAACTGACACTTGGAGGGGATGTTTTTTGAGAAGCCATATGTTATCGCTGCTATATATTTTTAAAAAAGTCTTGGGTAAAGCGTTCACATCCCAAAAACCGGATGCGAACAGCGAAATTATTGGTCTTTTTTCAATATCTGAATCAAGGAACATATGTCGCAATAATCAGCGCCTATTTAAGAAACTAATTACGGCATATATAGTTAGCGGTTTGATGTTTTTGAATGTTACTAACGGATATGCGACGACTCAAAGAATTAAGCCCGATTATTACAGAAACTGTTCAGATCTGGAGAAGGCGCAAAAAAACGCGCCTGATTTAGTATTATTAAAAGGAGAAATAATTGGGTTAAACCCGACTGAAATCTCGATCAATTCTTTATCTGGCGATAATAAAATCTATCGACTGAAGCTTGTTCCAAACACCAGATTCTTTTGTAATGGTATGAATTCGCAATGGCAGGCTTTGCTACCGGTGGCCCCGGGCGCTTATTTTGAAGCTCAAGTATTAATCAATGTTCAAAGAGAAGCCATTGCGGTAAGCGCATTTTATTTCGGGGAAGAATGTGTCGTCAAAAAGTGTTATCAAAGCCAAAGAAAATTAGTTATTGAATTAATCTCAGTCATCTCTGAGGAGAATTATACTTATCCGGTGAGTGAAAAGGCCAGACTGCCTAGGGGAGATGATTGGAAACAAGAAGGGCAGATAGTATATGTTCTTTATAATGGGCTGGAAGAAATCCGGGCAGTTTTTTTGCCTGATTAAAGAAGAGCTAAGGTGTGCGATAGCCGTGGACGGCGGTCGCGCCAAAGATTAGCTTCGATTAGGTAATGACTTTAGGAGTAATTTGTTTAACTTAAAAGCAGGAGATAGTATAGGCGCGTCGAAAAATAAATTGAAAAATGATTAAATCTGCTTCCAAGGAAGGAACTTAATGGCAGTAAAGATACTGGTAGTTGATGATTCTACTTTTGCGCAACAAATTATTACCGATCTGCTAAATAGCGATCCTGACATAGAAGTCATTGGCGTGGCTCACAATGGCAGTGAAGCTTTGGAAAAAATAAACAGTCTCCATCCGGATGTGATAACCCTAGATGTTGAAATGCCAAAGATGAATGGGTTGGAATGTTTGGCTAAAATTATGGAAGCTAATCCATTACCCGTCATTATGGTCAGTTATTTAACGTTAATTGGAGCAAAGCATACCATTGACGCCCTTGAACTCGGAGCGGTTGATTTTGTTACTAAACCATCAAAAGATATTACTAGTTTGGTAAATATTAAAAAAGAATTAGTTCAGAAAGTTAAATTAGCGGCTTCCATCAATGTTAGTAAATTTAAAAAGGTGGTTTCAAAGAAACAAGCGTTCCCGGACTCATTCAAACCACCTAAGAACCTTGAGTTATTAACGATCGGATCTTCTACCGGGGGTCCTAGGGCTTTGCGCCATCTGCTCGGATTGTTTCCTAAAAATTTTCCCTTGGGAACGGTCGTAGCCCAGCATATGCCGAAAGGCTTTACTAAAGTATTTGCCGGCCATTTAAACGATATGTGCGATATTGAGGTTAGCGAAGCTAAAAACGGAGATCTGATTGTACCGGGAAAGGTCTTAATCGCTCCTTCCGGAAAACAGATTACGCTACACCGCACCTCAAGCAATGCTCTGAAAGTTGAGATCGGAAACCAACCGGATCTGATTTATAAGCCCTCGGTCAATCATTTTTTAAAATCCGTGGCTGAGGTGTGTGGCGGACGAGTTTTAAGTGTGATTCTTACCGGAATGGGTTCGGACGGCGCCATTAGTATGCAAGAGTTAAGGGAAATGGGCGCCCGGACCATCGTTGAAGCCGAAGAAAGTTGCGTGGTTTTCGGAATGCCCCGAGCCGCCATGGAATTGGGCGGGGCTGAGTATGTTGAAAGTTTGCCTAGAATTTATTCGCGTATTGTTGAAGTAATTACGGAAGAAAGATAAATGTTAGCCATAGGACCAATCAAGTTTAGCGTCAAAGTGTTTACCTAATTAAACGTATTTCTATGATTGAAAGCGGGCAATTGAATCGGTAATTAGCTGGGGAGATTGTTTTTTGGTCTTCAAACAATATCGATTAGTCAGATGAAAAGAGGAATTTAGTAAGGGATGTCGAAATTTTACAAACAGAGGAGGCGGTTCATATGTTAATCTCAACCCAACGAACCCTCGCTCTTCGCTGCCCTTTATGCGGTAGATTGGAATTCAATCTAATCTCATGGTTTGATTTTTCAGGTAAAGACCCGGTTCGCATCCAATGTAAATGCGGGTTCAACAAATTGATTATCAGCCCCAAAAGTAATTACCATGATTTTTATTTTCAAGTACCCTGTTTAATCTGTGATGAAGTACATATTATAAGGTTTTCAAAAGCTGAATTATGGGGTAAAATTAATTTGGTGCTTCGTTGCACTACAAATGGGCAAGAATTAGGTTATATTGGGACTGAATCTTCAATTGAAAAATTAATTAATCAAAAACGCGATGATCTGGATAGTGTCATCAATAACCTTGGATTTGACGATTATTTTACCAATCCCCAAGTAATGTATGAGATCTTAAACCATCTCCATCAATTAGCCGACTCAAATCAGTTATTTTGTCTCTGTGGGAACAATCAAATTGATATCGAAGTTTTCCCTGAAAAACTGGAATTACATTGTTCTTTTTGCCAGAGCTTACATATTATTTATGCAGAAACCGTTGAAGATCTTCAAATAGTTAAGGAAACGAGGGAAGTAGCTTTAACTGAAAAAGGTTTCTCAAGTTTTGATTCGAGTAAAGTCCATCCAATCTAGTTTAATATTGGAGGTCCTACCACCATTATTCACCTTAGGCCATTTCATTCATCCCATCAAACCGTTAAAATTCCAAAAATAATGAAAATGTAATTTATTAAGGACGTTATCTTAATGTTGAAAAAGCGTACTTAATTTTGTTATGTTTTTAATCGCGATTTATTGAGTATTAACTTGAGGTCTTTATGTGGGTGTTAAGCGGCGCTCGAATCGTAATCGGGTTTTGGATTTCCGTTTTTTGATTACGATTATGGCGCACGAATACGGTTTAATGTGGTCTCATTTTCTAGCCGCCCATCCCGGTTGGCCGGGGCACATGAAAGGATGAAAATAAGTCTAGCCTTCGCGTCTCGATGGCAAAACCAATTAGCCATAAAGACACAGAGAAAGAAATGGATAAGTCCAAAGTGTTTTCTGAGCACTATGATAAAAATACAACTATAAATTTTTGCGATAATTGCGCAATTAAGGGAGGATTACAGGATGCAATTGGCTGAATTGGAAGAAAAGACTCTGCAAGAACTGCAGGATATGGCCAAAGAGCTGAATATCGAGCATATTGCTAACTTTCGAAAGCGGGAATTAATCTTCGAAATGTTAAAAGTTCTGGCGATCAAGGAAGGATTGATTTTTTCTCAAGGTATTTTAGAGATTTTACCAGATGGTTTCGGTTTTTTAAGAGTTGAGGAATTTAGTCCGGGCCCGGAAGATATTTACGTTTCGGCCTCACAAATTAGGCGTTTTAACTTGAAAACCGGTGATATGATATCTGGGCAGGTACGCCCCCCAAAGGATAACGAAAGATACTTTGCTTTACTGAAAGTCCAAGCGGTTAATATGGCCGACCCTGATACGCTTAAATTCCGCACCCATTTTGAGGAATTCACCCCGATTTACCCCAATGAACGAATACGTCTGGAGACTACTTCCAAAGAAACCGCAATGCGGATCGTCGATATTATGGCTCCTATAGGAAAAGGGCAACGGGGTATGATTGTTGCTCCTCCCAAAGCTGGAAAAACCACTCTCTTAAAGAAGATTGCCAATAGCATCACCACCAATCACCCAGAGATTGAGTTAATCGTTTTATTAATTGACGAACGCCCGGAAGAAGTGACGGATATGTCCCGTTCCGTTAAAGGTTCAGTGGTGAGTTCCACTTTTGACCTTCCATCGGAAAACCATGTCCGGGTGGCTGAGTTAGTTTTAGAACGGGCGAAACGGTTAGTGGAAACCGGGAAAGATGTGATAATCTTGTTAGACTCAATTACCCGCTTGGCCAGGGCTTATAACCTGGTAGAACCACCAAGCGGACGAACTCTTTCCGGCGGTGTCGATCCGAGCGCGCTTCATAAGCCAAAGCGATTTTTCGGAGCAGCGCGTAAAGTAGAAGAAGGCGGTAGTTTAACTATTATGGCGACTGCCTTGGTAGAGACCGGGTCGCGTATGGATGAAGTCATTTTTGAAGAATTTAAAGGAACGGGCAATATGGAACTGCATTTGGACCGAAAGTTAGCGGATCGCCGTATTTTCCCAGCCATCGATATCAATCGTTCCGGAACGCGTAAAGAAGAACTGTTGCTCAAACCGGAAGAACTTGAATGTGTTTGGGTTTTACGGAAGTTGTTAGGATCATTAGGCCCGGCTGAAACAACCGAACTATTGTTGGAACGTTTAAACCATACTAAATCCAATGATGAGCTCAGGGAATTGATCATGACTTCTTCTTTTGCCGAGAATGTATTGAAAAAAAGGAATCAGGAACATTGAACGTTATGTATTCTTTGCGAGTGGAATGGGCCGCGTTGGACATGTTATTGTTGGTCGGGCAAGGGAGTCGGGTATATCAAAGGACTTTATGGTATACATAATAGTCACGTTAGCGTAAGAAGTAATTAGTCGAGATGGTTGGAATATAATATCAATTGAATGGTAACGTTTAGCGCATAATAATAATTTTTTTGGTATATAATTCCAGATTTAACTCCTGCAGGTAGTGGAAAACTACTTTCAGGAGTATTTTTATTTTTGGAGGAGATAGATTGGAAATAAGGATAATTCCAAAGTCAATTCAAATTATGCGTAATAAAAGCCGTTTTTTGTTAATGGCGCCTTTGATTTTGTCCTTGTTATTAGCGGGAAAAATGAGTGGGGCCCCTTCTAATGGAAAATCAAGTAAGGGAATGGACGAAGTTTTTAAATTCCAGACAAGCATTGTAACAAAAGCCTTACTACAGACAGGATTTAGTGTTCATCTTTTGAGAAGAAATGAAACCCTATATCGTTTGAGTCAAAATTACTTTGTATCAGTGGAGTCACTGATTAAGGTTAACCGGATTACTAATCCCCGCTCTATTTCAGTGGGGAAAAAGCTTTATATTCCGCCAGTAGATTACCATTCTGGACGGCTAAAAGAATATCCGGCCATGCCTGGGGATATGGTGGAAGGGTTAATCGCTCGCTTTGGTTTGGAACTTTGGCAGTTTACAAGGATAAATCCGGGATTGGCGAAATCGGTTCTAAAAGAAGGAACGGTCCTGTTTTTGCCTACTAAGGAGGTTAATCAGTTATCATACCCGGGAAGAACTATTAGCATAATTAGGCCGGTAAGGGGGAGGCTCACTTCCCGGTTTGGTAAAAGGTGGGGAAGAATGCATACAGGAATTGATTTGGCTGCGCCGACAGGGACTCCGGTTAAGGCCGCGGCTTCGGGACGGGTGATTTTTACTGGATGGAACGGAGGGTATGGCCGATTGATCAAGATCGAACATGGGAATTACCAAACAAATTATGGACATCTTTCCAAGATAAAGGTTAATGTAGGCAGTTATGTTCAAAAAGGAGATTTAATCGGTTTAGTAGGGTCAACCGGCCGTGCTTACGGAAGTCACCTTCATTTCGAAATAGAAACCGAAGGTAAAAAGGTGGACCCATTAATTTATCTTAGGTAGAAATAAGGTGAAAAATAAAGTGTGGAAGAGGATGAATAAAATTCTTTACGATAAAAGTAAAATTTGGGAAGGTAGTGATTTGACCTTCCCTTGTTTTTTAAAATAAAAAGATGTACAATAAGGTCAGAAAAGGTCAGAGGTGTAGGAATGGGTAATTTGGCTGACTTAATTGAACAGTACCTTAGGGCGATCTTAGCCCAACAGAACATGGTGGAACTCCAAAGAAGAGAGTTAGCTAAAATGTTTCGTTGCGCTCCATCGCAAATTAATTATGTATTAGATACCAGGTTTAACTTTGATCAAGGGTATATCATTGAAAGTAAGCGGGGCGGCGGGGGCTATATCCGAATAACTCATCTTCAATGGCAAACACCAAGGAGTTTACCGGAGTTAGTAGATAGTTTGGTACCTGAAAAAGTTGAGCGAGAGGAAGTTGATACAATTCTGAACCGATTGGTTAAAGAAGGAGTAGTAGGGTCTGAAAAGGCTCAGTTAATATTATTATTAATGGATAGAGAGTTAGATGATTTGCCTGATGAATATGGCGGCTATTTACGGTCCAAATTCATCAAAACCCTCTCGATCGCAATGGGAAGTACGGTTGAATAAAGGGAATAGGAGTGAGTACAGTGCTTTGTCAAAATTGCCAACAACGTCCGGCTACGGTACATTTGACCAAAATTATTAATTTTGCCAAAACCGAGATGCATCTTTGCGAGGTCTGCGCAAAAACAGCCGGCAATGAATTGGGGATTATTTTTGGGACCAATTTTACTTTCCAGAATTTAATCGCTGGCTTATTAGGAGATTCAAGTCTTGAATTAGACCAACAACCTAGTATTGGCAGGGAGTTGAGTTGCCAAAATTGCGGTTTGCCTTTTTCTGATTTTAAAAATACCGGGTTACTTGGTTGTGGTGAATGTTACCGGCATTTTAAAACGGGGTTGGATCCTTTATTAAAAAAGGTCCACGGCAGCATTGCCCATGTTGGGAAAGTACCTCGCCGGACCGGCGGCAAGGTCAGAATCAAGAAAGAAATTCAGGATCTTCGCAATCAATTGCAACATGCCGTTCATAAAGAAGACTATGAACAGGCGGCGAATCTCCGGGATAAGATCCGCCAATTAGAGAAGGAATTATAAAGGAGGACCGGAGATGAATAATCATAATATATCTAATAATATATTACCAGTTTGGGTCGGAAAGGCAAATGTCTCAAATGATATTGTAATCAGTAGCAGAATTCGATTGGCTCGAAACTTGAAAGGAATAGCTTTTCCAAATTATGCGGATGAAAAACAATTAGCTACTGTTAACGGAGAGGTGCTCCAGGCTTTACAGGTAAAAACCAATATTGGGCCTTTGTATCCTCTTCAAATAGAAGAATTGTCCCCTGCCGATCGGGTAGTATTAGTGGAAAAGCACCTTTGTAGCCCGCAATTCATCGAACAACCTCATCTAAGAATGCTGGTTGTCAACGAAGAGCAGACTATCAGTATAATGGTAAATGAAGAAGACCATTTACGAATCCAGACTATTACTCCGGGTTTCTCCTTAGAGGAAGCTTTATCCATGGCTAATCAGGTTGATGATTATTTGGAACAAAGTTTGGATTATTGTTTCGATGAATGCTGCGGCTATCTGACAACTTGCCCGACTAACGCCGGGACAGGGATTAGGGCTTCGGTAATGCTGCATTTACCAGCTTTGGCCATGGTGGAACAGTTGAAAAAAGTATTGTCTGCTTTGACCCATATTGGAATCAACATTCGGGGCTTTTACGGCGAAGGCACTGAATCGTTGGGCGATATTTATCAGATTTCCAATCAAGTTACCTTGGGACAATCTGAAGAAGATTTGACCAATAATTTAAAGAGCATCTGTCGTCAGGTAATAGAGCAGGAACGAGCGGTGCGGGAGGCGTTACGGAAAGAGTCCAAATTGCAATTGGAAGACCGGCTTTGTCGTTCTTACGGTTTGCTTTCTAACGTCCGAATTATATCATCACAGGAAGCATTGAAATTATTATCGGATGTTAAATTAGGGGCGGAGTTGGGTATACTTCCGGATGTAAATAGTCAGTTCGTCACGGAATTAATGTTTTTAACCAGAGCGTCTTTAATTCAAAAATTAATAGGAAAAGAGGTTTCTTCCGCAGAACGGGACATTTATCGCGCTAAAATTATCCGGGAAGGACTTCAAAGAAAAAGCGGAGGTGAGGGATGATGTTCGAAAGATTTACGGAACGCGCGCGAAAAGTGGTTTATTTAGCCCAGCAGGAAGCAGCGCGACTTGGGCATAATGTGGTTGGCACCGAACACTTACTCTTAGGATTGGCCGTCGAGGGAGAAGGAGTAGCGGCTAAAGCATTGGAAGTAATTAACGTAAGCTTGGAACGGATCCGGCAAGAGGTTGAAAAGATCATTGGCAGCGGAGAAACAAATCCTTTTGGAGAAATTCCGTTTACCCCCAGGGCGAAACGGGTTTTGGAATTGGCTGTTGATGAGGGACGGCAAATGGGACATAATTACGTAGGCACCGAGCATATTCTTTTGGGGTTAATTCGTGAGGGAGAAGGTGTAGCTGCACAGGTTTTAAAGAACTTAGGGGCTGATCTGGATAAAGTCCGTAAGCAAGTAATTACCCTTTTAGGAGGAGGAGCTAATGTGTTTTCAGGGCAGGCGAATCAAGCCAAAGGGGCTAACCGGACCCAAACCCTGAATCAATTTGGAAGAGACCTTACCGATTTGGCTAAAATCGGTAAACTCGATCCGGTAATTGGACGCGACAACGAGATCGAAAGGGTAATTCAAGTTTTATCACGCCGGACTAAAAATAACCCGGTCCTCATCGGTGAGCCTGGGGTGGGTA
The DNA here is from genome assembly GCA_023394955.1 of Bacillota bacterium. Taxonomy (GTDB): domain Bacteria; phylum Bacillota; class UBA4882; order UBA8346; family UBA8346; genus JAAYHS01. The sequence continues at coordinate 82,719 of JAEWZY010000076.1, forward strand.
AAACTGCTGTTGCAGAAGGGTTAGCCCAAAAAATCATTAACGGGAATGTGCCTGAAACTCTGAGAAACAAACGGGTGGTAACCCTTGATCTGGGGGCGATGGTAGCAGGTTCAAAGTACCGGGGCGAATTTGAAGAACGTTTAAAAAAAGTGATGGAGGAGATTCGCAATTCCGGAGATGTTATTCTGTTCATCGATGAATTGCATACCTTAATCGGGGCCGGAGCCGCTGAGGGCGCTATTGACGCCGCTAATATTTTAAAACCGGCTTTAGCCCGCGGGGAAATGCAATGTATTGGAGCAACCACACTAGATGAGTATCGAAAACATGTAGAAAAGGACGCGGCCTTAGAACGGAGGTTCCAACCGATTATGGTCGGCGAACCTACTATCGAAGAGACCAAGTTGATCTTAAGAGGCTTGAGAGATCGCTATGAAGCACATCATCGGGTAAAGATTACCGATGAGGCGATTGACGCCGCGGTCCAGCTTTCCAATAGATATATTACAGACCGTTTTTTGCCGGATAAAGCGATTGACCTTATCGATGAAGCTGCTTCACGAGTGCGGCTTCGGACTACGATTACGCCGCCGGACTTAAAAGAATTAGAGGATCAAGTCGGTAAGTTACAACAAGAGAAAGAAGCTGCCATCAAAAACGAAGAATTTGAAAAAGCAGCCAAATTAAGAGATGAGGAGCAGAAACTCCGCCAACAACTGGATAATTCGGTCAACGATTGGAAAAACAAAAGAGGTAAATCAGAACCGAATGTGGGCGAGGAAGAAATTTCCCATGTGGTCTCCAGTTGGACTGGGATACCAGTCGCCAAACTGCAGCAGGAAGAGACGGAGCGGCTTCTGAAATTGGAGGAGTCACTTCATCAAAGGGTTATTGGGCAGAATGAAGCGGTTGAGGCCGTATCGCGAGCGGTGCGCAGGGCCAGAGCCGGATTGAAAGACCCGAAGCGGCCGATTGGTTCATTCATCTTTTTGGGGCCGACTGGCGTAGGTAAAACCGAGTTGGCGAAAGCGTTGGCTGAATCGTTATTCGGTGATGAAAATGCGATGATCAGGATCGATATGTCCGAATATATGGAAAGGCACACTGTTTCGCGATTGGTTGGAGCTCCTCCCGGATATGTAGGTTATGATGAAGGTGGACAATTGACCGAGCGGGTAAGAAGGAAGCCTTATGCAGTTGTTTTATTAGATGAAATTGAAAAAGCTCATCCCGAGGTCTTTAATGTCTTACTACAAGTGCTGGAAGACGGTAGGTTGACCGATGCTCACGGGAGAATGGTAGATTTCAAAAACACAGTGATGATTATGACTTCAAATGTAGGCGCCAACTTAATCGAGCATTCTGCCGGAATAGGATTTCAAGCCGGGGTTGAGGACGATTCCGATAGCAACTATCAAAAAATGAAAGATAAGGTCCTTGATGAATTGAAACGCACCTTCCGGCCGGAATTTTTAAACCGAATCGATGAGGTAATCGTTTTCCACGCTTTGAACCGTGAAGAGATCAAGTCCATTGTTGACCTGATGGTCAAACCAGTAGCCCAGCAGTTACAAGAGAAGGGAATCACTTTGGAATTAACTGAAGAAGCTAAAGAACTGTTGGCTAAGGATGGCTTTGATCCGACTTTTGGGGCCCGTCCGTTACGTCGTTCGGTGCAACGGTTTATTGAGAACCCTCTATCGGAAGAGTTATTAAAAGGGGCGTTGGATTCAGGTTCAATAGTTAAGGCATTAGTCAAGGATGGACAGATAGTATTTGAAACGGTTGGAAGGAAAGAAAAGTCAATTCATTAAAGTGTTTTTTAATCAAACAATACTGTTCACTTACAGTTCAAACTCTCATAAAAGCGACGATACCATGTCGCTTTTATGAGAGTTTGTGAAGAGATAAAAAATGTAAAAATCGAGGTAAACATTTGGTTAATAATCTTGCGCCATATAATTGAGGGTGTTATAATATTGAATGTTAATTGTGAAAACAAGAACAAACGATCCAAATCGTTTTTTTAAAGGGAAAGTTTGTGCAATTTTTCACAAATTTATTATAAATGTTTGTGAAATAAATCACAAAAGTTAAATTCTGTAAGAAAGCAATTTATATTTGGAAAGGGGACCAAACAATGGCTGGTTCAGTCTTAGCAAAAAAAGATTTAACAATTCCTTCTCCGTGTCGGAGTTTTGAAAAGGTTAATGAGATAATTGAGAGACATGGAAAAAAACAAGCAGCATTAATCCCTATATTACAGGAGGTTCAGGAAGTATACCGATACTTGCCTGAAGAGATATTGACTTATGTTGCGACAGCCCTTAGTTTGGCTCCGGCTACGGTTTATGGGGTAGCGACTTTTTACGCTCAGTTTTCATTGGAGCCTAAAGGTAAATATGTTATTAAGGTATGTGATGGAACTGCTTGTCATGTGCGGGGTTCCAACCCTGTTAACGAAGAAATTCGAAAACGGGTTGGACTGAAGGGCGATAAGCGGACTACTTCCGATCTGCGTTTTACGGTAGAGACGGTTTCTTGTTTGGGAGCTTGTGGATTAGCCCCGGTAGTGATGATTAACGACCAGATTTATGGTCAAATGACCCCGGAGGCTATTGATATTATTATCGATCAAATATTGGCGGAAGAAGGTGATCTCGGTGATTGAGTCCGGAACTAAATTGGAGGAACTGCGTGAACAATGGGGCCAGTTTTTTCAAAAAGAAAAAAACCGTATTTTAGTCTGCGCCGGGACCGGGTGTGTCGCCAATGGAGCTCTTAAAATTTATGAAGCTTTAATTGGAGAACTTTCGGCAAAAAAATCCTATATCGTTGTGGAGTTAATGATTGAGGAGGAAGGTTCCAGCGGGACTGCTGTTGTCAAAAGCGGGTGCCACGGTTTTTGTGAAATGGGCCCGTTAGTTCGCTTAGAGCCGTCAGGGGTCCTTTATACCAAAGTCAAACCGGAAGATGTAACGGAAATTGTAACCGCTTTATTGGAAGGCAAAGGCCCGATTGAACGGTTACTTTACAGGCATCCGGTAACTGGTCAATGTTTTGACCGGGAGCATAGTATTCCTTTTTATAGCAAACAACAACGTAATACCTTGGAAAACTGTGGGTCAATCGATCCGGTAGAAATCCGCGAGTATATAGCCAAGAACGGTTATGAAGCCTTGAGCAAGTCCTTGGGTATGAAACCGGAAGCAGTATGTCAGGAAGTATTGAACTCCGGACTTCGCGGGCGTGGCGGCGGCGGGTTTCCCACCGGAAAGAAGTGGGAATTGACTCGGGTCGTTAAAGGAGAAAAGAAATATGTGGTTTGTAATGGAGACGAAGGCGACCCTGGAGCATTCATGGATCGGAGCGTGATGGAGGGCGATCCTTTCAAAATATTGGAGGGAATGACCATCGCCGGATATGCAATCGGCTCCGATGAAGGGTATATTTACGTCCGGGCTGAGTACCCGTTAGCAGTAGATAGGCTGAGGCAAGCGATTCAAACCGCTGAAGAATACGGGTTGCTTGGCAAAAACATTTTAGGGACCGGTTTTAATTTTAAAATAAAAATAAAAGAAGGCGCGGGCGCTTTCGTTTGCGGTGAAGAAACCGCCTTACTGGCTTCCATTGAAGGCCAGCGGGGGATGCCCCGGCCGAAACCACCCTTTCCGGCTCAATCCGGATTGTGGGGTAAGCCGACCTTAATCAATAATGTTGAAACATTCGCTAATATTACTAAGATTATTCGAAACGGCGCCGATTGGTTCAAAAGCTTCGGAACTCCTAAAAGTACGGGCACCAAGACCTTCGCCCTTACCGGCCAGGTTGCCAATACCGGTCTAATTGAGGTTCCGATGGGAACTACTCTCCGGGAGATAGTCTATGAGATCGGAGGCGGAGTCCGAGGTGGTAAAGAGTTTAAGGCGGTCCAAATCGGCGGCCCTTCGGGCGGGTGTTTAACCAATGAACACCTTGATCTCCCCCTCGATTTTGATTCTTTGTTATCTGTGGGGGCGATGGTCGGCTCCGGTGGTTTGGTGGTAATGGATGAAAACACTTGTATGGTTGAAGTAGCCCGTTTCTTTATGAACTTTACTCAAAATGAGTCCTGTGGAAAATGTGTGCCTTGTCGTGAAGGCACCAAGAGACTGTTGGAGATTTTACAGCGGGCGGTAGATGGCCAAGGTAAACCGGAGGACCTCGAGATTTTAGAAGATTTAGCGATGGTGATTAAGGATGGTTCGTTGTGCGGTCTTGGTAAGACTGCCCCGAATCCGGTGTTGACTATGTTGAAATATTTTAAAGAGGAATATTTAGCCCATATTATCTATAAACGTTGTCCGGCCGGAGTTTGTAAAGGCCTGACCCAGTATAGCATTGATTCGAAGAGCTGTAAGGGTTGTACTAAATGTAGCCGGGCTTGCCCGGTAGGGGCTATCTCCGGCAAAGTAAAAGAACCATTTGTAATCGATCAAGATAAGTGTATCAAATGCGGCGCTTGTATTACTGCTTGTCCGTTTCAAGCGATTAAGGAGGGTGCATGATGGACGCCAATAATCTAATTTATATTGATAATCAAGCGGTAAAGATTAATGGTGAAAAGAATTTATTGCAATTAATCAGAAATACCGGAATTGATCTTCCGACCTTTTGTTATCATTCGGAACTTAGCGTTTACGGCGCTTGTCGCATGTGCGTCGTGGAGATTGAAGGACAAGGGATAGTGGCTTCATGCTCGACCCCTCCTCAACCGGGGAAAAGAGTTTTGACGAATAGCCCCAGAGTCCAACGGGTACGCCGTACTGTTTTAGAGCTTTTGTTGGCCAATCATGAACGGGACTGCACTACTTGTGAGAAAAACGGCAATTGTATGTTGCAAGAACTGGCCAATCGTTTTGGCGTCCGCAAGGTGCGTTTTGGAGAACGGGATTTGAAGTTGCCCATTGATGACTCTGGGAGTTCCATCGTTCAGGATCCTAACAAGTGTATTCTTTGCGGTGACTGTGTCCGAATGTGCTCCGAGGTTCAGGGAATTGGGATTTTAGACTTTAGTAATCGGGGTTCTCAGGTACGGGTATCCCCGGCTTTTAATAAAAAAATCGCTGAAGTTGACTGCGTCGGCTGCGGTCAGTGTACAGCGGTTTGCCCAACTGGAGCCTTGGTCGTAAAAAAAGAAACCGATAAAGCTTGGACAGCCTTGCATAATCCTAATTTGTCGGTAGTCGCTCAGGTAGCACCGGCTGTTAGAGTCGCTTTAGGAGAGGAGTTCGGGCTTCCTACGGGAGAAATCGTGACCGGAAAAGTAGTGGCGGCCTTAAAGCGTTTAGGCTTTAATAAGGTGTTTGATACCTGTCTGGCGGCGGATTTGACGATAATTGAAGAAACTCAGGAATTTTTGGGGCGTTTGGAGCGGAAGGAACGGTTACCTCAATTTACCTCTTGTTGTCCGGCATGGGTTAAATATGCCGAATATAATGAGCCGGGTCTGCTCGATCAATTATCATCCTGCCGTTCGCCCCAACAAATGTTTGGCTCGTTGGTGAAGAGGCATTGGGCCAAATCCCTTGCTAAAAAACCGGAGGAGATCTTCGTAATTTCGATTATGCCTTGCACTGCCAAAAAGTTTGAAGCGGCGCGGCCTGAATTCTCTGAGGATAAAGTCAGAGATGTGGATTTAGTCCTGACCACTCAGGAACTAGCCCAGATGATTCGGGAGTCCGGTTTGGACTTTGCCAATCTGGATGCCGAATCTTTTGATATGCCCCTTGGCTTTACTACCGGGGCCGGAGT
>JAEWZY010000001.1 GCA_023394955.1 Bacillota bacterium
GGAGCTTCTTCCTGGATACCCCCGGAGTCGGTCAAGACCAAATAGCATCGATTCATCAAATTGACAAAGGGCTCGTAATCCAAAGGCTCGATCAGGTGAACCCTTGCTACATCACCCAAAATTTCCTTAGCCAACTCCCGGACTTTCGGGTTCGGATGGACCGGAAAAATTACTTTCGCATCTTCGTTCTCAAAGATAATCTCTTTGACGGCGCTGAAAATATCCCGCATCGGTCCCCCCAGGTTTTCCCGGCGGTGGGCGGTGACCAAGATCACTTTTCGCGTTTCATAATCAATCGCATTCAATAAAGGACTATTAAACCGAAAATCTTTCTTTATTGTCTGTAATAAAGCATCTATAACGGTATTTCCGGTGACCACGATACTTTCCGATTTAACGCCCTCCTTTAGCAAAGCCTCTTTGGCGGTCAGAGTCGGGGCGAAATGCAAATCCGCAAGGCATCCGGTAAGCTTGCGGTTCATTTCCTCGGGGTAAGGGGAATATTTGTTATAAGTACGTAAACCGGCTTCAACATGGCCGATTGGAATCCGTTGATAAAACGCGGCCAAACTAGCGGCGAAAGTAGTGGTGGTGTCCCCGTGGACCAGCACTAAATCAGGCTGTTCCGTGAGGATAATCTCTTGCAGTCCTTGCAAAACCCTGACCGTAATATCCGCAATACTCTGGGCGGTCTGCATGATATTCAGATCATATTGGGGCCGGATCCCAAACAAATTCAATACCTGGTCCAGCATTTGCCGGTGTTGGGCCGTAACTGCGGTAATAATCTTTAAGTGATTACTCTTCTCAAACAATTTTATTATCGGAGCCATTTTGATCGCTTCCGGACGTGTTCCGAAAATACAGATGACTTTTTTTATTATCCTCATCCTTGCTTCTAGTGAGATAAATCAATATTATTCAAACAAATAAACTGACTAAATACAATCATCTTACACTAATTCCATATTTACATATTCGGTTTTTGATAACGGAAGCTTAAGAAGGAATTGATGACATCGCCGAAGAAAGAAAATTATGCGGCAACATCCCAAATCCTAAACTGCAGGATATCATTAAGAGGCTGTCGGCTTGGGAACATCCCGAAACCGCTCCGGTTCATCTCCCGGACTCCAGTTTTAAGGTCCGCCATATTCCATTTAGTCTTGGAGACTTAATGAATACTAATTCTTACCTTTCGTTTACCAGTTGGAACTAAACATTTACTCTTTTTTAATTATCGTTTAGTGATTTTTACCAATCGTTTAGTAATCGAAACCAATCATTTAGTAATTTTTACTAAACGGATACTAATCTTTACTAAACATTTAGTAATTGCGACTAATCGTTTAGCGGCGATCACTTACCGTTTACTAATTTGGAGTAAACATTTGGTGATTTTTAATTATCCTTTAGTAACCGGAGCCAATCATTTAGCGGCAACTACTTATCCTTCAGTAAAAAAATTTAATGTTTTTCTCTGCGGGAGATATGCAGTTTTGACCTGCGTTTTCTTCATGTCCTTCCGTTCTCCACGGTAGTAAAATCAAAAAATAAATAATCCAAACCCTCAAAAGGAATTATCAACCCGATATAGAAATTACTAATGTGAATCGTTAGGAGGCAAGAAACATGGATAATAACCAAGTCGCGGTTTTGCTTGAAAATCTATCATCTCAGTTTAAAGTTTTCGGGGAAGGTTTGGAAATTGTCCAGAAACAAGTTTCCGAGGTAAATCAAAAAGTCGATGGTCTAATCGAAGATATGGACATGGTAAAACCTTCTTTAGTCAAAATAAACAACCGTTTGGATACCATTGAGGGCGAGATCATCAAACTTAATCCTGAATCACGAGCAGCATTTGTCAAACAAGCTAAATAAAAAAGCGACCCCTAGCCGCTCCCAAAGTACGTAAATAATAGCAAGCTAAACCGGCCGCCGCCGGAGGGCGCGGATCTCCGCCTCATGCTCCCCATACATTTCCAATAAAGACTTCTGAATCTCTGTAACCGAATCGAAACGGGAAATAACCTCGGATTTAAACTCGATTAACTCGGCGGTTTGCTCCGACACAAGGTCCAATTTTGACTGCATCCGGGCTTGCGATTGTTTTATCTCCTTAACCTCGCCTTTTATTTCGGTAATCTCACTTTTCATTCCGGCGATCTCGTCTTTCATCCTGGTAATCCCATCTTTTATTCCGACGATCTCGCCTTTCATCCCGGTAATCTCACCTTTTATTCCGACGATCTCGCCCTTAATCCCCGTAATGTCCCCATCCATTTTGGATACCTTCTGGGCGATCAATTCCAATAAATCACGATCGGTCACCGGCTTAACCCCCTTATCCTAAATGCTTTCCCTACTGGACCCGCCTAATCTCAAACCTGCTGTTATCTACTTCGTGTATGGCTTGGATCAACTGCTGATGCTCCAATTTGTTTTGAGCCTCGAACTTATCAAATCTTTGTTCCAATTTATCGAATCTCTGTTCTAACTTGTCAACCCGCTGTTCCAGCTTGTCGAAACGCAGATCAATCGCGTCGAAACGTTGGTCCATTTCATCAAAACGCTTATCGATCGCGGCAAAACGTTGGTCCACTTCATCAAAACGTTTATCAATCTCGTCAAACCGCTTATTAATCCCGTCAACCAAGGTTTTCAGCAAGTCCATTACTTTTTCATCTTCCACCTCGCTCACCTCAGTTTCCAGTATTCGGCATTATAATCAGATTTCCTGCTTTACTTGAGCATCATTCAAACTCAATTGTGCTACCGAATCGCTCCCCAAATAGGCCTCATTTCCTTTGATATTCAGCTTCAATTTTTTTTGCTCAATATGCGCGTTAAGCTCCCTCCACTCCGGATGCTCTTCCAATAACCCGCAGACATCGGCCATTTTAAAATCGGGCTTTTGCGGATACAGTGACTCCAGGATCAACCTGATCAGATGAAAATCTTCAGCCGTATCCACAGTCCAACGCCACCGGCTCAAGTCAGCGGTATTGGAAACATTGCCGATCCGATAACGCTCCGGTTGCCGATACATAAATACCGTCACATGTTCCCGGTCCTCGGGCCGATCCGCCTCCCGGTATGCTTCTTCCAAAGTTTTAAAGCTGAAAACTTCCGTGTCTAAACCCCGCGGAAAAGTCAAACGGCGCGTATTGGAAACATAATCATATTGCCGCCGCTGGTCTAAGAAAAACTGAATCACACCTTCGGATACTTGCGGATCAATTAACGGACAATCAGCGGTCACTCTAACGATGGTCTCACCCCGGTAACCAGTGGCCGCCTCATAAAAACGGGCCAACACATCGTCCTCAGGGCCCCGAAAGGTCGCTACCCCCAGCTGCCGGCAGAGATCGATTATCGGTTGATCAGTAGCGTTAATGGTGGTTGCTATTACTATTTCAGTAACATTTCGGATCTTTCTTAACCGCTCAATCTGATATTCCAATAATGGTTTGCCGAGAACAGTTTTGAGCACTTTGCCCGGCAACCGCGAAGAAGTCATCCGCGCCTGAACGATCATTAATGTTTTCAACTGTAATTACTCCTAATTAATACGCTTTTTGTTTTCCAATAAAACATCCGGTTTCCATTTCCCTTCTTTTATATCAATTGAAAAAATTTTTCTTTAGTCATTATATCCTGCCGCTTGGTTCAGCAAAGCCGCATGGGAGTCACATTCTTGGTTCATCGTCCGTAACTGCTCGACTGTTAGAAAGTCCGGATTCGTCCTGGAGTTATATTCAAAACCATCGGATACAGCTACTCCCCTTTCCTGGAGGCGTCCAATCCCATAATCCACCGGAGCAGTAAAAGTAATTGCCGGTTGGATGATATAGTGGTCGCTAAATTCCAGAGTTTGCCGGGAGTTATCAGCCGGGATCATCAGTTCATGCAATTTTTCCCCGGGCCGGATTCCGATAATTTTAACCCTGATACCCGGCGCCAACGACTCTACCAGATCCGTGATCCGCATCGACGGAATTTTGGGGACGAAGACCTCCCCGCCGTGCATCCGCTGAAAACATTTTAAGACAAAATCCAACCCCTGGGGCAAGGTAATCCAAAACCGGGTCATCCTCGCATCCGTCACCGGAAGTTCCTTGGCCCCTTGGGACAATAGCTTTTTAAAAAACGGCGCCACCGACCCCCGGGACCCAGCCACATTCCCATAGCGCACCACCGCAAACCTGGTCTTTCCAGGCCCGACCATATTATTAGCCGCCACAAACAACTTGTCCGAGGCCAATTTGGTCGCGCCATACAAATTAACCGGGTTGACCGCTTTATCGGTGGATAAGGCGATTACTTTTTCAACTTGATTCTCAATCGCTGCTTTAATAACATTTTCCGCCCCATAAATGTTGGTTTTAATACACTCCATCGGGTTATACTCAGCGGCCGGCACTTGCTTCAAAGCCGCCGCATGGATCACATAATCCACTCCCCGCATCGCTTGATGTAAACGGTCCCCATCCCGGACATCCCCTAAAAAATAACGCATTGGCGCTCCGGGAAATTCTTGTTGCATCTCAAATTGTTTTAATTCGTCCCGGGAAAAAACGATTAAGCGTTTCAATTGATAGCGCTGCAAGAGAGTACGGACACACCCTCTACCGAAAGATCCGGTCCCGCCGGTAATCAAAACCGTTTTTGAATCGAACATTACCCCGATCCCACCTTTGCCAGTTGACTTGTTATAACGCTTACCATATAGTCTCTGTCTTTCTCATACCTCACGCCTAACAATTACATCCCATCAATGATATTTGGTCTCCCCAAGGTAGCTCTCTTTTGTCCCTGCTAAAATACTCTTGACTGCCTTCTCCAGGCTAAAGTGAGTTAATACGTATTCCTGTAACTTTTCAGCCTTATTCCGCCGCTCCGCCTCATGTTCCAAATAATAACGGACTTTTCGGACCAGTTCATCCTTGGTCTGATAAG
>JAEWZY010000032.1 GCA_023394955.1 Bacillota bacterium
GGTTTATATCGTCACCAATTCCCGGTTCTATGAACAGTTCCAAATCTGGGTCGATGATTATCGCTATTCATTGCCAATCACAGTCTTAGACGACGGGACGACCGACAATGAAAACCGGCTGGGCGCCATTGCGGATCTACAATTAGCCGTTGAACGGGAAAAAATCAATGATGATTTATTGGCGCTGGCGGGAGATAATTTATTTGAATTTGAATTATCTGATTTTGTCGCATTTTTCGAGGCGAAGCAGCTTGACATGATCACCACCCATGAATTGGGGGATCCGGATCAATTGAGACGCACCGGGGTGATCGAGGTCGAACAGGATTTTCAGGTAATATCCTTTGAGGAAAAACCGGAAACGCCCCAGTCCAATCTGGCAGTGCCGCCTTTTTATATTTACCGCCGGGAAACCCTGCCGCTAATCGGGGAATACCTTAGGGAAGGGCAAAACCCTGATGCGCCGGGAAACTTCGTCCCTTGGTTGCTCGGGAAGAAGCCTGTATATGCCTATAAGTTTGAAGGCCGGCGTTATGATATCGGGACGGTGGAGAGCTATCGGGAAGTTTGTCGAATTTTTGGAATTAATAATTGATAATTTAAATTATCCTTTCACGCGCCCTGGCTAACCGGGCGGGAGATTACTTAATATAAAGGAGTTGAATAAAGTGAGAATAGACTGTAAACCGCCGGATACCGGCAAAACATATCTTATTACCGGAGCGGCCGGTTTTATCGGGTATTTTCTAGCCAAGAGATTACTGGAGCATGGCTGTCGGGCGGTGGGGATTGACAATCTAAATGACTATTATGATGTAAAACTTAAGCATGCCCGTCTGGAACAATTGGCCCCGTTTGAGCGGTTCACCTTCATTAAAGGCGATATTTCGGATAAAATATTTATTGGCAAAATTTTTGAAGAACACAAGCCAAGCGTCGTGGTGAATCTGGCGGCCCAAGCCGGCGTCCGGTATTCCATCACCAACCCGGATGTATATATCCAAAGTAATGTTATTGGTTTTTTCAACATTCTGGAAGCCTGTCGAAAACATCCCGTAGACCATCTAGTTTATGCCTCATCCAGTTCGGTTTATGGGGCCAACGAAAAGACCCCTTTTTCAGAAATGGATTTCGTGGACAACCCGGTCTCGCTTTATGCTGCTACCAAAAAATCCAATGAACTGATGGCCTATACATACAGCCATCTTTACCGGATACCAGCCACCGGCCTCCGCTTTTTCACCGTTTACGGTCCGATGGGCAGGCCGGATATGGCTTACTTTAGCTTTACTCAAAAGATACTCAGTGGCCGGACGATTCAAGTATTCAACCATGGGGATATGTACCGCGACTTTACTTATATTGACGATATTGTCGAAGGAATCGTCAGAGTAATCGGCAAGCCGCCGGAGACCGGCGGAAACGGCGCAAAGCATAAAGTCTTCAACATCGGCAACAACAGCCCCGAAAAGTTGAGCATTTTCATTGAAATCCTGGAGAAAGCGCTTCGTAAAGCCATCGATAGGGACATCACCGCCCGGAAGGAGTTCTTGCCCATGCAGCCGGGGGATGTGCCCCGTACTTATGCTGATACAACCGCATTGGAACAAGCCGTGGGGTTCAAACCTTCGACCGGCATTGAGGAGGGACTGACGAAGTTTGTTGAGTGGTATGGTGATTATTATGGCTTGAAGTGATCAAAAAAACAAAGATAGTGGAGTGACTAATACGGACCGTTTGCAAACGGCATAATTATTATGATAGGGAGAGTAACATGGAAAACAAAGAAAGCGTTTATAATGAAAATTATGATGAAATTAGCTTAATGGAAATAATCAGTATTATTATCAAAAGAAAATGGATCATTGTTGCCTGTTTATTATTTACCATCATCGCAACATTCTTCTATATCTTAACTAAAAAACCGATTTATGAAAGTAAAGCTGTTGTTCAGATAGGCTATAACGGGGAAAAAACATCAACTAAGGTCTTGAATATTGAAGACCCCGCATCTCTAGCTTGGGTGCTTAAAAATACCGAAGGGTTGTTTTCAGTTAATGTTGAAAAAGCTGATAGATCTAACCTAGATATTTTATCTCTTACAATTCGGAACAGAGACCCTTATCAAGCCCAAGCATCTCTTGAAAAGGTAACGAATAACCTAATCAACCGGCATAGTTTATTATATAACCAACTGTTAAGCTATAAGCAAAATCAGCTGGATTCATTAAAAAAACAGTTGCAATCCGTACAGGTTCAGTTAAAATTATTTGAAAAAAAGATATCTCTATTAATTAATGATAATACTAACAACATGTTACTTATTTTAGAAAAAGAAAAGCTGGTAAAAAACCAATTTGAGCTTGAACAAAAAATATCGGAACAGGAATTCTTGCTCTCGGAAAATTATATCAGGCCTACCAGAGTATTAAAAGGACCCACTTTGGCATTGAAGCCCATCGGCCGTAATAAGTTATTTTATATTGGGTTAGCTTCTGTTTTAGGTGTTATGATAGGGGTGATGCTTGCGTTGTTTGTCGAATATTTCCAAAAACACTTCTCAGCGGATTCTCTAAAAGATATGTCTGCTTCAGAATAGAAGAATCCTCGTCCAGGCCAATGAGTTGATGTTTGGTTCCATATTTAAAGCCGTATCGACCACGAAAAAGTATGGGCTTTTTCAATGTCGTCCCAGCCGAGGGATAGACTGAAACAACAAGTTTTCCTGACTATTTTGTAGTTACGGTCAATCCATAAATCCTGAGATGAATTGTAAGAGCCGTCCATAGCGAAGGAAAAATCTTTCCCGAGGGGCGCCCGGATATTATACAACCAGTTGGAACCGAAGCGATAATTATAGTCGCTTAACAAAGTCTCAAAACCCCTTCCGGGTAGGGTTGATTGGGGGTCTATTTTAAGGAGGCTAAAAGTCAGGTATTGATTGGGGTAATAATCAAGGCGGCAACCGGCGTAAATTCCGCCGTATTTATTGGAACGGTAAACGGCGGTAATTTTTTCGGCCAGGATACCTGCGCGCCAGCTTCCCAGGGGACTATTCTGTCTTTTGCCGGTCAATCTTAAATTATAATGCGTTTCTTCCGAGGTGTTAAACTGCCTAGAACCACTGGCAGACAAACTGAATAACGGCATATTATAAGAAACTGTGTCGGAAACGGACCAATAATCATCGCCGGATATTGGGTCATTAAACTTGACGGTAATTCGGTTGCTAAGGTTGTTTTTATAAATTCTGAACCCAGCTCCATAGGTTGAAGTGTCCTTGGTTTTGTACACGCCGTTGATAAACCAGTTGCGGCCATTTTCCACGGGAGCGTCATAAGAATAAGTGATGTAAAAACCATCATCACTATTGTAACCGGGTTCAAGATCGAGCAGATGGTCCGCGCCGACCCGGTAAGAGAGATAAGGCAAATAAAAAAAGGGGACGCCGTGCAAAAACACGATCGCATTCCATAATTTAACCCGGTCCCCGTCGTAGGCGATTTTGGTGGCGGTAATATTGTATTCGGGTTTAGGTCTTTGGCAGCGGGTGAAAACATTCTTCTTTAATGTAGTGACTTCATCGGCAATTTCCATCGTTTCTCCGTTGAGCTTAATACCACGGCCACCACTATTATTGCCGATGAAACAACTGACCGAACCGCCGGAAGAACCTTGGCCGGTTTGATGGTTATATACCAACTCCGCGGTTTGATAGGTGCTCTGTTTTTGAGTGATCTCCACTCCGCCGGAGGCAATCGCCAGTCCGGTGGTTTCGTTGTAAGTGAGATGTTCCGCAGTGATGGTTAGATCATCGTTGGAAGTCAGTTTAACATGTTTATTGAATTCGGCGGTACCGGTATTTCGATCATAGGTTAGCCGATCCGCCCCAATAACCAATCCTTCATTGGAGGATGCCTTTACAGAACCTACGGCTTCTAAAAAACCATCAATGCTGTTATAAGTTAATTCATCGGCTATGATAAAGCCTTTTTCATGGGTCACTTTCACATGGCCGGTAGCCGTGGTAATATGGGATTCCAGATCATAATTGACATTGCCTTCAGCTTCGATAGTAACTTGATTATCGGCGGCAAAAGCTATTTTACTACCGGGTCCAAATAGTCCGATAAAGATCGTTAAAAAAACCAAAGCGTGCTTTAAAATATTAATTCCTCCAATTATGATTAGAAGTTTCAAACGGGAGTTCTTAATTAATGAAAATAAAGTTAAATAGTTTGTTATAAACATCAAATATTTCGTTATCCATTACTTAAACCCTTTTTTTATAAAGCTACAATTAATATTAAGATCAATTAATGTTCTTTTAACCGTACTTACTCAACCACTAAACTTTGGCTAATAAAAAATATCCTTAAATAAGCGTTGCTATAAAATAATGTTTTTGATGGTAAAGTGAGCGCTATGATTGTGAAGAGGGCTAAAAAGAGCTAGACCACGTTACAATTTCATGGATAACCCTAACACCCCTTGACCTTTGTTCATAGACTAGTGATGTGACTATGGAATAAGGAAAGGGGTTTTTCTTTTGATTGAACCGCACGGTGGAGTATTAAAGGAGTCGTTTTTATCCGAATTTGAAACCCTTGAATACCAAAAAAAGCTATCGGATTTCACAAAGATAGTTTTAGATGAGATCGAAGCTTCCGATTTGACCTTATTGGCTAACGGCGCTTACAGTCCCTTAACCGGATTTGTCAATAGCCGGGATTATCATTCGATTTTGGAACGAAACCGGCTGGCTTCCGGAGAAGTCTGGACCATCCCGATTGTATTGAGCGCCGTTTTGGGACGGGAGTATCAAACCGGAGCGGAAATCGCTTTAGTGACCAATGAAGACCAACTGTTAGGCATCTTACAGGTTGAGGAGATATATGAGCGGAATAAAGCAAAAGAAGCGATTGCGGTGTTTGGAACAACCGATCATAATCATCCCGGAGTGGCGTATTTATTTAAAAAGAGCGATTGGTTATTGGCCGGAGAAATCAAAACCGTTAAAAGGAAAGTAAGCGGTTTTTCGGAATATGAGTTTACTCCAAGAGAACTACGTGATGAATTCAAAAAGCGGGACTGGAGAACCATCGTCGCCTTTCAAACCCGGAACCCCATTCACCGGGCCCATGAATACCTTCAAAAAGTGGCATTGGAAATAGTTGACGGACTGCTGGTCCATCCCTTGGTGGGTTTCACCAAGCCGGGGGATATCCCGGCTGAGGTGCGAATGAAGTGTTATCAGGCGCTGTTAAAAGAGTATTATCCATCCAAACGGGTAATGTTAAGTGTTTTTCCGGCGGCCATGCGTTATGCCGGGCCTAAGGAAGCGGTCTTCCACGCTCTGGTTAGGAAGAACTACGGCTGCACTCATTTTATCGTAGGCCGGGATCATGCGGGAGTGGGGAATTACTACGGGACCTATGACGCTCAGAATATTTTCGATGATTTTAGCGAAGCGGAAATAGGGATCGAGATTTTAAAGTTTGAAAACACTTTTTACTGTAAAAAATGCGACAACATGGCTTCCGGTAAGACTTGCCCCCATCGGGACGGAGACCAGGTCTTTTTAAGCGGGACCAAAGTCCGGGAGTTGTTACGCGAGGGCTTTAGTCTTCCGCCTGAATTTACCCGGGCGGAGGTTTCAAATATTTTGATGGAATATTACAAGAGGCGCGCGGAATGAGCTCATGCCTGAATAAAGAAGAAAGGATATGGATGAATGTCTAAACCATTCTTCGTAATCATGGCCGGGGGCCGGGGGGAACGTCTCTGGCCCCGGAGCCGCCGTAAATATCCCAAACAATTGTTGAACTTGGTCGGAGAAAAATCATTACTACAGCAATCGGTAGCACGAATTCGTAGTTTGACGGTGGATGATCGGATTTACGTGGTAACTAATATCGATTATGCCGATGAGGTCAGGCGGCAACTGAATATCTTACCGGAACGGAATATCCTGATTGAGCCTGAGGGGCGGAATACCGCTCCTTGTGTTGGTCTGGCGGCGATGTATATCCAAAGTCATTTTCCCCGTGAAGACCCATCGCTGGCGGTTTTACCCAGCGATACCTCGGTTAATGACGCTGAAGAAATGCGTAAAATCTTACGGTTTGGGTTGGATTACACCCAACAAACCGGTAGCGGTGTAATCTATGGGATGCGTCCCACCCGGCCGGAAACCGGATACGGGTATATTCAAATAGGTGAGCGGCTTGGCGGAGCGGGTGAAGTAGTCTGTCATAAAGTAACTGCTTTTAAAGAAAAGCCCGACCGAATCCTGGCGGAAAAATATTTGAAGAGCAAAGAGTTTTTGTGGAACGCCGGAATTTTTGTCTGGAAACTCAGCGGACTGTTAAAAGAGATTCAAAACTGGATGCCTGAGTTAGAGGTTGGCTTGAAAAAGTTCCGGCCTTATCTTGGCGCCGGGGGTGAATTTGCTAAGCTAAAAGAAATATATCCTACCCTGCCTGCGACTTCAATTGATTATGGCATTTTGGAGAAAACCAGAGATTTAGTGGTGGTCCCAGCCGAATTTGGCTGGGACGACCTGGGCAACTGGAATGCGCTGGAACGGTTCTTTCCTAAAGATCAGGCCGGAAACGTGGTCCGGGGAAATTTAGTGGAGGTTGAGAGTAAGAACTGTATTGTTTATAGTCCGAAAAAAACCGTAGCCGCCTTGGGTGTTTCGGACTTGATTATAGTCGAGACCGACGATGTATTGATGGTCTGTAGTAAGGAAAAGGCGCAGGAGGTTAAGCGGATCATTGAAAAGTTAAAGGCTAAGAAACGGGAGGAACTTTTGTAAAGGTCAGATTATTACCAGAAATGATAGTTTTAGATTATTTCCGGGTCTAATTATTGGATAACTTTGACAACCTAATTTAATAGTATATACTATATTATTAAACAGAAGCCGTCGCAAGTCATTCAACGATTACAACGGTTGAATATCAATGATATTGGCATTTCAGTTATTACTCTGGC
>JAEWZY010000020.1 GCA_023394955.1 Bacillota bacterium
TGGCCGGGATGGTTATCTGGGGCTTGCTCCCGATTTTACTTGCCTATCTATGTTTGCATTCCGTTTGGGTCCGTAAAGTGGTCGAGGGAGAAGCCACGGTGGTAATTGAGAATGGTAAGATCATGGAGCAAAATTTAGCCCGAATCCGTTTGTCGATTGACGATTTACTTTCCGGCCTTCGCGCCAAAAATGTGTTCAACGTAGCCGAGGTGGAGTTTGCTTTATTTGAAACCAATGGAAAACTTAGTATTCAGCTAAAATCTCAAAAGCAGCCTCTGACCCCGGCCGATCTTAATCTTCCGACCCGTTACGACGGATTGCCCACCACCTTAATCGATGATGGGAAGGCGCTTCCGGATGCCCTTCAGTCATTGGGATTATCCCAGGCCTGGCTCCGGCACCAACTGGGAAAACAGCAGATTAACGATTTTGCTACAGTCGCTTTGGCTCAGTTGGATACGGCCGGAAATTTATATGTCGATCTGAAAGATGATCAACGCTACTTTATTATTCCAACTAATAGTTAATGCTTCTGAGCCCTGCGGTTAACTGGAAGATACTTGGGTTACCCTATCCCTACCAGGGGATCGGCCAGGTTTGCAAGGAAAACCATTAAAAACCGCCCGGGCCTAAAAACATGCAAAGCCTTAACGACTGCCCTCCCAGGGGTAGGGCGGCCTTTGGACCCTGTTTTTTATCCTTTAACTTGCCCCGACTATCGGTAGGGGACTACTTGGAATAAGGAGAATACCTAGTGAAAAAATATTTACTGCTCCCGGCAATACTGTTAAGCTGTTCGATTATAGCTTGTTCTTGCGCTTTGTTCCGGGGCCAGTTGGATAAAATGAGCGGCTTTTCAAATTATCTGCAAGCAACCGAGGATCATATTAGAACCGAAGCTTGGGATGAAGCCGGGATTAGCCTCGCTAAGGCCATGAAAGCCTGGGAGCAAGTGAAGCCTTATCTTCAAATAGACATCGATCACGATTATGTGAATGATATTGAGACTGATTTTCTGCGACTGCGGGGCAATATCGAAACCGAAGCCAAACCCGATTCTTTGGCGTTAATTTTAGTATTACAGGATCATTGGAGGAATATTGGCTCGATGTAGGCCGATCACCTGGTTTGGGTTGTAGGGGTTAATCCGGTAAAAGGATAACGAAAAGGCAAAAGATAAGCCGGTTCGGGAGTAAAACCCGAACCGGCTTATCTTGGTTCATTTACCGCTTCGCCTGAATGCCAAACTCCTTCCAGGACTCTTGGGGCATCTCCAGTTTGATGATCTTCCGGATTTCAGAGGCTATTTCAAAAAGGATGGCGCATTCCGCCTCCAACTCGGCGGTTTTCTCCTTCAGCCTGGCCTTTAAAGCTTCCTGATCCGAGTTGACCCGTTTCACTTTATTATACTGGTCGATAAACCGCGCCAGCAGTTCCTGGGTAAGCCCCCGCTTCGCCAACCGTTCTTGATTGGCCGTAGCCCCGTCAACCATCACGTGGATCTCGTCCATTCTTTGGGCATAAGATAAACTTGACATCATAAAACCTCCCTGTTCTTAAAGTTCAAATCTTTCCATTACAAATCCTAATTATTGTTTTTGAGGAAAAATTTGTCTTTATTAATATAACATACCATTAACCGGATTGCAATAATTATTTCCCAATTATTTGGAACTCGGTTTGTTTTTTGAGGTATCTTTCTCTTTTGATATCACATTTGAAACTATTATTTCCCCGAGGAGATTCATAACAAACTGGGGATAGTTCTTTCTTTTGATGGTATATTATATTTCCCCGATGGTATATTCAATTTATCTGACGGTATCTTTCATTTACCCGACAGTATATTCCATTTCCCCGAAGAAATCTTCATATTCTTGATGGTATATTATATTTCTCCGATGGTATATTCAATTTCCCTGATGGTATCTTTAATTTTGCGAGATAAACCGGTAAAACAGCAAAAGGAAATGTTGGTACGCGCTTTGTTGGAAACCCCTTATAATGATAATGGCGCGAAGATAGCTAAACCAACGCCAACTCTTTTTCCGGCCCTTTTTTCGCTTCCACCCCGGGGAACTTCACCGGACTGGCGATCACATCGACCAGCGCCGGTCGGCTGCAATTTAAGGCTTCTTTCAGAATAGCTTCCAAATCAGCGGCCCCTTCCACCCGATACCCAATTCCGCCGCAAGCCTCGGCGAACTTGGCAAAGTCGGGATTAGTCAGGGTTGTTAGCGCTGAATCCATCTGCATCAGCTCCATTTTATCTTTTTCCATTCCCAAGTAACCATTATTCACTACAACAACTGTGATTGGGAGTTGGTAACGGACCGCGGTTAAAAACTCGCCTAAGGACATCCCTAGGGAACCATCGCCAACTAACGCAATTACCTGGCGTTCCGGATGGGCCAGTTTGGCGCTGATGGCGGCAGGAAGCCCAAACCCCATCGTCCGCCAAGATCCGGAGGTTAAGATCTTTTGATCGCTCCCCTTAAAAATCCGATTGAACCAAACTGTATGGTCGCCAACATCAAGGGCGATTATTCCGTCTTCATTGGCTACCTTCTCAAGTGTTTTGATTAGAAATCCCGGATTGATTTGAGCTCCGTCGGAAATAAGCTCCATATTTATCCGGCTTAACCATTGGGCCCTGAGGGAGTTTAACCGGTCGATCCATGATCTTCTTTCCACTCCGGGAATGGCCCGGGTTATTTCCGGTATCAGCCGGGCTAAGTCGCCGACTACACCATATTCAACCTGCATTTGCCCACCAATGTTATCGGGCGTTACATCGATTTGAATTATTCTGGTCCGGTTGGGCGTATATTTCTCCGGCCACCAGGTTGCTCCCAGGACCAAAACCAGGTCCGCTTCGGCCAGCATCACCGTTGACGCCTCACTGCCGCCTTCCCCTAGGCCCCCCATGACCAAAGGATGAGCGTCCGGGACCATCCCTTTAGCGGGCATGGTTAAGCAGATTCCGGCTTGCCATTTCACGGCCAATTCAATTAGTTTTGCGCCCGCGCCCCGGAGACCCCGTCCCGCCAAAATCGCCGGCCGTTCAGCTTCCCCAAGCCGCTTTACAGCTTCAGCGATTACTTCCGGAGGCGATTGGGCCACGGTTTTTAAATACGGTTCAAAGGGACGGACTGCTTCTTCCGTCGGGATTTGCCATACATCTTTGGTAAAACCGGCATGGGCGACAGTTCCCCCGGTCAGAGCTTTACGGAGCGCTTTAATCAGGACATCATTACCAGAGTCCGGAGTGGCAACTAGTCCCGAATAACCGGTTACCGACGTTAGTAATAAGTGTTGGTCGATATACTGTTTATAATTAGTGCCCAGATTAAAACTGTCCACCTGACCGGTGATGGCCAGGACCGGCGCCCGGTCGCTTTCAGCGTCGGCCAGGCCGTTGAGGAGATTAGCCGCGCCGGGTCCGCTGGTAGCGATACAGACACCAATGCCCCCGGTTAGCTTGGCTTCGGCTGAGGCCATCAGAGCCGCGGCCGACTCATGTTTCACACTGATAAATCGGATTTTTGGATGGCGCTTAAAGGCGTCGATCAATGGCAGAATGGCGTCTCCCGGAAGGCCGTAAACGGTTCGAACACCCCAAGCCTCCAATTGCTCTAAAATATAATCGGCGACAGTTCTTTGGACCATATCATTTGTCCTTTCATATTTGTAAACCAAATAGCGACGAAAGCGATGATTAACCGCTAATGCGCGCGAATAACGCTCATTATTTAATGGGGAATTTGGATTTAGATTCAAGAATGGTCGATGCTAGAATCCCTAAAATAGATTGCTTGTTTGGGTTTGTTTTTATACTTAGGTTTTCGTCCTTAAGAAGCTTAAATCGGGGATATCCTCCTTGTTTTGGCAAGCCTTACCCTAGGGGTCATCAAGATGGCTAATATAAAAAAACGGCCTTTAACAGGCCGTGTAAACTCAGCTCTCAATCCTCAGCGCTGCGTTGTTTTTTCAAGGTTAAAGTTAAGATTCCTTCACTCAAATCCAGCTCATAACCGTTGCTCTCCACCGGTTGGGGCAGGCTGATTTCTCTTTCCTCAAACCCGGAAACCTCTGTTTGTACCATAAAGCTATCCTCAACCGGTTTCAGCAGCGGATATTTTACTTTGAGAACCAGGGCGCTATCATCTTTGAACCGGATTTTGATATGGTGTTTTTCCTTGATCCCGGCTATTAAAGCCACCACATAGAGATGGTTTCGGTTCTCCCATATTTCAACCGGGATACTTCCTCCAGGCTTCCCCTTAACTAACTGGTTGACCCTGGTGACGCTTTCCCAAAAATCATCATTAAAAACTTGGTTAAATTGGTTGATCATCTTTTTAAACTGAACCATGTTTTCCTGGGAAAGCAGAAGACTCAATGGGGTAAACAGGTCTTTGTTTATCAATTGGACGTCAGCCTCCGTATCAATGCGCTGTATCTTGCGACATAATATTATATTCCGGCATTGGCCGGAAGGAACATCGGTTACCGTCTTAAAAAGGGATCAGGATAGTTTTCCGCCTTAAGCATGAAGCTTTATTCCATTCTCCGCTACCCCGATTTTTCAGGATTTTTATATAATTATGTGGTGAATAAGTATTTTATCCCAGGCCTGTTTGATGAGAGGAACCTCCCCGGTCGACATTGAATGATGGGACAAGGGGGGAGGTCCATGTCTGGAAGTTCAAAAATATTTTTGCTTGGATTTATCCTAATTTACTTAGCTATGGGAAATTGTCTCGCTTTTGAAAAAAACCCTCCGACGATCGTTTTTTGGGGCAATCGCGAACTAAGCCCGACAGTGAAATTTATCGAACAGAATAAGGTTTTATATATTAATCATTCTTTATTGGAAGAAATTTTTAAAACTAAAGTCGAATGGGAAATCAGTAAAGGCCTGATCAAAATCAACTTGGACAACTTTAAAATCCAATTCCAGGTTGGCCCGTCCCTGTTGAATATTGATGGGGAAAAATATCAACTGAAAAATCCCCTTTTCGAGCAGGAAAATAATCTGTGGTGCCCATTGGAATTCTATCAATTATTGGGGATTGAGGAATCCAGCCGGGAGAACCATCGATTGAAATTAATGTGGAAAAAAAATTATTTGCTGGGTCTCAACTCGACTCAGTTCCAAGGGCGATCCGCCTTGGAATTGGTCTTAACCGGAGCAGTCGAATTTAAAAACTTTCTTTTAACCAAGCCTGACCGTCTGGTCTGCCAATTTCCCGCTATTGAAGTCCATCCTACCGCCATCCCGGGGTTAAACAGCTTCCGAAATGACTCGGTAAAAAGAGCCCGTTTTAACCGGGATGATACCGGACTTTTGACTTTGGCCTTTGATTTGGGCGCCGCGACCGGATATGAAGTCATACCGGACCCCGACTTTCCCGGAAGGGTTTTATTGGTATTCGATTATTTTCTGGAAGATCTATCCCTATTACAGCAGGGAGATGGAACCAAAGTAAATATCAAAACCTCAGCGCCGGCTAATTTTAAGATCCTTAATAATAATGACCGGAATTTGGTAGTCGATTTTGATAACGTAGTACTAAAGACCCGAAAAAGAAGGATTTCCGGGGATGGTGATTTAATCAAAGAAATATTCCTCGAACAAATCGAGGCGGATAAAGTCAGAATGAGTGTTACCCTTTTAAAAGATGAGGAGTTATTTATCATCCCGGCCTTGGATGACCCTAATTTACTCCAAGTTAGAACAGTGCAGTTTATAACCGGAATAGATTGGAGAAGCGCTGAACAAGGGAGTACATTGGTAGTGAACGGAGACGGAGAGTTAACGGCAAAAATCCACAAAGTATCCCTCCCAAACCGAATTCAAATTGATTTTGAATCTGCCCGGATTCATCCGGATCTAGCCCTCCCGGATTTAAGCGGAGCTCAAGGAAGAGCGATTCATTTAAAAGCGATCAGCTCCAACCAGGTTCGCTTGGAGTTGGACCTGAATTATTTTCTTGGCTATCAAAGCGAGTTTACACCCGACAAACGCCAACTGCGAATTGTCTTGCAAGATTCTCCATTGTTGAATAAGACTTTCATCGTTGATCCCGGTCATGGAGGCCAGGATCATGGCGCAACGGGGAAGAAAGGAACCCTTGAAAAAGATTTGAATTTGGAAGTTTCCTTGCGCCTCAAAGATCTTCTGGAGGAAGCAGGGGCTAAAGTAGTTCTAACTAGAATTGACGATATTTTCATCAGCCTTTACGAGCGGGCTTTTTTAGCCAATATTTTAATGGCGGACTATTTTATCAGTGTTCATGCCAATAGCCATCCTAGCGCTAAAACGGAAGGGATTGAAGTTTTTTATTATCCCAATCACTCTCATTCCCGGCCGTTGGCGACAAATATCTTGGATTCTATGGTTCGGGAGACGGGATTGAAAAAACTGGCGGTGAAAACTAATAATTTTGCAGTAATTCGCGAGACCCAGATGCCCGGGGTCCTATTGGAATTAGGATTCCTTTCCAATGCCCAAGAGGAGTTGACCCTCAGAACGGACGACTATAAAAATAATGCGGCCCGAGGTATTTTCCGAGGAGTTATCGATTTTTTACATTAGCTTTTTGGTCGATGCTGTCTTAAAAACTTTTTCTAGGAAACCCAGCCGCTCTCCTTTCTAAGTGGTATCTGTTTCCGGGCGTAATTTCGTTGATTCCGGAAAAGATAGCATTGTAAATTGATTATAAAGGAGGGTTGGTTTTGAATAACTTCATGAGGAATTTCTTAAATCAAAACAAGCGAAATGACTTTGAGATTGGTAGCTTTGAAGACCACCGCATCTCCTGGAATCCGGCCCCGGCAAGTCCCGGGGACACTGTTCAAATCAGTTATCATGGTTTGCTCAAAGATTCCGGCGCTGATTCCGTTTATTTACACTATTCCTTTGATAGCTGGAATTTTCCCGCACAAACTATCAAGATGGATCAAGTTGGCGACCGCTTTCTAACGGAGGTCAAAGCCCATGGCAATCATGAACTGAACTTCTGTTTTAAAGACAGCGCCGCTAACTGGGACAATAATAACGGCGCTAACTGGATCATGCATTTACAGTAACGGCTTCATTTATCTTTTTTAAAACCCGGAGTTTTTAAACCCGGGTTTTTAATTTTTTTATTTCAGAAAAAAGGTAATTGGTCTTTTGCGGCGAATTTTTTCATAAAATACTTTTGAAAAGTTTTTTTAAAAGTACAATATTCACCTTGTTCAACTGGAGAATTGATGAAAAAAGCTATTAACCATCAGATAATGCGTTCCAATAACAAACGGCAGATCCTGGAGTTACTCCGGAAAAAAGGATCATTAACTAAACGGGAAATTGCCCAGCAACTAGGTATCAGTATCACAACCGTGGCGACCTTTATCACAGAGCTGATTAATGAAAGCCGGATTACCCCTTCCGGAAATGCCGAATCAACCGGCGGGCGGAGATCGGAGCTATATCACCTTAACCCTGATGCTTCATATGTAATCGGTGTCGACTTGCAAGTTGACCGTTTAATTGTACTCTTAATCAATCTTGAAGGAGAAATCCTCGGGACCGAAGAGGTAAAATACACCGGAACCGATGAACGGCGGATCATCTCGATATTATACCAGACTATCCTTCGGATCTGTGAATCGACTCGAACTCCTTTTTCAAAAATAGCCGGGGTTGGGGTCGGTGTCCCCGGCATAGTCAATCATCAAACCGGAATCATTGAGTTCGCCCCTAACTTGGGGTGGAAAAATGTCAACCTCGCCTCTATTATGCCTGTAGATTTACCGGTTATTGTTGAAAATGAAGCTAATGCGGCAGCCATCGGTGAATCGAACTTCGGGGCGGCTCAAGGAAGAGCCAATGTGATTTATATTTCAGTAGGGTTAGGGATCGGCACCGGCTTGATTTTTAGGAATGATTTATATTACGGTCATAATTTTTGGGCCGGTGAATTCGGCCATATGACTATTTCGCCTAACGGTTTGCCTTGCCGCTGCGGCAAGAAAGGATGTTGGGAAGTATACGCTTCTAATAGCGCCGCCTTGAACCTTTATCGCCGTTATTCGGAGCTCACTTTGGATTCATACGACGATTTATTAACCGCTTTCTTTCAAAGGGAACCCATTGCTACCAGGGTAATCAATGAAACCACCGATTATTTAGGCCTTGGCATCGCTAATTTGATTAATGGGTTAAACCCGGAAATGATTATTATCGGGGGAAAGATTAGTGAAGCTGAAAGCTTCATCCAATATCGGCTCTTAAAACAGATCAAAGAACACTGCTTTGAATACTCTTACCGTGATGTGGAAATTAAATTCTCTCGTTTAAAGAACAAAGCTACCCCTTTAGGAGTTGGTGGTTTAATGATTAACCATCTATTAGACACACAGATAAATGGATCAAGTATATCGGAAAGGAGATGAGGTATTGGGCTTGTTACTTGGTTACGATATCGGCAGTTCATCAATTAAAGCTTCCGTAGTAGAGGTTGATTCCGGAAAAACATTGGCCACGGCAGTATCACCAGCCGAAGAAATGGAAATTAACGCTCCGCAGCCCGGATGGGCTGAACAAGATCCGGAAGAATGGTGGAAACAGGTCAAGCTGGCCACAGCGATGCTCCAAAGCCAAGGGAGTATCGATCTTAAAGAGGTCAGGGCAATTGGGATCTCCTATCAAATGCATGGTTTGGTGCTTGTGGATCGGGATCAGCGTTTGTTGCGCCCGTCGATCATCTGGTGCGATAGCCGCGCCGTGGAGATTGGAGAAGAAGCCTTCACTTCTATAGGAAAAGAAAAATGCCTTCATTCTTTACTTAATTCCCCCGGAAACTTTACCGCATCAAAATTAAAATGGGTCCAAGAAAACGAACCTGAAGTTTATAGCCGGATCTATAAAGCGATGTTGCCTGGTGAATATATCGCCATGCGGTTGACCGGTGAAATCAAAACCACTCCTTCGGGTTTGTCCGAAGCGATTTTATGGGATTATCACCGCCAAAAGCCGGCAGAGATAGTCCTTGACCATTATCGGATTTCACCCGAACTTATTCCGGAGGTAGTACCGGTTTTCTCGATCCAAGGAGAGTTGACCTCCGATGCGGCGGCGGAATTAGGGCTGGATAAGGGGACATTAGTTTCATACCGTGCTGGAGACCAGCCTAATAACGCCTTATCACTAAAGGTTTTGGAGCCGGGAGAGATCGCCGCCACCGCCGGGACCAGCGGCGTGGTTTACGGCGTAAGCGACCAGCCAAATTATGATCCGAAATCACGGGTGAATACCTTCGTCCATGTAAACCATACCCCGACTCAACCTCGGTACGGTACCCTCCTTTGCATTAACGGCACAGCAATATTATATCGTTGGCTAAAGAACATGATGGCTAATTTTAGTTATGGCCAGATGGATCAAATATCAGCCCGGATTCCGGTCGGCGCTTGTGGATTAAGCATCTTGCCATATGGCAACGGGGCCGAACGGACTTTGGAGAATATTAAAACCGGAGCGGTAATCCATGGCTTAGACTTTAATGTTCATAGCCAACCTCATTTAGCCCGGGCGGCTCAAGAAGGGATTGTTTACTCACTAAACTACGGCATGGAAATCATGGGCCGGATGGGAATGAACATTTCGTCCATTAAAGCCGGTTTCGCCAACATGTTTTTGAGTCCGGTCTTTAGCGAGGCGTTTGCTACGATCAGCGGCGCCCAGGTCGAACTTTACAATACCGACGGCTCTCAAGGGGCTGCCCGGGGAGCTGGGATCGGCGCCGGTATTTACCGTGATTATCAACAGGCCTTTAGCGGGCTGGATCTGGTAAAAACGATCGATCCCAATGAGGCCTTGTCGGAAGCGTACCGTGAAGCATATCGGCAATGGCGGGCAATTTTAGATAAATTGAAATAAAATTCGATTTTTATATAGTTCGCAATTTAAAAATAATAATTGAGGAGGTTTTAGAATGGAAAAATCGTTACATGCCATCTGCCGGTGGACTTTTAATCCGGGCAAGGGGGGATTTGTTCCGGCAAATATCAGGCCTGAATGGAACGGCGCCAAATTGGATGCTGTGGGAGTCATTCAATTGATCAAGGATAAGATCGCCCCCCGTTTGCCCGGCCACGTCCAGTTGGGGTTTGAGCTTCACTACGACACTGAGGTTGATGAGAAAACCGCGCCGGCGATTGCCGACGCCCTAGTCGACGCCGAAATGTACTTAGCCATGATTACCCCTGGGGCTCATAGCCATTTTGGTTACGGCGGAATTGCGTCTTTGGATCCTAAAGAACGCGAGAATGCCGAAACGTTGGGCCAAAAAACAGTTGATCTTGCCTATGGTCCGCTTAAGAAGGCTTGGCTGCCTGAACCGTCCAAAGCCCCTTCTTTAGTCCTTTGGAACGGTTCTTACGGGTATGACCTGGCCAGTATCGCCATCCGATCGATGTATCAAAACTTAAAAGAGAGTATCGCCAAACTATGTAAGTATGAAGCCGGATTAGGGGGTTCTCTTTATATCGGTATCGAACCCAAACCTAATGAAGGCCACCCGGCAATGCTGCTGCCTACGGTAGCCTCCGCTCTGTTGCTTTTTAGAAGACTCGAAGAGGAGTTCGGCGTCTCCCGGAAAAAGAAAGGCGTCAATAAAGAGTTCGGCCATTCGGAGATGATTGGATTAGACCATGTTTATGATACCGTTGAGGAACTTGACAATGACGCCGTGATCCATATGCACCTCAATAGCCAGGGTTATAACGACGGTATTATCCTAGGCGGTCCCGGCAAATACGATATCGATCACGGGACCCGCATTAACGGCATGAATATCGCTATCGCCGGATTGATCGGCGCAGCCGGTTTTAACCGCTGGAAGGGCCATGATATGCAAGCGCGACCTTATGACAATGAGGAACAAGGAACCGATCGGGTAATTCGCTCCATTCTTAGTTGGGAAGCTTGCGCCCAAGCCGCCCAAGCGCTAGATGAGCAAAGACTAATGAGTTTATTATGCCAAAGGGAGACCGGCAAAGCCGAGGACATGATCCGGGGAGCCGTCGGGCTCGCTTACGGCTATTTTAAAGAAATGTATGAAGGATAAAAAATCTCAATGGGTTTAGGTGTAGATCCTGCCCAGCAAGAGACGTGAGGCGCGAGTGCGTAAGCCAGTCTCCAAGCACTGCCGGAGGCACAGGTGAATAGACTAATTTTCATCTTTAATATGCTTCGCTTAAAAAAGGAAGCCTTGATTATGGCTTCCTTTTCCATCATTCCGATTCCCGTTCCCGGTACTCAAAGTAATCAAAATCAGCCGCTCTCCGCCGTCCGGAAAGATCCTGGCAGCATAAGCCGGCGAAAGCCCCGGTATATTGGCCTTCCTGGCCGAACTCATCCGATAGGGTACTGGCGTCCAAAACCGGGCCAATGGCTATCCAATGGGCCCCATCCGATGAATAAGAAAATTGAAGCCGGTCATAATCCACATCGGCTTTAAGATAACATCTTTCCCAACCTTCGATCGAAACTTCCCGGTTTAAGGGTTGTTCGAAGGAATTATTTTGGCAAGTAAAGATCCCCAGGCATTTCCCGATAGTTTCATCACGGGTTATATAAAGATAATAAAAGTTTTGGGTGTCGTAGAGGCAGATTAAACCGGCCATCTGTTGAAAGGTTTCCGGCTCGTATTCAACACAAGTGGAGGCGGTGTAAGAAAATGCTTGCTGCCTTCGCGCCACCAAGCTTTGAGTATATTTTGATCCTAATGATTCCCGGCCTTTTAAGCGGAGAAAGCCTTTGCGTTCGGTGAGGGATAACGAGTCCTCTCCTAAAGGGACCCGCAAAGTTTGAAAATTGATGTTTAATTCTTCTGAATCGAAATCATCCCGGACCGGCTCCGAATCCCAGGAATGCTCCGGTAAACCGGGAGCGCTTACATGAAGTTGGGGTTTACAGCCGCTATTGGCTAAACGCAGCCAAAGATCGTCGGTCCAGGCCATTTTTTGAAGGCAAGTTTCCCGGCCAAGAATACAACGGCCTTTACCGGGCAGGGGCCGACCGCAAAGATGTGTCAAATACCATTCCCCGTTTTGCGTTTGAACAATAGCGCCATGTCCTGCCCGCTGGAGCGGATAGTTGGGATCATCACGTGTGGTTAAAATGGGATTCTCCGGGTCAACCTCGTAAGGTCCGGTAAGTTGTTTAGAACGGGCCATAGTCACAGCATGGCCTAACCCGGTGCCACCTTCGGCGGTTAAAAGATAATAGTAGCCATGCCGCTTATAAAGATGAGGCCCTTCGGTCTTTCCCAGCTCGGTTCCTTGAAAGATATTGACTATCGGCCCAACCAACTGTTTCTCTTCCGGGGAATATTCCTGGAGAAGTATGCCGCCAAACCGGTTCCGATCCTTTCGAAATTCGCATAAGACATTGACCAGCCATTTCCGGCCGTCAGCATCGTGAAACAACGATGGATCAAAACCGCTGCTGTTAAGGTAAACCGGTTCCGACCACTCTCCGGTGATCTCGGTGGCGGTCACCAGGTAGTTATGGGTGTCCTTAAAGATGGTCCCTTTGTTTTTGACATCGGTATATACCAAGTAAAACGTGCCTTGATCGTAGGTCAGGCATGGCGCCCAGACCCCGCCGGAATTCAAACTCCCTTGAAGGTCGAGTTGGGAGATGCGGTTCAAAGGCCGGGTTAACAATCGCCAATGGACCAAGTCTTTGGAGTGATGAATTTGCACTCCGGGAAACCATTCAAAAGTGGAAGTGGCGATATAATAATCATCACCTACCCGTAAGATTGACGGATCAGGGTTAAACCCCCGTAAAATCGGATTAATAATTCGTTTCATCGTATATCTCCCGTTTTGTTAACTTTATATGTCGCGCTAAAATTTTGACCGCTGTATTATCGCGGCATATTTTAATTTTTATATTTTTTATATTGTAACACTTCAATTATCGGCATCTGATTAAATCCATCCACATTAAAAGAGAAAGTCCCCGTTAACGAGGACTTTCTCCGATGCTCGCTCTATCTTGCGCAGATATTACATTTTATTCATGTCGGCCAAAACCTTTTTAATTCCTAAAGCCTCGGACTCCTTCTTATATCTGGCCAATCCTTGATCAACTGTAATCTCGCCCAGCAATACTTTACCCAGAATCTCATTTTTTAAATTAAATAACTCTTGGTTGATTTTCAAACGGGATTCAGGCATCGGGGGCAGGGAAGCCTGCTGGTAGCTGGCCATGAAATGATCCCGGGAACTAATGATTCTTTCATCCATCTCAAACGGATCTTTCCACGGAGTCATGACGGTTTCAATATTATAAAAGTTCTTGGAATACAAAGCAGTTGGATTAAAAAGCAACGGAAGTTTGGTATAGACCCCGTCCTTTTTAGTCCAGTGAACGCCTTCTACACCATGAACGAAGAGCATTTGACCTTGGCCGCCGTCATGTGAGTAGTCAAGGAAATAAGTAAACACGCCTTCGGGATTTTTAGTAGTAACCGGGATGGATAGAACTCCCGGAACTCTAGCTTGATAATAACTTCCCTTGATAGCCGGGATCGAGACAATGGAAACGGTATCACCTAAGTTTTTACGTAAATCCCTCTCCAGTTTGGTCATCCACAAGCCATACCAATAAGTAAAGAACCCAGCCTTACCCGATTGGAATTTCTCCCGGCAAGTGGAGGTCTTATTGGTAAAGATTTCGGGGTCGATTAACTTTTCCTGGTAAACCTTGCGGAACCGCTCCAAAGCCGGTTTCATTTGCGGCTGGGAAAAGCCATCAATCCATTTGCCCTTTACTTTTTCTAATTCCGGATTGGCGTCTTGATAAATATCACGGTAGTAATTGTTGGCGAAAGAAATATCATTATCGCCGGTAGGCCCAGGGGCAGTCATTCCATAAGTGTCGTTTTTACCGTTCTTATCGGGGTCATTGAAGGTAAAGGCCCGCATCAGTTGATAGTATTCGTCCCAAGTCTTCGGCGGTTGCTTCCCAAGGTTCTTAAGCCAATCCGACCGGACATAGGTTACCGGACCATCGCCTTTTTCTTTGGGGTAACCATAAACTTTTCCGCTAACCCTAACGGATTCGAAGTTTTTGGGATCTATTTTTTTACAGATTTCCGATTTCTTAATAAAAGGCTCCAAGTCGATAAAAGCGCCTTCGTTGGCATAATTTACATAATTGGCTTCGCTTACTTCTACGACATCGGGTATTTCACCCGCGGCAAAGGCCAAACGGAGTTTCTCATAATATTGGTTATGGACCGGTTGGATGATTTCCAATTCAATACCGGTAAATTTTTTATACTCCTTAACAAATTCATCTTGGCCCGATTCTTTGATGCTAATAGTGTCCAAAAAAGCCACGATTTTTTTGGGTTTTGGGACTTCTTTTTTAGCTGCCAGAGAAACAGAGGCTAAGATAGCGACAGCTAAAACCAGCGCCAAAACTTTGACCAGTTTCTTAGTCAATCAAACACACCCCTTTTATTTTTTTTATTAATTTAAGCGGTTTTATCCCTTTCCCGATGAGGCTGAAAGGGATAAAATCGCCTAAACCCAAGTTAAGAGTCAGCCTTTAATGGCTCCAAGGTTGATGCCTTTAACAAAGTACTTCTGTAGAAAAGGATACAAGATTAATACCGGAATCATCGCCGTAATAATGGTGGCGTTTTGAAGGCTACGGCCGTACACTACCACTGATGAACTGCCGTAGTCGTCTTGCAATACCATTTCCCTCAATTTAACCTGGAAGTTATAAAGACTGCTGTCATTGATATAAATTACATAATGGAAGAAGTCGTTCCAATACTCAACGATACAAAACAGGCCGATTGTCGCCAAGGCCGGTTTGGACATGGGGAGCACAATCCGCCAGAAAGTTTGAAAAGGCGATGCTCCATCAATCTCCGCCGCTTCAGTCACGCTATCCGGGATCTCCATAAAAAAGTTGCGCATTAGAATCAAGTTATAGTTCCTAAGAGCCATTGGCAGGATAACCGCCCATAACGTATTCATGATTCCCAGCCGTTTGATATTCATATAAGCGGGAATCATTCCGGCTTGAAAAAGCATGGCCCCTAGAATCATCCAGATGAAGATCCCCCGCCCCGGTAAACCTTTTTGGGACATTACATAAGCTCCGGTTGTGGTGAAAAACATGGCGACAAATGTTCCGACAATCGTCACATATACCGATATCATAAAAGGCCGATATAAAGAAGCGCTGGAAATGATCCTTTCATAAGCCGCTAACGACGGTTTTTTAGGTATCAGGCCCATGCCGTAAAAGGCCGTATTATCAAGGGAATCCGATAAAACTTTCAGTAAAGGAATGAGCATGAGGGCGATGATCAACGCCATCAGCGCATAATTAAAGATTACAAAAAACAGCCGGCCTCGGTTTCCCTTAGAAAAATCCAATTTGTCGATCATTATTGAAACTCCCTTCCACCTATAGGATGCTTTCGCCTTTAATTCTTTTACTGAGGAAATTGGTGATTAACACTAAGCACATGCAAATTACAGATTTGAACAATCCGACTGCAGTCGCCAGATCCACATCACCGCCGGATGTAAAACCTAAACGGTAGGTATAAGTGTCGATTACATCGGCCACCGGATATACCTGAGGATTATACATTAGGAATACTGGTTGAAAGACATTGAGGACTTTTGCTAAATTCAAGATTAAGACGGTCAAGACTGTGCCCTGAATGGCCGGCAGAGTGATATGCCATGTTTGTTTCAGTTTTCCGGCCCCATCTATTGCGGCGGCTTCGTAAAGCTGCGGATCTACTCCGGCAAGGGCCGCCAGATAAATAATAGCTCCCCAACCCATCCCTTTCCACAAATTGATTAACACGAAAAGTCCTCGCCACCATTTGTTGGATATCATAAAATAAATCGGCGTCCCGCCATAATGTTTGATTATTTCATTAATGATTCCTGAGTCGGGGGATAAGAGCATGGCGAAGATCGATGCTACTACCACCCATGACAAAAAGTGCGGTAAATAAACAACTGTTTGGGTAAATTTCTTAAACAAACCGTTGGGTATTTCGTTAAGTAATAGGGCAAAAATGATATTGGAGAGCATTCCGAAGACTAAGGTATAACTGCTGATGATTATGGTGTTTTTAAAAGAAGTAAGAAATAATTTACTCGTTAGCAAGCTTTCGAAGTTTTTAAAACCAATAAAGTACTTTGGCCCAAAAAGCCCCCATTCATAAAAGGCGATTTTAAGACCCCACAGCGGCATGTACTCAAAGGCGATATAAAACAACAATGCCGGGATAAACATCACGTAAAACAGTTTATACTTGTTGATTCTGTTAAGTAATTTTGAATTATTCAACTTATTCCGAACCACTTTCAATTGTATAGCCAAGTATGTCACTCCTTCGAATAAGATAGCCTTTTTGTTGTGTTCCTGGGGCCGAACGCCAAAATTAAATAAAGCTGCCTTTAAATGGCCGATAATAAATGTTACACATTATTAATATAACCTTTATTTCTTAATAAAAAAAGAATCAGATTTTGATATTGGGGTACAAAATCTGATCTCGGAATGAATAAAGCCAATCGATATTATATTTAAGAAACTCTCATAGCGGTTGGATTTACTCCTT
The DNA here is from genome assembly GCA_023394955.1 of Bacillota bacterium. Classification (GTDB taxonomy): domain Bacteria; phylum Bacillota; class UBA4882; order UBA8346; family UBA8346; genus JAAYHS01. The sequence goes on from JAEWZY010000020.1 coordinate 16,674, forward strand.
TGACCCGTTTAAAAGCCCGCCGGAAAGAATGAACGCTATTATATCCGACCTTTAAGGCTATATCGGTAATTGATAATTTCTCGTTTTTCAATAATTCACACGCGTGTTTGATGCGTTCGTTTTCCAGATATGATAGAAAGTTCTCTCCAACCTGGTCTTTGAAGAAATGAGATAAATAGCCTTCCGAAAGGCCGAAATAGGAAGCGATTTTATACAGGGATAGGTCGGACTGTTGATAAGATTCATTGATATATCGGATAATATTCTCTTTCAGTTGAACATTACGGAATTTGCGGTTTCCAATTACTTCTTTGCCGATATGTTGATAAATCTCTGTCAAGTTGCGGTAATTGGCTTCGAAAGTTTCAGAATAATCGATTTTATTTAGAGCCGCTTCAATTAAATTCTTATTCACGTTTAATTGGGCGCATAGTTTGACGACGGTCCCCTTTAACTCATAGATTAACTCTTTAAGCATTTCCGGAGATAGTTTTCTATTTTCCATGTTTTCTCTGTAGATTACATTAAGGATACTCTTGACTTGTTTCAACTCGCCCGCCTTGACATAATTCATCAACCGTTGTTCAAAGTCGATCGGATAGTAATATTCGACCCCTTGTTGGGGAAGGCCGGTATACCAAATCATCTCGTAATCGAGAACCGCTGATTTATAATCAAGAACCCGTCCCGCTTCTTGGAATGATTGCCAGATATCGAGCATACTATGGTAGATATTGCCGCCCCCAAAACGGATCTTCAATTTGAAAGCCTCAAAAATTTCGGATTCAATCTTTTTGACCAAACCCTCTGCTTTTTGATAACATTTTTCGGTTTGATAGTCCTTAAATAGTAATAAGATGGCAATGTTGTTCTGGTCGATGTCATGGATGTAGCCTAGGCCTTCAAGGTGTTTATTGATGGTTTCCGAGAGGATCATCTTAGTGATATTAGACTCTTCAATGATCTCCCGATTAAAGATATCTTCCTGGCCAAATATGCGCAGCATCAAAACTAGAAATTGGTCACCATTGATCTGTAAGCCCAGGTATGAGGAGATAGCCTCAATTTGTTCGGTATTGTTAAATTCCCCTTTTAACAGACGGTCAAAAAAGACCGTTCGAATAATCGGCATATAGTTTTCGATAGTATCATGCAATTCTTGATTATTATTGATCAGCTGGGAGATGGAACCGTGCAGGAATTGAAAGGCATCGCCTTCCTTTTCAGTGTCTTGCTCAAGATTTTCCTTGATTAAGTTGAGAATTTTTTGTAAGGGTTTGGTATTCCTAGCGGTTAACAAATAGGCGATAACTGCGCCTATTAATAAGGATAGAACTATAAAACCCCATACAATTTTCTTGATATAAATCACCTTGTGCATTACCAGCCGGGAAGGGAGGATACTAACATATTTCCAACCATTATAGGTTGATGTAGTATAGGATACGGCCATTCGCTCGCCCCAGAAGTAGGAATGTTCAAATCCCTCCGGTTTTTTATCGGTAAAAAAAGGCGCGTTCCGGGGTAGTTTTTGATTGGACAGCCCGGTGATGATCTGATTGTTCTGGTCAAGAATAAGAACCCAACCGCCTTTAACGAGATTGATCGGTGTTAGTAACTTTTGGATGGCATCAGCTTTCAGCAGAAAAACAATGGCGCCATCAGCGTTTCGAAAATGAGTGGTTGGAAGGGAATGGATGTAAGGTATTACCGATAAATTTCTACTTTCCAAGACGGCGTTGGCGGTGGGGAGGACCGATCCGGAATGATAACGGTTTAACTCGGTCGGCCATTGATTACGGGCCATTGATTCATATTTAAAAACGTTCTGGAAAAAGAAGTCCGCATCATAAGCAAATACTGGTGAAATTATATAATTGGGCCTATTCATATAAATAAAAAAGTCATCCACAATATTGCTGCTAAGCGTATATGGCCTTAGCTGGTCCATTAATTTACGCATTTCATAGTAAAAGTCCAGTTGTTTAACGCCGCTGATCTTAAGAGAGAGGTTTAACCGCTGCGACAGACCGATTTGGTTTTTCATAATATCGAGGGAGGATAATTGTTGATCGATAATATCGCGGCACTGGCCGAGCATGGAAAGATTTGAGGTTTCAACGTCGGATTCAACAATTTTGATAGCTTCTTTATAAACTAAAGTTCCGATGAAAACCGGTATCAAGAGGATGATCAGATAGGAAAGGAGAAACCTGATTACCAGGGAATGATCGCTGTCGCGCCAAATATTGAACTTGAACATTTTGACACTCATTTAGCTTTCTCCCATAGTTTGTATAGGCAAGAGGCGTGAGGTATGAGGCGTGAGTGTGGACTAGCGCTCGTTACCTATTTTAGCTTTTTATGTTCCCGCTAAGGCCGGGTAGCGCGAACTAACGCGCGATTTATTGGCTATGTTATAAATTCAAGCTAATTTTGATTATTCCTGTCGTAATCTTTTAAACTCTCCAGTCAACAACTATGAACTGTTGTAGGATTATTATTGATATGCTTTTCGATGAATGGTATAGTCTTTATTAGATCATTTCCAAGAAGGTATCAAATCTTAGATGTGAATCCGAAAGGAAAACCCATGAATCTATTATCAGCCGAGAAAATTACTAAATCCTACGGTATTAAGCCATTATTTTCCGGGTTAAACTTCGGCATTGCCGCAGGGGAGAAGATCGGTTTGATCGGCGTCAATGGCGCCGGTAAATCAAGTTTATTAAAAATTCTGGCAGGGATTGAAAATGCCGATAGCGGACAGGTAACCTGGGCTAATAATGCCCGGATTGGTTATTTATCGCAGAATCCGTCTTTTAATCAGGCAAAAACCGTTCTTGAGACGGCGATTGAGGGCAATTCACCTTTGATGAAGCTGATTCGGGAGTATGAGACCGTATTGATTCAAGCCGAAAAACAAGGGGCTGATCCTGAAATCCAACAAAAATTGTTGCGTTTAGGAGAGCAAATGGATCAGGCCAATGCCTGGCGAATCGAGAGTGAAGCGAAGATGATCTTAACCAAATTGGGGATTACCGACTTCACCGCTAAGATGGGCTTGCTCTCCGGGGGCCGGCGTAAACGGGTAGCTTTAGCAGCTGCTTTGATAAACCCCGCTGACTTATTAATCCTTGATGAACCCACCAATCAAATTGATAATCAGACCGTCGACTGGTTGGAGGGATGTTTGAAAGACCGCAAAGGCGCGCTGTTAATGGTCACCCACGACCGCTACTTTTTAGACCGGGTGGTTGATAGGATCTTTGAATTAAACGGAGGAAAGCTTTTCAGTTATACCGGCAATTATAGTTTGTTTTTAGAAAAAAAAGCGGAACGGGAAGAACTGGAACAGTCAATCTCCGCTAAACGCAAAAACTTATACCGTCAAGAGCTGGCTTGGCTCCGCCGGGGGGCCAGGGCCCGTTCAACTAAACAACAGGCGCGGATCGACCGGTTTGAGAAGCTCCAATCGGAAATGGCGGAACCGGCGAATAACGATAGGATTGAAATCGCTGCCGGTTCAACCCGGTTAGGCAAAAAGGTCGTGGTCTTGCGGAGTCTTAAGAAACAATTTGACGGTGCGCCGTTAATTTCCAATTTCAATTACGCTTTTTCCCGTGCTGACCGGGTTGGAATCATCGGCCCTAATGGAATCGGCAAATCCACCTTATTGAATCTGATCGCCGGTAACCTCGCACCGGATCAAGGAGAAGTCGAGGTCGGCCCGACGGTTAAATTCGGTTTTTTCACTCAGGAACATTTCGAAATGAATGAAACCCTCAGAGTGATTGATTATATCAAGGAAGTAGCCGAGTTTTTCCCCGCCGAAGATGGTGGAAGGATTAGCGCTAGCCAAATGCTGGAACGGTTCTCATTCCCATCCGGCCTCCAGTATATTCCCATCGCCAAACTTTCCGGTGGGGAAAAACGCCGTCTTTATTTGTTGCGGGTCTTGATGGGCGCCCCGAATGTGCTCTTGTTGGATGAACCCACCAATGACCTTGATATTCAAACATTAACCGTGTTAGAAGATTATCTTGATGATTTTCCAGGTGTGGTGATTACCGTCTCCCATGACCGTTATTTTTTAGACCGGGTGGTGGAGAAGATCCTGGCTTTCGGCCCGAATGGTTCAATTCAACATTTTGTGGGAAATTACAGCGATTATCTGGATTTTCTTAACAACCAAACCTCATCGCCGGAATCCGTTGTTTCAAAAAAGAGCGAGTCGAAGCCAAGCGGCAAAAACCCACCCTGCAAAGGGCTTCCCCTGAAATTGAGTTATAAGGAACAACGGGAATTTGAAGAAATTGAAGGCATCATCGCCGGTGTGGAAGGCGAGCTCGATGCAAACCAGCGTCAAATAGATGAAGCTGGCAGCGATTATCTGAAGCTTCAAAAGTTAACTAACATTCGGGAAGAGTTAGAAAAACGGTTGGAACAATCGATTGAGCGCTGGGCTTATCTGAACGAACGAGTGGAGGAGATCGCCAAAAGCAAAATGTAAAAACTCAAGTGAAACTAAAAAAACCCAGTCCCTCAAAGGAGAGACTGGAATCATTATCTTATTCCATTTTTCGCCGGAACCAGGTCAAGCAAGTTACGAATGTAACCTCTTGACCATTACAACCAGCTTCAACTGCATCGTCAGCGAGTACAATGCCCTCGCTTACTCGGCTTTAGAGTGAGTTATGCAGTGAAACCTCACTTTGTATAAATTAAAAGAGGGAGGTAATGTATTTTTATAATAACAGAGTATTGTAATAGTTTAGTTTAAATTTTGTTAGAAGTGGATTAAATATAAAAATCGATAAGAGCGGAGGATCTTTGTGTATACTGGCGGCAAGCTGAGTTTCCGGAGACCACAATTATGATATTTATTATCGGGTATTTTTTTAAAAATATCTAATCAAAGCAAAAGGCCTTGTAATTCTTTACAAGGTCCTAATATTTTAAGCTGGTGCGCCATCGGGGACTCGAACCCAGGGCCCGCTGATTAAGAGTCAGCTGCTCTACCAACTGAGCTAATGGCGCAAAATTTAGTTTTTACATCCGGTATAAATAATGGTGGCGGTGACTGGATTTGAACCAGTGACACTACGGGTATGAACCGTATGCTCTAGCCACCTGAGCTACACCGCCATATGAATAACGCATTAGTTATTATATTATAAACTAAGGTTTAAATCAATAGTCTAATGCTAGTTTTTTAGGAAAGGCTTTCCGGGGAAGAACCGTATAGGCTAATCCCGGCGTAAACAGAACCACAAGCAGAAACCTACTAATTGCTGGTTCCCGGCTCCAGACTACTTCTCCCCGTTATAATCCGATCAAAAACTTCAAAATAATTCTCAAAGGTTTTCTTGGTACAACCCGGATCTTTAATCCGAATTCCCGGCGTTCTTAACCCCGTCAGAGCGAAGGCCATCGCCATCCGGTGGTCGTCGTAAGTCTCGATCTCGGCAGAATGGGGGATGCCCGGGTAGATAAGGATCCCGTCGTCAAGTTCTTCCGTTTGGATTCCCATCCGCTGTAACTCATTTGTGATCGCCGCGATCCGGTTTGACTCGTGGAACTTGATTAAGCCGATGTTACGTATGGCAGTGGGAGAGGAAGCGTAGGGCGCCAAGGCGGCCAGGGTCATGGTCTGGTCCGGAATAGCGCCGAGATCGGCTTCGATTCCCGGGAACATTCCTCCGGCAGGCCCTTCAACGTAAACACCATGGTTTTTAGCGCCGATCCGGGCGCCTAATCCCTTTAAAACCCTTAAAAATTGTAGATCTCCTTGTAAGGAATCCAAAGGGATCTCCTTTACCATTGCCGAACCACCGGTGAGAACGGCCATCGCCCAAAAATAACAGGCGTTGGAGACATCCGGCTCAATCAAATAATCTTTACCGACATAACGCCCGGGCAGCGCCTTGAATTTACGAAAACCTTCATTTTCAACTGTCACACCAAAATCAGCCATCATCCGGAGGGTCATTTCAATATAAGGTTTGGCAGCCGGTTCGCCGGAGATTTCAATCTCCAGTCCGGTCTTCCCAAGGCAGCCCACGATTAATAGGGCGCTCAGAAACTGACTGCTGATATTGGCCTCTAAAGTAACCGCCCCGTCGGGAGAACCGGCGCCCTTAACTCGAAAGGGCAGACAATCCGGATGGCCTAAAAACTCAAATTGGGCGCCCAATGATTTTAGGGCATCCAGTAAAGGTTTCATGGGCCGGGCCGCCATTTGCGAAGAAGCTTCCACCAAGTACTCGCCTGGAGAGGCGGCTAAAAACGCCGTTAAAAACCGGGCGGCTGTTCCGGCGCTTCCCACATTGATGTCAGCCTTCCGATTAGGGATAACTCCATTGTTGCCTTTAACAATTACCGTCTTAGCGTTTTCGTAGCTTTCAACTTTAAATCCCAAATTAATGAGGCAATCCATAAAATGCCGGCTATCGTCGCTGAAGAGGACATTGCTCAGCCGCACTTCCCGGTCGCATAAGGCCGCGATTAATAAAGCCCGGTTGGTAAGGCTCTTCGAACCGGGCGCTTCAACTGTAAAGTTCAAAGGTCCATCAATGGTCGGCACTTCATAATAGTTGTTGTCAGACATTAGATCCACCTGCTTTAAAAAAGAAAGTTAAAGAGTTACCGCATTTGATAATGAAAAGAGGCGATAGACCATAGCTTTAAACTTATGTCTCGCGCCTATTATTTTAACTTTGCTTCCAGCCGTTCCTTTTCAGCCTCATACCCCGGTTTGCCCAATAAAGCGAACATATTCTTTTTATAAGCTTCCACTCCGGGTTGATCGAAGGGATTGACCGCGTTTAGATAACCGCTGAGGCCGCAAGCTTTTTCAAAGAAATAAACCAGCTCCCCAAAGTAATAAGGGGTTAGTTCCGGAATCTTGATCACCATATTGGGCACGCCTCCCTCATGATGGGCTAGTAATGTTCCCTGGAATGCTTTCTCATTAACAAACTCCATGGTCCGGCCGGAAAGGAAGTTCAAACCGTCCACATTATCGGGATCTAGAGGAATGGTCAAGGAACGCCTGGGTTTTTCCACCCACAGGACGGTCTCAAAAAGATCCCGTCGTCCTTCTTGAATATATTGGCCCATCGAATGTAAGTCGGTGGAGAAATCACAAGCGGCCGGGAAGATGCCCTTTCGGTTTTTACCTTCACTTTCACCGAATAACTGTTTCCACCATTCGGCGAAGTAATGAAGGCCGGGCTCATAATTGATTAAAATTTCAAGTAGTTTTCCTTTACGGTAAAGGATGTTTCGGGAAGCCGCGTATTGGTAGGCCGGGTTATCTTCCAAAACAGGCTTTCGGTACGCTTCATAACCAGCCGCGGCTCCGTCCATCATCTCCTGAATATCGATGCCGCTTACCGCGATCGGAAGCAAGCCCACCGGCGTTAATACCGAGTACCTGCCGCCGACATCATCCGGGATTACAAACTGGGGATATCCTTCGGTGTCAGCTAGTTTCTTCAAGGCTCCTTTGGTCCGATCCGTAGTAGCGTATATTCTGCGCTTGGCGCCGTCAACCCCATGTTTTTTAACCAACAACTCTTTGATTAAACGGAAAGCGATCGCCGGTTCGGTAGTTGTCCCGGACTTGGAGATGACATTGACCGCAAAATCCTTTTCCGCCAGTACTTCAAGTAACTCCGCGGTATAAGTAGGGCTGATGGTCTGACCTAAATAAAAAATCCGGGGCGTTCGCCGCTGCTCCGATTGGACTTGATTATAAAAGGAATGGGTCAGCATTTCAATGGCGGCTCGGGCCCCCAAGTACGACCCGCCGATACCGACAACTACCAGGGCTTCGGAAGTTTCCCGGATTTGTTCGGCAGCCTTTAGGAGGGCTTTAAATTCATTCTGATCGTATTTAGTGGGAAGTTCCAACCAACCTAAAAAATCGCTACCGGCTCCGGCGCCTTTATGAAGCAGCTCATGGGCCGCCCGTACTTGGCTCTCCATTAATCTCATTTCTGCAGCATCAATATAAGGAGCTGTTTTTGACAAGTTTAGTTTTAAACCTTGTTTCACGGTTTACCTCCATAGCTACTTTTTATAATTCTACCTTAAGGCCCCCTAAAATCTCCCATAATGAATTTTAGGCAAGAGACGCAAAGCGTGAGACGGAAACAGAAAGGTAACGTCAACCTATTTTCCAATGTCCCAGCAAGGCCGGAATGGGAAAATTTTCGTAAAAGATAGCATAAACGGTTTCTTCAAGTTTATCAATTATTCTCTAACAGACTAAGATTTCCTTCCGGTTGACGGAAGACGAGGTTCTAAATTCTAATTAATTATTAAAAGAAAGGGTAGACAGGCCTAAATCACACCTTGATAAGGATCTTCTTAATTTATTCAAAGGAATTACCTATTATGTTCCGGTCAAGATAAGGAAAAAGCGGCGATATATTATCACCGCTTACTGAGTATCTTCAAAGAGTCAAAATCCAGCGGGTAACAGGATTAAATTTAAACTAACGCATATTCTTTCATTCGATCAACTTTTACAATTTCCTCATCCCTAATCGACTGAAGAATGGCGAAAACGGTCTTAATATCCCCCAGTTCCACCTCGGGAGTAACCAGGATCGGTTCATTATATATTATCGCATTATAGAGATTGAGCAATTCGTTATAGTAACCCCGGCCCGGCCTGAAGTTAACCTGTTCATGACCGCCGTTGTTATGGAAGATGTTAATGACTCCACAATCAGTATCTTCCAGATAAATCATTCCCTCTTGGCAAAAGATCCTTAAACCAACTAACGGTTTTTGAACCTCCCGGCCAGCCGGGTAATACGAAAACTCGCCGATTACTCCGCTAAAGAATTTGATGTTTGCGGTAACTACCGCATAAGGGCTAAAGTCATCATCTTGCCTTACTCCGTAAGCTTGTAAATGCTCGATATCTCCAAAGATATTACGAATACCGGCCAGCTTGTGAATGGCGGCATCCAAAATGTCCCCTCCCGGGTAATCAGGATGTTGCCGCCATTCGGTGGCTGAAAAGGTGTCCTTGGTCATTGCGCAAGGGAAACAACTGGTGCTATGGTAAATAAAGAAAACCGGGCTACCGACGGGCTTGTCTTGGACCAATTTCTTTATTAGGTTAAATTCTTCGCTATAACGGTAGTTTTCGGCAATTAATATTTTACTGCCATACCGCTCATAGATTCTTTTGGTCGCTAAGGCCTGTTCGATCGTTGCGCCCATTGGCTTTTCCAAGATCACCGCTTTGCCGGTTTTGGCCACCGCTTCGCCGACCGGGTGGTTTTCGGAGATTGGGACCAAGATATCAAAGATGTCTAAATCCGGTCTTTCCAACATGGCGTAAAAATCCGTAAATACATCTTTTTGAATATCCAATCCCAAACGCCGTCCCCAATTTTCGGCGCGGCTCCGATCTACATCACAAAGAGCGGTTATTACATACTTGTCGGCCAGTTCCTGAAATGCCGGGTAATGTAATCTTTCCCAGGCCAAACCGGTCCCGATGATACCTACTCTTAATTTCATAAAAAACACCCCTTTCCGGTATATTTTCCCCGGAAAGGGGAGAAGTCATAAGCGAATTTTAAAAATTATTTGATAGCCCGGATCATTTTATTAATCGCGTGGAGGTATGCCAGGGTACTAGCCTCAATAATATCCGTGGAAAGGCCTCGCCCGACATAAGCATGGCCGTTCTCTCTGACTTTGACGATGACTTCACCCAAAGCGTCTTCTCCGGAAGTAACCGCTTTAATATTATACTCGTCAAGTTTTACCGTAAAGTTAGTGATCCGGTCGATAGCCTTATAGATAGCATCGATAGGACCATGGCCGCATGAAGCTTCCTGGACTGGTGCTCCATCCACTTTCAAACGAATAGTAGCGGTTGGAATCGTCGAATTGCCGGTGCTGACATGGAGATAATCCAATTCATATTTATCGGCGATAATTTGAATTTCATTTCTGACTAAAGCTTCAAGATCGGAGTCGGTCACTTCCTTTTTCTTATCCGCCAACTCGATAAAGCGTTGGTAAGTTTGGTCGATTTCCGTCTCATTTAGGTTGTATCCCATTTCCTGGAGCCGGTTTTTAACCGCGTGCCGGCCGGAATGTTTGCCGAGAATAATATTGCTTTGTCCTAAACCGATGGATTCGGGAGTCATAATTTCGTAAGTCATTCGGTTTTTGAGCATTCCGTCCTGGTGAATTCCGGCTTCATGGGCAAAAGCGTTGGAACCGACAATCGCCTTATTATGTTGGACCGGTTTTCCGGTGAGAGTTGACACCAATACACTGGAACGATGAATTTGTTCCGTTGCCAGCCGGGTCTGGGCCTTAAAATTTTCCGGCCGGGTCTTAATAGCCATTACCACCTCTTCTAATGCGGCGTTCCCGGCCCGCTCACCCAGACCGTTAATGGTGCACTCAACCTGATCAGCGCCGTTCTCAACGGCAGCCAAAGAGTTGGATACCGCCATCCCCAGGTCGTTATGGCAATGAACCGAAAGGGAAACTCCGTCGATTCCGGGAGTGTTTTCCTTCAGATACCGGATTAGCCTGGCGAATTCGCTGGGAATGGCATATCCTACGGTGTCAGGGACATTAATGATGGTGGCTCCGGCTTTAATGACCTCTTCAAAGATGCGGCAGAGGAAATCCCAATCGCTCCGGGTTGCGTCTTCGGCTGAGAACTCTACATTGGGACAAAGGCTTCTGGCATGTTTTACCGCTTCCACCGCCATAGCCACTACCTGATCCGGACCCTTATTAAGCTTATATTTCATATGAATATCCGAAGTAGCGATAAAAGTGTGGATCAAGGGGTTCTCCGCTTCCTTCAAAGCTTCCCAGGCCCGATCGATATCCCCTTTAACCGCTCGTGCCAGAGAGCAGACGGTTACACCTTTAATCTCTCGGGCTATGGCTTGAACTCCGGCAAAGTCCCCCGGCGAGACTATTGCAAATCCAGCTTCAATGATATCCACATTTAAGCGGGCTAACTGTCTGGCCACCTGTATTTTCTCATCTACGTTAAGGTTAATTCCGGCGGACTGTTCACCATCCCGAAGCGTAGTATCGAAGATTTTAATCTGTCTCATATGACTAGGCCTCCTTAAATTTATTTCGAACTTTAGACTTTTGGACATTTTAAATACAAAAACCCTCGTCCCTAAAACATAGGGACGAGGGTAAATTCTCGTGGTACCACCCAACTTCGCCATATAAATGGCCTCTGCGACATCTCCTATAACCACGCGGGTCATAGAGGGATGTTTTCGCGATAACGGGCCGGACTTCCGATTGGAAATCCCCCGGCTCCACCTACTCGAAAAACCTTTGGGCGGGCGGCTCGGAGGGGAGTTTCAGATGTTGGGGCGCTGGTTTTCACCAACCACCAGCTCTCTAGGGCCGTACCATCCTACTAGCCTCTTCATTGCAGTTAATATATATTTAAACAAAATTATAAGTGAGAATCATGTGGGTGTCAATAGAATTTATAAATTTTGTCAGACAAATTTTATTCACTATCTTTATTACTGTTGTTATTATTCTCTAATTCAGTTTCCGGGGTCTCCAAAATGATCTCCTCAATCTCCGCTAAGAGGACTTCTTTCTTGACGCCGTCTTCCAATTCTACCAAAACGGATTCCTTAACCGGATATGTTTCGAGAATTCTCCCTTCAGCTCCGTCAATCCGGACCTTGCCGCCGACCAGAGGCAGATCGGATTTGGCGTCGCGGTAGGAAGAGGACTCGTATTTTAAGCAGCACATCAGCCGGGAACAGATTCCGGAAATTTTGACCGGGTTTAAAGACAGGTTTTGTTCTTTGGCCATTTTAATCGAGACCGGCTCAAACTCTCCTAGGAAAGTGGCGCAACACAAAGGGCGGCCGCAAGGCCCAAGACCCCCTAGCATCTTGGCTTCATCCCTGACTCCAATCTGTCGCAATTCGATCCGGGTTTTAAAAACAGCCGCCAGATCTTTTACCAATTCTCGAAAATCAATACGCCCATCAGCGGTAAAATAAAATATTATCTTGCTTCGGTCAAAAGTATACTCGACATCAACCAACTTCATCTCTAATTGGTGCTGTTTGATTTTTTGGAGGCAAGTATCAAAGGCTTTTTTGCTTTTTTCCTCGTTCTCCTTTAATTGAGCATGATCTTCGGGGGTGGCGATACGGATCACCTTTTTCAGAGGGGAAGTGACCTTATCTTCAAAAACTTCGCGGGGGCCGATCATTACTTTGCCGAATTCAATACCTCTAACTGTTTCGACAATGACTTGATCTCCTTGTTTAAGCTCGAAACCGACAGGGTCGAAATAATATATTTTACCTGCCAGTTTAAAACTGACGCCAATTACTGTAACCATTTTCAATTCAATCCCTTCACTAACCTATATATCCGTTATATCCGTAAATATCTCAGCTTATTTGAATAAACATAGTTCAAAATAAATTACTCTCTCAAAGGCAGGCGGCTTATTATATTTAAAAAATCTTCCGACGGATTAATAGATCTTTTTGGCTGTTTTTAATGTCAGAAAAAATTCTTCAATTACCAATTTAAGATTGACATTGCTTTCAATCATGGCGATAACTTGTCCTATTTTTTCCAGGATAAAAATAAATTCGTTAATCTTACTCCTCAGTGGTGAACCGGAATTTTTCAACAGTTCCTGCCGGGCTTGGTATTCCCATCTTTTGAACAGCTCTAAAATATCGCGCCGTTCTTTTTTTCCCAAGTCATTAGCGGTTTTAAACAAATCCAGCAAACCCAAGGAAAGGACCTGCTCCAGTCCTAATAAGGGTTCGACTTGGCCCTGATCTAAGCAGTTTAAAGCTTTTCCCGGTAAACCCTGGCATGATCCGGCCCGCTCGGTGGCGTCGGAGGGGTCAGCCCCCTTTTTAATTAGCGCCTCAGCAATCTCAGGATTTGGTACGGGAAAAAGCTGATAAACCTGGCAGCGCGATCGAATGGTAGGTAAGATCAAATCCAACCGGACTGCGGTAAATATAAAGACCACCCCCGGCGGAGGCCCTTCTAAAGTTTTTAAAAAACTATTAGCCGCGGCTTCGGTTAATAATTCGGCATCCGGGAAATAACATACTTTTCGTTTTCCCATTAACGGCCGGTAAAACAATTCATGTTGGAGTCGGCGGAGTTGTTCGATTTTGATCGAATTTCCCCCCGCCGGTAAAATTGTAATTAAGTCGGGATGGTTGTCCGTTTTTATCCGGACACAAGCCGGACACGGGCAGTCCGCTTCCGCGGTTTTTTCACGACAAAGCAACCGGGCGGCAAAGGCCTTGGCCAGTGTTTTTTTACCGATTCCTACCGGGCCGGTAAATAGATAGGCATGGCTAACTTTGTCTTCGTCGATTGCGGTTGTTAAGGCGCGGATTATTTCCTTATGCCCAATTATATCAGAAAAATGCACAATCGTTCTCCGTTTTGTTTGTTTTAAAATATTAAATATATAAATCCAATAACATTCCCCGAATCTCGTCCAGTTTGGCAACTAAGTCAATTTGTTTTTTTTCTTTGTTCATTACCTCATCGGTGAGCTCTTCTAAAGCTTTATTAATATTCTTAACTGTAAGATAACTCTTCCGGTTACCGCTGCGGTCCCAATGGGTTTCTTCATTAAGTTCATAGGTTTGATTCATAGCTTCCCTGATAAATGAAGCAACCAACCGGCGGTATTTTTTTATACCATTGGGAGTGGGCGCTTTTTTTAGATTTTCACTAACCGAATCAATCTGGCGCAGGAGCTCGTCACAGGCTTGACGGCGGCGTTCATTGTCAGTCTCCTTCAAAGTATCAATAAAAGCCGCTTGTTTGGAATTGATCCCGGAATTCCTGGCAAAAGCCTCGTTACTCCCGGCACCTACCTGCTTTGAACCGGTTGGTTTTACTTCCATCTGCCGACCTCCGTTAAACTTTAGAGAACTCCAAAACATCCACTACAAAAACAGTAGCTCCGCCTACGGAAACCTCAATTGGTTCCGGGATATAATTATTCATCGAACGTCCCACGGAGGCGATGGGCGACATTAATTGTTTCCGGGAATGGCAGGTATCTTTGATCAAATCCACTACTTCCCGGACCTGATTATCATCAACCCCAATCAGCAGAGTGGTATTGCCCAGCCGGAGAAACCCCCCGGTACTGGCCAGTTTAGTGGCATAGTAATTGTGTTCAGTCAATACGCCGAGCAACCTGTTGACATCCTGGTCCTGAACCATTGCAATCACTAATCTCATTTGTACCAACCCCTTATCCGAATTTTAGATTTAACCTCCGAGACATAATCTCGGCCATCTCTGTAAACACGGCATTAATGCTCTTGCCGGCGGTGTTGATCACTACAATTCTTTCATCTTCTTCCGCTAATTTTAAATAGCCGTTCCTGACCCGTTCTTGAAAGGATAAACCTCGCATCTCAATGCGATCGCAATCATTTCCATCAGTTATAGCGCGGGAACGAACTCTTTCTCCGGAAGTTTCCGCCGCCGAATCCAATAGAAAAGTGAGATCAGGCCGGATTTCTCCGGCAGCCAAGCGATTAATCTCTTTGATTAAATTCAGATCCCGGCCTAAACCATATCCTTGATAGGCCAGGCTTGAATGGACAAACCGCTCCGAGATGACTATTTCACCGGCCTCTAGGGCAGGTTTAATTTGAACATTAACATGCTGAACCCTTGAGGCGGCATAAAGCAAGATTTCGGCTAAGGGGTCCAGCTCTTCCTTGCCGGGGGTCAGGATTATCCGTCTAATCTCTTCAGCCAGCTCGGTACCGCCCGGTTCCCTGGTTAGCAGCACCTGATAACCCATGGTTTCGAGACGCTGGTGAATCAGCTTGGCCTGGGTCGATTTACCGCAACCGTCAATTCCTTCTAAAGTAATAAAGTATCCTGTCCCCATTTTCTTACCGGTTCTCCTTAACCACTAGAATTTTGCCTTCCGGATCCAGTCCGCGCACCATTCCGCCTAAGGCAAGGGCTTCTTTGATGCTCTCGATTTCTTCCGTTCCGATCAATTCACCGGGAATCAACAAAGGAACTCCCGGCGGATAGGGGGCGATAATGCCGGCGGATATTCTTCCGACGGCCTCATCCGGAGAAACCGCTTTTTTTGCGGAAAAAACCGTTTCCCGGGCCGGCATAACGGGGGAGGGTAATGATTGAGGCAAGCAATGAAGGGGAGCTATTTTCCGGTTACTCCGGTTGGAAATGCCGGCCACAGCTTGAGAAAGGGCCTTAAAATCCGCTTGGCCCTGCCAAGGGGCGATCAAAAAAGTTACTTGGTTAAAATCGGCGTATTCCGGTTGAACGCGAAATTCATTCTCTAAAATAGCGGCGGCTTGATATCCGGTTAATCCTGAAAGGCGAAAGCTGAGTGTAATCTTCCAGGGATCAATCATTGTATCGGCCTCCGGCGGTTGTTCTAAAATTTGGACGCCATTGCAAGCCGCAATTTGGGAACGTACTTTGTTAAGTTCGGGCAACCGTTCCCGGAATAAGTCGGCTCCTGCTTGGGCCAGAAAGCGCCGGTTGGAATCAAGAGATGCTAATAAAATATATGACGGGCTGGTAGTGGATATTAAGTCGATTCCTTGCCGAACCCAACCCGGCTCAATCCTTGTGGAACGAAGGTGGAGCATTCCGGTTTGGGTTAGGGACCCCATTATTTTGTGGGTCCCCTGGACCCATAGATCCGCAGCTTGATAAGCGTTATAACCGGTTATGCCGGACCATTCCAGATGGCCGCCATGGGCTTCATCGATCAGCAGAAACTTCTCACCGATAATGTTACGATATTTTTGAACCCCTTTAGTTATCCCTTGGTACGTCGGATTGGTTAGGATTAACCCCTTAAAGTCGGGATTGGCATCGATTTTTTTTTGCAAAGCCGTTTCTTTAAGGCCGTTGGGAATTCCCCAATCCGGCAGGTATTCGGTTTCGACGAAAACCGGAGTCAAACCCGATAGAATGATCCCATTGATCACGGAGAGATGGCAATTACGGGCGACTAACACTTTATCTCCCGGAGCGAACAGTCCGGCTAAGGCGCCGATAATTCCCTGGGACGCGCCTTGGGTCAGAAAAAAGCTGTAATCGGCTTGGAAAAAATCCGCCGCTAACATTTGGGCTTTGTTTAGAGCCCCCGACCAATCAAAGGCCGTGATCTCTGTTAAGTCGATTTGATTAATTAAGCCTGGTTTCAGCCATTCCCGTTCCAAACCAACCCCTCGTTTATGGCCGGGAGTATGAAAGGGAACTAACGGTCTTTTGGAGTAGCTTAGCAACTCTTCAAAGAGGGGCGCTTGTTTCTGGGCGATATTTACTTTCATTAATGAATTTTATTCGACAAGTTTGCGGCGCTTTCCTTTTTCTTTATCAGCGATTATGAAATGCCGTTACGCGTGACACGAATTTAAAAAAGTTTAAACAGGCTAAACAATTATTCTTTGACAAGCAGGAGCTGGAGATTGCCTAAAATAAAAAAAGGCTGTCAAGCCTTTTCTTCATATTCATCCAATTTGACGGCGGATTTTTCCCAAAAGCGGCGGCAGCAATCGATCCAGTGCTGATAATCGATCTTCCCTGTTTGGCATTGAACTAATTTGGTCTCGCAATCTTTACAGAGGTATTGTCCCAAAATCTTTAAACCCCCCGAGGTAGCGGATCCGCAACTAAAACATTCAGGGTTATCCATCAACCATACCTCCGTTAAGTTGGACATTTCGGAAACCATTATATTATAAAACTATGTCACAAGGCGTAAATTCGTGTCTGTCCCCATCTTTTATATTTTAATCCAATATTTCAGGATTACCAGCGAAGCCAGTCCGGGAATGCCTAAAAAACCCGTAAAAAAAGAATTGAAGGGATTCAAAGGGATTAGACAATCCCAACCGCAACTAGAGATTAGAAGGTTGTATAGATAAAGGCCGAAAGCGCCCAGCGCTCCTTGGAACAAGAAATTGAAAATTATGAAGAGGGGTTTCCAACAATTTTTCCCCAAAAGATATAAGAAACCGAGAATGATCAAATAAGTAATGATTAATCCGGCCGGCATGATTATCACCTCCTTAAAACATTGTATTGGAGGCGGCGCCGTTTTAGACCCGGTCCCGGAACTGCTTATCCAACCCGGTCCAAGGAGAAGCGTTCGATATTGATCCCTTTTTCCTTGGCCTGTTTCAGCAAATAAGTATATTTTTTTTCGGTGGCGCCCATATAAAAAATTGCATGATCGATGAGATCGGGGTCTTGGACACTATTAAAGTAGGCTTCGGCATATTGCCATTCCCGTCGGGCATTTTCTAAATTTTTCATTATGTCAGGGGCTTTGATCGCCCCTGCCTGCGGGTCGTCCAGTCGAAAAAGACCCCAGATCTTACTCAATATTGGCCGCCAATCCCGTTTTTTTCGGTTATGACCTTTGGACTCCAGCATTGTTTCCTCCGTAATAAATGATCGAAATAAGTATGAACCAACGGAGGAAAATTTATACATTAAAATCAGTAGTCAGGAGATAGGAGACAGGAGTCAGTAAGCGCCGGTTACTCTGCCTCTGGGTTTTCTTTTTGAAGCGCTTCATTAGGGAGAGCAAGAGAGAGGTCGGTCAAAGTTCGGTCCGGCCTTCAAAAGCTTTGCCCAAAGTAATCTCATCGGCGTATTCCAAGTCCCCGCCGACAGGTAACCCCCGGGCGAGTCTGGTAACTTTGTACCCCATGGGGCGTAATAATTTACTTAGGTATAAAGCGGTGGCTTCTCCTTCGACATTGGGATCGGTGGCGATAATCACTTCCTGAAACCGTCCCCCGCTAATTCTGTGTAATAATTCTTTAATCCTTAACTCCTCAGGCCCAATGCCTTCCAGGGGAGACAGGGCTCCCCCCAGCACATGATATTGTCCTTTATAGACACGGGTCCGTTCCATGGCGATTACATCCTTAGGTTCCTCGACCACGCAAAGGAAAGAGCGGTCCCGTCCTTGATTTTCACAGATGGAGCAGGGGGAAGTTTCGGTTAAATGGCCGCAAATATCACAAAACCCCATCTTATGCTTGGCCGCTAAAAGCGCTTCAGCGATCTTTCCGACCTCGTCCTCGGAAAGGGTTAGAATATAAAAAGCAAGCCGTTGGGCGGTTTTGGGGCCCACTCCCGGAAGCTTGCTTAGTTCATGGATTAGTCTGGTCATTGGTTGAGGGTATAACATGGCGCCACCCATTTAAAATAAGCCGGGCATGCCTGGGATTTTGAGGTTTCCAGTTACCTTCGCCATTTCTGAGGCTGACATTTCTTGAGCTTGCTTGATTCCTTCATTCACAGCCGCGGTAATTAGGTCCTGAAGCATCTCCAAATCCTCTCCGGCTACTTCGGGATCGATTTTGATCGCCTTTAGCTCAAGTTTTCCGGAAAAGGTAACTTCAACGACGCCACCGCCGGCGGTGGCAGTTACAGTTTTTTCATCGAGTTCCTGCTGGACTCGGGCCATCTCGGCTTGGATTTTTTGGATCTGCTTCATTGCCTGTTGCATATTGGGATTCATCATTTTTCCTCCTTTGATACTGGCCGTACTTCACCTCCGAAGAGGTCCACGGTTCTTTTTAAAATATCCGGCTCCTGGCTCCCGCTTTGGGTGGCTGGGGCCGGTTCTTCCAAGGGGACAAAGTTGATCTTAAGATCCTGTCCGCAGAGGTTTTTTAAAATGCCCTCCAATAACTCTTTGTTATTGGGTAGTTGAACATTTTCAAGGTGGAATTTGAGGTTGGGCGGAAAACCTACCACCAGCTCATTTCCTTCAAAGCTAATTGGTTTACCTTCCTGGACTAAAGCGGCCAAGGTCCGTTTTTTCTTCTTGATCACCTCTAAGAAGACTTCCCAATGCTTTAGAGGGTTATTAATCAACGGTTCGGCGGATTGGAGCGCCGATTTTTTACCTTCATCAGATTTAAGCTCAGGATCCCTTCCCGAAGTATTCCGCGAGGGGGTTTCTACTACCGGAAGGGGAATGCTTTTAACCGGTGTAATATTAGCCGGTAATAGAGCTTCCAATTTGGCGATTCGCGATTCCAAATCACTTGTCGGTGTTGGATTGGTGAGTTTTATTAAGGCCAACTCTAAGGGAAGGGAACTTTGTTGGCTCCGTTTCACCTCCAAGGTTGCATTGGCTAAAGTTTCAATAATTCCGATTAATTCCTCCGTGGCGAACCCGATCTTCTGGTCAGACCCTAAAGCCGCCAATAACAACTCCCGAAAATGTTCTACCAAACTTCGGCCAAATTGCCAGAGGTCTTTGCCGCTGAGATTAACATCGGCCAAAAGGCCCAACGCCCTTTTGGTATTTTTCTCTTTGATGGCCGCTGTCAGATGATCGATCTCTTCTTGGTCGATCAAGCCCAGAACCGCCCGGACATTAGATTCTTCCAATTTGGTTTGACTGTGGGCCAGGGTTTGTTCGAGCAGACCCACCGCATCGCGCATCCCGCCATCGGCGTGTTTGGCGATTAACTCCAGGGCTGCGCCGGATGACTCAAGCTTTTCGGCGGTAACGATCTGTTTCAAGCGGCCTTTTATTTCGTTAACGGTAAATCGTTTAAAATCAAAACGTTGACAACGGGAAAGGATCGTGGCCGGTATCTTATGGACCTCGGTGGTGGCTAAGATAAACACCACGAATTCCGGGGGTTCCTCCAGGGTCTTTAAGAGGGCGTTAAAAGCCTCCGTAGTTAACATATGCACTTCATCAATGATATAAATCTTGTATTTTCCTTCGGCGGGAGCAAATTTTACCTTCTCCCGCAGATCGCGAATTTCATCGATGCCCCGGTTAGAAGCGGCGTCAATCTCAAGAACATCTAAAAAAACACCTTCATTGATCCTGACGCAACAGGAACATTGATCGCAAGGCTCGGCCCCTTTAAGGTTTTCACAGTTTAAGGCTTTGGCCAATATTTTAGCGATACTGGTTTTGCCCGTGCCTCTTGGCCCTGTAAACAGATAGGCGTGGGCCACTCGTTTGCCGGCTACGGCATTAATCAAAGTAGTGGTCACATGACTTTGCCCGACGAAATCCTGGAAACACCCAGGGCGCCAACGCCGGTATAAAGTTTGGTATTCCATAGCCCGCCTCCCTTTGAGATTAATCTTTTTCTATTTCGCTACCCACCCCGGATCTCCTTTCACAAAAAAATCCTAGCCTAAAGTTAATAGTCAAATCTCGAAAGTTATAACATAGCTATTTGAGTTACAATTCAAGAATATGCTATTACACCTAAAAACCGACTGATAAAAAAGGGGAAGCTGAAAGCTTCCTTCTAAAAATCAAACTTATGACTTTCAAACCAGACTTGATTTTTTCTTTTACACTTTAAACTTTTTACTTAAGCATTACCCCCACCAAAGACCTAAGCCAATTAATAATCCGGTCAAACCGTGGAGACTGACATTCCCGGCCAATACCGGAATCAATTCCTTGGTCGGCCCTTGATAAGACCATGATTTTAGACCAATCCAAACCGCTAATGGAATGGTGCTATACGAAAACAGGACCTGTTCCGGAAAGATCCCGCCCAGAATGCCAACTAATACGAATAAATAGGCTGCCGAAATTATAGCAAAATAAATCCATACAATTCGATGTTCACCGCCGGCCCGAACAGTCCAATTTCTTTTTCCGGCGTCACGGTCGGCATGATAGTCCGGAATTTGATTTAAGATTAACACACCCATGATCAAAAATCCTACAGGCACGCCGGCCAAAAATCCTTTCCAGGCCATGGTCTTGGTTTGCAGAAGGTAACTACCCAGAACGGCTAAGGGGCCAAAAGCCAATCCTACCGCTAGCTCACCCCAACCCCGCCCCATCCCGAAAGTCCATGATAGACTGTAGAAAACTCCCAAAGCCGCCCCGATGACACTTAATATCAAGATAAATGGTTGCCGGCATAAAATAGACAAGGATGCGGACAAGAACAAGCCGATACCATAACAGCAGATTGATCCTTTCAAACATTTTTCCCTTGATAAAATGCCTTTTTGAATACAGCGGCTTCCACCGCTGAACGGGGTGGGAGTTTGATTAATCAGATCGCTTCCTTCGGCGTCGAAATAATCATTTAGCAGATTGGCGCCGGCATGTTCAAAGATGACAATTACTAAGGCGAACACTAAAGACCATATTCTAAACACACCTTCTCGTTCGGCCAAGGCCGCGCCAACTAGCGCCGGAATGATTGAAGCGGTGAAAAAAGGCGCTCTGGTAGCCACGAACCAGTATTTGATCTTATTAAACATTATTAATACCTCTTTTAAAATTATCCATTTCGGATTAGAATTCGAAATGGATCGGCTATTGACTGTAACTTTTATTAAACATAAGCGACAAAAGTTCCAGAGCTAACAACTAAAAACAGGGCAAGATCTTATTGGGGAAAGCTTAATGTCTGGACTGTCAGGCCTGGGATTTCTTCCAGTTCGCGGTGGAACTTCATTAAATCCTCCAATTCGCTTTCAACCACTAAAGTTATTAACCCATTTTCTTTCTGGGGACCGGGAATCCCCATTCGACAAAGGATTTCACTGCCATACTTCGTAATTATTTCTTGTACTTCGGGAGCGACCTCAGCCCGTTCTTCAACTAAGATACCCATGATCGACAAAGGGGTTGCCATTAAGATCACCTCGGCGTTATTTTAACCAGTTTTCCGGTTAGTTATCAATTCACAAGGAAATATTAATAAAACCGTCTTCCGCAAGCTTGACAAGGTTACGCTAACTAGCTATAGTTAAAAAGGGAAAGTTTTTTAGAAAGGACTTTTAATGAAAAGGTTAACAACATTTTTATTAATTTTTATCTTTTTAATGACAGCAGTTGTTTTTGCGGAAACAGGGATACCGGCGGTTTCTTCAACAGCCAATCCTAA
This sequence comes from Bacillota bacterium, assembly GCA_023394955.1. Taxonomy (GTDB): domain Bacteria; phylum Bacillota; class UBA4882; order UBA8346; family UBA8346; genus JAAYHS01. Next base: position 38,642 of record JAEWZY010000020.1, read on the forward strand.
ACCTAATCTTGAAAACACGGGTCTTATCTTGACAGCTGTTGGAGATATTAACTTTCACTCCATTGATGGTTTGGTAATCAAGGACCCGGAATTTCCTTGGAGAGGCACTATTGATATTTTAAAAAAGGCCTCGATTTTGGTGGGGAACCTGGAAGCGCCCCTTTCGAAACGGGGCTCGGTTTATACTGATAAAACCTGGCTGTTACGGGCCGACCCTCGTACGGTGGAGTCGCTGGTCAAGGCGGGCTTTGATATTCTTACCCTGGCCAACAACCATATGATGGATTATGGCCCCCTAGCTATGGAAGACACATTGGCAGCGCTGGACAACGCTGGAATTGCCAGGACCGGGGCGGGCAATAACCTTATCCAAGCCCGCCAAGCAGCGATTCTTAGCGCTTCAGATGGAACTAAGTTCGCTTTTCTCGCGTACTCTTTAACTTATCCGGAGCTATTTTGGGCTAATGCGACCCGTCCCGGGACCCCATACGGCAACCCGGCCTTCTTTGTTCCGGACATTAAAAAAGCAAAAACCCTGGTCGACCATGTGATAGTCTCTTTCCACTGGGGGAAAGAATTGCATAATTATCCTTCCGATTACCAGAAAAACTATGGACGTTTAGCGATTGACTCCGGAGCTTCAGTGGTCCTAGGCCACCATCCCCATGTGCTTCAGGGGATTGAAGTTTATAAGGAAGGCCTAATCGCCTATAGTCTAGGGAATTATGTCTTCGGATCATATTCAAAAAGGGTGAAGGACAGCATTATTTTGGAAATCCACTGCGACCAAAAGGGTTTGAATGAAGCGCGGCTATATCCGATCAATGTTTTAAACCCGGTAGTTCAATTTCAACCCCGGCTTCAACAAGGAGCGGAAGCCCAACGGGTCCTGAAGGATCTGCAGACTTTTTCCAGCCAGTTTAAAACGGAGATTGAGGCCCAGGGGGATGTAGGGGTAATTAGAATAGCTAAATAACTCCTTGGGAATTACCCATATCAGATTTTTTAATTAATTATCTATGTATGTCCAAGTTGCACAAGGGCGATTTCTCGCCCTTGTTTAATTTTAGGGATTAAAATTTGATATAATAGCCGGATTAACTAAACCAGACCCTATCCCTTTTCAAACAACTCAAAAAAATTCCCATCTTTTTGAAGGAGTTTGAAAATTTATCCCGAAAACTAAATTATTCCATCTTTGTAACTATGATGAAAGTAGTTAGGCCGTATCCCGAAATCACCGGGCTGTTCCTAAAAATTAATCCGCCCCATGAAAAAACCGCCGGACCGCATCTTAAAATCGTTGCGCCGCACGAAAAAACGGTTCCGCAGTATTGAAAAACCGATCCGCCGCGCCCAAAAATGACAGCGCCGCGTGAAAAAATCATCGGGCCGCAACCAAAAATTGTAGCGCCGCTCCAAAAAACCGATCCGCCGCATCAAAAAATCGTTGGGCCGCGCGTAGGAACCGTTCAAACAGTAACAATCTTGATCAAGTAGAAAGTTAAAAGTCACAAGTCGAAAGTTGAGAAGACCGATAAACTTACCTAAATCTTTTAACTTGAGACTATAGACTTTTATACTTGTACAAATTTCAAAAAGGAGTGATTTAATAATGGCAAACGGTAACCGAATCGACCAATTTCTTTTGGCGTCACGAGTAATGATCGAAAACTCTCTCCAAGACGAACAGCTTAAACAAGCCTTGGCTACTTACGGATACACCGAGGAAAAGTTAAACCAAGGCAAGGAGCTGTATGAGAAAGCGGAAACGTTTCACAACGCCCGCAAAAAAGAGTACGGCGAACAGATCGCGGCCACCGCCGAATTAGACACTGTCTGGGATCAAGTGGAAAAGCAGTACATGAAAACCTTGAAAATCGCCAGAGTCGCTTTGAAAGATAATGTTAAAGCTTATGAATCAACCATGCTCTTCGGCGATCGAAAACGCAGCCTCTCCGGCTGGCTCGAACAAACGCGGGCTTTTTACTCTAATATAATGGCGGATTCTCATTTCTTAACTGCCTTATCCGTTTACGGCTACACCCAAGAAAAACTTGAACAAGAAGCGGCCCAAATCGATCAGGTCATCGCCAAACACTTGGTCCAAAAGAAAGAGATCGGCGAAGCCCAGGAAGCTACCGAAGTAAGGGACAAGGCCTTGGATAACCTAGCCAAATGGATCTCCGACTTCCGGGCCGTAGCCAAGGTAGTACTGGAGGACAATCCGCAACAACTGGAGAAATTGGGGATATTGGCGCGAACTAAAGTTTAAAGAGCAAAGGATAAAATGGATAATTGTACAACCAAGACAGAGGTAATAGAAGATTGTATTCTCAAGACATGGTACACTATGAGATATAATCAGAGGCGGGAAGGTCATAAAAAGAACCCGGTCGGGTTCTTTTTTAGATAAATAATTCTCCTATAAACTTACCACTGTTTGTTCCGGGGGAACCATCCGGGCTTTAATAACTTGCTGCCAGGCCTCATCGGACAAGGGCCGGTCGAAACTGCGGAACCCGGCCAGTTTAAAGCCGTGTTTTTCCGCTAGTTTTCTGGTATAAGCGACGGTAGCGGCGTTGATATCGATCCCTAATCCGAAATGTTCATAATGATGGTCCAGGGCCAACATCATCGTCTCCGACATACAAGCATAAGCTTGTCCCCGTTCAAATCCGAAGTCCCATCCCAAATCGGGACATCCCGGCGCCGCCATTACCCCTCCGTCAATCACCAACACATCCGGACGGGCTTCTTTAACTTCGACACTTACATCGGGCGGCCTGGAAACATCACAAACAACCGAACCGAACTTCAACATAGCCGGAGTGATCAGACTATTGACCTGACTGGTAGCGGTTACAACCACATCCGCTTGGGGTAGATAAGCTTCGATTTCAACCGTATAAATTAGCGGCGAATCGCCTTGGGCCATTTCCGCGAAATTTTGATACTCTTCGATGGACGCGTCCGCCGCCGGCATCTGGGGGCGCCCTTTGACCCATTGGTAGATTGCCCCGCCGTCTCGGATCTCATTTTGATTTAAATGTTGATAAATCTCAGCAACCAGCTTCATTAACCTTCGTCTACTGTGTTCCTGGTTCAAAGGATTTCCGATCAGAATCAAAGAGTTTACTTTTTCGGCCAAGAAAATAGCGGTATTCCGTCCAATGGAACCGGTAGCCCCGACAACTGCGGCGATAGTCCGCTCGATCGGCACATCAAGACGCCTGGCTGCTTCCAAAGTCGCGTCCACAGCAGCGGACACCGTATAACTGTTCCCGGTGGTTAAGGCGACCCCCAAGTTACGGAGGTCCCGGCCTCCTTTAGTGACTACCGAGGTATAGGCGCCCAAGCCCACAATACCGGCTCCTCGATCTTTGGCGAGTTTGACGGCTGCTTCCAGTTCCGTCTGGACCTGTTCTTTAGGGAGATTCATCAGTTCCTCCGAAGTCCGGCTGACACAAATAAATTCTCCGTATGCGGTAGCGCCGGTTTTGGAAGTGATTCTGGTCTTAGCGACTACAAAGGGTTCTACCAAGTCATTCCAGCGGTTAACTAAATTTTGCAATTCCGGTTCGGAGAAAGCCTCTAAAGCCTGATCAAATTCCAAATAATTCTTTAGATATAAAGGATGGACCAGGAAGGCAAAGCGGCCTTCTTCCGGAAGCCCACTGGGGCGGACCGGTTCCTTGACGGCTATCTTTGACGGTTTGTTCTCCGGCGTGGCTTGTCCCACTAAATGAGATAAGAATAAAGCGGTATTACCCGTAGCCAAACACGAAGCCGTTCTTTCAATAGCGTCCATCGCCTTTTTACAATCAGCCTCGCTGATAATCAAAGGCGGTTCTAAACGAATTACATTGGCCCCATTCAAAGTAGGCGCTACTCTAATTTTTTCGACATTCAATAAATAACTGGAAACAACCGGTGATAAAAACTCTTGCTCAGCCATGATACCCAGTAAAGTCCCGGGCAGGTTTTCTTGTGTCACACCTAACTCCAGACCCAGCATTAACCCGCGGCCCCGTATGTCGGAAATAACCGACCCATATTGTTTTTGGATCTCAGTTAGCCGTTCCAATAGATATTTTCCCTTGGCCGCTATTTCTGTAATAAGTTTTCTTTGATCGCAGGTCAAAAGTTGCAGGACTTTTAACCCTACTCGACAGGCGAGAGTGTTTCCGGCAAAGGTTGATGAATGTTTTAGGGCGAAATCTTCGGTATATACTTCTTCAGTGCACAAACAAGCGCCGATCGGAATGATTCCGCCGCCAAGGGCTTTGGCGATGGTGATAATATCGGGTGTGATCCCATCCGTTTCACAAGCAAACATCCGGCCGGTACGGCCCAGGCCGGTTTGGACTTCGTCTGCGATTAACAAGACCCCGTAGCGGTGACAAATTTCCAGCGCGCCACGGAGATATCCTTCCGGAGGAATGATGATCCCGCCTTCGCCTTGAATCGGTTCAACGATGAAGGCAGCGTAAGTATTGGGTTTTGACTGAAGAGCTTCTTCCAGTCGATTGAGATCGCCGTATGGGATCCGGTCAAACCCAGGAACCGGCGCTCCGAAACCTTTCTGGTAAGAATCTTTGCCCGTAGCCGATAAAGCGCCTAAAGTCTTGCCGTGAAAACTATTCTCCGTAGTGAGAATGCCCAACCGTTTCGTGTAAATCCTGGCAATTTTGAAGGCGGCTTCATTGGCTTCGGCGCCGCTATTGGCAAAGGTCACATACTTGATTCCTTCCGGGGAAACACTTACCAACTCCCGGGCCAATTCTCCCGCCGCTGTCAAAAAGGAGGGCTGAATCATGCTTGGCTCCTGACTGGACTGTACTTCATTGACTGCCGCCCAAAGCTCAGGATGATTAAAACCAAATGGCAAAGCTCCATAAGAAGCAATAAAATCGATATATTTTTCGCCGGCTTGATCTATTAATTCACACCCCGTTCCTTGACGAAAAACCTTGTCCATATTTAATTGGCGTAAACGTTTGCCCAATGCGGGGTTGACAAACTCTTCATAAGGATGCATTCTTTTCCTCCAGCTATCGATGTTTTGAAACCAAAACTAGTTTAACATTAATTGGATCAATGGTCAAGCCACTAATAACCGGAAAACAATAGCGTCCAAAGGGGAATTATTAAAAATCGTCCAAGAAAGCAAGGGCAAAATCTCAAACAAAGAAGGGCTTGATTAGCCGATAATTAACGGGTTAAAATTTTTCTTTCATTTCCGGTCGCTTAACCCAAAACCAGAAAATCTTCTTTTGTTTGCCGGTTAATTGATATATTCCATATCCAAGACCAGCTAAGCCAATCAGTACCAAAAAATTTCCGATCCAACCCAGGAAATTCAGCCCGCTAAAACCATGTCCAACCGGATGCAAAGTGGCTAATTTTCCGGTATTGACATTGAAAGATTTCAATTGGTTGGCTTGATTATGGCTCCCGCTTACGTAAGCCAGGAGATCCATCACCCGGGGCTCGATAGTATAGTCCAAGCCGCCGCCGATTATCCATTCACCATGATCTTTTTTGATCTTTCGGAAAAAATCTTCCCCAAACCCGTCGAAGGAACCGACTAAGACGTAATACTTCCATTTTCGGTTAGGCTTTCCGATTAAGGATTCCGGGACACTAACCCGAATAGTCCGGTTGTCGGCAAGTTTTTCAGCCTTTAAAGGCTGCTGTTTCAGGGCGCCGCGATCATCGATGATTACTTGGCTGTTACCCCAACCTACCGCCTTCAGACAAAAATCCCAACCATATTTGGGATGGAAGCTGACATAAGCTCCTTTTTTAGGAAGTTCAGTTTGGCCCCGGTTAGGCATACTATCCACGAAGATCCTCAGATTTTGATGGATGAATCCCTCCGGCGCCATCCACGGATTGGTAATATTGACGAAGCTGGTATCGAAGTAAATGGTTCCGGGTTTTTCCGCCCAGACCTTAAATTCGGTAATATCAAAAAGGCCCTGATAAGGTTGGAAAGCAATATTGCTGGGATAACGGTAAGTGCCATATCCATGTTCATCTCCGGGGGGATCTTTCATTTCAAAATAAACCTCGGCGGCCGCGCTCCCCAATGAAGCCAGGAGGTAAGCAAAGAGCAAGATCAACCAGAGAACCTTAATCCTCATTTAAAACACCTCCACCATAGGTCTATGCATGGAGGTGGACAAATATTACTTAATACCATGTTGTTCAAATATCCATATATATTATTGATAATATTTTTTAAAACGAACCTATTAATCCGTTATTCACGGTTTTAATTTCTCACCTTTGCAATCAAGACATCCAAAATAATCTGATGTCAATTATATAGAACATGCAAATTGATGGATTTATGTTATGATAAGTCTGATGGGTTCTTGGATGTAATGAAGGAGTTATAGTAGCGGATTTTATAACGTAACCACCGGATATCAGGCCCGGCAGCCGGTTTCAGCCGGCTTGATTGTTTAACCGGAGCCGTAATAATAACTGAATAGGAGTATCATATTATGTTCTTTAATACTTTACTTGTTATTATTGGCGGCGGGCTCGGATCCGCCTGCCGTTATCTCTGTTCACTGCTGGCAGCTAAATGGTTTGGGAATAACTTTCCTATAGGGACCTTGGGAGTTAATCTTTTAGGCTGTTTTTTGATTGGGTTGTGTTTTTCTTTAGCCGGCCGGAACATTATTTCGCCAACAATTCGTTTATTATTGATGACCGGTTTTCTAGGCGGACTAACCACCTTCTCCGCCTATGGGCTGGAAAGCGCCAATTTTATAGGTAACGCCGAGATTTTTACCGCATTGACTAATATCGCCGTGAATAACCTGGGCGGCTTAGCCCTGGTCTTTCTTGGGCTTTGGCTGGGCAAGGCATTCTAAAAAATTATTTATTCCAGTAGGAGCTAATTTAGAAACATAGAACTATATATTAGCTTTCTTTCATAGATTTTAAAAAAAGGAGGTTAAAGTATGTCTTCAACCCCTTCCTGATTAAATTGGAACGGCTGGCGGGAACATCGGAAGGCAGTTACGTTGAGAACATCGGATTTTACGACCAGATCCAAGAGACCTTGGCGGTGTGACATTTTCAATTGAAATGGTGATTGCTTCCTGCGGACAGCCCCAGACCTCCAGAAAAATCTCGTTTATTTTTTCGACAACCGCTTCCTTCGTCGCCTGATCCTTGGGGAATGACTTGATTGCAATGTAAGGCATATTAAAATCTCCTTTCAAATTTTAAATCATACTCCTCAGCCAGCTTGGTAAAGGCGGGAAAAGAGTTGAGTATGGTTTTCTCGGAGACGCAATAGGCGATCCGGAAATAACCGGGGGCGCCGAAACCGCTCCCCGGCACCAGCAGCAGGTTGTACTTGACGGCTGACTGGATAAAGGCCACATCATCCGGGATCGGGCTCTTGGGGAAGAAATAGAAAGCGCCTTGGGGCTTGACTACCTGGAAACCGATGGATGTCAAATGATTATAAAATAAATCGCGCCGCTTTTGATAGATCTCGACTCCAACCGCTTTCCCTTGCAAAGCGGCGATTAGGTGCTGCATTAAAGCCGGGGCGTTGACGAAACCCAGCACCCGGTTGGCGTAAACCAACGCATCAAAGAGGAGTTCCGCTTCGGGGTTATTTGGATTGACAGCCACATAGCCGATGCGTTCGCCGGGGATGGCCAGGTCTTTACTGTGGGAAGTAACCAAAAAGCTATGAGGGAATATTTTCAAGATCGAAGGCAGGGTTAGACCGTCGTAAACCAATCCCGCATAGGGTTGGTCGGAGATCAGATAGATGGTAGTCCCTAATTGCGCTTCTTTTGCAGCGATAAGCCGGGCTAGCTTTTGGAGGCTTTCTTCCGTATAAATGACCCCGGTGGGGTTGTTGGGAGAATTGATTAAAATAGCTTTCGTTTTGGAATTGATGGCTGTTTCAATGTTTGCTAAATTCAGCTGAAAATCGGATTGAGACGGGACCACTACCAGTTTTCCCTGATGATTACCCACATATGAGCCGTACTCTACGAAATAAGGAGCGCTGACGATAACTTCCTCATCGGGGTCCAGCAAGGCCTTGAAGACAACGTTAAGCCCGCCGCCGGCGCCTACAGTCATCAGTACGTGGTTAGGGGTAAGGTTAAGGCTTGAGATCTGGTTCAGGTGATCGGCCACCGCTTGGCGGGTTTCAGGATATCCAGCGTTATTCATATAATGGTGCATGCCGGGAATGGGGTGTTCAGCTAGCTCCCGGAGCTTAGCCTCAAACTCGGCCGGCGGTTCCAGATCGGGGTTCCCGAGGGTGAAGTCATAGACATTTTCCGGACCGTAGATTTTGCTCAAGCGGCCGCCTTCCTCGAACATTTTGCGGATCCAGGAAGAGCGTGAGAGTGAGTCTTTTATTTTAACGGAAATGGACATTTTGGGATAACCTCCAGTTTAAAATTGATAGTGTGTCATATCGTTAATAGCGGATTTAGCATAGCATTATAGATGGGTAGTTTTTTAGTTCAATATAAATATTAATAATCCTGCCAATTGATGCGGATTGGATATTTTTTCTGGAGACCAACCGGATAGAGGATCTTTACAGAAACATGAAGATCGAGTATAATAATTGATACGTGATGTGCCGAAGTGGCGGAACTGGCAGACGCGCTGTGTTCAGGGCGCAGTGTTCTTACGAGCGTGCGGGTTCAAATCCCGCCTTCGGCACCAAAAATAGAATGTTAACCTAACCTCCGTTATTTGACGGGGGTTTTTGTTTTGCGACAGGCGGCGCTTGCGTTGGTTCACCCCTATGATATCGTCGCCCATTTTGAACGGCGCCAGAAGGTCATAGATGGCAAAACCATGATTGTCGTCATGTCTCGTCGGAACGCCGCCGAACTGTATCAGGCCATCATCAATATCAGATCGGAATGGTACAACCGTGCTTCATTTTAGATTGATTCTAAAGCCGGAATAGTTATTATCTTTTTTATAAAATGGTAAGGACAATTTTTTACGGATTTGAGCATGGGTGTTGAACTTTTGGCTGCTATATGATGTAAAAATTTGTATTGTAAATGTAAGAATTTGGACGTATAATATACTCGTTAACATCCATATATTGGTTTTCGCTGCATTAATTTACTCCGTTAAATTGTCTTCCGTCTTGTTTAAAATCTCTCTTGCTTTATAAACTACAATACGATTATAGACTAGTAGTCTACTCCGGATTATCCACGCTCAACAGGGCCATTGCATCGTTGGTTACAAAATTTTATTTTGGATTCATACAGCTAGAAGGCGGGGCTAGCAGTGGTTGATTGAGTTAAATTTGTAAATAAATTGCCGCCGGTTGGAGGTGAGCTGCGGAAAACTTTGTGTTCATCTACGATAATAGTTATTAAAAGGGAGGTATGTAAAGATGAAGCTTTTTAAGTTGTTAGTAGTAATGGCCGCAGTAATCTTGGTATTAGCGATCACCGTAACAAGCGCGGCTGTCTTGTTCAGCGACGATTTTGAAGATGGAAATTATACCGGATGGTCGAAGAACGGGGGTTCTTGGTCGGTGGTCACCGACGGGACCAAAGTTTTTAAGCAATCAAGCACCTCTGCCACGGCCTACGCCTATACCGGGTCCTCTTCCTGGAACAATTATTTCGTCCAGGCAAGGGTGAAACCTTTGGCCTTTAACGGTACCGGGCGGTCGACGGGGGTAATCGCCAGATTTCAAAGTACCAGCAATTTTTACTATGTAGTCCTTAAAAACAATAATACTTTGGAACTGGGGAAAAGAGTCAGTGGCTCAATGGAGGTTTTGGAGTCCAAGTCATTTGCGGTAAATACCGGAACCTGGTATACAATTAAACTCGCGGTCAACGGGAATCAGCTCCAATGCTATGTTAATGGCAATCCGGAGCTGTCGGCCGGCGATAGTACATTTGCTACCGGAAGGATCGGGTTATACGCTTACAATACCGCAGTGGAGTTTGACGATATCATAGTGGAGAGCGGGCCGGGGGGGCCGACCCCAACTCCGACGCCAACGGTTACGGCTACCCCGACCCCGACGGCAACGGCTACTCCAACTCCGACGCCGACCGATCCGTATCCGACTCCAACTGCCTCCATTCCGGTTACGGGCGGGCCCATCGGTTGGGCTTCACTAAATTATTTGGGTCAAAACGGGACCACCGGCGGAGCGGGCGGCCCGGAGATTCACGTCTATGACAAAGAAACTTTGGAAAATGTGTTATACAAAGATGATAATCCCGCTATCATCATCATCCACGGCGCTCTGACAGGAGGGCCGGATATGGTCAATGTCAAATCCAACAAAACCATCATTGGAGCCGGAAACGGCGCATACCTCAATTTCGGATTTTATTTAAGGGGTAACAATATCATCATTAAAAACCTGGATATTATGAACGGCGGTTTTGAAGCGGGAGACTCGGAAGGCCTCGATGCGGTATCTTTCGCCCAGGATGTCCACCATGTATGGGTCGACCATTGCACGATGCATGAAACCAGGGACGGATTGGTCGATCCCACCCGGAACGCCAGGTTTGTGACGATTTCTTATTGCTATTTCCACTACCAAAAGACCGCGGTGTTGATTGGAGGCAGCGATAGCGATTCCGCGGCCGTAGCCGCTCAAAGTAGTTCCGACAAGAGAAATTGGCACTATACCGTCACCTTACACCATAACTACTGGGAGAATGTGTACGAAAGGTGTCCGCGGGTCAGGTTCGGAGCGGTCCATGTCTTCAATAACTACTATGATAACAACCCGAACTACGCTATTGGGAGAGGGGACCTATCCAACATCTACTCGGAAGCCAACTATTTCTTGAATACCCATGAGGCTTTCGCCGCTTATGATGATTCAAGTCACAAGGGATATGTGGAAGATGTCAATAGCCTCTTTGAAGGCGACAACGGAGCCGCGCAGGATAATCCACCTTCCGGTTCTTGGGTCTGGCAACCTTCCCAGTATTACTCCTATACTCCCCATAGCGCCCAATGGATAAAACTGAACTTAAAGAACTATGTAGGGATTGGCAAGGGGAATCCCTGATCCGACGTTTCGGAACAATAATCAAATGTCTTGAAAGAAGAGGGTAGGCCCGCGCCTACCTTTCTGTTTTCGCTTTGATCTTAATAAATAGTTCAGCCCTCACCGGCGTTCTATAAACTTTTTTTCAATTTAGCCGCCATTTTAATAGTGGCAGTCACAGTCTGAATCCCATTATTAATTTGGCTGGAGTTCATGGCCGCAATATATTCATTCCTGGAACCGTAGAGCAAATTAATATTATTGAGCAACGATTCCGGGCTTAAGTCTTCCTCAGGTAAAACCCTACTAAACCCCTGCTTTTCAAAGGAGCGGGCATTGAGGATCTGGTCGCCGCGGCTGGCTTGTTTGGATAAGGGGATTAATAGATGGGGTTTTTTCAAGGTCAAAAGCTCAAAGAGGGTAGTCGCCCCTGCCCGTGAGATGACCAGATCGGCCATGGCCATTAAATGAGGAAGTTCCTCATTGACATAGCTAAACTGTTTGTACCCGCTAATCTGATTCAAGCTTGGATCGATACCGTTTTTACCGCAGATATGGCAGAGGTTATACCTTTGGGTAATTTCGCCTAAAAGGTCCCGGATGGATTTGTTCAGAAGTTCCGAACCCTGGCTGCCGCCAATAACCATCAGGGCAGGCTTATTGGCGGTGAATCCACATAACTGTTTTCCGGTAGCTGTGTCTCCCCGCAACAAGCTTTCTCTCACCGGTAACCCGGTAAAGACGCCTTTAGCGGAAGGGAGGTATTTTTTAGTCTCCGGAAAGGTATAACAAATTTTACTGGCAAAAGGAATGGATAATTTATTGGCCAAGCCGGGTGTGATGTCGGATTCATGAATAACCGCCGGGATCCGGTGGAACCATGAAGCCCAAACCACCGGGGAAGAAACGAAACCGCCTTTGCTAAATACCACATCCGGTTTGACTTTAGCGATAATGGCCAGGGATTCAAGGAACCCTCTGGTTATTTGAAGAAGGTCGGTTAAGTTTTTGAAGTCTAAATAGCGGCGGAGTTTCCCAGCATGGACCGGATGATACGGGATTCCAAGGGGCTCGATTAATCGATATTCCATACCGTCTTTAGTTCCGATATAATGAATTTCAAAACCGTTCTTTTTAAATTCCGGGATTAAGGCGATGTTCGGAGTAATATGGCCGGCAGTGCCTCCGCCGGTGAGAATGATGCGCACGGTCTTCCTCCTCAGGTTCTGGCTATTGATTTGGTTTTCAGTGTAGATTATATGATTATTATCAGAATCATAAACCCCAGGAAGGGTATTTAAATCCGGATTAAGCTGCTCATTAAAGTATTTTACTCAAAAATTGCTTGGTCCGTTCGTTTCCGGGATCGGAAAAGAGTCGCTCCGGAGTTCCTTCCTCGATGATTTCACCCTCATCCATAAATAAAACCCGGTGGGCCACTTCTTTAGCAAAACCCATCTCATGGGTGACCACTAGCATTGTCATTCCTTCCCGGGCTAAATCCTTCATGACATCCAATACTTCCTGGATCATTTCCGGATCCAGCGCCGAAGTGGGCTCATCGAAGAGCATTACCTTAGGGCGCATTGCCAAAGCCCGGGCGATAGCGATCCTTTGTTGCTGACCACCGGATAAATGTTCGGGATAGACGTCGGCTTTATGGCGCAGACCAACCCGGTCAAGCAGTTGATAAGCCCTGGAGACCGATTCATCATGGGAAAGTCCGCGCACATTGATCGGAGCTAAAGTTATGTTCTCCAAGGCTGTTTTATGAGGGAATAAATTAAATCTTTGAAAAACCATTCCCACTTCAGCCCGGACTTCATTGACATCGATCTGAGAATGATCAGTTACATCTATGTTATCAATATATATATGGCCTTCGGACGGCTTTTCCAATAAGTTTAGGCAACGTAAGAAAGTGCTCTTTCCGGAACCGCTTGGCCCGATGACGCAAATAACTTCGCCAGGCCGTACGCGAGTATTGACCCCTTTTAAAACATGAAGGTGATGAAAGCGTTTATGGAGATTTTCGACTTTAATCATTTACTTTCAACCTCCTTTCTAGTCGGGCGACAATTCTGGTGAAGGGGATGGTCATCACGAGAAAGAGCAAACCAACTTCCAGCCAGGTTTCGGTCGGCCGATAAGAACGGGTTACAATAACCTGGGCTTTTCTGACTAATTCCTCCATTCCAATGACCGAGACCAAGGACGAGTCTTTGAGCATTGCGATAAATTCATTGCCCAGCGGCGGAATGACCCGTTTCAACGCTTGAGGCAGAATGATATGACGCATTGACTGACGATAAGACATTCCCAAGGAACGGGCTGCTTCCATCTGGCCTTTGTCGATTGACTGAATACCGGCGCGGATGATTTCAGCCACATAAGCGCCGCTGTTGATACTCAAAGCCAACAGCGCCGATAAAAATGGATTTAAAGGGATCGGTTGTCCATTATTAAAGAGCATCCCTAAAAGGGGCGGGGAACCAAAATGGATCATAAAGATCTGGACCAAAAGCGGGGTGCCGCGAATAAAGTCGACATAAATACCGGCGCATAAATTAATAATTTTATTATGAATCACCCGGGCCACTCCGGCAAAGGTACCGATGAGGATCCCGTTGAATACCGCGACTACTGTTAAAAACAGGGTCATCAACACTCCCGATAATAAAGCGGGTAAGCTTAACCACATATAATAAAGGGATGTCTCGGGGATATTGATTGTAATCGTATTGTTGCCAGGTTTAATAGTTAAATTACGCTTTTCGTTTCGGTAACGAGGAAGGTTTCGGAGTTCGATTTTGTGAGGGCCTTCTTCAATTTTTGAAAAAGAGTAGGGAGTTACTTGTCCTGTATTGACGCCGTCTAACCAGATCTCGGCCCCGGAAGGATTGGAGTTAATTGTTAAAACGCCGGCTTGTGCCGGAGCGCTAAAAAAAAACAGACAAACTCCCAATAATAAGAATAAAATTACAAAATCTAGGCAATGATATTGTTTCACGATAAACATTCCTTTTTTTACCTGGTAAAAACAATACGGTCAAACAGCGTGGTGGCACTGTTTGACCGTATTGTAAATTCCAGTTAATTTGCGGGCTTATACTTCTGGGTCAGTTCGGCTAATTTGCCATTATTAGCTAAGACTTCTAAAGCTTCATTGATCTTTTCAAGCAACTCGGTGTTTTCTTTCTTGACCCCAATACCGTAGTATTCAGTTTCGATATCGGTAATTTCGACCATTTTAAGTTCAGGGTTTCTACTTATCGCCTCGGAAGCCACTAAATCATCCATTACGGCGGCGTCAGCGTTGTTGTTGAGCAATTCTTGGACTGCCTGGGGATTGGTATCAAAGCGTTTCATTTTAACGCCCTTAATTTCACTGGCGTAAAGGTCACCGGTGGTCCCGATTTGAGCAGTGACTGTTTTGCCGACAAGATCAGCGGGAGTTTTAATTTGGTCGTTGTCTTCTTTGACAACGATTACTTGTTTGATTGAGAAGTAAGGGTCGGAGAAACTAATCTGTTTTTGACGCTCTTCGGTGATGGTCATGGCTGAGATCAAACAGTCATAGTTGCCGTTGATTAATCCCGGAATGATTCCATCCCAGTTAATATTTTGGAGTTTCAATTCCATTTTCATTTCATCGGCAACCATTTTAATCAATTCCATATCAAAACCGACATAATTACCGGATTCATCGATGCTTTCAAAAGGCTCATATGTAGCGTCGGTCCCTACATTTAGGGCTTTCTTCGACTGAAGACAACCTGGAGACATTACCAGGATTATTGATAGTACTAGAGTTAAAATAAGAAACTTTTTCAAAAAAAACGCCCCCTATTACATTAATATAACCAATTATATCTCAACATTACCCATAGTGTAAAGTTATATAATATGGTCTATGAATGCTGTGAAATAGATTTTGGATAAGAAAAACAGAAAAACATGTCATTTTGGTCGGATTTATACTCGTCTATTATTCGGATTGGTTATGTTTTATAATTAGATTACCAAAAAGGGAGGGCGAGATTATTAGCGAATTTCTAATTCTAGATGATAAACCCTTGGATTTTTGGGAAGTCTATTATCAGATTAGAGAAGGGATTGGAATTAATAGTTTATGGCTGAACATTCTTGCGATTTTCAAAGTGTTGTCTGGGAAGCATCTGCTTTCAACAGCGCGGCGCTGATTGAAGCGGAGATAATGGAGGCAATTGAGGACAGCCAAGGAGCGGTCCGGGATATTTGTTTCCACATTTTAAACGCGGGCGGTAAAAGGGTGCGGCCTTTATTGGTTTGGCACAGCGGTTTAATGTTCGGGTCGGGCTCGGAAGAGTTAAAGCGGACCGCGGTAGCGGTGGAATTGATTCACATGGCCTCTTTAGTCCATGATGATCTGATTGACGAGTCCGAACTCAGACGTAATCGGCCCACGATTCAAAAACAGTGGGGCAATCACCGGGCAGTGCTTGGGGGTGATTACCTTTTTGCCAAGGCTTTTGGAGTGCTGGCGGATATTGGATTAGTCAAACCCCTTGGGATTATAGTTCAGGCAATTCAAGACATGTGCCAGGGGGAAATATTGCAAGATGGGGACCAGTTCGACTCCAAGGTAAGCCTGGAGCGCTACTATGACCGGATTACCAAAAAAACCGCGGTCTTATTGGAAGCCTCATGTAAGGCAGGGGCTTTAGTTTCGGGAGCAACGGAACTCCAAGCGGCGGCTATCGGCCGTTTTGGATTGAACCTAGGGTTGGCCTTTCAGATAATCGATGACATCTTAGATTTGTGCGGGGACAAGTATAAGATGGGCAAACCGAAATACACCGACATAATTAATGGCAATTTGACCTTACCAATTATTCTCCTGTTGGAACATTCCAAATACAAAGGATGGCTGATGGAAATATTCAAAGAAAGAGATTTGGGCCAACCGATCCTGATGGAAATCGAAAAAGCGGTTAAGGAATCGGGAATCATGGACCGGGCCTTTGCAATCGGAGTATCCCATCTTGATCAAGCCCGTAATATATTAAAAAACTACCAGGAGAACCAGGCATCCGAATTTTTGGAAGACTTGATTAACATGTTGCAAGCGAGAGCTAATTGATGAGCGCAGATTTTAATAATGAAGGACATTTTCCACCTCTTCATTTAGCATTGCTTGTATCCTGGATACGTTTTAGCAAGGATGAAAAAAAACCATCGCACAAACAAACCCTGAAAAGATTAGTAGGAACCAATCAGTGGCGCGGGTTTTAAAGACCGCTTTGGTACGAACTTCGGAATAGCACCTTGATTCCATCGCAAGCGCCATTTCATCAGTACGGATAAAAATATGAAATAAAAGTGGAAATAAAAGAAGCATGACGCGTTTGACGGGACTTTTTCTTCCTTCAACACAGCGGGCTTTTTGGGCTTCCTGTATTTCAGAGACTTGGTCGAAAATAAGCGGAATAAGAACAAAAGTCAAGCTAAACATCGTTGCGAATTTTGCTTCCCGAATAAATGGTATGGGACGGAGAAACCATTCGATCACATTTTTCAATAATGAAAGAGAAGTTGTTCCCGTTAAAATCAAACTTAAGATAAAGATTAAAATAAGCCGCCATCCAAAAAACAAGCCTGAACTTAACCCCTCCCAGGAAACGCAATGAATAGGAAGCCCAGGAATGGGTCTCCCGGGAACGCTGATAGAATGGGTTACAATCACGATACCGATTAAAAAAAGAAAATATCGTATTTGAATAATTAGTTTTTTGATGGGTAATCCGGAATAAATTAGCGCCATTACAAAGATAAAGGTTAAAAGGGACAACCAACGGGCTTGATTGGCGATGCCGGCGGCGATAGTGAATAGAATCATGCATATTAACTTAATGCGGCCGTCCATATCATGGACTATTGATTTTTTGGGGAGATAATGAAAAACAGTCAGTTCAGCCATGTCATAGTCTCGACCTTTCTGTCCTCTCCATAAGGCCTTTTGATGCCGTGCAATTCTAATTCGTCGATTAACCGGCTTGGATTACTATCCTTTACGATGCGGCCCTTTTTCATAATTATCAGCCGGTTCGCATGAGCAAGAACCTTTTCCAGTTCATGGGTGACTAAGATGATGGAGTGTCCCTTGCGGTGCAGGGAAATAATCTGCCTTAATACCTGAACTACTCCTGGGTAGTCCAGTCCCGTGAATGGTTCATCAAAAACAATAATTTTAGGCTTCATGGCAAGGACACCCGCTACCGCCAGTCTTTTTTTCTGCCCTCCGGACAAGGTATGGGGCTGCTGTTTGGCTAGAACGTCTAATTCCACAGCTTCAAGGGCTTGTTTAACCCGTTCGTCAACTTCCTCACGGGATAAGTTAAGGTTTTCAGGACCAAAGGCTACGTCTTCGGCAACGGTTTGAGCGACGATTTGGGTATCGGAATTTTGAAAGATCAATCCGATTTTTTTTCGAGCATTGACAAGATTTTTGGTGATGGGTTCCCCTTCCAAAAGGACCTTTCCTCTAGTTGGCAGGAAAAGGCCGTTAAAATGCCGGACTAAAACAGTTTTCCCCGAACCGTTATCTCCGGCGATAATTGCAAAGTCACCCTCTTCGATTGCCAAGTTAATATCATTGATGGCAATGGTACCATTTGAAAAGACATGTGTTAATCCTTGGGTTTCAAGAATAATCATTTAATCTCCCGCTCTTTGTGATGAATTAAAGAACATTTGCTGCAGCAAAGGGCCTAATGCATGGCTCAACGATAAGGCAATAATAATTTTAATAATGATACCGGGGATAAAGGGTAAAAGACCAAAGGTCAAAGCTTTTTCCCAAGGAAGCCTTAATAATAATTTAAGCCAGGGAACGCCCACGCCAAAGATGATTATATTTCCGATAATCAAGGCAACTAAGCTTTTAAAGAACGAGGTTTTGCCTCTTTGTGATATTGCCCCGATAACAATAGCGCTAACTAAGTATCCGAATAAAAAGCCGCCCGTCGGCCCAAAAAGGACCGCTAATCCGGATTTTCCGCCTGCGAAAACCGGAAGCCCAAGGGCGCCTAGGAAGAGGAACAGTCCCACACTGGCGCCTCCGGAAGATGCTCCTAAAAGTAATCCGGCGAGCATTACAAAGAAATCCGCCAAGGCGATGGGGACGGGACTAAGCGGAATTGGGAAGCTGATGTAGCCACCGACTATAATTAAGGCCGCAAATAGGGACGTAAAAACCATCTTGCGGATGTCCGGGGAATGAATTTGACTCATATAAGGCGCTCCTTTTCTTGTTAAGTAGCGAAGTTTCTCTAAAAGAATTGATTAGGGATATTTTAAATAAAAAACAATAGATTGTCAACCCAATTATAAAAAGCAAGTTGACAATCGTCATTTTTGACTCCATTAGTGAAATGGATGTCCTTGGCTATAAGGCAGGGTTAAATTTGCTTGACACCCCTTAATAATCTGCAACAACAGTGGTAAATCCTGCATTTTACGCCGCCTTTTGCGACAAGCTCCATGCTAATCTTTTTATTCTCCGGACTAAGCGCTTTAGGATCCGACAGATACATCGCCAAAAGACCGCGAATTACGGTAAGATGAAACTTTGAATTGGGAAGCGCCAGGCAAGCGCGGAGTGATTGGTTGAGGAAATAGGCCAGCCTGTTCAAGCACTGGGAGCTATTTTGATAATTAGCGGTAAAGTTATAATCTTCCATCTCCGCATCTTCCCCGGCGTCGATGAAGTAGTCTAATAGAATATGCAGGCCGGTGACCCAAGGAAAATAGGCCCGGTCGATAGCCTCCACCAATTGGGGTTTTAATTTTGGAGCGGCGGAAACAGCAAAAAGCAGAAACATACCCAAAGTTGAACCGGTAGCCGCGGCATACTCCCACCAAAATATGGGGGTTGCCGGATCTAGGTTTTGCTGGGCCCAGTCTTGTAAACGGCTTTCACGGATTTTTAAAGCTATATGTTTGTATGACTGTAATTGGGAATACTGTTTCACATATTTGGAGATTTCCGGCATTACCAGATGGTATGAAGGTAGCTGCCGCAATTGTTGACGGCAGGTAGTAATTAATTGCTCCAGGTAGCCGTTGTCGTTTTTAAAGGGATAATAAGTATAATAATCGGAGAGGGGGCGGGCCGGATCAATGGCATCCTCCATTGCCAGGTGAAGTTGGGAAAATGCCGATTCATCCATGACCCCGGCCCGGTCGCAAAGGTTGTCCAGATAATCGCTGATGGTCTGGAGGGCGACAATGAACCGGACGGTACTTGGTAAATCGTTCTGCGGATAGAGGGCATAGACGCTGCCGCCTTGGGCGTGAAATTTTTTCGCCCTGATACTGGCTAAGGCCTGGACCCGTAATTCCCGGTCGGGTATTTGTTCCGCCCTGGCGATCCAATAATCAAGCTCCTTTGAGACTAATGGGAATACATGCGAAATAAAACGGATAATCATTTTAGTATTCTCCCGCAACTAATTTTGGCGTGAGGTACGAGTGTTAGAGTAGTCCCTATGATACCTACCTTTTGTTACTTAACCGGCGCGCTTTTTTGGTTAGTTGAAATCAAATTTTTTCCGCGTCAAAAAATTTACCATTTTTTATTATAATTAAAGAAGGAAAAAATATAATTATAAAAAATAATTAAGAGAAAGATGTAATCAATTATACTATAAAAACGAGTAAAGCCGGTAACAAACTGAAAATGGCCTTTGATCATTAGGAGTAATATTTTTCGGGGATAAATAGTTACTTGGTAGCCTTTGATTGAAAACATTTTCGGATTTAAACTGGGATAAAGGAGTGAAACCCATTAATTCGCTGCTATATGCTAAAAACCTTTTTGATCAGGAACATTCCATCGCTCCTGGTATTTTTGACGGACTTTATTATGCCTGGGAAGTGTTGCCTAGAATCAAAGATTTTATCAAAGAATTGGCCCGGCATTTACCGGGAGATTTTGAGAGAATCGCCGAAAATGTCTGGGTAGGGAAAGGAACTGAAATTGACGATTGGGCGCGGATCAAAGGTCCGGCGATTATCGGCCATGATTGCGCCATAAGGCATGGGGCTTATATCCGTGAGAACGTGATCATCGGAAACGGAGTAGTGGTTGGGAATTCGACGGAACTAAAGAATGCTTTGCTCTTTGATAAAGTTGAGGCGCCCCATTTTAATTATGTGGGCGATTCGGTCCTTGGCTACAAGGCCCATTTGGGAGCGGGAGTGATCTTATCCAATCTTAAGTCTGCGAAAGATAGCATTCGAATCCCAGTAGGTGATGGTGAAAGCTTGGACACCGGGTTGAAAAAGTTCGGGGCTTTAATCGGGGATTTTGCTGAAATCGGCTGTAACGCGGTTTTGAATCCGGGGACGATTATCGGAAGGGAAAGCGTTGTTTATCCCTTAACCATGGTCAGAGGGCTCATTTCGGAGAGACATATTTTGAAAAACGACGGTAGTTTAATTTCCAAAAAATAAAATATTTTTAACCTATAGATCTTGGTTGCCTCTTTCCCAATTAAGTGATATAATTTTTTCAAATTTATTAACTCAATGCGGCAATGACGGAGTTGACTAAGCCAAACGCGGTGACAATAGAGAACGGGTGGCGCTGCAAACCCGCCGGACGCGATTGGTGAATTACCTTCCCGAGCTTTTGGCCGAAACCCGAAACGGTGAGTAGGTTTAAATGGGTCCGCCCATTATCGCGGTTAGAGGCGCGTCGAGCGGTTTGGCGCGTGAAATAAGGTGGTACCACGGCCCTTCGTCCTTATGTTAGGATGAGGGTCTTTTTGTTTTGGTAAAGGAGAATAAATGAGGAGGTCAAAGAATGTCCGTAATTAAAACTTTGGAAGAACGCGGCTTTATTAAACAAACCACCCATCAGGAACCATTATATGAGCTTTTAGAAAAAGAAAAGATCACTTTTTATGTGGGCTTTGATCCTACCGCCGATAGTTTGCATGTCGGTCATATGTTGCCGGTAATGGGTATGGCCCATATGCAGCGGGCCGGACACCGTCCCATTGCCATTCTGGGCGGCGGTACGGCAATGATCGGCGACCCGAGCGGCAAGACAGACATGCGGAAGATGCTTACCCAGGAGACCATCGACCACAACGCTTCCTGTTTTAAAAAGCAGCTCTCCCGATTTCTTGATTTTGATAACGGCCGGGCTTTGATGGTCAATAACGGCGAATGGTTGTTAAGACTGAACTATATTGAGTTCTTGCGCGAAATCGGTTCCCAGTTCTCGGTGAACCGGATGTTGACCGCCGAGTGTTTTAAGTCTCGGATGGAAAAAGGTCTTTCCTTCATTGAGTTCAACTACATGCTGCTCCAGTCTTACGATTTTCTAAACCTCTTTCGGAAATATGGCTGTAGACTCCAGATGGGCGGGGATGATCAATGGTCCAACATCCTTTCCGGGGCTGACCTAGTCCGACGTTTGGAGGGCAAAGAAGCCTATGGGATCACTTTCCCGTTATTAACCACTTCCAGCGGGAAAAAAATGGGTAAGACCGAAGCCGGGGCAGTTTGGCTTGATCCTGAAAAGACTAGTCCCTACGAATTTTATCAATATTGGCGTAATACCGAAGACCAGGATGTTGAGAAATTTTTGAGGCTTTATACTTTCCTGCCCATGGATGAAGTCCGCCGTTTAGGAGCTTTAAAAGACCAGGAGATTAATGAGGCTAAAAGAGTGCTGGCTTTCGAAGTGACCAAACTGGTTCATGGCGAGGAAGAGGCCCGTAAGGCCGAAGCCGCCGCTACCGCCTTTTTTAGTGGCGCCGGAAATCGGGACGACGCGCCCGCCGTCGAACTTCTCCAAACGGAGTTGGAAAAGGGGTTAACCATCGCCGATCTGGTAGTCTGGGCCGAATTAGCGGAATCAAAGAGTGAAGCGAGGCGATTGGTGACCCAGGGTGGCATTTCTCTCGGAGAAGAAAGAGTGAATGAATTTAACCGGGTGCTCAGCGCTTCCGATTTTAACGAAGGAAGAGTACTGTTGAAAAAGGGCAAAAAACAGTTTCAAGTTATTAAATTAGTCTAATCGATATCTGCCAAAATTTTCGTGATTTCAAAAATCGATCCCCCTGTTGCGGCATATATTGCTGTAAGGGGGGATTTTAATGCAATTGCCCAAAATCGAGCAACCGTTACTATTACCGGGTGTTTTTCCGAAAATGCTGTCTCCGGCATTTTGGACAGCCCGGTTCCGGGATTTGGATCTTGATGAAGATTGGATGGGAAATTTCAAGTATCAGCCGGAACTAAGTTTAAGGGATTACCTTGAGAAGATTGATATTCTTTTGGAAGATTTTTTCACAGAAAACTGCGCGCCGGTAGCCCTAAAAGAATTCATATCCCAAATTAACTTGTGGGAGAATTTTGAATATGGACTGATGGTTGAGGCCGGAGACTTGAAAATATTACCGCAGATGACTCCCTTATTTTCCAATAAGGGAGAACCGGGTTTGGACCGGAACCAATTGAGTGGTTTAGATCCGGGGGACCTTTTAACCTTATTTGGAGTATCGTCCGATGGAAGCTGGTTGGGAGCAATTAGCGAGGCTGGGGTTGGTTGGGTTGAACGGAAACTAGTCGGGATCGGCCCCAGGAAGGTAATTGAAAACTACCTCAACGAACCGAACCGGTTAACCACGATTGACCCTTCACCTAAGATTCTATCAAACAATCGAACCATCGCGGCAAGTATGGGGTGTAGTTTTCCCCTCAATGACCACCTTCGTCATACTGCGATAATCCCCGCGATGGACTCGAAAGGAGAATTATCATTTAAAAGCGGCGTAATAATTGGGGGAACCGTCCGGGATCATTTGCCAAAATCGGCCCATCATCTGATCCGGCAGGTCTTCAAATACCTTGGCCATCGATACGCCTGGGGGGACCGGGACGCGGAAGGCAATGGCCGTGACTGTTCCCGGTTGATCAGAGATGGGTTAAGAAGTTTGGGTTTTAAACCGCCCCGCAATTCCCAGGAGCAGCTGGCGGCGGGGAAAAACCGGATTTGCATGGCAGAAATGAATTATTCCCAGCGTTTAGCTGAGTTAAAAAAAGTCTCACCGGGTTCTTTGCTTTTTACCTCCGGCCATGTAATGCTTTTTTTAGGAAAATATCAAGGCGAAGTTTATGCCGTTCACGCTTTAAATAACTACCGCCGAATTGCCGATAATAAGGAAGAACCGGTTAAAGTCAAAGAAGTAGTTGTCTCAGGGCTAACTTTGGGTTCGGGGACAGGAACCGGTTCGTTGTTGGAACAGATAACGGAGGTAATTAAGGTTTAATGAAACTGGTATTGGTCACCGCCGCGGTAATCAGTGAAAAGGACCTGTTCCTTATGGGTCAGCGCTCCGATGGCGACGAAGAGGGTAAATGGGAGTTTCCCGGAGGTAAAGTTGAGCCGGGAGAGGATCCCCGGGCCTGCTTAAAACGGGAACTTTGGGAAGAGTTGGGGGTCCAAGCCGAAGTAGGCCGGGTGTTGGAAGTGGTTTCGACGCCTCAGAATGATCATCACTTGGTCCTGCTTTATTTCAAATGCGCAATTGTAGAAGGAAAGCCGGAACCGCTCCAATGCCGACAAATCAAATGGGTTCCTCGCGAAGACGTAAAGCTTCTTGATAAACCTCCGGCGGACCGGATTTTTTGGGATGATTTTCAAAAGTTTGGTTAACGTTTTAAAGGCGACAGATCGCGGGTAATAGTCCCCGTGGTTAGCAGCTCTTCGATTTTAAAAGTACCACATTTGCGGCCGTTTAAAAACCCATCCCAGGCAGCCTGGGCTAACAATCCATCGTTTAAAAGATCAAAGAGCCACTCGGAACAATGTTCGGGATCATCTTGGACAAATCCGGCCCGGTGTTCAAGGAGCCACTTTTTATTCCAATGTTCGTGAGAGCCAAGAGGCGGGGCGATAATTATCGGAATACCCAATGCCGAATAAAAAGAAAGTTCCGAGGGTTTAGTCCATAAAATATCGGTAGTCCTGAGCACCATATTGAAACGGTGAAAATACTTCTCCCGATCGGAACTATGAAGGATATTTACTCCTATTCCCAGCTCTTCTTCGAGGCTGTACTCAATCAAAAAATTCCGGAAATATTCTCTCACATCGTCGCGAAGTCCGGCAACCAGATTCAATCGAATCTGTCGCGTTTTGATCTTTTCGCGAAGGCTTTTTAAAATTTTAACACCGATTTCTTTTTGCGCCCCCGCCCCTCCAACTGCAAAGGTAAGCGTTAAGGTGCGATTGCTACGTTTAATGCAATTTTCGGGCCGCAAATAATGTTCAACTTCGACCCGGTGGATCGCAGAGAAACGACCCTTAGGATCTAGATAATTCAGGCGCTGCCCCAGGTCAAGCTTTAAGATCTTCAGATCCGGATCGCCCAGATTCGCTTTGGGGAGCGGGAAACCGGTTAAAAAAATCTGCTCATCTGCGATTCCATATTGTTTAAGGCGCCTGATAGCATGACCGCAGGGAGCCAGATAGTTGATGCGGCATTGAGAAGGCTTTTCGGGAACCCATACCCGGTTAATATCAGTATCGGTTACCAACAAGTATACTTTGGGATAACCTTTGGCCTCAGCGGCAATGGCCACCGCAAAAAATGTGGTCACAATCGGTAAATTGGTTGGGGCCAACAGTTTAACTAAGGTTTCACCCAGCCCCTTCTTGATTAAGGATTTTAAATATTTAACTTGAAGAGTGGGAGTTGAGAGATCCCGGAAAGGGTAATAGGGGTTGATCTCTTGAAACCGGTCCATAAATCCGAAGAGAAATCCGCCGATAATCGGAATGTGATTGATACCAGAGATTCCTTCATAAATATATCTCATTCTATTCCAAAGGTTGGTCTCTTTTTTGGAAGCATAATCAGAAGAACCGGCAGTGATAATTTGATCTCCTCCCAAATTTTTTAATGGATAGGCTGCGCGCTGATGTCCTAACCCCATATCAGCTGCTACTATCCATGCTTTTTGACCTGGTAAAGGATTAATGTTCATCTTTCCTCCGCATAACAAAGTTATAATGTTTCCTGCCGAAACCTTAAGCATCTTGATCGTTGTTATAATTAAAACTATATATTTGTTTTCGTCAAGAAACGACTTATTCTGGAGAGGTTTCGTAGTTTAACAGGATAAAAAGGAGTTTTAAGAAAAATATGGAATATACTCAAGTCTGCCTTGAGGATCTTGGATATATTTATTGTACATTTTTGGATAGGAGAAAAGGATGATTCCGTTAAGAGATACCATACCGAGCAAACATTGGCCGGTTATGACTTGGTTGCTTATAATTTTCAATCTGTTCGTCTTCCTTTACCAACAAAGCCTAGATCCGCTAGCTTACCGTTTCTTGAATAGTGAGTATGGTTTGATACCATTAAGGTTTTTCGGAAATGGAATTAGCAGTTTTCAAGAGCTTACTCCTTTTTTGTCGCATCTTTTTTTACATGCCGGCTGGATGCACTTGATCGGAAACATGTGGGCTTTGTGGTTATTCGGGGATAATGTCGAAGATTTGATGGGTTCATTTCGGTTTCTCTTCTTTTATATCTGCATGGGAATAGTGGCTGGGTTAGTACACATTCTTTCAGAGCCTGCTCTACCAATTCCGACAATTGGCGCTTCCGGGGCTATCGCGGGAATAATGGGAGCTTATTTTATTCGCTTTCCGTCATCTAGGATCGTGACAATAATTCCTCTTTTTTTCATTCCGCTGTTTGTCGAAATACCAGCCCTACTCTATCTGGCATTTTGGCTGTTTTCTCAAGTTTATTCAGTTTTAGCAAGTCGTCAATTAGGGACTGTCTCCAATATAGCCTGGTCGGCACATATTGGAGGATTTGTTGCCGGGATTTTCATGCACCGCCTCTTTTTCCGTGTCAAACGGGGGAGGTATCGACTTTAAATAAATATTAACGGAATACACATAGATTAAGATGAAATTACCCTAAATGTAATTATGAAAACATTTATTGGTTATTTTTTTAAAATATATCAATTTCCTTTCATTATTAGCCGATAATTAATTAACGGGAGGGTTTTTATGAAACTCCAAAAACAATGTAATATCTTTTTCAGTATTATTGGCATCGTATCGACATTGCTAATAATAATATCATATTTAATTATCATCCCGGTTTTTAATGAAGGAAGGGGGATGCTTGTTTACACCCAACATTCCTTAAAAAATTTTATATTGATCGGTTTATTGGTAGTTGCCGGAGAGTTATTAATGATTATAGTTATCAGCAGATTCTTTTGCAAGTTAACAGTGAACCGCATCCAAATATTAAATGACTATTTAAAGATAACTGCCAGCGGGAAAAGCATGGAATTAGAAACTGATCGTTTCCAAGATGAGATCACCGAATTGAGCCAATCAATCGTAGCGATATTTCGGAGAATGGCGAATAGCAGGGGTGAGCTGGAAAGCGATTGTCAGAAATTGGCTCAGACTAATCAAAAGTTAGAATCTAACTATATTCAATCTTATAATTTACAGCTAATTCAAGAAGAAATTAGCAGGGAATTGGAGATTGACAAACTTGTCAAGAAAACGGCCGATATTATTATGGGCCTTTTTGGGAGTAAACGGTGCTTGATTTATATGGCTGACGAAGAAAACGAGACTTTAAACGCCATGGCTTATTCGGGTTCGATTGGCAAGGGGGCCCCCGACAAGACTATTTCTTTTAATTCCAATAATATGGTAGCCCGTTCTTGGCGGGAAAAGGCGATCTTCACGGAAAAAGACGCCACACCGGAAGAAATCGCCAAACTATCTAAGCGAAATATCAATAGCGTTCTTACCGTACCCTTAATTGGAAGACAAGGAAGGGTCGGTATTATGGTACTCGAGCACGAAGTGGCCTTACCTAAGGAAATTAGCGATGAATCGGTTAAATTCGCTCGAGTCGTCGCTCAAGAGCTGAGCTTGTCGGTGGAAAATGCATACTTGTATGATAAGATGAGACAGATGGCTATTCGGGATGCTCTCACCGGAGTCTATAACCGATTGTATCTGATGAATTATATGGCGGAGATTTTCGCTAACAATCCAAAAATGGTATCCGTCTTGATCTTTGATATGGA
This sequence comes from Bacillota bacterium, assembly GCA_023394955.1. Lineage (GTDB taxonomy): Bacteria > Bacillota > UBA4882 > UBA8346 > UBA8346 > JAAYHS01. Next base: position 65,838 of record JAEWZY010000020.1, read on the forward strand.
TCACTTCAAACAAGTTAATGATAAATTTGGACATTTGTCAGGCGATATGGTTTTAAGGACCGCGGCCGGCTTAATTCAAAAAATGTTGCCTTCTGGAATACTCGCCCGTTACGGCGGAGAGGAATTTGTAATAGTCCTTCCTGAAGTCAACGAAGAAGAGGCCATTCGATTCGCCAATTCAATCCGACAAATAATTGGTCATCATCAATTCTTGGTTGCCGATGACAAATTTATTTCAATAACCCTTAGTATCGGCGTTGCAAGTTATCCGTTGGTTTCCAACAGCTATGAAGGATTACTGCAACTGGCCGATGGAGCGTTATACGAAGCCAAAAATTCCGGACGCAACAAAGTTTGTGTCGCAACTCCCAAGGCAGAGGTTGCACATTAAATAGGCTTGCGCCTATGGAAAATAGCCTCCCCTTACTTGATTGTTCGGGGTATTCTTTAGTTAAAACTCAATCGCAGTGAGTGATTGAGTTTTAACAATTTAGAAAAGTATTGGTGAATATTATAACAAACGCTTGAACAAACATGTCAGAAAAGTTATAATGACAGCATAATATCTTGGAATTAATGGGAGGAAGAATGATGACTGAAAGAGTTTATAATTTTTCTCCGGGTCCAGCGATTCTTCCGCTAGAAGTCCTGGAAGAAGCCCAACGTGAATTGGTTAATTATCATGATACCGGTATGTCTATTTTGGAGATGAGCCATCGGGGTAAGGATTATGAAGCCGTTCAAAACGAAACTGAGACTTTATTTAAAGAATTGTTGAATGCTCCCGGCGATTATCAGGTTTTATTCATGGGTGGAGGGGCGAGCGCTCAATTTGCCATTACTGCGATGAACTTTTTAACGGAAGGCGCTGAAGCCGATTACATAGTGACCGGAAGTTTTGCTGCCAAAGCACAAGAGGAAGCGGTTCGGATTGGAAAAGCGAATATCGCCGCGACAACTAAGGATACCAATTTCGATCGACTTCCCGGAATGGATGAGATTAAACTTAGCAAATCCCCGGTTTATGTACATATGACTTCCAATAATACGATTTATGGGACTCAATGGCAAGAGATGCCGGACTTCAAGGGAATTCCATTGATTGCTGACATGTCCAGCGACATTCTCTCCCGCCCCTTCGACGTTTCAAAATTCGGCCTGATTTACGCAGGGGCCCAAAAGAACTTAGGCCCTGCGGGAGTAACTGTGGTTTTGATCAGTCCTGAAATGCTGGCCAAGGTCAATAAAGAAATACCGGTTATTTTCCAATATAGTGTTTTTGCTAAAAATAATTCTCTCTATAACACTCCTCCCACATTTGCTATTTATATAATCAACTTGGTTTTAAAATGGATCAAGAAAAACGGCGGGTTAATTGCCATGGAAAAACGAAACCGTGAAAAAGCTGATTATATTTATGAGGCTATCGACAATAGTAACGGCTTTTACAAAGGCCACTCCCAAAAAAAATTTCGTTCTCTGATGAATGTTACCTTTAGACTACCCAATGAAGAACTGGAGAGCCTATTTGTTAGCGAGGCCAAAAAGGCTAATTTGGTTGGAATCAAGGGACACCGCTCAGTTGGCGGAATGCGGGCTTCGATTTATAATGCCATGCCAATGGAGGGCTGTAAACTGCTAGCGGAACTAATGAAGGATTTTGCCAAGAAAAACGGGTGAAATAGTGTGGCTAAGAAACGGTTAGAAGGCTGAAAAGCCTTCTTTTTTTATTAATTGTGGTGAGCATATAAAAAGATTCATAAGTGTTTTTAGGCGCGGTTCTTTGTCAATTATTCACTGAGGGTTCGTTTATTAGTATCCAAGATAAAGAGGGTGTTATTCTTAGAGTTTGAATAATACTCTAAATTACAGCTTAAAGTTCAATCCAATTTTTGCCGATAAATAAAGAGAAATGATTTTGGGATAGGGGAGTCATATGAAGTCACGCTCTTGGATGGGTTGGTTTCTATCAGTATTTTTATTAATCGCAAATTTCCAGGTTCACGGAGCAGACAATCGGTTGGTGGTTAACATTAAAAGTTTAGCGGCCAATATCGCTCAGCAGTTTGGCGCTGTTGAACTCCGGGTCGCCGCCGTCCAGGAAGACAAAGTATATTTGAATGCCGGAAAGAATAAATTTATTGCGGAGGGCGCTATTTATCAAATTATTATGGATCAGGCTCCTTTCAATGATCCGGTGAGTAGGCGTAGACTGGGGAACTTAGAGACTATCATCGCTGAAGTTCAAATTGAATCTGTTCGTGATAGTTATTCCATCGCCCGGGTGTTAGATGGAAACCGTGGTGAACGGGAGATCGCCGTCGGTCAAAGGGCAGTTGCCCGCAAAACCAAAATATCGCTGGCGATCATCCCATTTGAATATCTTAACTCACTGGATCAGACTACACCTAGGATCGCCCAAGAAATAATGGCTGCTGAATTGATTAATAGCGGATGGTTTGTAGTAGCTGGAAGTGAAAAAACTGCGCAAGCAGCTGGAATGCTCCAAGCGGATACTCCCGGGACAGTCCGATTTAGTAAAAATATCGGAAACATGCTGGGCGTCGAATATGTTTTGTATGGATTCATAATTGATTCCCCAGGATATATGGAGATTCAATGCCGGATCCATAACACGGCTGACGGAATCGGAATTGCAGCTTCGACTATCCGAATTGAAGCTGATTTTGGGGATAACCATAAATGACTTAGTAACCAAGTAGCTAGAGGGAGTGAATTGGTGAAACGGAATCAATGGTTTCTTTTTTCACTTTTTTTAATAGGATTTTTAGGGTCTCAGTTTCAGGAAATTTCCAAACCTCAACCAGTAATCGGAACCGAACTTGGTCAGCGTTCCTTGACACTAAGCGCGGTGGGAGATGTAATAATGCATCTGCCCATAGTTGACTCCGCTCTAAAACCCGATGGTTCCTATGACTTTCGCCCCATTTTTAGATATATTCGCCCTTACCTTAGCCAGGCGGAAATATCCGTAGCTGTCCTTGAAACTCAACTTGAAGCTCCAGGTAAAATGTACAGCGGCTATCCATGCTTTAATAGTCCGGGAGCCATAGCAGACGCCATACTTTGGAGCGGGATTGATCTGGTTTTCTTAGCGCATAATCACTCCTTAGATCAAGGGATGGCCGGCATCGATCATACCATTGCCTATTTGGATCGGATTGGATTGGATTACACTGGTTGCAATTCAAGCCCCAGGGGAAAAAGATATCGAATTATTGAAAAAAACCAAATTAAGCTAGCATTCTTTTCTTATACCACTACGACTAACGGGATTCCGTTCCCTAAGGGAAAAGAATGGGCGGTAAACATGTTGGATTACAAGCAAATAGCGGAGGACATCGCGAACGTAAAACAGGCTGGGGCCGACGGGGTTGTCTTTGGGCTTCATACCGGTAATGAATATTTTCGGGAACCTGCGCCTGAACAATTGGAAATTGTGAGAAAGTTATTAGCTCTGGGTGTGGATATCGTGTTGGGCAGCCATGTTCATGTGATTCAGCCGATCGAGATACCATCCGGGGAGCCTTTAATTCCCGGGAGGAGAAGGACCTATTTTATCGCCTATTCCCTGGGTAATTTTTTATCTAATCAAAGATGGCGTTATAGCGATTGCGGCTTGATGGTCAGTTTAAAACTGATTAAAGAACCGGCTTGGCCAGGTATCCGTATTGTTGCCGCATCCTACCTCCCCCTTTGGGTTTATCGTTATTACGAGAGAAAAAAATTTCGCTATGAGATCATCCCCATCGACCAAGGGGGAGCCTACCGGGCTAGATTTCAAGGGCAACCCGAAATTCTAAATCAACTTGACCAAGTTAAAAAAGATACCGATGATTTAATTAACGGTTGGAATTTAACTAATCCTAAGAACATGCGAACTCCGACTCCGGTGGAATCTATATAAGGTGAAATAATACACTTTCATTAAGGAGAAGCTATGAAGAAAGTACTTACAACTTTTGTTGGGATGCTAATTTGTTTGATTTCAGCGTCTTTTTTATTTATCAAAGCTCAAGACCGGGAAATTGAAGGACAAAAAGAACCGGTCTTGATTCCAGCTTTAATCTACCATCGGATAACACCAAAAGCTTTAAGTATTTATGATTATACTCCGGAACAACTGGAAGGACACTTGGAGTATTTTAGGGAACATGAATATACTCCAATCACAGCCTTACAAATGGTGGAAATGTTGGCGGTTCCTGAAAAACTGCCGAAAAAACCAGTAGTATTGACTTTCGATGATGGACATAAGAGTCACTACACAGCAGTATTTCCTTTGCTAAAAAGGTATGGTTATCAAGGTACTTTTTTTGTATATCCTGATGTAATTGCTGAAAAAAGCGAAAAACAATTGACTTGGGATGAATTACGGACAATGAGAAGGGAAGGTATGGATATCCAGTCCCATACTAAATCACATCCATATCTGACTCAAGCCGGGAAAAATCAAAGCCCGGCAGAGTATCATAGATGGTTACGAAGTGAAATCTACGATTCAAAGCGGATATTGGAGGAAAAATTACAGCAAAAAGTGGACTTGCTGGCCTATCCTTACGGTTGGTTTAATCAGACTATTGAAGCAATGGCGGTTCAAGCCGGGTACCGCGGCATATTCACGGTGAATTGGGGAGTAAATTCACCGGCCGAAAACCCATTACGAATTAAAAGGCGGGTTATGGAGAATACCATGGGTCAAGCGGATTTAAATGAAATATTAACCGCGAAGCCGCTGCCGATCGAGATTATTCAACCGGAAGACACCGCTAGACTCAGACAAGCCCCGGTAGTTAAGTTTAAAATTACTGATCCTCGAATCGAAAGGGTTGAAATTAAAGTCCGTTCGATTACCGGTCAATTAACCAAAGATCAGGACGGTTTATTTACCTGGCCAGGCTTAATAAGGTCAAATCCTGGTTACCATATGATTGTAATCAGGGGTTTTGATCCGGAAAACCAACCATTGATTAATTCTTGGGGTTTCGATTATCAAAAATAAAGGTGAAACGGGCCGGTCTCAAGGCGGTTAGGATATTACATTGCTACGTCTTTTCAGGGTTATAATTTAGAGATAGGGAAATCCATTTTTCTTTGTTGGAATTTTTCTATGAATAAAGTTTACGGCCAAGTTTCTTCAGGGGTTCAAGGGACGATCTTTAGATCGTCCTTTCAGTTTTTCGTGAATTATTATCCCAGGTGATTCATATAGCTAAAAATAGTCTTAAAAGTTGGTGGTTGTTTGATTTAGATTAAGACAGTTTAAAAAAAAATATTACAGAAATAATACTCTTGAACTACTAGTAAGGGGGTTGGTGATGGTTTCCGAATTTTATCAAGAACTGACTAATAAGATTAACAATCGTTTAGCCGGAGACCGGCGATTGGCGGCTTATGCGCTAAAGGCTAAAGCTTACGAGGATGGTTTGGTTAGAATCCAAGGGATAGTGGATGTACTAAAAGAACGAGAAGAAGCAGAGAAACTCATTAGAACCTTTCCAGATGTTAAAAGGGTAGAAAACAATGTTACAGTTTGTACCGATGGCGGAATCGACGATGAGGATGTGGCCTTTGAAATTAGCGAGGAACTTTTAGCTAACCCGGAAATACCTGATTCGGTAGGGGTAAAGGTTAGCGGTGGCCAAGTCAAATTAGTTGGAAGTATTCAAAACCAAAGCCAGGCTTTGGAAGCTATTGAGACCGCCGGAAAAGCGAGAGGAGTCAGGGAAGTCCGCAACCAACTAAAATACAGCGCAGAACTTGATGACGCCAGCATCACCAATCGGGTCCAAATTGCCTTATTGGAAGAAGTCCAAATAGTTCCTGGGCGAGTCAAGGTGATTACTGAAGATGGTACAGTAATTTTATGGGGAAATGGTTCCGAAGAAGAGATCAAAAAAGCGGTGGAAGTAGCAGCCAGGGTCCCGGGGGTTAAGTCGATCAAAAATAGCTTCATCCGGGAACAGACTGAGCTGGATGATCAAATAGTCCTAAAAGCAATGGAAATAATCGCTGCTAACCCTTTTTTAGATGAAATGCCGATAAATATCGAAGTTGAGGATGGTAGGATAGTATTTTCGGGTATAGTTGATTCCTTAGAAGCTAAGCGGGGAATCGACGGGGTTATTCATGAGGTAATAATGAATCTGAAACCAGCTGCCTTTAAGGTGGATAATCAAGTGAGATTGGTTGAAAGGGTTAGCCAGGAGTTTGCGGATTAACCCGTTCGGAACTGATATATTTTCGGGCCAAATCCAGCAGCAGTTCTTTATGGTTGAGAGCGGGGTCATTAATAACCGTTTCCGAAAGGTACGCTATTATTTTCCCAACCAAAGGCCCGGGAGTGATGCCTAATTGTTCGATTAAATCGTGGCCGTTTAAAGCCAACTTATTTTGACTATTATTAGCGGCGCTGGTTTTGAGAATAACATGAATCCTTTCGGATAAATCATTCCAATATTCATAGGTGGCGGCAGTAATCTTTCCGGTAGCGATAATATCGGCGCGACGCAGTTCCAAGAGATCGGGAATGTTCTCCGATCCAACTTTGGAGATGAGTCTTCGTACTGCTGCGTCACTGACATTTGGTTGGTAAAAAAACATATGCCAGCGGATGAGCAAGGCTACTTTCTGGATTAACTTCCGCGGGTAACGTAGCCGCGTTAGAATATCGCGGCTTAAATCAGCTCCCTTTTGATCGTGCCCATAAAAGTGAAGGCCGGATTGGGTAATGGTTACCGAACATGGCTTGGCTATATCGTGAAGTAAAGCGGCTAGCCGTAAGTGGAGTAAAGGTTTAATTTCCGCGGTAGCGGACAGTGAATGTTCCTGGAGGTATGAGTATATTTCGGGATAGAGTTCATTTTGGCCGAAGAATTCCGGAATAATCTGTGATAGTAAGCGGCTTTGGTTCAAACCAATCAGCCCTTTACGGACTGCTTTGGCTAACAATAATTTGCTGAACTCTTCCCGGATTCTTTCGCGACTAATCGATTGGGCCCATCGGGGATTAACCGCCCGTTCGGTTTCTCGTTCGACGGTTAAATCGTGAGAGGCCATTAAACGATATAAGCGATACATTCGTAATCCGTCTTCTTCAAAGCGGACCCGGGGATCTCCAACAGTTCTAATAATGCGGCGCCGACAATCGGTCCGCCCACCGTAAGGATCGATTAACTCTCCGTTCCTGAAATCATAAGCCATAGCATTGATGGTAAAATCACGTCTGGCCAAATCATTGACGATGTTGGAGCCGAAGCGAACCTGATCCGGCCGGCGGCCATCACTATATCCCAATTCCTCGCGAAGGGTGGTGATCTCCAATTGGTGCCCCTCAAAATCAACAGTAATCGTGCCGAACCGTTTACCGGTTGAAAATGTTTGAGGATAGATCTTTTCTACTTCATCTGGAAGGGCATCGGTAGCCAGATCCCAGTCGGAAGGTTCGATGCCCCATAATAAATCCCGGACCGCGCCACCCACTAAATAGACGGCGTTTTGGTTGCTCATTAAAATACGGGCGGCTTTCCTAACCCAGCATGGAATTACTCTGAAATTATGTTTTTCAGTGGTGGTAAGGTTATAACGAAAAGGTTCGGAAGCCATTTAAATAATTATTTCTCCTATGATAATTTTCTCCTTATTACCTTTAAAAAGCCTATTGACTTGAAATGTTTGGGCCTGCGCTTTGAGTTTTATATGATTTAGATTTGCGCTTATTTAAGAAAGACAACCTGATCGCCGAATAACGACAGATATTGGCGCAACGGTGACAGATAATGCATTCCGAGGATTCTATCGTTGGAACATCAGTGTATGGATTAACCGATGAAATCATATTCATTGAACAAATTTCCGGTTGGCTGCATTTTCCACAAGCGATACAGGCATCTGAGTCTGGTCTCATCTTTAAAAGGCTAAACCGGGAAGTGATTGTTAAAATCGCCCCCAATGGACAAAGATAACGACAAAAGAATCTTTCAATCAGAATTGATCCGATCATTACAATAATTAATAAACCGGTAGCTGTAAAAGACCCTTTAAAGGTGAAAAGGATGTGAAACGGGTCGTAATTGTTCCAGAGATTAGACATGGCTGACCAAGAAAGAAGAATACCACCAAATAGTAATAAAAATCGAAAGTAAGAGAAAACCCGATCCAATAATGATGGAAATCGAAGCTTGAGATTTTCAGGATGGATAAACTCTTGGGCGGCTCCGATGGGGCAGGCCCATCCACAAAAGAATCTCCCGACAAACAATGACAGGATAATAGGAATCCCTACCAAAACCAGAGAATCAACGAATTTGCCCCCCGTTTGGACAGGTAAAGAAAAAATCGAATTAATGGGATTAACAGTATTGCCAAGATAAAACCCAAAAACAACAAGGTTGATAAAGAGAAGCGGTTTGCGGAATGAGGTTTTCCCGCAAAGAAACACAACGATACTTATGGTTAAAAATAAGTACCATAGTTTCATTTTTAACGGATTCGCCGACCACCATTGGATTACTTTGGCGAGGGTATCGGGATTTTGAGGTTTAGTAATCTCCGGTAAAGAATTTAAGACAATATTTTCTGTGGTAGTATCGGTAGCGGTATTAATTGATCTTAAATCGGATTCTTTGGGAGCCGATTGTTGCCATGATGTTTCCGAAAGAGGATGGTTTTCGTTATTCGGTTTGAATGAGGTTACACTTTCGTTATTTTGATCGGGACCATCATTATCGCTAAATGTTTCGGGATAATGACTTGTTTGCTCAACGCCGGTAGAAACAGCCGGGTCTACTTCAACGGCAGACTGATTATCGATAGAGGCCGCCTCCGTCGCTAGCGCCTGAATACCTTCGTTAAGTGAAGAGCATAGTATTACTATAAAAAAACTTAAGCAGATCAGAATCTCAATTTTTTTCATTCAAATTCACCCCATTATTTATAGATAAGTAGGCTTTAAATTTTGACTGTTGATGCTAAAAAGACCCCTATAACAGGGTGCCGCTTAGTAAAAGATAAGTTATTTTTCCGGTTTAGCATTGGAAAGCAGGTCTTTTGATTCAAGGAATATGAGTTGTTTTATTTTCAAAAAGTCGGATCCCAAAACATTTATGATTAATTCAAAATAGACAGATTCTTCAACCTTTCTAGACAATGTAATTCCTCCGTTAATGTATGTTTGATGTATTTAATATCGGCAGGTTATCGATGAAACCTTATTCAAAATATAGCGTGCCTTTAAAAACCAATGAGATTAGTCCTTTATGAAATGATTACAGAATATGAAAACGACTAGCCCCGAAAAATGGCATTTTTTTAGCAACCCTTGCATAAGGTGGATAATAGACGCTTTAAGCGATTTTTTCTTTAATCGCAGGAGGTATTTTTTTGCGCCCGAATACTGGGTTGACTCTGGTCCTCTTGTTAATTCTATTATCACTTTTACCAGTATTGATTATAAAGAAAATTTATGTCCTTCCCAAACGGGGAGAGGTTCCGGTAAGATTGGCCTCTAGAGCTGAAGGAAGAATATACCAGTTCGATCTGGAGCAATATTTAATTGGTGTAGTCGCCGCTGAAATGCCGGCTCGTTTTGAACTTGAGGCATTAAAAGCCCAGGCGGTAGCGGCCCGGACATTGGCTGTACGTAGGATGAAACGGTTTGGCGGCAAAGGTTGCCAACATTATGCAAATGTCGACATTTGCGACGATCCAACTGAGCACCAGGCTTGGTTGAGTGAGGCTAGTCTACGGAAACGGTGGCCTGGATTGAGTTTTTATGGTTATTATAATAAAATAAAACGAGCAGTACAGGAAACCTCGGGGATTGTTATGACATATCAAAACCGGCCTATTGATGCGGTTTTTCACTCCACCTGTGGAGGTTCGACCGCTGCGGCCAAGGACATCTGGAATAATGAAATCCCCTACTTGATTAGGGTCAAATGCGATTTTGACAAACATGCGCCTCGTTATCAAAGTGATTTCTTTTATACCTGGGCTGAATTGGAAAGACGTTTCAAAATTCCGGGGGAATTATTCAAAAGTTTAAGGGCTATCTCCTTAACGGATCAGAGGAGAGTATCAATGCTCAAGGTAGGAAAGAAGTTAATTAAGGGGAGTGAATTTCGTAGTAAATTAGGTTTAACATCGACCTGTTTTTCTTGGAAAACAACGGATTTAGGACTTTTTTTCGTAGTGACCGGTTATGGACATGGGGTTGGGCTATGTCAATATGGCGCGGATGGGTTAGCCAAAAAAGGATGGAAGTTTAACCAGATTTTAAGCTATTATTATAGGGGAATCAGTTTTCAAAAAATACAAATCGCGAGCGAGGGTAAGTAGGTAGTTGTATTGCTTAATTTCTTTTAACACGGGTTAAAAAAATATCCAGAAAGTCTGGATATTTTTTTTAATCCAGGAAAAACTAGGGCATAAGGATATTGTTTTTATATCCGGTTAAACTGAATTGCCAATATTACAGATTTCATGAGATGAATAGAGGTGACTAGCAATAGGTAAAGCATTACGGAAAAGGGGCATAGGTTTACGCGGGTATTTGCAACGTTCAATTAAACAGCTGCGTACATTATTAAAAAGCGGCCGCCCTTATCTTAAACCAAAGTATTGGTTGATTTATGTAGCTGCTTTTAGTTTGGGTTTTTATCTTTGGGGCCCAGCTCACGGTCTATCCAAGATTCGGAATCGGGGTAACTTTAGGGCTGGTGAAATCAATGAACCCTCAACCATTGAGGCGTTGCAACAGGAGATTGAATTATTAAAGCAAATGATTAAAACAGAGAAAATTCGTGAAGAAGAGAGTGTCTCCGAATTTAATCCCGATAACTTTAGCCGTCCGGCGCTGGGGGAAATAATTCAAGGTTTTGAATGGATTAAAACCAATGAAACTTGGAAGCTTCATTCCGGCATTGACATAGGAATGCCCCTGGGTAGTAATGTAATGGCCAGTGCTGAGGGGACTGTTAAGAAGGTTGCCAGTACTCTTGAAGAAGGTTTAACAATAGTTCTGGAGCATGGAAACGGCTGGGAGAGTGTTTATGGGAACCTTGAGGAGGTTTCCGTCAAAGAAGGAGACCGGATCATCAAAGGGATGATTATCGGGACCACTGGAGCTACTAGTTGTAATTCGGCGAACCCCGGATTTCATTTTGAGATTAACCACAACCAAAAACCGGTCAATCCGAAAAATATTATTAAAGGAATGACTAAATAACTCAATAAATAGTTTAGCTGCTTTAGTTTTTTTTTTAACTTAGTCAGTAAGCCCACATATTCCCTCTGACCAAGCCATATATATGTTATGAAGCGATTTTCATATCCCCGGACATACAAGGGTATTATCTTAGTCCGGTATAGTATCACGTGCTGTGATAATGAAAACGCCAATGACTATATATTTGGAAGGGTGGGGGGCGTGAAAGATTATATTGAAAAGCGAGTAATGGATTTAAGCCGCTACATCGCTGACCACCAGGCCACGGTCAGACAGGCGGCTAAATATTTTGGAGTAAGCAAAAGTACAGTACATAAAGATGTTACCGAGAGGCTACCCGATATTAACCAAAGCCTGGCCCTGGAGGTAAAGAGGATTCTCGAATTCAACAAGGCGGAAAGGCATATTCGTGGAGGCGAAGCTACTAAAAAGAAATATCAAAAGCATCAGGATTTGGGATTAAAAAAGGAGGAAATTACAAAAAAACGTAGAAGCATTATCTAAAATTTGATGTTTTTTGATAATTTAATTGTCTGCAGCGGTGTAGGGGGGCGTAAGTTTGGACATCAGAAATTTAATTACGGACATTGGCATTGACTTGGGTACCGCCAGCGTGCTGGTTTATCTCAAAAAACGCGGAATTGTAATTCGGGAGCCGTCGGTGGTAGCTATACAGAAAGATACAAACAAAATATTAGCTGTTGGCGAGGAAGCCCGTCAAATGATTGGAAGGACCCCCGGTAATATTGTAGCCATTCGTCCGTTGCGCGATGGGGTAATTGCCGATTATGACATCACTGAGACGATGTTAAAATACTTTATTGAAAAAGTTTGCCCCAAGCCTCGACTGTTCCGCCCGCAAGTAGTTGTTTGTGTTCCTTCCGGAGTTACTAGTGTTGAAAAAAGAGCGGTTTTAGAAGCTGCAATGCAAGCCGGAGCCAAAAGGACTTTCTTAATTGAGGAACCAATGGCCGCCGCCATCGGCTCCGGTTTAAACATTACCGAAGCCAGCGGCAACATGGTAGTTGATATTGGCGGAGGCACTACCGATGTAGCCATTATTTCATTAGGAGGAATAGTGGTCAGCGAATCGCTGCGAATCGGCGGGGACAAGTTTGATGAAGCGATTATTCGTTACATAAAAAAGATGTATAATATGATGATCGGTGAACGCACTGCTGAGGATATTAAGGTTCAAATCGGTTCGGCATACCCTGAAGGAGAAGGCCGGGCCATGGAGATTCGAGGCCGGGATTTGGTAACCGGGTTGCCACGAACAATCAAGTTTACATCGACCGATTCTTTTCAAGCCCTCTCCGAACCGATCACAACAATCATCGATGGTATTAAATCCGTATTGGAACGGACCCCTCCCGAATTGGCATCGGATATTGTGGACAAGGGGATTGTAATGACCGGCGGCGGTTCGTTATTGCATGGCTTTACCAGGCTTTTGGCTGAAGAAACGGGGATTCCGATTCATTTGGCAGAAGACCCGCTTTCCTGCGTAGTATTGGGAACCGGTAAGATTTTAGAGAATGAAGGTTTTGATTCGATTAGACACAACTTGATTGTGGGTAGCCGTTCAATGTAAGAAAATAGAACAAAAAATTATGTAACATTTTTCCGGCTAAACACCGGATTTTTGTTTTGTTCTCCTTTTGAACCGTTCACTAATGAACGATACCTGGTTCATGTTTATAGGAAAAATCAAATAATGTACCTGGTATATAAGGAGAATCCTGTCAAGATAGCTTTGTTATGGCCGGAGAAAAAACCGGATTGGATAAATTAGCACAAAAACTGGAAACAAAGAATGTTGAGTATAAGTAATGGAAGAAAAACATCAAAGTTTACCAAGGACCTATACTAGAAAACTTCTCCGGGCCATCAGGGAATTTGACTTGATTCAGCCGGGGGATAAAGTATTAGTCGGTTTTTCAGGTGGGAAGGATAGCGCTTTTCTCGTTTATGGGCTCTCTATTTTACTACGGCATGGGATTATTCCCTTCGAATTAAGCGCTTTAACAATTGATCTTGGTTTTGAAACACCTATCGACGTAGGTCCATTAGAAAGGTATTGTAACACGTTGGGAGTTGAATTTCATATCCACCGGACCGAAATCAGCCGTTATGCTTTTGGAGAGGAAAACCCTGAAGTTCCTTGCGCTACTTGCTCTTTTTTGAGACGGGGAGCGATGAACCGATTTGCCAGGGAACATGGATATAATGTGGTTGCGCTAGCCCATCATTATGATGACGCGGTGGAAACTTTTTTGATGAGTATTATTTTTTCAGGTCAAATCAAGACTTTCCTTCCCCGCACTGAACTTGATCGGAGTCAGATAAGGGTGATTCGGCCTTTGGTTTATTTTAGAGAAGCTGAATTGAAAAAGGCCCTTAGTTTCATGGGATTCTCCCCGGCGCCGAATGAATGTCCCCTGGACGGCCGGTCCAAACGGGCTGAAACTAAGGAATTAATCGCTAAATTAACCCAAGACGATCACCGGATTTTTAATAATATAGCCTCCGCGATGCGGGAAGGCCGACCGATAGAGCTTTGGCCGCCGGAACTATCTTTAGAAGAGAAACGATTGCGAAATATGATTAAATAAAATCTGTTGCCGTGAGCTTGAATGGTGTGATATAATATTATCAATTTAGATATGTCAGTCATATTTTAAAGGCATTGAAGAGGAAAAGTACGGTTAATGATGTAAAATTAGCGAGCCCTGAACGGTGGGAGAGGGTTTACGGATTTATCCAGAAGTTCGCCTCGGAGTCGTCGACTGAATCCTTAGTGTAAGGCAGTAGGTTTGACCGGAAACTCCAACCGTTATCAGTGGGGCAGCCTTAATTTTTGGGATTTCGATGATAGGCGGTAATAATTGGAATTGAAATTGACCAAAATTGTGGTTGAACAAGGGGGTCTTTGGACCAATCGGGAGTGGTACCGCGGAAGCAAGCCTTTCGTCTCTTATGAGACGAAAGGCTTTTTTATTGTTCGCCATTAAACAGATAGAGGGTAATGAAATTAATTTTAATACGGCAAAAAACTTTTCATTTTGATTTATATTTAAGGAGGATATTCAAATGTGGAATCGTGAGATCGAAACTTTACCCCGGGCCGAGTTGGAAAAAATCCAAGTGGAACGGCTCCGTAAAACAGTAGCAAGAGTATATCATAATGTGCCCTTTTACCGGCAAAAGCTGGATGAAGCGGGGATTAAACCGAAAGACATCAAGAACATCAGGGATCTAGCGCGGTTACCGTTCACTACTAAGCAAGACTTGCGGGATAATTATCCTTTTAAACTGTTTGCCGTGCCCCAGGATGAAGTAGTACGGATTCACGCTTCTTCGGGTACAACCGGGAAGATGACTGTTGTTGGATATACTAGAGGGGATATCGTTACATGGGCTGAGGTAATGGCCCGCACAATGGGTTGTGGTGGTGTCACTCATAAAGACATCGTCCAAATCGCTTATGGTTACGGGCTCTTCACCGGCGGATTGGGAGCTCATTACGGCGCTGAAAGAATCGGTGCGACAGTGGTTCCCATTTCAGGTGGGAACACCAAACGGCAGCTCCATATAATGAAGGATTTTGGATCAACCGTTCTGGCTTGCACTCCGTCGTACACTCTGTATATGGCGGAGTCTGCCCCGGAAGAGGGGGTTGAAATCAAAAATCTCCGCCTTAAAGTAGGCTTTTTCGGTGCAGAGCCATGGTCGAACAATATGCGAAAAGAGATTGAGCAAATCTGGAATATTAAGGCCATTGATATTTATGGTTTAAGCGAAATTATCGGGCCGGGTGTTTCCAGTGAATGCTTGGAACAGGATGGGCTTCATGTTTGGGAAGATCATTTTATTCCGGAGATCATTGATCCTGCTACCGGCGAAGCGTTGCCCTTCGGAGAAAAAGGTGAATTGGTCTTCACTTGCATCACTAAAGAAGCGTTGCCTCTAATCCGTTATCGAACCCGAGATATTAGTATTCTTTATCCTGAACCTTGTTCTTGCGGACGTACCCATATGCGCATGAACCGGGTTATGGGCCGGACTGATGATATGCTGATTATTCGAGGGGTTAATGTATTTCCTTCACAGATCGAGAGCGTACTGCTGGAGATTGGTGAGACTGAACCCCATTATCAATTAATCGTCGACCGAGACGGAACCCTCGATGATTTAGAAATTTGGGTGGAAGTCTCCCAAGAACTATTTTCCGACAAAGTTCGACAGCTGGAAGAATTGGGCTCTAGGATTAAAAGAGAGATCTTGAGCACTTTAGGGATTTCCGCCCGGATCAAATTAGTTGAACCGAAAACTATTGCCCGTAGTGAAGGGAAAGCAAAGCGGATCGTCGATCGCAGAGATATTTATCACCAATAAACGTGGACTTTTTGCGAATTCCTGGAAGAAATAAGAAGGTGATTTCAAATATTTGGCGAATGAATTTTTGAAAAGATGGGGGTAATAATGATGAAAGTCAAACAAATATCAATATTTTTGGAGAATAAATCGGGACGTTTGGCTGATGTTACTAAAGTGCTTGGCGATAACAATATTAATATTAGAGCCCTGTCAATCGCGGATACCACTGATTTTGGCGTTTTGAGGCTGATTGTAAACTCTCCAGAAAAGGCCTGGGAAGCCTTGAAAGAACAGGGTTTTACAGTTAGTGAAACAGAGATAATCGCGGTGCGGATCCCGGATCGACCGGGAGGATTGGGAAGCATACTGAATGTTTTGGAGAACAATCGGATAAACATCGAGTATATGTACGCTTTCGTAGGGAGATCCGGTACTGATGCGGTAGTGGTCATTCGGGTCGAAAACATTGATCGCGCCATTGAATTATTACAGAAAGAAGAAATATCGCTCTTAAGCGGCAAGGAAGTATACGATTTTAGCTTTTAAAGTAGTCGTCCGCGCCAACATCCTAATCGTTAAAATGTTATTAAACGTTATAGATCTAAGCAAAACTATAAAATAAGTGGATATGGTTCTAAGTTGCTAGCTACTGGGTGGTAACAATGGTAGATTGCGCTTTTTGGGTAAATTTTTTAATCTTAGCAGCTTTGGAAACGTATTTATAACCATGAGAGGAACGGATTAGATGAGAAGGCTCTCCCGGTGGTTCGTTTCTTTATCGGAAATGCTTTTTTTTAAAAATATCAAAGGTGATAACCGGTTAATCTACAATATTGCCGGTTTATTTTTCGTGGCAGTTTTTCACTTTACGTTCAGCATTGTTTTGTTTTTTCTGCTTCATATTTCGATTATCAAGATTGATAAAGGGTTTGAGACTGACTTGAAGCATGTTTACTCACTTAAAACGGATCTAACCATTTTTTCTTCCCAACTTGATATTTCAACTACTACTCTTAACCGGTTGGTAAACCAGGTAGACATGTTAAGCGTCAATAGCCGGGCCGAACAAAGTTGGAAGCTTATTAAAGCCAGCCTTTCCAGCATAACGGAGCTGGTTTCCAATTCAAAGAATGGCCTGTACAATCAAGCAATCGACGACGAAGTAATAAAATGCCAGGTATTGCTCGATAAATTGGTCCGTGTTTTGATGGAAAAACGACAAGCTGCCAGTGACAAGCTATTGTCGAAAGTGACTATTTATGAAATAGGCACAATATTAATAACCATTATTCTAGTGTGCGCCGGGGCTTTTGGATTGACAAAATCCTTGAAAAAGCAACAAGCGGGGATTGCTTATTTCGAGAGTTTGGCCTATCAATTCAAAGGAGGACAGCTCGATAAGATCCAATTTAACTATCGAGGAGAAATTTTAACAACCCTTAATCAGGCAATTAGTAATTATATTAAACAATTAAAAGAACGATACCAGGGAGTCAAAGAGGAAATTAAAAAAATAAATTTTCAAATCAACGAAATCTCTTTATTTTCCAAACAAAATAATTTCTTTTACAAAGAAATTAAGCAAGGCTTAGAACAGACCATTGAACAAAACCATTATCAAATCGATAAGTACCAGGAATTAGCCGAAAGGATCGAATCCCTCGATATCCAACTGGAAGATTCACAACGACAAATTTTTGAGCTTTATGAATCGATAAAAAATAAAGCCCGAGTATTGCAAGAAGCTCCCGAAGGGATTAAGGATATTGAAATTCGTGTCAAAGAACGGGAAGAATACTTAAAAAAAGCCGTTGCCGGACTCTACCAATTAGGGTCGACTTTGGAAAAGTTACTTCAAACAGGATCGATCTTTCAAAATGTTGCCGAACAAAATGTGTTATTAGCATTAAACGCATCAATTGAAGCAGCCAGGGCGGAAGGTTCAGCCGGGGGTTTTGACATTGCAGCGGAAGAGATCGCCAATCTGGCTGTAAAAATCGGACGGGTTTCCAAAGAATTACTGGCGGTAGTTGATACGATGAGTGTCAAAGGTAATGCAGCTCTAAAAACTTTGGAAATCAATTTAGCCCGTAATAATGAAGTAAAGCATTTTATAGAAGGAGTCAGCACAAAAATCACGATTTTTTGTTTAAAATTAAGCCAACTTTTGGGAGAGGCCATTCAGTACGGCAGTCAAATTGAAGAACTGGAAGATAGGCGCGGATCTTTGGGAGAGCTGGCTGCATCCCTAGGAGATATAGATCAAAAATCCCAAAGTAATTTTGGGAGAGCGGAAGCAGCACTGGAAGTGATTAAAAAATCCGGTGAAAATTTAACTATAACGAAACAATTAGATTCCTTGGTGGCGGAATTAAGACATTTAATGAATAAAATCGTTTTTTAAACAAAAACAAAGGGGAAATCATGGCTAAGTTCAGAAAGAACTTAAATATATCCGAAAACAATTATTCAGGCACCGGTGTTTTGTCGAAGATCAGTTTTTCGGGGAAATTTTATCTGGTTTTGTTTCTATTGATAGCCGGATTGTTAATCCAGTGCATTTTAGTTTTATCTCATTTTTATGAATATCGTAATGCCCTGGCGAACAACGGCGATTTTCGAAAGACTAACGATGGCTCTCTAAGCGTATTTCGGGATCTTTCTCAAGACTTACTTGAAAAATTTAAAATTAGTAGAAACTCGGGAATTTCAGTAGATGTTTCCGATGATCTGGCTAAACTTATTCAAGCGTCTGATGATCTTAAAAAAAATCTCGGTCATAATATCGCCTTAGAACAGATCAAAAACATTGAGGTAATTATCGATCAATTCGGTAAAGTACAGTCTCCTTTATCTACCCGGATGTACCAAGAGGCCATAGCGCTGTATGACCGGTTTCAGAAGGCGGTAATTAGTTTAGAAACAGCATTAGCCGAACATTATCAACGTAATTATCAGGAAATCCTGGTAATTACGTTGATTAAATTTGCCATTGTTCTCTCAATTTTACTAGTAGGAATCTTGACCGGCAAATGGCTGGTCAGATGTGCTTTGCGTTCGGTAGAGGAGCCGGCCGAACGGATTATTCACTGTTTACAAGGAAGTAGCGCTGGCTTGCAAGTTAAATTACCGATTTTTGCCGCGGAAGGTTTAGGCGGTACCGGACTGATTCTCAACGACGCTATTGCCAAATGGCACTCATTGGCTTTTGAATTTAAGAACGCAAGTAATAAACTTAACTACCTTATTGAGGAATTCGTTTCCGGTTTTAATCAATTATTTTTTTTAGAAGTTCAGCTGCGGGAGGTGTATCACGAGATTGAGTCCAGTTTACAAGATCAACGGCAGATTGGCAAAAAAGTGGACGAAGAGATTGAAATGATAACTTCCGGGCTTTCCGGAATACAAAATTTACCCCGCAAAATCAGTGAGATATCCGAAGAAGTTCAAAGCCTTTTGACGGTCAATCAAAACTATTTGAATGGTATAATTAACAAAGATTTTGAAGTTAAAAATGAATCTCATAACTTAATGCTCTTTTTGCGGGAATTAGGAGCTACTTCCGGACGGGTTGACCGGATCACGAAAGAATTGGGAGAGATAGAAGAAGAAAGTGAAATGTTAGCTTTTAATAGCGCAATTAGCGCTGCAAGAGCCGGTGAAGAAGGTCAGGGGTTCAGTGTAGTCGCTAAGGAAATAGCTAATTTGGTTGTCCGGTCTAAAAAGGCCTCTGAAAATCTTAGCGGATTAATCAGTGAGATTCAAACCCAGACTGATCATATTGTAGGTTTGATGCCGGAAAAAGATGAAGTTGAATCCGGACAAATCGTTTTAGACCAAATTATAAATTCGGTCTTTGAAAATCTCAATGAAACTATAGCTAAATGTGTAGTTGAGCTCGATCAGATACGACAAGTGGCGGAAACGATATTTGTTGTAAGTCACGAAACCTTTGAAAAGGTAAATTTAAAATTTGGTTCCTCTCCGATGGAAACCAGTGGACTGATTGAAATTCAAAAGACCATTGACAGATATTTGGAAAGTGTCGCTTATACCGGAAAGATCAAGGATAAGATCCATGAAACAGTTAATAACCTTCAATCTGCCACAGACCTATTAATAAATTGGAATGCTTGACAGTCCAGAAAACGCTAGCGACTATAGTAAGTTAATAACCGGAGGCAATGTATATGGGGAGCGATCAAGATATCTTAAGAGATTTTCAGCCGCGGTATGATTTTTTTATCGGATTTGATTCCGACGGGTGTGTCTTTGATACAATGGAAATTAAGCAAAAAGAGTGTTTTTACCCTAATAATATCAAGTTTTTTCAATTACAATCCATTGCTGAGTATCTTCGGGAAGCTGTGGAATTTGTTAACCTTTATTCAAAGTGGCGCGGCAGTAACCGTTTTCCGGCGCTTTTAAAAGTCTTGGACTTGCTGGCGGAGAGGAAAGAGGTTCAGGAGAGTGGAATTAGGTTGCCTGATTTAAAACAATTTCGGAAATGGGTCAATTCCGGAACTCTTTTAAGCAATGAGACCCTTAAAGAAATGGTCGAAAAAACCAGCGATCCGGTTTTGGAAAACATTCTGGATTGGAGTATTGCCGTAAACAAAACCATAGAAGATTTGGCCCGCGATATCCCGCCCTATCCTTATGTTAAAGAAAGCTTCGAAAAGGTATCTGACCGAGCGGATTTAATCTGTATCTCCCAAACTCCCGGTGAAGCCTTGGAACGGGAATGGGCCAAACAAGGGATAGTAAAGTATGTGGCTTTGATTGCCGGTCAAGAACTGGGAACTAAAAAAGAACATCTTAAATTAGCAGCGGTTGGCAAATATCAGGCCAGCCATATTTTAATGGTAGGGGACGCGTTGGGGGATTTGGAAGCGGCTAAGTCCAATGGGGCGCTCTTTTATCCGATCAATCCCGGACATGAAACGGAATCATGGAAGCGTTTTTACGAGGAAGCATTGGATCTTTTTTTCAATGAAACTTATCAAGGTAAATACGAAGCTGGTTTAATCGAATATTTCCGGTCGTTACTTCCGGAAACGCCTCCTTGGTAAAGGAGACCGAGCTTCAAAAAACTATCTGGATTTTTCATATATTAAAACCTTCCAATTGAGAGTTAAAGACCGTCGGGTATGGCGGTTTTTTCATACACAAATGAAATTCGGGTTATTAGATTTTCATAGCAGTTTTGATTTATAAGCAAAAAATTCACGAAATAAAAAAGGAAAAAATCAAACTCTATAGAATATATAGTATAGAAAGTAGAATATAGAGAAAATTTAGGGAAGTGATGATATGAATGGGATGATAAAGAAGACATCCGTAAAAAGAATGACTCTGGCCGAACAAGTCTATGTTGATCTTAAAAACTCAATTATCACACACCAACTCGAACCGGGCTCGCGTTTGAATGAAATAGAGTTGGCAGAACATTTCCAAGTTAGTCCGACGCCGGTTCGAGAAGCCCTTAGTAAGTTGCGTGGAGATGGATTGATTCAGTATCGCGAGTGGCAAGGGGCTTATGTTATTCAGTTAGAATTAAAAGACGTTTCACATCTATATGATATCCGTTGTGAATTGGAGTGTCTTGCGTTAAAAGAAGCAGCGGGATTAATTACTATGGATGAATTAGAACAATTAAAAAAATTTCTTTTAAAGTATAAAGATAGAAATGATTTTGAAGGCCGTGATCAAGCTAATGAAAAATTTCATGGGTTTTTTATGGAGAAGTCGGGGAATCAGTGGCTAAAGCGGATATTGGATGATCTCAAAGATATTTTATTAATGGCGAGGTACCCTTTGATGCAGGCAAGAACGGGTCAAAATTCTCATAACCAACATCTTAAAATCATCGAACACCTTCAAAACAATAACCTTACATTAGCTCTGGATATGATGGCTGAACACATTAATTCGGTGAGAAAGGAGTTGACTGCATTATTGACAAAATAGCAAGATTAACACATTTGAGTGGCTGAAATTTTGCGAAAAAAGGAGTGAAGAGCATGTTGAGACGGTTTTCCAAAATGTTATTTTTGGTTTTAATTATCGGATTATTTTTTTCTTCCGGTTCGGCATTGGCCAAACGGACTATAATTTTCTGGTCGGGCTATCCTGAATTAAAACCTGTCTATGAAGCTGCAAAGGCCGATTTTGAAAAAGCGAATCCGGAGATTGAAGTTAAGTTGGAGTTTTTCCCGTTACGTGGTTTCGTAGAAAAGATAAATTTAACTCTTCCAACTAAAACTGGACCGGATGTTGCGGAGATCAACGGTCATATTGCCGGTAAGTTTATCGACGGCGGTTTATTGGATGAGACTCCCAAGGAAGTTGTAAAACATATTAAGGAAAACGTGAAACCAGTATATCTTCCGGCCGCCTTATGGGAAAACAAGTATTATGGTTACCCGGTTTGTTATTTCAGTGAACTGTTGTTTTGGAATAAAACAATGTTTAAAGAAGCTGGTTTACCCGGACCTCCGACTACCTATGATGAATTAATAGATTACGCTCAAAAACTCACTAAATATGATGCTGCGGGCAATATGATTCGTAGTGGAATAAGTCTTAGGATTAGTGGATCTCCCAATGGCACCATGGAAAAATTTTGGGCTATGGGATTAATTCCCAACGATGCCCATTATTTGAAAAAGGTCGGAAAGAACAAGTATGATGTAGGCTATACACAAGAAGAGGCGGAGTGGGGAATTAAGCTTTATATCGACTTGCTTTATAAATACAAAGTTGATAATTTTATGATTAAACATGATTCCGAGGCATTCGCGCTTGGACAGACAGCTATGTTTGAAAGAGAAGAATCTGTCGCCGGTTATTTGAAAAAGAATGCCCCGAATTTAGATTATGGAATTGCTCACTTACCGAGGAATAAGTCACAAGGCACATGGGTTAAGACTCGTAGTCTGTTTGTGCCGAAGGCCTCAAAAAACAAGCGTGATGCTTGGAAGTTTGTCGAGTTTTGTTTTCAACCTAAATATCAGGCGATCATGGTTAAAGATACCGGATGGATGAGTACTCGGAAAGATTTGAATTATCAAGAGATTTTGAAAGATACACCGCAACTATTATCGGTAGTCGATTACCCGGAGGGTATGAAGATCCATTGGGATTTGATAACCCCGGCCACCGATGAAGTCAACGGTAAAGTAGGAGCAGTAATTTTGAAAGCGTTTGCCGATAAGTCGCTCTTAGACAATCCTAAGGGGATATCGAAGTATGCGGAAGAAATGATCTCTGAGACCCGTAAAGTCTTAAAAAACTATGGTTTGTTATAAAAGATGATATCAGTGCGGCGTTAAATCGCCGCACCACTTTCTAGGGGAGGTTTAGTTTATTATGCTAGCTTTAGTTCGTTATGGAAATGGACCTAAAGAATTGGAAGTACGGGATATTCCCGAACCGGAAATCAATGACGATAATCAAGTTAAGGTCAAAATTAAATTCACCGGTATTTGCGGAACCGATATCGGGGTTTATTCCGGAAAAATTCATTTGGAAGGGAATCGTGCCCCGTTTGTTTGGGGGCATGAACTGACAGGTGAGGTTGTGGCTGTCGGTCCTAAAGTTACTAGGTTTAAAGTCGGTGACAAAGTAACTGGATGCGCCAGCGTCTATTGTGGTGAGTGTTATTATTGCAGACATGGAAATCAGAATGTGTGTCTGAACTTATTTAATAAAAATGGCGCTTATACAAGCTACGCAGTGATGGAAGAACGTCATCTCTTTAAATTGCCGGATCACGTTAGCTTTGAAGAAGGCGCCTTGGCCGAAATGCTTGCTTGCGTGGTTCATGGAATGGTGGAACAAGCGTCTCTAAAACCCAATGATACCGTTGCGGTTATCGGACCGGGTCCATTAGGGTTAATGGCGGCTTCAGTCGCTAAACTTTTCGGTTGTAGAGTCTTGATTATCGGTACTAAAGGGGATGCTGAACGGTTAGAAGTTGCAAAATCCATGGGCTTTTCCGAAGGGCTTTTTGTAGAAGAAAACGTAACTGAACAAGTTAAGACAATGACTGATGGGTTAGGGGTTAATGTCGTTGCCCACTGCGCCGGGTCCGAACCTTCAGTGAATCTTGGGTTGGATATCATTAAGAAAAAAGGGACTTATGTTGAACTTTCGTTATTTGGTAAACCTATCCGGGTTGATTGGGAAAGAATTATGAAAAAAAATTTAAGTGTGTATGGCGCAGTTGGACATAATCTCAAAAGTTTTGAGACTACATGCTCATTTTTAGCCCGTTCGGACTTTAACCTAAAACCGATTATAACAGGGACATTTTCAGTAAAAGATTGGCAAACCGCTTTTGAGCGAATTGTGGAACGCAAGGAGATTAAGGCTCTTATCTATCCGATTGATGGCGAATAGAGGAGGTGGGAAAATAGATGAAAAACATCTTAGGGTCTTCAATTAAAAAACGTCAATACGTCTTTATCTACTCGGTTTTAATACCAACATTTTTACTTTTTGGCGTAATACGGTTTGTTCCGATGTTAAACACAATGATAATGAGTTTTCAATCCTGGAATTTAATCCGACCGAAACGAATTTTTGTTGGGTTGTTAAATTATCAACAGATATTAACAGACAAGTTATTTTTTGAAGCCCTTTTCAATACCGTAGGTTTTATGATGCTGACAGTTGCGCTTTCGATTCCTTTAGCTTTATTTTTTGCGGTTTTAGTTCAAGAAAGTAAGAAACTAAGACCATTTTATGAGTCGGTTTATTTTTTCCCAACCATCGCCACCATGGTTTCGGTGACCTTAATTTGGAAATGGATGTATGACGGTTCCTATGGATTAATCAATTATATTTTGTCTTGGTTTGGAATTCAACCTGTTGGTTGGCTAGCCAGTCAACCAATGGCGTTGATATCCATCTGTTTGATGACGGTTTGGAAAACGCTCGGGTATAACATGATGATACTTCTGGTGGGACTGCGCGCCATCGACGTAACGTATTATGAAGCGGCTGAGATTGATGGCGCTAATCGATTCCAGAAATTTTGGAATGTCACTTTACCGCTTTTAAAACCGATTACTTTATTCATTTGTATTATGACAGTCTTAAAGAGTTTAATGGCATTTACCCAGTTTTACGCGATGACTAGCGATAGTCAAGGTTCTCCAAGTTCGTTGGTGAGAGTCTTAGTTTACGATATTTATCAAAGAGCGTTTTTGTTCCAAAATATGGGACCTGCATCAGCTGAAGCAATGCTATTATTCTTTGGCGTTCTGGCTGTTACCATTTTACAGTTTAAATTAGCCAAGGAGGAGTAAAGTAATGCGCTCAATAAAAAACAATCATGTTTATGATAGGATATTTAAAGTACTAGTGCATTTAATTTTAATGACTGGCGTCATTATCATGATTTGGCCATTTATATGGATGGTTTCAACTGCAATTAAACCTGCTGCAGAAGTATTATTGATACCACCGAAAATCATCCCTTCCTATCTGGATTGGTCCCATTTTCGTCAAGTTTTTTCCGAAATTCCAATCTTCCGATACTTTATGAATAGTATCATTGTAGCAGGCGTGGGTACGGTGTGTATTTTAATAACTTCCGCTCTTACGGGGTTTATTTTTGCTAAATATGACTTCCCTGCCAAGAGAGTGTTATTTTATGCAATATTAGCGACTTTAATGGTCCCTTTTCAGTTTTATATGATACCATTATACAGCTTAATGATTAAACTAGGATGGGTCAACACTTATCAGGGAATAATTTTTCCACAAATGATCAGCAGCTTTGGAACGTTCTTTTTGAAACAAAACATGGAAGGAATCCCAGACGATTTATTAGATGCAGCCAGAATTGATGGTTGCGGAGAATTTGGCATCTTTAAAAATGTAGTAGTCCCTATTTCAAAAGCCTCAATCTCTGCATTGGGGATCTTCTCATTTGTCACAGCTTGGGCCGAATTTATGTGGCCTTTGATTGTAACAATGGACAGCGAAATGTATGTATTGGAGCTAGGATTGGCCATGTTTCAGCACCAATTCTTTGTCGACTATGGAAAATTAATGGCTGGAGCGACTTTTGCGACATTACCGGTAATTATTGCATTTTTGTTTCTAAGACGTAATATTATTGAAGGGATTACCCTTGGTGGTGTAAAGTATTAGGTCTAATTCCGATCGTGGCTATAAATTGACGGTTATTGTATTATTCGAATTTATGGGTGAACGGAAATAATTGAGCCTAGATAATTATATTCAACTAGTCAAAAGGAAGGTATTACTTATGAAATTAGGTTTAGCTTTAAAGCCACATCTTTGGAGTGATGAGCGGTTAGCTCTTGCCCGGCAGCTTGGTTGCGATAGTATTGTGGCTTGGGTTCCGTTACCAGCGGGAGATGGTGTTTGGCATACTAAAGAGCTAGTCTGTCTCAAAAGTCAAGTCAACAAACATGGAATGGAACTGGCCGCGATTGAAAATCCTCACCCGGCGCACTGGGATAAGATACTCCTCGGCGAAGACGGAAGAGACGAGCAATTAGAAAAATTTGCCCAAACCATTAGAAATATGGGTGAGGCAGGCATTCATTGCTTGGGGTACAATTTTAGCATCGTAGGGGTTCAAGGTCATTGGAGTGAAGCTAATAATAGGGATGGTAGGGGAGGAGCTGGAGTAAAAAGTTTCGATGTCGCTAAGATTCCAAATTTCGAACCGCCAAACAATCAAAATGTTTGGTTTAATACTACTTTAGAACATCGTTCACCAATTGGCACAATCCCGCCAACAACTGAAGAGGAAGTTTGGGAAAGGTTAAAGTATTTTTTAAAACACATCCTTCCAGTAGCTGAAAAGGCAGGAGTGGTTCTTGCAGCCCATCCCGAAGATCCTCCGGTAGAGGAATTACGAAAAATGAGTCGGTTTCTGAGAAACACCGAAAATTTTGAAAAGCTGTTAGCCACATTTCCAAGTGAATATAATTGTATCGAATTTTGTCAAGGGACCTTCGCCGAAATGTATAACGCCGATATAATTTCAGCCATACATAAGTTTGGTTCCATGAAAAAAATCTCATATGTGCACTTTAGGAATGTAAGTTCCAGATTGCCTTCATTTAATGAGGTTTTTATCGATGACGGATATGTGGATATGATTGAGGCTATCAAAGCCTATAAAGAAGTGGGGTTTGAAGGCGTAATAATTCCCGATCATACACCTGTAGTCACTTCGGAAGCTCCATGGGATACAGGAATGGCTTTTGGTTTGGGATATATTAGGGCATGTTTGCAGATGGTGGATAGATAAATTCAAAATTTTTTGATTGATACAGTAAATGTTGAGAACCTATTCTTTATATTGGGACTTTGGTATTTTTAACAGATTTTGTTGAATTTTCGACCAAAAGTTCTAACTATATACGATTAGGTTTTCTGATTATAAAGGTAATTCGAAAACCGGCTGCTGCCATATAGATTAAATATCCCTGAGATATCTAGAATTACAAAACAAATTGTCATCAACAACTAGACTTTACTTTGAAATCAGGTTATAATGTTGCTAAAACATGAAACGGTGTTTTACATATTGAAACAAGGTGAATTGATGTCTGATAATAAAGTGCAAACCATAGATCGGACCCTTGATATCATTGAACTTTTAGCCACGGCCAAGGAGGGACTGGGAGTTACCGAGATCGGTCATAATATCGGACTTCATAAAAGCACAGTCCATCGGTTATTGACTGCGTTATTAAACCGAGGTTATATTGAGAAAGACCTTAAAAATTACACCTATAAAATAGGCTTGAAGTTTATTGAAATCAGCGGTTTGTTCCTTAAAAAGCTGGAATTGAAGACCGAAGCGTTGCCGTTCATGCGGAGATTGGCTGAGATCTTCGGTCAGCCGGTTCATTTAGCGATCCTGGAAGGGACCGATGTCGTTTACATTGAAAAGGTTGAACTGGTAAATAGTATTAGAATGTATTCCCAGATTGGAAGAAGAGTACCGGCCCACTGTTCGGCAATTGGTAAAATTTTATTGGCTGGATTAAATGCCGAACACTTACGGGAGGTTTTGGAGAATATAAAATTTGAGAAGTTTACTCCGAATACCATCGTTTCTAAAGAAGAGTTACAATTGGAGATAGAACTGGTCAAAAAGAAGGGTTGGGCGGTTGATAATGAGGAGCATGAACTGAACATCAGGTGCATCGCCGCTCCGATCATTGATTATACCGGTAAAATAATTGCGGCGGTCAGTGTCTCCGGTGAAAGCCATATCATCAATTTAGAGTCCGATTTGGAGATCCCCGGACATGTAATTGAAACTGCCGCAAATATTTCAAAGCGAATGGGTTATATTCCAGCGGATCAGGGAAAGGGGGAATAAGTGTAAGCGCAGAGGGAAATAGGGTTATAATCTCTCATTTACAAATCTTATAAAGGAGGTTATGGCTATGTCCATAAACTTAAATGTCAAATCAAAAGAAAGCTGTAAGTATGATTGCATCTCTTTAGGAGAGATCATGTTAAGGCTAGATCCCGGTGAAGGCAGGATCAAAACCGCACGGCAGTTCCGGGCCTGGGAAGGCGGGGGTGAATATAACGTCTCCCGCGGGCTCCGTAAATGTTTCGGTATGAATGTGGCCGTTGTTACCGCTTTTGCCGACAACGAAGTCGGGCGGCTGGTCGAAGATTTTATCATGCAAGGCGGTGTGGATGTATCCTTAATTAAATGGATTCCCTACGACGGGATTGGCCGTAGCGTCCGTAATGGTTTGAACTTCACCGAAAGAGGCCATGGTATCCGCGGCGCGGTGGGAGTATCGGACCGGGCTAATACCGCCGCTTCCCAGTTGAAAAAGGGAGATATCGATTGGGATTATATTTTTGGGAAACTAGGCAGCAGATGGTTCCATACTGGAGGTATCTTTGCCGCTCTTTCCGAAACCACTCCGGAAGTAGTTTTAGAAGCGGTCCAGTTTGCCAAAAAGTACGGCACTATTGTATCGTATGATTTAAATTACCGACCTTCGCTTTGGAAAGGGATCGGCGGCCAACAAAAGGCCCAGGAAGTAAATAAAGAGATCGCCAAATACATAGATGTGATGATTGGTAATGAAGAAGACTTCACCGCTTGCCTTGGATTTGAGGTAGAAGGCAATGATGCTAACTTGAAAGAATTAAACTTGGAAGGCTACCGCAAGATGATTAACGAAGCGGTCAAAACCTATCCCAACTTTAAAGTAGTGGCTACCACCTTGCGTACTGTTAAAACAGCCACAGTCAATGATTGGAGCGCAATGTGTTGGGCTGACGGTAAGATTTATAAGGCTAAGGATTATCCTAGTCTTGAGATTTTAGATCGGGTCGGCGGCGGCGATAGCTTCGCTTCAGGATTGGCTTATGGACTAATGGCCACCGGGGATCCTGAAAAAGCGGTCAATTATGGAGCGGCCCATGGCGCATTAGCGATGACCACACCGGGAGATACCTCGATGGCCAGCCTTAAGGAAGTAGAGAAAGTAATGGGTGGCGGCAGCGCCAGGGTGGACCGGTAAAACGAATGAACAGGAAACAATTATCAAGGTATAACTTGATAAGGCTGAAGCTATAATCTGGGTTATAATGGTTTTAACCGGCAAGATTTTTGATAAGCCGTTGATTTTAATTCACGGTTATCATTCTTGATAATAGTATTAAAAAAGTAAACAGGGTGGGGATTAAGCCACCCTGTTTACTTTTTTAAGCTTAAGCAGTATAGGTTGAGGCTGCGGTGTTGCCGCCTCGCCCGGTCCAGTTGGTGTGGAAGAATTCGCCACGGGGTTTATCGACCCGCTCATAGGTGTGAGCGCCGAAATAGTCACGCTGGGCTTGGAGCAAATTGGCCGGAAGCCTTTCACAACGGAATCCGTCATAGTAACAAAGGGCGGTGGTAAAGGCAGGCGTCGGAATGCCATTGGTTAAAGCGGTGGCGCAAACTTTTCTCCAACCTTCTTGAGCTGCTTCCACTTTCTCTTTGAAGAAGGGATCAAGGAGCAGGTTGGTTAAGCCGGGATTTTTATCAAAGGCTTCTTTAATCTTGCCGAGGAAGACGGAACGGATAATACAACCGCCGCGCCACATTAAAGCGATGCCGCCGTAATTTAGGTTCCAACCGTAGGTCTGGGCGGCGGTCCGCATCAGAGTATAGCCTTGGGCGTAAGAAACCAGTTTGGACGCATAAAGAGCGTTTTTGATATCATTAATAAAGGCTTTCTTGTCGCCTTCAAACTTGGGTTTCGGGCCGGAAAGCACTTTAGAGGCGGCTACGCGTTCTTCTTTGATAGCCGACAAACAACGGGCGAATACCGCTTCCCCGATCAGAGTAAGAGGAACGCCTTCGTCAAGGGCGGCGATGCCGGTCCATTTTCCGGTCCCTTTTTGGCCCGCGGTGTCAAGGATCTTGTCAACCAGGGGTTTACCGTCTTCATCTTTGACAGCCAGGATATCACGGGTGATTTCAATTAAGTAGCTATCCAATTCACCCTGGTTCCATTCTTTAAAGACTTCATGCATCTCATCGGCTGACATTCCTAATAAGTCGCGCATTAATTGATATGCTTCGCAAATTAACTGCATATCACCATATTCAATTCCGTTATGGACCATTTTAACGAAGTGACCGGCGCCATTTTCACCGACCCAATCACAGCAAGGGCTACCATCGGATACTTTAGCGCAGATTGATTGGAAGATTGATTTTACGTGGGGCCAGGCAGCCGGCGAACCGCCAGGCATCATGCTGGGCCCTTTCAAAGCGCCTTCTTCACCGCCCGAGACTCCGGTGCCGATGTATAATAAACCTTTTTCCTCAAGATATTTGGTGCGGCGAATCGTATCGGGAAAATGGGAGTTTCCGCCGTCGATAATGATGTCCCCTTTTTCCAAATGAGGGATTAGCAATTCAATAAAATCATCTACCGGTTTACCCGCTTTAACCATCATCATCACCCGACGGGGTGTTTTCAAGTTGGCGATTAGTTCTTCGATGGAATAGGCGCCGATAATATTTTTGCCCTTAGCCCGTCCTTCTACAAAATCTCTAACCTTTTCAGTGGTCCGGTTATAAACGGCTACAGTGAAGCCTTTGCTTTCCATGTTCATAACCAGGTTCTCACCCATAACCGCCAAACCGATCAAGCCAATATCAGCCTTGCTCATTCACACATCCTCCTGTCATTTATAATAAGGAAAATACAGAACACATGGTAGAGATATTCGATATGTTCCACATTTCTCCTACTTTGTAACAACTTTTTTAAAATTATTCGTTGGGGTTGGACTCAAAATTACGCTCTTCATTTAATTCATCAATAGTCAGGGTATAGCTTGGTAAAAATTTATCTAAAAAATACTTGACTTCCGGAAGGGGTATTCCTTGGATAAACCGGTGAAGTGTTTTTTCCGCCTTTTGAAAATCCTTATTGCCGTGTTTCAGTTCTTGCAAACACTTTAAGTAAGCTCCAATCTTGTCGGCTGCTTTTACTAGTTCGACTTCATCCTGGGTTTGACAGGGAAAAACCAGTGGGCGATAGGTTGGTCGTAATTCTTCCGGAAGCATGCCGAATAATTTTTCACGAGCGATGTTTTCAATATTGGAAAAGGATTGATGAATGGCATCATTGAAATATTTGATCGGGGCCGGAAGATCGCCAACGATTACTTCCCCAATTTCATGGTATAAGGCGAGTACTGCTACGTATTCAGGGTTAACGCTGCCTTGATAGAGAGTATTCTTAATAACCGCCAAAGCATGAGCGATTACGGCAACTTCGAAACTATGCTCTTGGATGTTTTCCAATTCGGTATTACGCATTAATCCCCAGCGGTTAATATATTTCATCTTGGATAAGTAGGCGAAAAAGTGGGACATTAATCCTCCCGGTATGGATTGATTGATAGTCATGTAATTCTCGGTTGATTTTATAAATCCTTTCGAAGAAAAAGAGCGTACTAACCTATCTGAATTGAAATGCTGTGATTATGCTTTTCGTGCTTAAACCATGACTAGAAAAGCATAAATAATAGTGTTATTTATGAATCAAGGGAATAAGTCGCGATCTAGAAATATTCAAAAAATTGATTGCAATATAGATGCTTTCCTCTTGTTTGTGTTATCTGGTATAATAAATAAAAATCTTTTTATAATTGGTTGGTAGCCGCCCGCGCCAACTTCTATGCGTAAATATGTTTTAATCGTTAGGGACCCAAGCATGAAAATGAAGTTGACGTAGATCGACAAGTAGCCATAACATTTTTTGGGTAGTTAACCGATGTAGCTTTGAATCATCTTTTTCTTTTACGGATTAATAGTTGGAGGCTAAGCGCTGCTAAAGGTTGCTGAAAGAGAGTGATAAATACAGTCGGCACGGCGGTGATTTCGGGAAAATAGTTTAAGGCAAGGACCAGACCGGCGGTATTGTTGCGCATGCCTACGGTATAAATGAAGGTATTGGTGAGTTCGGGCGAAAATTTAAACAATCGCGCATATGTTAAGCCTGATAAATATCCTGAACAACCCATAATAAAAACGAGGACCGCTACGACTGAAAGGGAAGACTGGAGCAGGTGGATAGAATCCCATACCGCCGCTAGGTTGACGGCGATCACTACCGCCAAAAGGATCTTGGAAGTCGGGCCGGTTACAAATTTCCAGTTGCGGCTGACCCGGCCTTTGGTTAAATCGTGACAAGCCATGCCGATCATGGTCGGCATCACAATCATCCAAGCAAGCCCCCACATTAACGAAGGGATGTCAAATTGGACTTTATGCCCGATTGTTACCAGCATGATCAGAGGGACAACCAATGGCGAGAGAACCGTGTCCGCTACTACTGTGGTCAAGGCTAGAGGGACGTTGCCATGGGAAATGCTTGTCCACATCGTGGATGCTACCCCGATTGGAGCGGCGGTCATTAAGATGATTCCAGCCTGAAGCAACGGTTGTCCCGGTAAAAAGATCCGAGCCAAGATGGTTGCGACTAGCGGTAGGAAAACATGAAGTAATCCCAGGATCGACAATAGTAAACCGGGAGCCTTAAATACTTTTTTAAAATCGTTAAAACTACAATTAATAGTTACTGCAAAAGTGATATAGGCAAAAATATAGGGAATCCAACTTTTAATGGAAATGAAGAATTTATTGAATAAAGCTCCGAAAAGGATTCCGGACCCTACTACCAAAATCATTCGTTTTTCAAAAAGTTGATTGAGTTTAATTCCTTTACGCATTATGATCCATGGTTTCATCGCTTAAGCCTCTTTTAAAAATATTTACGTTATTAATCTTTGTTTCGAGATTTTCAAAAGAATACCTGCTCTACATTGGTATTTTTCAGGTAGGAGGAGGAAGACTTTTGGTAACACCGGAAGATTTGAGAGCCTTGCCGGATACCCCCGGAGTTTATTTAATGAAAGACGCTGCTGGAAAAATCATCTATGTCGGAAAGGCTGTATCGCTAAAGAATAGGGTGCGCTCTTACTTTCAAGCATCGCGAAACCTGAGTCTCAGGATTCGTTCCATGGTGGAACAGGTTGATCGTTTTGAATACATTACCACCAATTCCGAGGTCGAGGCCTTGGTATTGGAGTGTAACTTAATCAAGGAAGAACATCCGAAATATAACATCCGACTCCGCGACGATAAACAGTACCCTTGGGTTAAGGTAACCCATAAAGAGAGTTTTCCCCGTATTTTCATTACCCGGAAGGTTAAGCGGGACGGTAGCAAATACTATGGACCCTATACCGATGTCCGGGCATTAAAAGAGACCTTCAGGTTATTGCGGAAAATTTTCCCCTTACGTAGCTGCCGATTTGATCTTGACCGGGAACGGATTGAGCGTCCTTGCCTAAACTTTCATATCAAACGCTGTCAGGCTCCTTGCAGTGGAAAAATCTCAAAGGAAAGATACCGTGAGATTATTGACCAAGTATGTATGTTTCTCGAAGGCCGTCAAACTGAATTGTTGGTCAAGTTAAGGCAAGAGATGGATGAGGCTGCCGCGGAACGTCGATACGAGAGAGCAGCCCTGATCCGGGATGAAATTCGCGATATCGAAAAAGTTTTGGAAAAACAAACAATTGTAGCGGATGTTTATGACGATTTAGATGTTTTTGGAATAGCTCAAGATCGAAAGGGTAGTATAGTCCAAGTATTTCAGGTGCGACAGGGCAAATTGGTTGGGAGAGAATATTTTCCCCTAGGGGAGGGGGATGAGACCCGGTCGGAAGAAATATTGGAAGCGTTTCTACCCCAGTATTACGATAACGCCGGATTCGTTCCCAAAGAGGTCTTAGTCCCATTTGATTTGGAAAGCATGATGGTTTTAGGCCAATGGTTAAGTGGCCAGCGCGGCTCGAAGGTCAACTTAAGAGTGGCAAAAAAAGGGGGAAAAGCCGATCTGCTTCGAATGGCCCGGGAAAACGCGGGTGTTTTATTACAACAGGAACGGGTCCACGAGGAACAAAGTATTATTCATATTACTGAAATCCTTAATCAATTACAACAAGATCTGGGTTTGGATAAGCCGCCATTACGGATTGAAGGTTTTGACATTTCCAATACTCAGGGTCAAGAAGCGGTAGCTTCAATGGTAGTCTTTGAAAACGGCGTCCCCAAGGGCGGAGAGTACCGGCGGTTTAAAATCCGTACTATTGAAGGCCCCAATGACTTTGCCATGCTCCAAGAGGCCGTGGGGCGGCGGTTTCGCAAAGGGTTAGAAGAGAGGCGGGAGGAGACTACCGAATCCGGGAAATTTGCCCGGTTTCCCGATCTACTGTTAATCGACGGCGGCAAAGGGCAATTGTCCGCAGTCTTTGAGGTGTTGAAAAAACTGGGATTAACCCATCTTAATGTAATTAGTTTGGCTGAAAAAGAGGAGGAGCTTTTTAAGCCGGGAAATAGCGAGCCGATCAGACTTTCACGCCGTTCCGAAAGTCTAATGCTTTTACAAAGGGTAAGGGACGAAGCCCACCGTTTCGCAATTACTTATCATAAAACTTTACGGGATAAACGGACTAAAACATCCAGCCTTGATTTGGTAAGGGGGATTGGCGCGAAGAGAAAACAACTACTATTGAAGAATTTTGGTTCCGTTAAACAAGTTAAACAGGCTACGGTTGAAGAATTGATGCAGGTTGAAGGGATCAATCGTAAACTGGCGGAGAATATTAAAGAACAACTGGAATTATTATAAGGAAAAATATGATTTGCTCAGTTGATAGCGGCTATGTTATGCTAAAAAGAATTGGAACTTAAGTTTGTTATATTAGGGAGGTCTGGAGATGATTCGTTGTATCGCTATTGATTTGGACGATACGTTACTCCGGTCTGATTTGAACATTTCAACCGTTGATAAGGTTGCGATCCGCAGGGCTATCCGGGAAGGGATCAAAGTGTTGCTCGCCTCAGGAAGGATGATTCAGTCGATGCGTCCCTATGTCCGCGAATTGGAACTAGATGTTCCGGTAATCGCCTATAACGGAGCGATCATCCAGGAAGCGTTATCCGGAAAAATATTGTACCATCGCCCGGTTCCGACGGAAGAAGCCCTGGAATTGGCGCCGATCTTTCGTGAAGCCGGAATTCATTTAAACGCTTATATTAACGATGAGTTATATATGGATGAATTAACCGAGTGGGGCCGAATATATGCGGCTAACGCTGGGGTCACTCCCCATCCCGTCGGTGATCTCTGCCGCTATTTACGCGAACCTTCTCATAAAATGTTGGCCGTAGGAGAAATCGAAAAGATCGACCGGATCCAGATCCAACTTCGGGAAAGGTTTGGAGACCGGCTGCAATTTGTCAAATCCAAACCGACATACTTGGAGATATTGGCTCCGGGGGTATCGAAAGGAATGGCCCTTCAAGAATTGGCTAAAGGTTGGGGTATGGATCGGAATGAAGTTATGGCAATCGGGGACGCGCCGAATGACCTTTCAATGATCGCTTGGGCCGGTGCGGGAGTGGCGATCGGGAATGCTTCTCCTGTAGTTAAGGAAAAAGCGGTTTTAGTTGTAGCTGATCATGATCATAACGGAGTAGCCGAAGCCTTGGGAAAATTGGTTTTTAACTGAATTTAGGTTTATAGTCATAAATAAAAGGGCTGATCAGGCCCTTTTATTTATGACTATTTCAGTTAAACCCTAAACAACAGTGGGTTGGGTCATGGATTGCTGTAAAAACTGCGCGACACTGGATATATCCTGTTGGTCCGCTGGCGGCGCAGGCATGTAATAATTTTTGGACTGAGCGTATTGTGCGATTAGTTGTTGGGATTGTTCGCATTGAGATCTGATTTGCAATAAGCCTTGCCTGAGGTCAGGGTTGCTTGCTTCGGTGGCTGCTTTTGTAAATTCTACCGCGCTCATTTTGGCAAGGTCCAATGCATCCAGGGTCATTTCCCGATCGGTATACATCTTTGTCCTCCTTTTCTAAGTAAGAAAACTCATTAAGCGATGGGCGTTATTAGAAGCCTGTTGGGCTTGTTGGTTAAAGAAGTTTTGTAATTGAGTATCGTTACAGTTTTGAGCATACAATTGAAACTTTTTAGTATGTAAATCTTCCATGGCAATCAGCTGTTTAAGAGTGTTTAATTCCATCTGAGTCACTTGCATCGCCTCTGTGTCACCTCCTTTAACCCCCGTATATTATCTGTTTTGGGGGGCCGACAAATACCGTTATTCTTAAAGCAATATCTGGAACGGAAAGCAAATTTTACAATGAAAGAAAATATAAAGTTGGGGTTGAGCATAGTCATAGTCGGGTAGGCGATGGGAGTTTATAACACAGGGAGCCTTTTACTAAAATATTAAGAAGCTAACGGGCCTGTAAAGATTATAAACCGGAGTAGGCAAGAACATCATCTTTAATTCTAGCAGACGGTTGGATGGTTCCATGGATTTTCTGGGGTGGTCGAGACAGAAATGTAAAGAAAGGATAAAAAACGCAAGATTATTGTAAGTGAGAGGCGGAATCAAAGGCAGGAAAAATCAAAAAAATGTCGAATATATATCTTATAAAGAAAATTGATTCAGACCGTAAAAAACTCAGGTTGGTTATTAATTGTTTTGAGGGTATAACAAAATACCACCGGATTCAAAGGACGGTCCGATTGAGTGGAGGTGATTGGCGGATTTTTTTAGTTGCTGCATTTAGTATATCACAAATAGTTCAGTTATTCAATTTGTAGGAGGAAAACATAATGGCGAAAGTTGTTTTTGAACATGTTTACAAAAAGTTCTCCGGTGGAGTAGTCGCGGTAAAAGACGCCAACTTAGAGATTAAAGATAAGGAATTTATCGTTTTTGTAGGACCTTCTGGCTGTGGAAAAACCACTTCCTTGCGGATGGTTGCCGGTTTGGAAGAAATCTCCGAAGGTAACATTTATATTGGCGATACATTAGTTAATAATGTCGCTCCAAAGGATCGCGATATCGCCATGGTCTTCCAAAACTATGCTCTTTATCCGCATATGGATGTATACAATAATATGGCTTTTGGACTCAAATTGCGTAAATTCCCCAAAAGTGAAATCGATCGTCGCGTTAAAGAAGCAGCTAAAATCCTGGGCATTGAAAATCTGCTTGACCGTAAACCGAAAGCGCTCTCCGGCGGTCAAAGACAAAGGGTGGCTTTGGGCCGGGCTATCGTTCGCGAACCGAAAGTATTCTTAATGGATGAACCTTTATCCAACCTCGACGCTAAACTCCGGGTACAAACCCGCGCCGAAATCAGCAAACTGCATAACCGTTTACAAACCACCATCATTTATGTTACCCATGACCAGACCGAAGCTATGACCATGGGCGACCGGATTGTGGTTATGAAAGACGGCTTAATCCAACAAGTCGGTACTCCGTTGGATATTTATGATAATCCTAACAATGTCTTTGTTGGTGGATTTATCGGTACTCCGCCGATGAACTTTATTGACGGTGTCATCAAAGAAGAAAACGGAAAATTAGTGGTTGATTGCAAATCATTCAAAGTAAAAATACCGGACGGCAAATTTAAAAATATCAAACAATATCTTAACAAACAAGTTATCTTTGGTATTCGTCCGGAAGCGATTATGGAACGGGAAGAAGTTCCTGGAGCAACCGAAGAGGAAGTAGTCATCGGTGTGGTCGATGTTTATGAATTAATCGGCGCTCAAGTTTATCTTTATATGTCTGTTGGGGATCATTCCTTCGTGGCTACGGTTGATTCTCACACCAAAGCCAGGGATGGAGTTAAACATCAGGTTGTATTTAACAATGAAAAAATCCATTTCTTTGATAAAGAAACCGAGAAAGCAATTTTATAAAATAAAAAAAGCCTCCCAAACGGGGGCTTTTTTTATTTTATAAAACCAACCGATTATAACAACTCATTCTTGACACACTCTTTACTGGGAAGTTGTTTCCAGGCATAATGAATTTGGTTCGATTTCAAATTTAGATAATTGTAGATGATGGAACTTTGAAATATCCTTAGCGATTCCTTCACTAATGGTTTCGGCCATTCTCATGACCAAACTTAATCTGGTATTTTGAAGCACCATGTACTCCATAAACCCACCCACATTAACAATACCAACAATATGAAGGTCTCCTATAGCCGGTAAAGTTTTATTGACCCCTGTCCCCGGCTGAAGCGGTCCTTCCTTAATGCTAATATAGCCAACGCTTTCCGTTTTTCCCAGGCAGGCGTCGACCGCGATAATAAATGATTTGGGATAGCAATCATTAATAGTTTTAATGGTCTCTTCGAGATTAACAGCGTGGACCGGTTCATCAAGAGTGCCGAAGATAGGGATATTAGTCATGCAATCCATCACTTTCAACTTGTGGCCCACCAAAGGCCCTAAGCTGTCGCCGGTTGATCGGTCAGTCCCAATACAAAGAATAATTAATTGGGAGGCATGATCATATAATTTAGTAATGAATAAATCTAAATTTGACTGGAAGACGGAAATGGCGGCAGGATGTTCAACATGAACTCGGGAATTATATTTAAAAAGTTCGTTGGTATGCTTTTTCTTGATTAACTGGTTCCACATATAAATTTTTCTCCTCGGATAGGATGTTCTATTTTATGCCTATGAGCCGGGGAGTATACTAATTTAATTAAGTAAGATAGATAATTGAATAGATTGTGTGAAAACGGGTTGTGTTTTAAATAGGAGGGTCGGTTTTTGGAATGGTCGTCAAAAAACCGGATGGGATTATTATTATTCAGCGGAAAAGTAGTCATCGGAACTTTACTGTTTTTATCAATTAGTCTAGTTACTGCTTATTTGATTTGGAGCGAAGGACGGATTATACACGGTGTTAGCGTGGGCGGAATTAGATTAGACGGAATCAAAGTTAGCCGGGCCACCCAGATACTCGCGGAGGAAATGGATGCTTTTGGCGAAAAAAAGGTGGTGCTACTTTTTAAGGAGCGTCCCCTGAATATAGTTCTCAATTCGATTGGAATCAAGCTTGATATTTCGGAGAGCATTGTGAAGGCTTATCAAATAGGACGAAACAGTTCTTTTTGGGGCCAAATGGCTTCGCGTTGGCGGACCTATCGTTATGGCTATGATGTGAGGCCGGTTTTTAACAACAACCGGGTCTCGCTAAATTCATTCTTTCATTTATTAGAGGCTAGTATAGGCGTTGAACCGATTCGTTCAGTTGTGAAAGTTAACAAGGAAGGTGAAATATCATACTCGCCGAGCCGTACCGGATTGGCTATCGACCAAACTGTGTTAACTGGAAAACTAGAAAACGCAATGTTTCAAAAGGATGATTCCACCATTGAGATTCCTGTAAAAAAAGTAATCCCGCCATTAACTGAAGAAGATATCAAAAAATGGGGGCTGAATCAGGTTTTAGGAATTTTTACCACAGAATATGAAGTTAATCATAAAGACCGGGTCAATAACCTTTTAATCGCCAGTAGCGCAATTAATAACGTAATTGTATATCCCGGCCAGATTTTCTCCTTCAACACCTGGGTTGGTCCACGAGCGACCGAAGCTGGCTATAAGGAAGCGCCTGTGGTATATTTGGGTAAATTAGTTCCCGGAGTGGGGGGAGGAGTCTGCCAGGTATCTTCAACTTTATACAATGCAGTTTTATTGTCAAATTTAAAAATCCTCCAAAGACTAAACCATTCTTTGCCCATTAGTTATGTTCCATTGGCAAGAGATGCGACTGTGGTCTATGATGGAGTAGATTTGATCATCGAAAACACTAGCCAGTTTCCAATTTTAATCGTATCAAACGTTAATCCGCCCCACCTAACAGTGGCGATCCTGGGAAGAAAAATCAATTGGAAGAAGGTAGAGTTAGAAACCAAAATAATCGAAACCTATCCTTTTCAAACCAAAATCACTTCAGACCGGACTCTTACTAAAGGAAGTAAGCAAAAAATAATTAGCGGCCGAAAAGGGATTAAGGCCGAATTATGGAGATTGATTGAATATTCAGATGGCTCCTTAAACAAAGAGCTGGTAAATACCAGTATATATCCGGCCCAACCTGAAGAATATAAAATAGGGATCAAGCCTGACTGACTCTTAAGAAGTAGAGGAGGAACGATTGCTACGGGGCCGGTTATATTTGAAAAGGTTGTGGCGCTTTGCTTTAGTCCATTGGGAGACGCTTTGTTTGCGACACCTGCAATTCGGGCATTGCGATTTAATCTGCCCCGGGCCAGAATAGTAATTTTAGCTAATCAGTTAGGGGTAGAAGTATTTAAGAATAATCCCTATCAAATTGAAGTTATGAACTGTTTGGACCAGTGGGATCTCCTAAAAAAGCTGGTTGAAATTCGCAAGTGCGGTTTTGATTTGGCATTGGGACTCTCGCAGATCGGCAGCTTTTTTACTAGATTTTGCGGTACACCCTTTCGAAGTGATTTTTTTTCCATTTCTGAAAAGAACAATCTTTCGGTAGTCAAACGATGTCTAGAAGTACTCATTCAGTCAGGTTTAGCGGCAAACACTTATGAGACTGAATTCTGGTTTCGTGAGTCCGACCAACAGAAGGTTGATTTATTTCTATCAAAAGAAAGGTATGATTTTGAAAGACCACTGTTGGCGGTTCATTGCGGTGGGCATTATTTTATAAGAAAACGTTGGCCATTATTTAATTTCATCAGATTGATCGAAGCGCTTATCGAAATAACCCCATTTCAGGTAATACTGGTAGGAGGAAAAGAAGATAAGGAAGACGCCGCTTTAATACATTCAATTCTGCCTAAAGTAATTAATAGCGCCGGTTGTTTCAGCTTGGGGGAGACGGCTGCTTTGCTCAAAAGATGCAGACTGCTAATTGCTAATGATTCTGGTCCGCTGCATTTGGGAGCGGCAATCGGGACACCTACCATCGGCCTCTTCGGCCCAACAACGCCTGATCAGTTTTTTCCATACCGTCAACCGCAGCACCGTTATGTTTATAAGAAACTTTCCTGTAGTCCTTGTTACCGATTTGGCGGCGGACTTTGGCAATATTTGCCCCGTTGTTCTAAAGCCTATTGTATGGAGGAGATTGAAGTTGAGGAGGTATTAGAACTAGTGATGGATAAAGGTTTAGCCGGAATGAATTCCTTAGTTGAGGTGACTTGAGATCGAAAGACAGAATAAAATAAAAAAGGGCGTATGGTATACAATACTTTTCAGTATCGTAGGCCTAATTTTAATTTTTAAAGGAATTGCTGATGAACCGTTGGGATTTGATATCAAAAGTCTCAATTTTGGATTTCTAGGAATTGGACTGCTGGCGCTTTTAATAGCATGGTTTTCAAAAGCCTTTCGAATCTATATTATTGCTCAAGGAATGGGAGAGAAAATCAGCCTGGGACATTGTTTCCAAATTTATTTAGCTACTTGTTTCGTATCTCATGTTACTCCATTTAACGCCGGAGGAACCCCGCTTCAAATTTATTTACTTCATAAAAAAGGGTTAAGCCTGGGCAAAGCCACTGCCGTAACCACTATTGATTTAGGATTACATTCGATTATCTATTTATTAACCCTCATCGGAACTCTCTCATTAAATGTCGGTTTACTGAAGAAGGGAGGCTTTTTTAATCAAGATTTGATCCGGAAATCCTGGATGGTAATAGCTTCTTTAATTACTGTCGGTGTTATATTTTACCTTATTCTCCGTCTAAGTTGGGCTAAGAAAATTGGAGGATATATGAAGAAAAAAGGCTGGTTAACACGATTGCATCAAGAGTTTACCCTTTTTAAAGAGGGTTCATCATTATTAATCCAGAGCAACTGGTTGGCCATGTTCAAAGCAGTTGTAGCAAGTATAATCTACTGGTTTTTCTATCTTTTGTTGGCTCCGATTATTATCTTAGCGATGAATAAGGCGGTGGAATTTTTTAGCTTGATGTATAGCCAGCTATTTTTTAATGTGGTTCAAACTTTAATACCCACACCGGGAGGAAGCGGGGGGGCGGAAGTGCTTCTATCATATCTATTTCGTGGAATAACAGGCGCTCGAGGGTTGGGTCTCTTTGTTTTATTATGGAGAATATACACATTTTACAGTTCTTTGCTGGTCGGCGGTTTTTTCTTTTGGAAGATAACTGTCGGCAAGGGTCGTTAAGAAGAATAATTATTTAAATTGCTCATGAAAAATCATCTTCCGTACAAACTATAGTATTGGAGGATGATTTTTCTTGGGAAACCAATTTTTGAAAGTCTTCGAAGGGAAACGACAAAAACCAACTTTTTCAAAAACTATGATTGGAGGATGGATACTTCCATCCTGGTTCATTAAGCAAAGCGATCTTTTAAACCCGGGTTATGTTTTTGGTAAATACCGGTTTGCCAATCTATGTTTTCGTAATTGGACCGCTTTTTGTAATGATAAAGGCCAACCGGTTCTGATTATTGATAGGGAAGGGACCATCTCATTTCCCGAAATCGGCGTTTCGGTTGAGATCTGGGTCAACGACGGCAAGAGATTTATCACACCGGGGAAGTTTCTCCAAACACAACAAACAGTGAACCCTGAATTCCTTTGCATCGAAACTAAGAGCTTATTTAAGAAAGGAATCTATCAAAGCCGGATTTTTCCGATTGAAGACTTGCATAATACATATATCGGTTTGGAAATAGGACTTTATGCATCAGGAGAATCGGCCTTCAACGATTTTTTAATGTGCTTAGTGATGAGGCCTTATGACCATAATGGCCTTTCCGCCATTAGACGACTGGAATACAAAGATAAGCGCATCAAGGTTAATTATATTGAGTTATTGCAATTAGATATCGAACCTAAAATTGTTTTTTGCACTCATGCCGGCTTAGGAGATGTCACAGATTATTTCAAATTAGAGGAAAATAAGCTTGCAGTAGCATCAATGGACGGAAGTTGTACCGGTTTAGTCGGTTATTCGGTTCGGCCAGTGGACCGGACGAAAATCAAGCTTATTTTGAAACCCGATTCTGTTAAATACTTTTCCCGGCAAGTAAGGGAGTTTTCGAAGGGATGGTTTTGGGAAAGCAAACAAAGGTGGTTTAGTCGTTGTGAATTTCAACACAACATGTTAACAACAGGCTTGAAGATTGATCAAATCTATCATATTAATCTGAATTACCTAGTAATGTTCAACAGACGCCCCTCGGACTTGGTTGAGATAGATAATATTCTAGTTCTAAATCGGTTTGCGTTTTATGACCAAAGCCGCTCATACCTTCTAAAATCCATAAAAAAGGCGCGTTGGGACGGGTCACTTTCCCGCAATAGCCTGCCTCCGGAAAAGCTAATTTATGCTATTTATGATTACTATCAATTCTCGGATGATCTCGATTTTGTCAAAAAAAATTGGTGGATTTTGAAAGGAATGGGCTATTGGTTACTTCATAATCAAACACTACTGAAAGGAGACATCCGTCAGGAGCGCATCGAAGATTTGGCCTGGGTCTGCGCTGGATTGAAGGTATTGTCCAAGCTGGGAGAGGTTAACGGCGATTATGGAAATTGTCAATTATTTCACCAACAATATCAGATACTTTGGTCTTTAATTTTACAGACTTTATCGCGAAGAATTAAGGAAAATAATTACGACAGTTTTCAAAAAAAGGCGCCTGTAAGCGAAGCTATCGATAGTTTGGCAATCTCCTACCCGTTAGGTTTATACCGGAGGAATGAAAGATTTATCCAGGAATGGCTAGATCAAATCATTGCGGAATCAACTTTTAATGATGGAGTTATTTCACCGATGGAGTTTCAAGGGGTTGATCTGGAATTGACTGCCCGGTTAGGCGTTGTTTTAGTGCGTGAAGGGCGTGAATATGATCGAATTTTTAGATTTTTATCCGAAACAATTAGCGCTACCGGAAACTGGCCCGACCGGGTTCATCCGGTTTTTGGCGGCGGAATCGGAGTGACAGGACATTCGCCGGAAGTAGGTTATCACTTTTTATTGATGTTACGGAATATAATGGTAATGGAGGAAGGAGAAGACCTCTACTTATTACCCGGCATTATTACCAGTAAACTTTGGGTAGATCTGAACATCGAATTGAATAACTTTCCAACCACCTTCGGGAAAATATCGCTGAAATGTCAAAATATTGGTAAAATTGTTCAGATTGAATTCAAGGCCTCTTTTAGAAAAAAACCTGGGCAGATCAGGTTAATTCTTAATAAAAGGGATCGTTTTTTGTATTCCGATTCAAATATTATGCGAGAGGGTGATTACGTTTATTTAGACTCAGATTTTAAAATATTAAGGTTTTGCAGAGAACGATCATAAGCATGTCTTGACAACACTTTTATCTGGAAGTTATAATATATATTATTGAGATGTTTTCATAATACCAAAACTCTAAG
This sequence comes from Bacillota bacterium, assembly GCA_023394955.1. Lineage (GTDB taxonomy): Bacteria > Bacillota > UBA4882 > UBA8346 > UBA8346 > JAAYHS01. The sequence continues at coordinate 110,329 of JAEWZY010000020.1, forward strand.
ATTTTGTCCTGATGTTACCTTCGGGTTTCGGCGATTTATGAAAACACTAAATTCCTATGATATAGTGAAGCCAAGGGAGGAATTGTTGAAGTATGGCATTGGAAGTTGGCCAGATCGTGGAAGGGAAAGTAGCGGGTATAACCAATTTCGGAGCTTTCATCGAACTTCCTAACGGTCAGACGGGTTTGGTTCATATTTCAGAGGTAGCGGATGAGTATGTTAAAGACGTTAATCATTTTTTGAAACAAAATGATCTGGTCAAAGTAAAAGTCTTGAATTTGGATAAGGGAAAAATCGGTCTTTCAATAAAACAGGCTCAACCTCGTGTTGAAAGGGTTCCAAAGCAAAACCATCAGAACTTTGAAGATAAATTGGCTAAGTTTATGAAGGACTCTGATGAAAGGCAATCTACTTTACGTAGAAATACTGATGCCAAAAGAGGCGGTCGCGGTGGCGGTCGCGCGCCAAGTATGTAATAAGAATCAAATTTGTTTTCGGAAGAAACCGGTGATTAATGTAAATGACTTAGGTCAAAGCGCTAACCGCTGGTTTTTTTATTTGTTTTTAGGGAAGCGCGTTCCGGTTTTTGCCAGGTTCCAATTCGGCAATTATCTGATGGAGGTATTGCTTAACCTGGGTTTTTTTACGCAAGGGCACTCGCTTATCGGCAATTTGTAAAGCAATTTCTCCGAAAGTCCAAGGTCTGTAAAACGAGGAATTTATTTCTTTGGCTATATTTAGGGCCATTTGGTAATCTTTTGCGGTGGCCGCGAGGATCGCTATCCGGGATAGGACCGAAGCCCGGTTAATTTCAAGAAGGGTTGTTTCGTCAGCGATTTTATCGGTTAGTTCCAAAGCTTTTTGGTATTGGCCATTAGTGGCATATTGAATCGCTAACCGGGCAAAGGTATCATCTTGAATATCAATAGTAAGATATTCAGGAATATATGATTTAACTAACTGGATTGCTTTTTCTGCCTCGCCCATTCGGCCATAAGCGACGGCTATCTCCGCAAATGCCTCGGCCCGGTTGAATTCCGGCATTTTTTTTGCTAACGTGCTATTCGACTCCAAAAGTTGTCCGGCGTTTTGATAGTCCTGAAGGTCAATAAAGCGGGAGGCGATATAGTTAAGTACGGACAATTTCTGAGGTAACTGGTAAGATTCAAACTGATTGGCAGTCTTAATAGCTTGTTCAAAAAAGGAAATCGCTAAGTCTCGTTGGCCTTCCTTCCCGGCATGGAATCCAATGTCGGCTAAAGCCTTTGATTTCCAAGTAATATTTAACGGATTGATCTCTTCCGCTACTTCTTTAGCTTTTTCAAATCGACCGTTGGCTGCATATTGTTCTATGATAACCCGTAAAGTTTCGGCTAACAGGTTATCATCCTTAATATTCTCCGTAATTTTAATAGCTGACTTTAATTTTCCTTTAACGGCGTAATGTTGTGAAACTATCGACCAAGCATTATCAAGGGCCATGGAGTTATATTGAGTTAATATATCCAAGGCCAGTTCAAATTGGCCGATTGAGCAATAAGCCGATATTATTTCGCCAAGAGCTTCCGATTGTTCATTTGAAGTCATATTCTCCATGATGGTTTTGGCTTCGGAAAGCAGTTGGAGAGCGTCTTTCTTTTTCCCGGCTGTTTCTAAAATTTGGGTCAGTTCGGCATAGGCGCTTACTTTAAAATAATCAGAATAAATAGTTGGAACGATTGATTTCCCCTTTGTTAGGACTGAAGCGGCTTTATTATACCGCCAAAGTTTGGAATATCTAATCGAGATCTCGGCCAACTTGGCGGCTTTCATCAATTTTAGTTTATCATCAAATTGAACGGTATCCAATAAGTTAACCGCGTAAAAGGAGCAATCCAACGGATTATTCTCGGCTTCTGCTCTTAACTTGGCTTGAGGAATGATTTCTTCTTTAAATTCGAGAAAGGGATAGGGCCCGATTTTCTGTTGATTTTTGAATAAATCAAGGGCGATTTCGGAAGATGAATGTTTATCGGTAATATTATTAATTTTGGCAACAGCGTTATTATAAAGTTTAAAGGCCGAAGCATAACTGGAACCCTCCATTTTTTGGGCGGCTATTACTTCTTGACAAGCTTGTTGGAAACTTTTCCCTATTTTAGCGTCGGGATTTGAAAAACTTGAGAACAGATATAAGCATAGTAGCAATGAGGCTATGATCCATAAAACTATCTTTTTCACCTTTGTCTCCTTAAATAATAAAATTAAGTATTTTTTTAATTCCGATGATGCCTTTGGTGACCTTGAGTAAAAGGATAATTTTAGCGTTCCTAGTATATTTCTCCCATTTTTTTGTTGATCCTGCTTCTGATGAAGATTTTGTATTCTTTTATATGTTGATTAATTTTAAGAATCAAGTTTTGGAACTAATTTAGGTCAATTAATAGTGGAGTTCTGACCACTTATGTTTGTTTTTCAAGCCTTTATTTAGTGTTTAAATTCTCCCAAAAGATTTTTAGCGCCTCTTCATAGTCTGATTCCGAAAAAGGGCGGCCAGGAAGAAACCAATCAGGAGGCAGTAGTTCTTGATAACTTTCATCGCTGAAACGGTCGTCAACCAACATTACCACACCGCTGTCCTCGGGGGTCCGGAAAACTCGGCCTGCTGCTTGAATCACTTTTATTAAGCCCGGGATCAAGTAAGCATAGTAAAAACCGGAATTGTTCCGTTCGTCAAAATAGATCCGGATCAATTCCTGTTCCTCATTGACCATGGGCAGGCCTAGACCAACGATGATCACTCCGATCAATTGTTCTCCGGGCAAATCGATTCCTTCCCCGAAATTCCCGCCTAATACGGCTAGACCCAGTTTGCTTTGATTGGTATGTTTTTGAAATAAATTTGCCAAGAATTTTTCCTTGGTATTCTCTGTCATACCCGGTAATTGGGCATAGACAAGCGCTTGATCTTTTAATTGTTGACGGAGTATTGGCAAGGCCATTTGTAAATAGGTATAAGACGGGAAAAAGGCCAAATAATTACCGGAACGCGATCGGACCGTTGTTTCAATGGATTCTACCAGCTGAGATAGGGAATTAGAACGAGCCCGGTAGCGAGTGTCAATTCCCGGCACATGCAGGTAAAGGCGGATTTCTTTGGGAAAAGGGGAGGTTAATCTGATTTGAAGGGCGTCTTCCTTGCCGCCTAAGAGTTCTTGAAAATAGTCGTGGGGAGAGAGGGTAGCTGAAAAAAAGATCGCTGAACGTCCTTTATTAAGTCTTTTCCGGAGTAAGGGACCTGGATTAAGACATAACATTCTGAGGGTTAGATTATGGTTTTCCGGTTTTACATAAATAGCGTAATTTTGGTTTAGCAGCGGAATGATTCGCATGAATTCAATGAGTTTAAAATAGATGGCTAAGATTTGATCTCTGGTTATGGATACAGGGATTTGGCGAACGGTTTTTTCCATAAGAGCGTTCCATTGTTCTAGGGTGGGTTCTAATAATGGATTTAGGGAAGACAATAATAGCGATTGTTGGTTGTTTTCTTTAAGTTCACGGTGATATTCATCGAACATGGCCAAGATTTTCCCGCCGTAATCAGCTAGTTTCGGATTTATAGTTTCAAGCTGGGTCGTCCAGCGCTTGAGATCATTTTGGGAGAGTGACGCCGAGTACATTTCCCGCCCGCGATTGACTAAATTGTGGGCCTCATCAATTAAGAAAATTGAATCGCGATTGCCGGGGGAAAGGAAAAAACGGCGCAAATAAACGCCGGGGTCAAATAAATAGTTGTAATCACAAATGATTAAATCGGCGTGCAGCGCGAGATCTAAAGATAATTCAAAAGGACAAAGCCGTTCCTGCCGGGCAAAATCGGCGATAAGTTCAGGAGTGAGAAGCTCCATGGCAAGCAACCGGGGGAGCGTGGTTTCAATTTTACTATAATAATTAGCGGCATATTGACAAGTGTCGCACTGGGAACTAGGGGATAAACAGACCCGATCTTTAGCTTCGATGAATACTGATCGTAAACGGAGCCCGTGATCGGTCAAATTCTGCAGCGTCTTACGTAAAATTTCTTTACCGGAAGTTTTGGCGGTGAGAAAAAAGATTCTCCGAAAGCGGCTGTTGATGGCCAACTGTTTCAAGGCGGGGAAGAGAACGGAAATTGTTTTGCCGATTCCGGTGGCGGCTTCGATAAATAAATCCTGTTCGCTTTGGAGAGCTTGAGTAACTGTCTCCATTAATCCTGCTTGACCTGGACGAAGCTGTGAAAAGGGGAAATTGAGTTTCTCAAGGGAATGGTTGCGGGTTTCAATCCAATTCAAATTCTCTTTTTGGAAGATTAGAAATTTGAGGGCGAGCTGCTCGAAGTTATCTTGGGCTTCTTTGCCGGAAAGGACGACAGGGAAAAAACGTTCCGCTAGGGTTTCCAAGTTAAGATAAGTTAGACGGCCGGTTACTTCCTTTTGGGGGTTGCGGCTCATAATAAAGTAAAGATAGATTTGGAGTTGACCACGGTGAACAGGATAAGGAATATCATGAAGATTATTAACCGGGAGATAGGTAGTTTTTATTTCTTCGACGATAATCTCGGTCTCAGTTATAATTAAACCATCAATACGCCCATGGACCGTCAGTTGTAAGTTTTCCCACTGGTACTCAAACTCTACCGGCACTTCGGTCTGATACCCCTCCGGTCTAGTCGAGGCCAACAATTGGTGGCCGGCGATGCCTTCTTGAGCCCGGGAAGGAAATCTTGGCGCCGCAGATAAAGATGTCGGGGAATTACAAAACTCGATTAATTCAGAGACGCTTAATTGATAATGATGACTCATTCATTTCCTATCCTTATCGCAACTTAAAAAAAGAAAATTCGTTAAAAAGCTAAGTAACGTTACGTGTTAAACATACCGACTTACACGCAAGTAGCGTTCTGCGTTTAGTATAGCTGTAATTTAGGAACATAAAATACAAATTGTTATAGACACCAATATTTTATCATGATAAGCTCAATCTTGAAAGGAAATAAGGTTTATAGAAATGGGTGTGCCGGGACGCCTATTATTATGAGATAAATATGGCATATTAATATTATTTGGGGGCTAAAATGATAATTAGGTTTAATTTATCCGATATTGAAATTAACGGCGAATGGGATGAAAACAGCAGGTTATTGCTTCTGGAGAATGTGGGCGGCGCTATCGGGCTGACTGGCAAAGCTATGGGTTGGAGATTTTCATTCCAGGCCATGGTTGAAACCGGGTTAAATAATTTAATCTGCCTTCGGGTTAACACAGTTGAGGGCATCCCCAACTTTTTAATGCCTTTAATCCTCAAACTAATTATCAGAGTTAACCGGAATGTTTTCAAGGCTGAAGCCTTAACTTTACGAAAAGACGCTATCTTGATCGATCCCAATAAGTTTCTTGCGGGTTCTAATTTCCGGGTTTTAATCCAGCCGAAGACCGACGATGATAATTTACAGGAAAAAGTGGTACCTAAATTAAAAAATAAGATTTTATACTGGATGAAAGAACATGGCGAAGGGCTTGCCAGGGAGGTTACCGATCTGATCGTAGTTTTGCCCGACTTGGTGTTGCTATTGATTAAGCTCATGAAAGACCCGCGGGTCCCGGCGGAACTAAAGTTAAAAATCACTTTAGCCTTGGCTTATGTTATTTCGCCGATTGATCTAATCCCGGAGGCATTGGGAAGTGTTTTGGGGTTTGTCGATGACACTTTGGCCATGGCGGTTTTGTTGGCTGGATTAGTCGAAGAAATACCGAATGAAGTTATTTGTGATAATTGGGACGGCCGTCCGGATATTTTGGAATTAATTATTAAGGGTAAAGATCTGCTTTCGAAAATGCTTCCGGCAAATATCGCGGAAAAGCTAATCTCCCTCTTCAGCATCTCTAAAAATGAGGCGGCTGTTTCCCGCGAATCGAGACGAAAACAGGTATTTTGAGGAACCTTTTTTTAAAATTTTTAGTTTGTCCCACGGTTTGGCAGGAAACAACTGGTTCATTTCAGAAATATTACTATACCTCTGATTTTATTTATTCTATATTTGATCAGATTTATAAAAGTCTTGGGAGTGTACGGTTATAGTTACTATCGACTTGCATGGTTATACTTGTGATGAGGCCCGTTTGAAGCTGGTTGAAGGGCTGACTAACGCTTTTGATTATGGCGAACAGATAGTTAGGATCATCCACGGCAAAGGAAAGCATAGCGATGTTTTCCCGGTGATCAAGTCTATGGTTCGCCATTGGCTTGAAGAATCCGACTTTGCCCGGGAAAAGGTCGAGTCGGTCTTTAGAGGGGAGGATGGGTCGCCCTTTTCTCCTCCAAACCCTGGCGAAACAATAATATTATTAAAGAATTCTATTAATCAGGGTATTACGCCGGAGTTGGATTATGAAGATGAAGAGCGACACGAATCTCGCAGGAATTCAAAGAAAATAAGGGCTGAACGGCTCAGGACCGCGCGCCGGCGTAAATAGGAATGTGAATCTCGTTTTACGGAAACTTTTAGCTCTTTCCATCCGTTATTTTTTATGAGCAAGTTTCAAACTTGCTAAGTTTATTATTTCCATACAATGTATTATCTTGAATTGACAATTCGGGATGGAGCTTATATTGGGCCGAAATCCTACTAATATATAAAACCGACTAGGTTTCCAATCATCTATAATGCCGGGAGGTAATATTGATGCCAGAAGGATTAACAGCAGTAAATGAGGCAATTAAAGCCAGTAGCGGATTTATAACCAGGATTAAGGAACAAATCGGGAAAGTCGTTGTCGGGCAGGAAAAGCTCATTGATGGGCTATTACTCGGAATTCTCGCTAATGGCCATGTTTTGCTCGAAGGCGTGCCTGGATTGGCCAAGACTCTCTCGGTTAAGAGTTTGGCGGCTTCGGTCAACGCCTGTTTTCAAAGGATTCAGTTCACTCCGGACCTGCTGCCGGCGGATCTGGTCGGCACCTTAATCTATAATCCCCAATCCGGATCTTTCACGACAAAAACGGGTCCGGTTTTTGCCAATATTGTTCTAGCTGACGAGATTAACCGGGCTCCGGCAAAAGTTCAAAGCGCCTTGCTGGAAGCGATGGAAGAGAAACAAGTGACCATTGGAGAGAATACTTACCCCTTGCCCGAACCTTTCATGGTTCTAGCGACTCAAAACCCCATTGAACAGCAGGGTACTTATCCTCTGCCCGAAGCTCAATTGGACCGGTTTATGTTGAAGTTGAAGATCGGATACCCCACTAAGGGAGAAGAGATGCTGATCATGGAAAGAATGGCCCAGACTTCGCGGACGACCTCGATCCAACCGGTGATCAATCCCCAAGAGATTATGGCGGTCCGGAAAGTAGTGGATATGGTCTATATGGACGCCAAGATTAAGGATTATATCGTTAACTTGATCATGGCTACCAGGGAACCGGGAAAGTATAATTTGGAGATTGCCGATTTCATCGAATTTGGAGCTTCGCCCCGCGCCACAATCAGTTTGGCGATTGCCGCTAAAGCCTATGCCTTTATGCAGGGGAGAGGTTATGTGGTGCCAAACGATATTAAAGCGATCGGCCCCGATATTTTGCGGCACCGGATCATTATCACTTACGAAGCCGAGGCTGAAGAATTGAAGGTCGAGGATATTATTCAAAAGATCTTTGATGGAGTGGAAGTGCCTTGATCCGGTAGCGGCGATTTATAAATCGCCCGGATGAAATATGTTTTATCGAGGGGAAAATGTTATCCAAAGAGATCTTAAAAAAAGTTCGTAAAATTCAATATAAGATTTCCCGGATGAGCAATGAGACCATTTCCGGGCAATATACCAGTGTTTTTAAAGGCGCGGGGATCGAATTTGATGAAGTCCGGGAATATATCCCCGGTGACGATATCCGTTCCATCGATTGGAACGTTACCGCCCGGAGCGGTACACCGTATATTAAACGTTTTGCTGAAGAACGGGAACTCACGGTAATGCTGGCCATCGATCTAAGCGGTTCCCAACGGTTCGGTTCGGTTGAGTCCTTAAAAAGTGAACTGGCGGCGGAGATATCGGCGTTACTTGCTTTTTTGGCGATTAAGAACAATGATAAAGTAGGCCTGCTGATTTTCACCGACACTTGCGAGAAGTACCTTCCGCCCCAAAAGGGAAGGCGTCATGTGCTGCGGGTGATCCGGGAAATATTGGGATATGAGCCCAGCGGGACCGGGACTAGGGTCGAAGAAGCTTTGAAATTTGTGAATCAGATTTTGAAACAAAGAAGTATCATCTTTCTTGTCTCCGACTTTATCGACGATAACTTTGAAAAAGTTTTGGGAATTGTAGCCCGGCGTCATGACTTGGTGGCGGTAAGGCTAAAAGACCCGAGGGAGGCGGAACTGCCCCGGTTAGGCTTGATTGAATTCGAAGATAATGAGACCGGCCGGAGAGTACTGTTGGATACTACGGATGAGCGAGTCCGGTCAATGGCCCGGACTGAAGCAAGGCAACGGGATGAATCCCTGGAAAAGCTTTTCCGCCGGAATAAGGTTGACTTAATCGAGATTCGGACTGATCAATCTTATCTGGAATCGATTCAAAAGTTCTTTAAACTTAGAGAGAGAAGGATGCGATGAAACGGAGGCCTTTGAGGGTGGATTTCTCATTTGATTGCAAAATCAAGCCAATATTCGTCATGTATTTTTGTTTAACCTTGGCAATGCTTTTATTATCGCTTCCGGCTGCTCCCGCATTAGCCGTTTTAGCGGAGGGTTCTTCCCCGGATGGATCGTTCAAAGCTCGGCTGGAGCTGAAGGGAGAAGGGCCATTTTATGTCGGGGATTCGATCGCCGTTAATTTAGTTACGGAAGGTGTTTCAGGGATCGAGTATTCCCTTCCGGAATTTGGTTCCGAGGAATTGGACGGCCTGGAACCGGTGTCCCAGGATAAAGCCAAGCAGGAAGAGGTTAAGGGCGGGTGGAAGCATACCGTTTCCTACCGCTTGATGGGTTGGCGGGCCGGTGATTACCAAATTTCCGGGTTAACTATTAATTATCAAGACCAAAACGGCAACAAAGGTTCCGTTGTCTTAAAAGAACTCACTATCAAAATCACCTCGCTGTTACCTGCCAATCTAGATGAGGAAGAAATTTTAGCCGATGGATTAAAGGGCCTTAAAAAACCGGTCGGACTGCCGCCCCGTTATCAATATCTTTGGGTCCTCTTTGGCGGACTGGTTTTACTAGGGATAGTTTGTTGGTTGATCAAAAATTTAAAGGAAAAATATCGAAGCAGAGTTGCGGTCAACACTGAAGGGAACGAGGTAAAGTTAGAACCGGCCCATCTCATTGCCTTACGGCGCTTAGAGGGTTTAAAAGAAGGACAGCTATTAGAAGCGGGGGAATACAAATTGTTCTACGATCGGTTGAGTGAGATTGCTCGGGAATATATGGAAAACCGCTTTGAGATCAGGGCCTTGGAGATGACTACTGAAGAGTTCTTAATCAGTTTGGGAAAGAAGGATTTTTTGAACACAGATCAAAAAAAGGCAGTGACCGAGTTTCTCCGGTATTCCGATTTGGTTAAATTCGCCAAACACCAGCCGCTCAAGGAAGATGGAGAACGGGCGTTGGCGATTATTTATGGTTTGGTTGAGGAAACAAAAGAGGAAGTTGAAAATGAGATTTGAGAACCCGGTTTTCTTGTTGTTAATGCTCATAACTACGGTAATGTTTTACCGCTTAAAGTTTGGCGCCTATCAAGGCGCCGTCAAGTATTCAACTACCGCCCCTTTAGTTGGAGCCAAAGCCAATTGGAGGGTCCGTTGGTTTAAAGCTTTACCTTGGTTAACGATTATCGCCATGTCTTTAATAGTCTTTGCCTTGGCCCGTCCCAGGATTGGTTTGGGGAAAAGCTTGATTCGGAAGGAAGGCGTCGATATCATTCTGGCATTAGACGTTTCCACCAGTATGTTGGCGGAGGATTTCAAATCGGGTGGAAAACGGATTAACCGTTTGGAGATCGTGAAACAAGTAACCCGGGATTTCATTTCCAGGCGTCCCAATGATCGGATTGGAGTAGTGATCTTCGCCGGAAGGCCATATATTCTGTCCCCTTTAACCTGGGACCATGATTGGATAAATACCCGCATTGACGAACTGAAAATTGGTGAAATCGAGGACGGGACCGCTATCGGAACGGCTTTGACCACTGGGGTCAAACGGTTAAATGAATCCCGGGCCAAGAGTAAAGTAGTAATTCTATTGACCGACGGCAATAACAACGCCGGCGAGATTACTCCGGAAGTAGCGGCTGAAGCGGCTAAAGAATATAAAGTCACCGTCTATACTATTGGCGCCGGTTCGAAAGGTCTGGTCCCGTACCCAATGGTCAACGCTTGGGGGGAGAAGCAATATCAAATGGTGGAGATCGACATCGATGAAGAGTTGCTGGAAAAGGTGGCTACCACTGCCGGAGGCAGATACTTCCGGGCAACCGATACTCAATCGTTGAAGACCATCTTTCAACGGATCGACCGAATGGAAAAGACCGAAGTGGAAATGGCGAAATATTCCGAATACAAAGACCTATACCCTTATTTTTTAAGTGTGGCTCTTGGTTTATTGTTGATTGAAACAATTTTGGCTAATACAATTTGCAGGAGACTGCCATGAACTGGGCAAACCCGCATTATCTGTTTTTTTTAGGATTGCCGTTGGTACTCGTCTGGTTTTATCTCTGGGCCCGGCGACGATCCGGCCGGGATCTGGAGCATCTGATAAATAAAGGGTTAATCCCGAAAGTGGTTGATCTTTCCGGCCGGAAAGCCCAGAAACGCCAATCAATGGTTAGATTGATCGGATTGGTTTGTTTAATTATCGCTTTGAGTGGCCCGCGATGGGGATACCGGTGGCAGGAGACTAAACACCGGGGCCTAGAAATTATCTTCGCGATCGATACTTCCAGGAGTATGTTGGCGACCGATATCAAACCAAACCGTCTGGAAAGGTCGAAACTGGCCGTAAAAGACCTGCTCCGGGTGATGCAGGACGATAAAGTCGGTTTAGTGGCCTTTTCCGGGACCAGTTTTCTGCAATGCCCGTTAACTGTAGATTACACCGCTTTTAGCAGCACCTTGGACGCGATCAATACCGGGACTATTCCTCGGGGCGGGACCGCCATCGGAGAGGCGATCATTACCGCCCGGAATGCTTTTAAGTCGGGTAGCGACGGGAAAAAGATCCTGATCATCATCACCGATGGTGAAAACCACGAGGGCGATCCGGTATCCCAGGCCAAGGCGGCGGTGAAGGATGGGATTGACGTTTATACCATTGGAATCGGAAGCCCCGAAGGGGAACTAATCATCATTCAAGATCAATATGGGAATGGCTCTTACCTAAAAGACAACGCCGGTAACGTGGTTAAGTCAACCTTAAATGAATCAATCCTTAAGGAGATTGCTCAGGCCGGGCAAGGAACATATGTGAGGGCCGGTGGGTTTTCCCTGGGGTTGGAGGAACTGTACCGAACCAAACTGGCCGGCCTGACAAAGTCGGAAACTGATAGTAAATGGCGGAAAGATTATGTTGAAAGATATCAGATACCGTTACTGTTGGCATTTTTTGCATTAGTCCGGGAATTTGTGTTGGGTTTTAAAATAAAGCCTGGAGGTTGGAGGTCTTTATTCAATAAACAACAAAGATCAGCGGGGTAATCGAAAGGATAAAAACAGGTAACGAAGCGCCACTCTCATACTAGTGACTCATGCCTCGCGCTTCGCGCCGAATATAAACATATTATTTAAGTGGAGGTGAAAAAGGTGAGCCAACGTCCGCGGCAGTTTTTGGGAGCAGCTTTAGGCCTGATACTACTATTAGCGGTAGCCTTTCTGATTTGGGGAAACACTTGGCGAATGGCCATGGCTAACCGGGATTATAACAAAGACGATTATGACCGCTCCCGGGAACGTTACGAAGATTTATTGGTTGATTTGCCTAATTCGCCTTATGTCTTTAATAATCTGGGGTTATCTTTATTAAAAGCCGGCCAGAGCCAAAAAGCCGTCGCTAATCTGAAGGAAGCAACCGGCGGTTTGGAAGGTTTAAAAGCGGGCAAGTCCCGCGCGAGTAAATTAAAGAATGAATTTCATTATAATCTGGGATACGCCCTTTATGATTCGGCTGAAAAAAACCAAGAACAGGGAAGCCAAGACAATTACCAAGCGGCCCTTGAAAGCTTTAAACAAGCGATTGAAGCCGACCCGAAAGATATGAACGCTAAATATAATTATGAATTGACTTTGCTAAAGTTAGAACAACCGCCCCCCGACAATTCGGAACAAAAACAAAATGAAGCTCAAAATATTATTAATACGAATGACGCCCAATACTTCGTCCCCCAAATCAAAGACGAGGAACCAGTGGATAAGGACTGGTAAAGGAAGGTATCAGTGATGAAATTCAAGTATTTTTTAATAGCGCTTCTTTTAGTAGCCGGAATAATATTAACGCCGATGGTATCATGGGCGCAAACAATTTCGGCTACGGCGACATTGGACACCAGTTCCATTACTACCGGAGAGGCTGTTCAATTAAATATTGCGGTGGAAGGAACAACCTTAGCCAGTGAACCCGTAGTAGAAAAGATTGACGGCTTGGAGATTAGTTCTTTGGGGCGAAGTTCCAGAGTCAATATTATTAATGGTAAATATACGGCTTTAATCAATTATAGCTATGAAATCATCGGTTTAAAACCTGGTTCTTATACTTTGGGTCCTTTTGAGCTTAAAATTAAAAATGAAAAAGTAACTGCTAATGCAGTTACTTTGCAAGTTAGCGGCGCTGTTAACCGGGGAGAAACTAGAACTCCAACTGGAGACGATTCATCTGCGTTAGGCGACAAGCTCTTTATGGAAATGGAATTGGGGAAGAACAAATTGTTTCTTGGGGAAAAGACCCCCTTGAAGATTAGGGTCTATTATAGCGAAATTAATATTGATGAAATGAGCTATCCGGTTATCAACCAATCGGAATTCATTTTAGATCAAATGAACAAACCGGGTCAGCGCAGAACTACCATCAACGGCCGTTCTTATCAAGTAGTCGAGTTTTCATCCAACTTAAGCCCGATTAGGACCGGCGCTTTTAAATTAGGCCCGGCGCAGCTGAGTTGTTCGGTTTTGATTAAGCAACAAGCGGCGGATTCGTTCTTTTCAAAATTTAGAAAATACCCTTTAGAACTAAAGAGTAACCAGGTCAATATCAACGTTTTACCTTTGCCGTCCGGGAAGCCGGCCGACTTTTCCGGTGGAATCGGTCGGTTTCAGATTCAAGTATCCGGACAACCGGCCGAGGTTTTACAGGGAGAACCGGTGACCCTTAGATTTACGGTTACCGGAAACGGTAATCTGCAAACGGTTAGCTCCCCGCAGTTAAGCAAGGTTAATGGATTAAAAGTTTATGACGCTCAGAAGAAAAAATCCGCTCAAGGAGCCACCGGCCAAGTTCAATTTGAACAGGTGGTAATTCCGATCGATACCGGAGTGAAACAGATCGGGCCTTTTGGACTAGCCTATTTTGATCCGTCCCAAGGGAAATATCGTCAAGCTACCGCTCCGGCGATTCCGGTCAAGGTGAATCCGAACCCCAATTTTAATGCGGTTTTAGTTGCGGCTCCGGAAGCGTCCGATGAGAATTATGGCCGGGATTTGGTATACATTAAAGAACAATTGGGCAGCTTGAAACGGCGCGACCAACAACTGATCTGTCAAAATTGGTTCTGGTGGCTCCAACTGGCTCCCTTATTAAGTTTGGTTATTGCTTTGGGTTACCGGAAATACCGCCGGATCTTATTATCCGACTCACCTTGGTCCCGGTCGGTCCGGGCCGGAAACCGGGCTGCTAAACGAATGGCCAAGGCCAAAGCGGAATTGGCCGCGAAACCGGAAAATACTTTAGAAAACTTACATTTAATCATCCGGGAATATCTGGGCGAAAAGTATCAACTAACTACAGCCGGGATGACCGGGACTGTAGTGGATCAAATCGCAGGTTTCGGGGTTAACGAGGAAACCCTGGGGGAAATAAAAGAATTTTTTGATCAGTACGATTATTACCGGTTTACCGGGAGTAAAATCGACTCTGCCGAAGCCCGGCGATTATGGGAGCGGGTAAACCTGATCATCAAAACTCTTGATCAAGGAGATGTTTTTATCAATAAAAAAGGAAAGACGCCGGAGAGGAGGGGCCAAAATGAGAAAATTTAATATTTTGACGGGATTTTTAAAGACGGGGATTCTTCTTTTATTGATACTTTTATCATTTCCTGGCTTTGAACAACCCGCCTGTGGCAGCCCTAAAGGGAACGTTTCCAATCCGGAGACCCTTTTTTCGGAGGCTAACAGCGCTTATCAAAAAGCTGACTTTCTTAAAGCGGTAGAATTGTATGAGCGACTTTACGATGCCGGTTATTTCAATGGGAATCTCCTTTATAACCTGGGCAATACTTATTTTAAGCTTGGGGCAAAAGGAAGGGCGATTCTTTACTATGAAAGGGCGAAACGCCTGATTCCGGGTGACGCCGATTTGAAAGCGAACCTGAATTATGCTTTAGCCGATGTTCAAGAGGGAGTTCCCGACTGGAAACGGGAGTTTTTGGGGTTTTTAACGGGAATCGCTCCAGTTGACCAACTAGCGATCACCGGTTCAATTTGGTTTTTCGGATTGATTATTTTAGTGATATTCCGGATCATTAGGCCGGGCTTAATTCAAAACCTTGTTGTGGGAAACTTGAAAAAATGGTGGGCAGGGGTAGTGTATGGTTGCGCAATAATCTTGATAAGCCTCGTTTCATTGGGAGTCCTGACTTATTGGGACCAATCGCGGGACCATGCGGTTGCGGTTAAAGGGGATGAAGTCCGTTTTGAACCATCTCCAACAGCCACTCTCTATTACCACTTGGATGAAGGATCGAGGGTCCTGATCCTGGAGGAGAAAGATAATTGGGTAAAGCTAAAACGAGTTGATGGCAAGCGGGGATGGGTCAATAAGGATTGCTTGGAAATTATTTAAGGCAAGAATTTATCAGAGGCTTGTTTTTCCGCGTTTCACTATTTCCCAAGTTTGCCGCCAAGGTTGACAAGGATTGAAGATAATGATAGGTTTATTATGATCATCAGGAGACTATATAATAGGCAGCTAAAGCATTCTACTGGGAGTTGTAACCTTTAATGATAAGGGAAAAGGAAATGAAAATGAAAAAAACTATTTTTAAATTACTAATTCCGATTGTAGTTATTATTTTACTGATTTATGGCATTACTACGGCGGATAATCGAATCGGAAAAGAAACGGTTATTACCAGAATTATGCTTCAAGCTTTAGAAAACTGGCATTATAACCAGGTGAAGCTGGATGATAGTCTTTCGCAAAAAGCTTTTAACCTATATCTCAAAAAGGTCGATCCTAACAAAAGATTCTTATTAAAATCCGATATTGAAACGTTAAAGCAATATCAAAATAAGATCGATGATGAACTACAGACCGGAAAATACGGGTTATTGGAAGAAACCTCGGGGGTTTTAAAGAAACGGATCGAGAGAGTACAGGATTTTTATCAAGATCTTTTAAAGCGTCCCTTTGATTTTTCCAAGGATGAAGTTTTGGAACTGGACCCGGATAAAAGGGACTATTGCGCCAATGAGGCCGAACAAAAGGAGTATTGGAGAAAGACCCTTAAATACCGGGCTCTATTATACTATCTAACTCTGGAAAATGAAGAAAACGGTAAATCAAAACCGGGATCGAAGGCGCCGGCTTTCAAGCCGGAATTGGAAGTCCAAGCCCGGGAGAGACTTTCCCGAAGTTTAAAAAGGGAATTTCAAATGTTATTAAGCAAGGGCAACGAGGACCGGTTGGAACAATATTTAAATGCCGTCGCCGGGAGTCTCGATCCTCATACCACCTACTTCCTGCCGGAACAGGCGAAAGATTTTGAATCGGATCTCTCGGGGACTCTGGAAGGAATCGGGGCTATACTGGAAGCTGATGGAGAATATATCAAAGTCAACGAGATCGTACCCGGTAGCGCCGCTTGGCGTCAAGGCGAGCTTAAGGCCGGCGATCTGATAATGAAAGTTGGTCAAGGCGCCGAAGAGCCGATGGATATTTCCTTTATGCCCCTAGATGAGGTTGTTAGATATATCCGGGGGAAAAAGGGAACTGAAGTCCGGTTGACCGTTAAAAAACCGGATGGCCGGATTACGGTGATCCCGATCATCAGGGATATGGTGGTGATTGAAGAAGCCTACGCCAAGGCCGCCATCATCGCCAACCAGGAATTGGATAAAAAGTTCGGTTATATTTATTTGCCCTCTTTTTATCATGATTTTAAATCCAACAAAGGCCGGAGCGCCGCCGCGGATGTCCGCGATCAACTTCAAAAGTTAAACGCGGAGAAGGTAGACGGGGTTATCTTGGACTTGAGAAACAACTTTGGCGGGCTTTTAGATGACGCGGTAGCCATGTCCGGCCTTTTTATTAAAAAAGGCCCGATGGTCCAGGTGAAAACCGGCGCCGGACATATCGAGGTACTGAATGATCCCGACCCGAATATCGTTTATAACGGCCCATTGGTTGTCTTAATCAATTCCTTCAGCGCCTCGGCTTCGGAAATACTAGCGGCCGCCCTCCAAGATTACGGCCGGGCGATTATCATCGGAGGAACGTCTTCTTATGGGAAAGGGACAGTCCAAGTGATCACCGATCTGGATCGTTTTTTAGGCCGGGAATTTTCGGTCTTAAAACCGATTGGCTCATTGAAACTGACCATTCAAAAATATTACCGGATTAACGGGGGCTCGACTCAGAGCAAAGGAGTTATTTCGGATATCCCGTTGCCTGATATAAACGAGCATTTGACCAGAGAAAAGGATTTGGATCATGCCCTTGGTTGGGATACTATCTCACCGACGCATTATCAGAAGTGGACGGCCGGGCCGGATAATCTGAAGGAGATCAAAAATAAAAGCGCCCAACGGGTCAAGGCCAATCCTTCTTTTAAGCTGATCACGGAGCATGTTAAACGGGTTAAAGATCAACAGCAGAATACGAGCCAATCGTTAAAACTGGCGGAAATATATACTGAACAGACCCGGTTAAAGGAACAGGCGGAACGTTTAAAGAATTACGCCGCGGAACGGTCCTATTTAAAGGTTACGGTATTAAACGGCGATTCTACGGAGCCGAGCAGGCTGGAGAAACTCAAGGAATGGCAGAAGGAAGTCGGGGCCGATCCCTATATCGATGAAGCCATGTTTGTATTGGGAGATGTGATTAATCAGTAAGACTATAAACCGAGGTGAAGAAGATGGAAAACTTTGAATTTTTGAGTCCCACCAAGATAATTTTTGGACGTGGAGTCGAGAACGGAGTCGGCGCAGAAACCAAAAAGTACTCCGAAAAAGTGCTGCTCCATTACGGCGGCGGCAGTATCAAACGTTCCGGCTTATACGATAAGGTGGCGGCTTCCTTGAAGGCCGCCGGAGTAGAATATATGGAACTATCGGGGGTACAACCCAATCCACGTTTGAGCCTGGTCCGGGAAGGGGTCAAAATTTGCCGGGAACAAGGGATCGGTTTCATCCTGGCCGTGGGTGGCGGAAGCGTGATTGATTCCGCTAAGGCGATTGCCCTTGGGGCGCCGTATGCGGGGGATGTTTGGGATTTTTTCGCCAATAAGGCCGTTCCCAAAGAGGCTTTACCCACCGGAGTAATTTTGACGATACCCGCTGCCGGGAGCGAGGCCAGCAAAAGTTCGGTAATTACCAATGAGGACGGCTGGTTGAAATGGGGGTTGAATGTTGAACTTAACCGGCCCCGGTTCGCCATTATGAACCCGGAGTTAACTTTTACCCTGCCGCCCTATCAGACCGCTTGCGGCGCGGTGGATATTATGGCCCATGTAATGGAGCGCTATTTTACCGATGTGAAACAGGTTGATCTAACTGATCATCTTTGTGAGGCGGTTTTAAAAACAATGATTCGTAATACAGCCATCGCCATCGCCCAGCCCGATAATTACGATGCCCGCGCGGAAATGATGTGGGCCGGGACCTTGGCCCATAACGACCTGTTAAGTACCGGTCGCTTGGGAGACTGGGCTTCCCATATGATTGAACAGGAGTTGAGCGCGATTTATGATGTAGCTCATGGGGCCGGTTTGGCAGTGGTCTTTCCGGCCTGGATGAAATATACGCTCCAGCGAAACCTGGAAAAGTTCACTCAGTTTGCGGTAAGAGTCTGGGGTGTGGAGTATGATTTCGAAGCGCCGGAGCGGACCGCCAGGGAAGGGATTAACAGGCTGGAAGAATTTTACCGGAGGATTGGAATGCCGACTACATTGGGGGAACTGGATATATCAAGCGACCGTTTGGAAGAGATGGCAACCAAAGCCATTAAGCCGTGGTTGACTACTGTAGGTAGTGTTAGTAAGTTAACCAGGGATGAGGTTTTAGCGGTGTTGAAGTTGGCTGTGTAGAGGCGGAGATATTCATTTACGTATCGGGATTATCTTGAACGGGATGGATTTGCGATTGAGGTTTTATAAGAAGGGGTAGGAAAATATAAAAAGGTCGAAAACTCGCTGAGGAAGCGAGTTTTTTGACGGTTTGCCTATTGCTATCCGGATTTTCATATAAATGGTATAATAATACTAAAGGTGGTGAGGCTTATTGGATGGAAATGAAAGATACTCCTATTGGGAAGACATTGCAGAATATGACCTCGAAACAGCCAATGCTATGCTTAACACGGGAAGATATTTTTATGTGATTTTTATGTGCCAACAAGCCATCGAAAAAATAGTCAAGGGATTGTTTGTGTATTATAATAAAGAAGAACCGCCACGAACTCATAATATTCTCAGTGTTTTTGAAAAAATTCATTTTAAAAACTTTCACTCTGTATCGGGGAAACTAGAGGATCATCGGGATTTTTTAGAGGAGTTACTTGCATTTTATATATCTGAAAGGTATCCCTCCTATAAAGAGCGGTTATCCGCTACTATAGGCCAAAGAGAAGCCCAACAAGTTTTATTCAAAGCCAAGGAGGTGTTCGTATGGGCCAAATCCCTAAAATGATTGATAATGCTATTAGGGAATATGTAGCGGAACTGAGCAAGGAAATACCGGTTCAAAAAGCTATTTTATTTGGTTCTTATGCCCGTGGTAATTATGATAAAGACAGCGATGTCGACTTGGCGATTTTTTCGGATTATTTTGAAGGAACTTCTCGAATTGATGGGATAAAGTTTTTACTTTCCAGGGCGAGGAAGTATGTGAAAATGGATTTTCAACCGATACCTTTTACGTATCGGGATTATCTTGAACGGGACGGATTTGCGGCTGAAGTCTTAAAAGAAGGGTTAGAAATAATATAAAAAAGTCGAAAACTCGCTGAGGAAGCGAGTTTTCGACTTTTTTTAGTTGCAGTTCATTCACTGGTTGCCGCCGTTTGTTTACGGGGTGTGGATCCGGCCGAGCGGGCCAGGATGCCCAGTTTCTCCAGGTAGTCGGGGGTGTCGGCCAGGGCTACTTTGGCGATGCCGCGCAGGTCGGAGACGAAGTCGGCGAGCTGGTCCAGTTTTTGGTCCCGGAA